>DXGM01000002.1 GCA_019113915.1 Candidatus Gordonibacter avicola
GACGAGAAGGACCGCGTGCTCATCAAGGCCAACGGCGAGATGACCTACTTCATGAGCGACGTGGCCTACCACTACAACAAGATGGAGCGCGGCTTCGACCACCTCATCAACATCTGGGGCGCCGACCACCACGGCTACATCGCCCGCTGCGAGGCCATGCTGGCCGCATGGGGCTGGCCCGGTGCGCTGGAAATCATGCTTGGCCAGCTGGTGAACCTGTTCCGCGACGGCGAGGCCGTGCGTATGTCGAAGCGCACCGGTGAGATGATCACGTTTGAGGAACTCATCGACGAGGTGGGCGTGGACGCCACGCGCTACCTCATGCTGGCGAAGTCCTCCGACCAGCCCATCGACTTCGACATTGAGGTGGCGAAGAAGAAGGACGCCTCGAACCCGGTGTACTACGTGCAGTACGCGCACGCCCGCATTTGCTCCATCCTGCGCAAGGCTGCCAATCCGGCCGACGCCGAGGCTGCCGAGAACGGCACGCTTTCCATGGATGAGCTGGCAGCGAAGGTGATTCCGGCCAACGTGGATCTGTCCCCGCTTACGCACGAGAGCGAACTGGCCCTCATGCGCAAGATGGACGACTTTGGCCCGCTCGTGGCGCAAGCCGCGCGCGACCGCGCCGCGTTCCGCCTGACGCACTACGCGCAGGACCTCGCGAGCCTGTTCCACTCCTTCTACACGAACTGCCATGTTATTGGCGAGGAAGAGTCCGTGAAGAACGCGCGTCTGGCCCTGGTGGACGCCGCTCGCATCGTGCTGGCCACCACGCTGAACCTGCTAGGTGTGAGCGCGCCCGCAAAAATGTAGTTACCGGTTTCGAAGAATTTCAGGTTCCGCCGGTTTCACGACTGGCGGAACTTTTTTATACGTTGTCCTCCAAGTCTACCTGCATGAGGTAGACGTTTTCGCGGAGGCGTTTGGCGGAGGAGCGGCAGAGGTCGCCTTCCTCGTAGCGGGTTTGGATGAACTCCAGTTCAAGGCGCAGGCCCTGGCGTACGATATCGACAGTTTTGTCGGCGGTGCGCGTAAGTGCGGTGATGGAGGGGTTCTGGTTTCGCATGAGCGTTATCGTGCGCTGGTATTCCATGATGAGCGCGCTTACATCTTCGGCCGGCTCGTCGCACTCGGGAGAGGTGAGCATGGCTTGTAGCTTGCCTACCAGGTATTCTGCCGCTTGCAGCTGCAAGGCGCGGATGGCCTGGGTGCGCTCGGTGGGGCTTACTCCCGGCAGGTCGCTCAGCAGGCGGTGCCACCCTGCACGTACGAGGGCGCGCAGGCGCAGGTACGCGTTTTGTATCGTCCAGCGCCCGGCGTGATGCTTCAGTAGATCTTCCACGCGCGAGAGGCGGCTCAAGTACTGATAGCCCACAATGGGGTAGATTTCCTCTTTTTCGATTAAGTCCAGCACGTAGGCTTGTTCCCAGGCGAGCGCGCGCAGACGCAGTGCCGTGTTGGGTTCGTCGTCCAGGTCGTTGCTGTCCTTAATGCGTGCGATACGCTCGTTGTACGAGTGGATGACCGTTTGTGTGGCTACGCGCGTCTCAGCGGTTTGGCGCGCGGCCAGCTCTTCGATGACGGCGCGCAAAATCTCAAGATTCACCTGCGTTTCATCGCAGCGTAGTTCCTCGTCAGTTGCGGGTTTTTTTGGTGCCAATAGAGGTACGACAAACGTGGCCAACAGCAGCGTGACCACGATAACACCGCAGGCCAAGAAAATGATAAGTTCGCGCTGGGGGAATGATGCCACCACATCGCCCACCATTTGCTCATTCGTCGCAATGTAGAGGGGAATGGTGAGCACCACGGCCAGCGTGATGGTGCCCTTCGGCCCGCCCAGCGTCATGACCAGTGCCGAGCGCACGTCGGTGTGCCAACTGGGACGCTCAGCGGCCGGCCGGCGACGTGCACG
Organism: Candidatus Gordonibacter avicola; assembly: GCA_019113915.1. Classification (GTDB taxonomy): domain Bacteria; phylum Actinomycetota; class Coriobacteriia; order Coriobacteriales; family Eggerthellaceae; genus Gordonibacter; species Gordonibacter faecis. The sequence goes on from DXGM01000002.1 coordinate 1,919, forward strand.
AATGCGCTCCATACTGAAAATCCACCCGAAGCGCACGACTACATAGATGAGTGTGATCAGCAGTACGTACCCGATGAGTACCGCGTTGTGAATGCTCACGTCGTCCCAGGTGCTCTGCATGGCTTTCGGCAACTGTGTCCCCAGCAGCACAAACACCACGCCATTGAGCGCAAAGGCCAGCACGCGCCACACGCTTGATGAAACAATGTTCATGCGGGATATGGAAGGCCCAATGGCGCGCGGCGAAATGATATTCACGAGCCCCGCTGCCACCACGGCCAAGATGCCGCTCGTGCCCAGCGCGTCAGCTACCAGAAATACAATGAACGGCGTGAACACCTCAAACAGCACGTGAAACGTCGTGTTCTCCAAGCCCCAGGAGCGCACGCGCTGCACGAACGCTTTACCGACCCAGCTTAGAAGAAGTCCTACGAGGATGCCGCCAAAGAAGCTCACGGCAAAATCGGCCGCAGCGTCTGCGAGCGAAAACGCCGTGCCTGCCGCGGCGGCAATGGCGAACTGGAAGATCACGATGCCGGATGCGTCGTTGATGAGCGATTCGCCTTCGAGGATGCTCTTGTTGCGTGCGCCAATGTCGGTGTCGCGCGAAAGCGACGCCACGGCTACCGCATCGGTGGGACCGAGTGCGGCACCAAGTGCGATGGCGGCGGCCAATTCGATAGAGGGTTCCAGCTTGTTCACCACCACGCCAATGATGAGTGCCGTCACAATCACCAGTCCAATAGCCAGCGATACCACCGGCCAGCGGTTCTTCCAGAGCGCGCCCTTGTCGACGTTTTTTGCCTCATCAAACAGAAGTGGCGCGATGAACAGGACCAAGAACAGTTCGGGGTCAAGGGTGATGTTGATTTGTGCGGGTGCGAGCAACGCAATAAGCAGGCCCAGACCAATTTGGATGAGGGGGGAGGAAATTTTCGGCACCAACTGGTCGATGACGGAAGACACCAAAACGGCTGCCAGTAAAAGAAGAGCAAGCACAAGTGCTTCCATAGGGTTCTACCTCCTGCCTTAAGGCTTGGGCGATGCGGGGGAGGCCTGCGTACAACGCGGACATTGCTATTGTACTTGACAAGCCCTCTTTAAGAGGCTTCGAAGAGGGAAGTTTCGCGACGGTTACATAGAGGTAGAATGTCAACGCCAGAGGCAGCAGGCGCTATACCAGGGGCAAGGAAAGTTCCACCGTGAAGCCGTAGTTTGGCTTGCTTTCCAGCTTGAGTGCGCCGTCGTGGACGCGCGCGATGCGATCGACCAGCACCAGGCCCAAGCCATGTTCTTCGCCGTAGGAGCCGGCGGCGCTGCGGGCCGTGCGGGCACGGGCAAGGCGCGCTTCGAGGGCGGCCAGTTCCTCAGGTGTGGCGCCAGCACCGTCGTCGGCCACGCGCACAAGAGCGTGGCCGTCCGCAACGTGTAGCGACACCGCCACCGTGCAGCCTGTCTCGTTGTGCACCCGCGCGTTCGCGATGGCGTTTTCTACCGCGCGCGTGAGCAGGCGCTCGTCGCCAAGCACCACGGCCTCAGCCGCATCTTCGGCCACATCCAGCTCAAGGGGGTGCAGCTCGTCCAGTCCACTGTTCACGTGCCCGGCCACCACGGTGCGCAGAAGGCGCGGCAGGTGCACGCGCTCAAGGTGGAGAGGCTGCAAGTCGTAGTCGAGTTTCGAGGCGGTGTTAAGATCGGTCACGAGGTCTTTGATCTTGAGTCCCTGTGCGCGGATGACCTGGGCGCTTGCACGCGCTTCGTCGCTTGTGGCCTCGCTGGAAGCAATGGCGTCTGCGTAGCCTAGAATCATGGAGAGCGGCGTGCGGATATCGTGCGAGATGCCGCGAATCCAGTTCGCGCGTGCGGCGTCCTTCTGTTCGATGATGCCGCTTGTCTCGGTGATTTGCTGGCCGATGTCGCGTAGGTCGCCTTTCAGGTGCAGTTCGGCCGCGCGGCCCTCTGACAGCGCGTCGAGCGCTTCGGCGATGGGCCCCACCGCATTTTGCGTGCGCCACCGCGACACCACGTACATCACAAACAGAATAGCCAGATCAACGCTGAATATGAGCAGCACGTACAGCGGCAGATTCGTAATGGTGGAGGTGGGGAAGGTCAGGCTTTCGTGCCAGTATTCGCCCTTGGGAAAGCCCACCACCAACAACCCATCGTCGCGGTTCCAGAAAAAGGTGGGGTAGCCAGCGAGATCGGCGTAGTGCGCGGCCATGGCGATGTCGTTGGGTGTAAAGACGCGCGGCACCTCGGTCGGCACGCCGTGGGACCAGGCCACATTCCCGTCGCCATCCACCAGCAGCGCCCAGGCGTCCTGTTCAGCGAGTGTTTCGAGGCCCTTCGGAGCGAATATCCACGCGCCGCCTTCGTCACGCGAAAGCGCCGCATCCACGGCGCGCACCGTGGTGACGGGCGTGCCGTCGTTGTAGTGTTCGTTCGATTCCCGGTAGGCAATGAGGGCATACAGGAAAAAGTCCACCACCACAATGAGAAACGCGAGCGCCATAAACAGTAGCAGCTGCTTCGTGAAAAACCGCGCGAGGTTGGGTGCCGCGCCGCGTCGCTGTTTCTGGTTCGCCCGCATCATGACTAGCCTCGTTTTACCAGCTTGTAGCCGAGGCCCTTCACGGTAACGAGCGAGACGGGCTTCGACGGGTTCGCCTCAATCTTTTCGCGCAGCCGCCGGATGTGCGCCATGAGCGAGTTCTCGTAGCCAAACGACGTACCCCAGCACGCCTCGCAGAGCGCGTCGATGGTCACAATGCGCCCGGCGTTGCGCGCGAGTACGCTTAAGATTTCGTGTTCTTTGGCCGTGAGCAGCACCGTTTCGCCGTCGGCGCGCTCCACCTCGGCCGTGGCGAAGTTTACGCGGCTGGCGTCCAGTTCAAGCAGGGGGCTTTCCTCCGCGTAGCAGCGACGCAGCACAGCGGCGATGCGCAGCACGAGTTCCTGGGGTAGGAACGGCTTGGCGATGTAATCGTCCGCGCCCAGGGAAAGGCCGCTCACGCGGTCGAAAGGCTCGTCCTTCGCCGTGAGAAACACTGCGGGCACGCGCGCGCAGGCAGTGCGTTGCCGCAGGTGGGAGAGTAGTTCGAAGCCATCCATGTGTGGCATCATTACATCGAGTATAAATAGTTGGAAGGCGCGCTCCGCATCAGCTGCGCATGCGTCAACGGCCGCGAGCGCTTCCGCGCCCGAGTGGGCCACGCTCACGCAGGTGAAGCCCGCGCCGTGCAGGATGGCAGCCACCATGTCTGCCAGTTCGCGCTCGTCATCCACAATGAGAATGCGCTTGTCGCGCAAATGCGCGTCCACCATGCCAAACCCACCCGCTGTCATCCGCAGCCTCCTTCTCTCATGTCCACTAGTATGCCACACCTTCGCCCCGCTCCGCATGCCACGCCCCCACGTGTAAGGCAGCCGCAAGGTTGCGCTCCCTTGTAAGGAAAACGCAAGGTGGGCGCGGGTGGGGTGTAAGGACGGCTTCGTAGACTGGGGTGCGACGAACAAGACGAGTGCGCCCCGGCGGCGCGCCGACGAGAGAGGAGCGAACATGAGCAACGGCAAACACGGCGCGACGACCGTGGTTGAGGTGCGCAGCATTAGCAAGCGCTATGGCACGGAGGCGCGCAAGCGCGCGGAGGCGAACGTCACGCAAGCGCTCGACCGTGTGAGCTTCACGGTGGCGACGGGTGAGTTTGTGGGCATCATGGGGCCGTCGGGCTCGGGTAAGTCTACGCTGCTCAACTGCCTGGCCACCATTGACACGCCGTCAAGTGGCCAAATTGTCATCGGTGGGCGCACCATCACCGATATGCGCGGCAAGGAGCTGAGCGACTTCCGCCGCAACGACCTGGGCTTCATCTTCCAAGACGCGAACCTGCTTGATACGCTCACGGCTTACGAAAACATTGCGCTTGCGCTCACCATCCAAAAGACGCCCGCGCGTGAGATCGACACTCGCGTGCGCGAGGCGGCACGCACCCTCGGCATTGAAGATGTGCTGGAAAAGCACCCCTTCCAAATGTCGGGCGGCCAGCGCCAGCGCGTGGCGGCCGCGCGCGCCACGGTCACGCGTCCGCACCTGGTGTTGGCCGACGAACCCACGGGCGCGCTCGACTCGAAATCGGCTCGCCAGCTGCTGGAATCGCTTGAGCGTCTGAACGCGCAGGGTGCCACCATCCTCATGGTCACGCACGATTCAATGTCGGCAAGCTACTGCGGGCGCATCATTTTCATCAAGGACGGCCGCCTCTATGGCGAGCTACGCCGCCAGGGTGCCGACCGCGCGACGTTCCACCACCACATTGTGGGCGTAGTCACCGACATGAGCGACGCCGAGGGCGAGGAGGTGGCGGCTCATGCTTGCTAAGCTGGCCCTTGGCAACGTCCGCAAGTCGGTGGCGGACTTCGGTATTTACTTCCTTACTATCATGTTGGGCGTGGCGGTATTTTATGCGTTCAACTCCATGACCGCGCAGCAAGGCGTGCTTGCGTTTTCCGAGACGCAGGACAAAATGTTCAGCTTGCTGGGCATGGTCATTGGTGGCGTGTCGCTGTTTATTGCGTTTGTGCTGGTGTTTCTCGTGGTGTACGCGAACCGCTTTCTCATTCGGCGGCGCAAGAAGGAATTTGGCCTGTACCTTATGATGGGTATGCGCACGGGCGACGTGGTGAAAATTGTCGCTCTTGAGTCGCTCATCGTGGGTGCGGCATCGCTTGTGGTGGGCTTGCTTGTGGGCTTTGGGCTGTCGCAGCTTTTGCTGTACGTGACCTCGGCCCTGTTCCAGGCCGACGTAGCCGACGCCGCCGGGTTCGCGTTCGTGTTCTCGGCCGACGCGCTCGTGCAGACGGTGGCCGTGTTCGCTGTCATTTTCGTGATTGCGGCCGTGCTAAACGCGCGCACCGTGGCGAAGGCGAAGCTCATCGACCTCATGCACGCCGCAGGCAAGAGCGAGGACATGAAGCTGACCAGCCTGCCGCTTTCGCTCGTGCTGTTCGCTATGTCGCTTGTCATCATTGGCGTGTCGTACAAGCTGCTCATCGACAATGGCCTTATGGAACCGTCGCCCCAGTTCGCGGCCGCCACCGTGCTTGTGTGCGTTGGTACAGTGCTGTTCTTCTACGCGCTGTCGGGCTTTCTGCTGAAGCTGGTGCAGCTGGCGCGCCCGCTTTACCTGAGCGGTCTCAACATGTTCACGCTGCGCCAGTTGAATGCCAAGGTGAATACCACGTTTGCGTCGCTTTCTATCGTGTGCCTGGTGCTGTTTTTGGCCATTACGAGCGTGTGCGGTGGCATTGGCATTAGAAATGCGCTGGTGAGTTCGATCGACGCGAGTACGGCCTACAGTGCCACGGTGTCCACGAACTTCGGCAGCTACAACGACGAAACTGGCTTTGTGCCCTCCGACCTGGGCGAATTTGGTGAGTTCGCCAAGCAGCAAGACTATGACGCGGTGGTCGGTTTGCGCGCCAGTGCGCAAACCCTCGGGCTGGGCGACTTCGACGCGCTGGTGGAAGGCGCCGCGCAGGTGGATTTGCTGGTAGACCCGCAGGATGGCCTGACCATGGGCGATGTGGAGGCGGCGAGCGGCCTCAAGCTCGCCGACTACGCCGGATCGGCTGTGAATAGCGGCTACGAGAAGTTTCCCGTATACGTGATGAAGCTCTCGCAGGTAAACGCCGCGTTGGAACTGGCTGGCAAGCCTGCGCTCACGCTGGGCGCGGGGGAGTGTGCGGTGTTTAGCGACTCCGACCTCACACGCGGGTTTTATGAGCAGGCCATCGAGCGCGGTACGTCCCTTGACGTGAGCGGTCACGCGTTCGCGCTTGCGTCCTTCCATGGTGACACGCTGCAAACCACGCCGATTCCCATGAATACGGGCGCGGTCGTGGTGCCCGACGATGCCATACCTGCCGACGCGGCTCTCATCCAGACCATGCTGAATGTGCAGTGTGCGAATGACGAGGACATGACGGCGTTCGGCGAGATGATGACCGCCGTGTCCGACACGAACGAGCCGAACACCTGGCCCATCACCATGGCGTTCACCCGCGCCGACGTGTACGACCAGAGCATCGGCCTGTCCACGGTGGTGTCGTACCTGGCCATCTACCTGGGCTTCGTGTTGGTGGTGGCGTGTGCGGCTATCCTCGCCATCCAGCAGCTCTCCGACGCCTCCGACAGCGCGCCCCGCTACGCGCTGCTGCGCAAACTCGGCGCGCCTGAGGGCATGATTTCCGGGTCCATCTTCGTGCAGGTGCTTGTGTACTTCCTGTTCCCGCTGGCCCTGGCCGTGGCGCACTCCTGCTGCGCGCTTGTGGTGGTGACCGATGTGGTGGCGGTGTTCGGCCACCTCGACATCACCGAAATGGCCCTCATGTGCGCCGCCTGCTTCCTCATAGTCTACGGCGCCTACTTCGCCATAACCTACCTAGGAGCCCGCAAACTAGCACGAGGGTAGCGGCAGAAAAGTAATGACAACGAAGGCGGGCCTCTCACAAAGAGCCCCGCCTTCGCCCTACAATAGGTGACGCGCTTCGCGCTATCTATTGCGCCTCATTGGCTGCCAAGTAAAAAGGCTTGGGTATCCGGATCTGAACTGTTCGGCATGAGAATAAGGTTTTCATTGGCGAGAATATAGTTTGGCAAAACGCGCAATATGGTCAGTTCTACTGTGCCACCTGGCGCAATGGTGACGCGAAGAGGATTTTCGGACGGCAAAACATCACCCGTTGCTTCGAAATCTAAATCATAACCAGTATGCACAATTTCAATTGTTCCATCGTTGTTCCGTATGACGAATGAGTAAAGCGCATCTGGTGACAGCGGAACTGCCGCATTACTGTGGTTGGTTACTGTTATTGTTGTTGAGGTATAACGATGGTCTGCGCTTGTGAGTGTGCCGTCTTCGTTGTAGCCATATCCGAACACCTCTTGCGAGCACTTATTCATATAAGCAAGGCCGTTAAGCCACCTATGAATCACGGAAGTGCAGTCTTTAAGTGCCTTATCGTTTGGAATCGTATCAGAAAGCACGAGGGACGCTTCTTTCATAGTTAGCTCGGCTGATAATATGTCAAGCTTTCCACCTGAATAATTCGGGTCCTCGTAGCGATAGGTGAAAGATATCTCGTTATTCGGCGTGACGAGCACTTCTTTGGGCAGAATTGTGTCGACACGCTCCCCATCTACCTCGGTTGTTGCATGAAAGGTATCATTCATGCGCGGGGAAACCATGGCGGGTAATACTTCATCGGCGCGATCGTTTGCGTTATCGAGTGGGAGGGGGAAAGGGCTATCATCAGCCTCAACTATAATTCCGTAGAGCGACCTCGCTGTCGATAAACCTTCCGCTTCATCAGACGGGGCAATCTGAGTAGTCAAGCAAACGCCGTTTTCGTATGTTAAAGTTTCAAAATTGGCGGCATGAAGAACGATGACTTGGGTTGAAACGCTTCCATCATTAAACGTGACGGTTACGGTAAGTTTTTCTCCGTCGAAAAGATCAATGAGCGGCGACAAGGGGTCATCACCGGAATTAGCGGGGACTTCGCCCTCATTTGTCCAAAACCCGAAATTTGTCGCGCCCGTTGTAATGCCGGGATCATCGCTTGCTGGGATGTCGATGGTTGAACCCATAAGCTTTGCAAGGCTTATTTTGGGTACGCCGTTCACCTGCTTCTGGGCAACAAAGTCGTAGTTCGCATAATATTCACCAGTACCACGTGCGTGGGGTTTCCAGCTTGCCAATTCCCCTCTGCGAGGATCGTCAGGGTCGGTTGGAACATCCTCATACGTGACACGATAAAGTGCTCCGCTCGACAGGTTTGCCTGTACGCGTGCGATTCCCTCTCCTTCCACGTGGAAGAGACAGCCTGTGAAAAAGCCACTCATTTGATAATCGTCGCCGCCTTGGAATCGGTAGCCCAAATCTCGGTCGAATGCCACGATGTTGTCGGTGCCAGGGTTGAGGGGCGCGCTTCCGTCGGCTGCGTAGGCGCGCACTGCGAAGCCGCAACGTTCAGTCGCCTCATCCAGCGCAATGGTAGGGGAGTTGTTGAGTGAGGAAACGAGGGGTGTACCAGCAGCGATAAGAGCGCCAACCACAAGGCAAGCAGCAAGCGAAGGAATCCAGCGACGGGTACGAACAAGCTGGGATTCTCGCCGAGTTGGGCGCTTGGTTGGCGTTGAGGCCTTGCGATGCTGTTGCGAACCGGTTTGTTGCGCAGCATTGTATGCGCGTTCTTTCAACTCCGGTGTGGCAACGATGCTTTCTTGGAGGGCTGCATACTGTTTGCGGAAGTCTTGTTCGTTCATTCGTGCGCTCCTAAGTCGAGTCGGAGAGCTTTGCGTGCGCGGTGGAGGTGCGAGCGGACGGTGGCGGGTTGTTCGCCGGTGATCTGGGCTATTTCGTCGGTTGAGTAGCCTTCGTAGTAATGCAGATGCACGGCGGCGCGCTGCTTACCTGAGAGGCGGGTCAGTGCCTGCGCCAGCGCGGCGTTGGCCAAGTCGCCCGCGTTTGGCGCTGGCGGGGCGGGAAGTGCGGCGGCGGTTTCGTCGTCGTAGACAGCGCGCTGCTTGCGCCAAGGGCTGCGGTGGAGGTCAGCGCAGCAATTCATGGTCACGCGCAACAGCCACGCCTTCTCGTGCTCGTCGTCGGTGAAGCGCGGGGCCGCCTGATACAGGCGCATGAACACGGTTTGGAACACGTCTTCAGCGTCGGATCGGTTGTCCGTGCGGTTCACCGCCAGCCGCAGCACGGTGTCGCCCCACCGGCTGAGGGAGGCTTCAAGCAGCTCGGCGCGCGCGTCGGCCCCGGCGAGCTGACGGCGCGCCGATGGCTCGCCGGTTGTGTCCGTGTCGTACATATTCTCCTCCATTCCTGCCCTCAACACGGAGAAGCGCGCCCGATTGTTGCAGGAGCAGAAAAGAATTTTGAAGCAAGCGAAACTACGCGAGCGAGGCTCCCAACTGGAAGGCCTCGTCAAGCGCGGGGTTGCCGGCGATGGCGCCGGCTTCGTACACGCCGCCCACCAGCACGCGCCCTCGGTCGCGCCAGCCCATGCGCTCGCACAGCGTGACGTAGTAGGAAATGATGGGCGCGAAGTTGCGCTCGGTGTTTTCCTCAGCGGGCATGATAAGCACGCACTCTTTGCCGCCCGACTCAGCGGCTGCCGCTGCCGCTTCGGCACCGCCGGCTGCCGCGGCGCACATGCTGGCTTCCATGAGCGCGAACAGGCGGTCGAGCACGGCCTTCTCCTGCGCGGTGAAGCTCCAGCAGTACATCGGCGAGGCCAACACCACCACGTCAGCCGCGCGGTAGGCGGCATAGATGGCGTCCATGTCGTCCTTCTGCACGCAGGGGCTGTTCACGTCGGCGCCGCCACCCAAGCAGCCGCGACACGGCGCAATGTCCATCAGCGCCACGTCAAAGCGCACGACGGTGCTGCCCGTCTGTTCGGCCCCCTTCGAAAACGCCTCGACGAGCGCCGCCGTGTTGCCGTGTTTTCGTGGGCTTCCGTTCAGCACCAACACATTCTTCCCCATGCCAAGCCTCCTTGTGGTGAGCGGTCTCTGCTGAAAGATTGTAGCGCGGCCCCCTTCGCCCGGCGCGGGAATTTGTAAATCGCGCACGCGACGCGGGGCGAGCCTGCGGCGGTGCCGCCTCCGCCCACTCCCGGTGGGCGTGCGCTCGCGCGCTCGTGGCTGTTGCTGGTCGCGCGCGGGAAGGGGAGGGGGTATACTGCTCTAGCAGACTAAAGCGCCGCGCGTCATTCGCCCTGTGCCCGCGCCCCGCGCCCGCGCTGCCGCAGACTTCGAGAAGGAGAAAACACCATGCGCTTCGTTCACTGCCTGAACAACATTTCCTCGCACGGCACCGATTTGCTCACAGACGCCTACGAACTCACCGACGACCCCGCGAACGCCTCCGCTATTCTGGTGCGCAGCGCCGCCATGCACGACATGGAATTTGGCGATGAGCTGCTGGCCATTGCGCGTGCGGGCGCCGGCGTGAACAACATCCCGCTCGACCGCTGCGCCGAGGAAGGCATTGTGGTGTTCAACACCCCTGGCGCGAACGCGAATGCCGTAAAGGAAATTGTCTTGTGCGCGTTGCTGCTGGCCAGCCGCGGCATTGTGGAGGGCATCGAGTGGTGCCGCGCGAACGCCGAGGACGAAAACATCGCGAAGGCGGCCGAGAAGGCGAAGAAGGCTTTTGCGGGCCGCGAGATCATGGGCAAGAAGCTGGGCGTCATTGGCCTGGGTGCCATCGGTGCCGAGGTGGCCAACACGGCCCTTGACCTGGGTATGGACGTGTATGGTTACGACCCGTACGTGTCGGTGGGCGCAGCCTGGCGGCTCTCAAGCGCCGTGCATCACGTCACGAACCTGGATGACTTGCTGCGCACCTGCGACTACCTCACCATTCACGTGCCGGCCGTAGAAGGCACCATCGGCATGATTGACGAGCGCGCTTGCGACCTCATGAAGGAAGGCGCGGTGCTGCTGAACTTCTCGCGCGATACGCTGGTGAACAACGACGCAATGGCCGCCGCACTGGCGTCGGGCAAGGTGGGTGCGTACGTGACCGACTTCGCTGTGCCCGCGGTCATGCAGATGGAGCGCACCATTGTGTTACCTCACCTGGGTGCTTCCACGGCCGAGGCCGAGGACAACTGCGCCGCCATGGCCGTGCGCCAGACGATGGACTATCTGGAAAATGGCACTATCAAGAACTCCGTGAACTACCCGGCCTGCGACATGGGCCCGGTGCCGGAGGGCCTGCGCCGCGTAGCCGTGCTGCACGCGAACGTACCGTCGGTCATTGCCCAGGTCACAAACGTGTTTGGTGATGCGGGTGTGAACATCGAGAACATGACGAACAAGGCGCGTGGCGAAAACGCCTACACGATGCTCGATCTGGACGCCGGCACCCCCGGCCACCCCGACGACGCCATCGACCGCCTCTCCGCCATCGAAGGCGTCCGCCGCGTCCGCGTCGTGCGCTAACTAGCGGCCCTTCGACGCGATCTCGCCTGCTTCTATAGCTTCTCCATTTGCGACGACCCTGGGGCTCCCCGGGGTCGTCGCCTCTTTGATGCCAACAAGCGGTACCTTCGACTTCAGTAGTGTTACCCACAGCACACCGGCCACCACCATGGTGCCCGTAATAATGGCACCTATTCCCACTACGAAGTTCGGCCACGGCAGCACCGCGAGTGCCATGCCGACGCTACCGACGGCCGTATTGGCAAAGTTAATGAGCGAGGATGCCGCTCCCGTGTCGCCCTCCTGCTGGGATAGCAGAATGTTGGTGCTGTAGGGTCGTATGGCCGATTCGCACAGCGCAAACGCCAGCATTATGATGCAGAACGCCACCGGCGAGGCTTCGCCCACTGCCAGCATACTGATGCCGGTCGCGAGGGCCACACCCAAAGCAAGGGAGGTGAACTTCCGCGCACTCACAAACTTTGAGGCGAACATCCAGATGAGCGGCCCGGTTGCGGTGAACAGTGCCGCCACCGCGAAATAGGCGCTGTATTCCAACTCGCTCAGCCCGAAAAAGGAAATGTAGACATAAGACCCCACGGCGATGTAGGCCATGAAGGGTAGGTTAAAGAGGCCTGCCACCAGCAGAAACCAGGTGAATCCGCGGTTTTTCGCCACGGTGCCCAAGTGGATGAGGCTTGAGGCCACCGAGCCGTGCAAGCACTCATGGGGTGGCAGGGTTTCTTCAAACAGCAGCGCCATGACGCCGCAGAATACTCCCACAAGGCTGAGCAGCCAAAACGTCATGCGCCAGTCGGCCACCTGCAGTACGAGCGCCCCCAGCACGGGCGCGAGCACGGGGCCCACCACAAACATGACCTGCACAACCGAGAGCACCGTTTCGCGCTTTTCTGGCACCACGGCGTCTTTGACTACGGCGGTAGACACGGCGCCAACTGCTCCTGCGCCGAGGGCCTGCGCCACGCGAAACGCAATGAGTGCCCAAATGGTGGGCGCGAGGGCACACAGTGCGCTCGCTGCTGCGTAGGTGGCCACGCCGGCGAGCAACACGGGTTTGCGCCCCAAGCGGTCGCTTACCGGCCCAAACAAAAGTAGCCCCACGGCGAAAAACAGGAAATAGCCCACGAGCGTGAGGTTCACCGTGCCCGCATCGGCGTTGAAATGCTCGGTCATATGGGGAATGGCAGGGGTGTACATATCAAGCGACAGGGGAGTGACCAGGCCCGTAATCACCAGAAGCGCAATAAGCCCTGCTGGCCCCAACCGCCGCTGCGGCTGAACCAGCCACAAATTCATATTCGTCATAGCGCATAGCTCCTCGGTACTGCTTCGCTCACTTGAGCGTATCTTTCTCGTTTATAGTAGCTCATCACTCAACTAAAAGAGGGAACAAGCCCCGCACATAAAAAGTTTTGCCGGGAGAAGAAAGCGAGCGCGGAGGTGGTCGCTGCTGGCAGTGTAGAAAGAAAGCCCCTTTTCATGCGCTACTATCAGTGATAGTATTACAAGAGAAAGGAGACTGCTTATGGCGAGTACGTCAATTGAAATAATGATTTTAGGCGCGCTCATTGAGCGGCCGATGAGCGCATATGAGATGGATAAGGTGCTTGAAGAGCGCAATATTCGCCGTTGGATTCGCATTAGTTCGCCGTCGGTGTATCGCAACGTCATTCGCCTCTGTGAGGAAGGGTACACGGAAGGTACCCTGGTCAAAGAGGGGGAGATGCCCGAAAAAACGGTGTACACCATCACGGACAAAGGCCGAGAGCGCTTTGCTGTGCTGATGGAGGAAACGGCGGCCCTTCCCGCGCGCGTTGACTTCGGCTTTTTGCCCGTGTTGGCGAATATCTCTCTGGTGGACGAGAAGACCGGTCGGGCACTCATCGACGAACTGATTGAGACGCACCGCGCCACCGCCGAGCGGGTCGATGGCCTCATTCCCTCGTACGACCGTTTAGAAGCCCGCGCCACCATGGAGTTGTGTTCGGCGACCTACCGTCTCGTTGCCGAACACCTTGAGCACTTCAAGAAAGACCTGTACGGCACTCCCTAGCCCGAACGAATGTTTCACGTGAAACATTCGGACCGTTTAGATGAACCACAATCCTTTGTCTGAGCACCGTAGTCGCTACCTGTTGTCATCCTGAGCGGAGCGCCGAAGGCGCATAGTCGAAGGATCCCGTGCGGCGCCAGCAGGAAGTCTCCCGATTGGCACCGCTCGGGATCCTTCGACTACGCTCACTACGTTCGCTCCGCTCAGGATGACAATTTCAGAGACAAGCCGGATTTCTCCCGGCTTCTTTTTCAGATAGTAACTATCACTGATAGTAGTATAAACGATAGGAGAAAGTTCATGGAACATTCGCACCACCAAAAAACCGCACCCGCAGGATCCACCGTCGCGGTGCTTGCGGGGTTGGGCCTCAGCTTGTTTATGGCCGCGCTTGACGCCACCATTGTGAGCACCGCCATGCCGAAAATTGCTGGCACCCTGGGCAGTTTCGATCACTACACGTGGCCGTTCACCTCGTATTTGCTCACCTGTACGCTGGCGACGCTCTTATGTGGCGCTTGCGCCGCGTGCTTCGGGCACAAGCGGGTGTTCGCTAGTGGCATTGCAGTGTTCGCGCTCGCGTCGGTGGGCTGCGCGCTGTCGCCGAACCTCGATACGCTCACGCTGTGGCGCGCGGTGCAGGGCGCGGGGGGCGGCCTGGTGGAGGCGGGCGTGTTCATCGCGATGGCCGAACTGTTTGAGCCGCGCGTGCGTGGAAAGTACATGGGCATCATTTCGTCCATGTACGGCCTGGCCAGCATTGCCGGACCCCTTGCAGGCGGACTGATAGCCGATGTGATGGGTTGGCACTGGATCTTCCTGGTCAATGTGCCGCTTAGCGTGGTGGCACTCGTGCTGGTGGTGCGGTTTCTCCCGGGCAAACAGGTCTATAAAGCGCACGCCTTCGATCTTCCTGGAGCACTGTGCGCAACAGGCGCAGTAGTGCCGCTTACGTTGGCATTTAGCCTGACGGGAAGCGTGTTTTCCTGGTGGTCTGTACCGTTTTTTGGGCTGCTCGCGCTTGCGGGCGTGATGTGCGCGCTTCTTGTGTTGGTAGAGCGCCGACGCGAGCATGCCATTGTGCCTCTGCGGTTCTTCCGTCACGCGCAGATGAACGGCGCGCTCGTGTTGAGCTTCTGCTCGCAGTTCGCCTTGCTGGTGGGGGTTATGTTCATGCCGCGGTTTGTACAGGAGGGGATGGGGATGTCGTCGACCACGTCGGCGCTGGCCACCATCCCCATGACGCTTGCACTGGTGATTGCGAGCGCCTCGGCGGGCCGCGTGTTCGGCGCGTGTGGGAGAATGCGCGCCATCAGCCGCGTCGGGTTTCTCGTGCTGGGTGTTGGTGCGGTGCTTTTGTGTCTCGTGGGGCCATCCACCGGGATGGTGCAGCTTGCCTGTTCGTCGGCCGTGCTGGGGCTTGGCATTGGCATGAATATGCCCATGACGAACATCGCAGCCCAAACGGCAGTCGAGCCGCGCGACAGGGGAAAGGCGACGTCACTCGCTCTGTTCTTCCGCGGTGTAGGCGGCACGGTAGGCTCAGCCGCCTGCGGTGCCGCAGCTGGCACCTCGTTTGTCGACAGCGCACCTGCCGTATTCACCCTGTGCCTCGCCGCCGCCCTCATAGGCACCGCCGTAGCATCAACCCTCCCACGCTTTATTAAACACCAAAGCGCTCCACAACAAAGAGCCCATGAGGCGAGACAGGCGTGAGCGGTGCTAGCAAAATAATTTCAGCGTTTTTGAATAACGAGATCTAGTAACTGTTCTAAATGACTTGTGCTTACATGCATGGATTCTATATAGGCTTCGCATAATTCATCAGGATCTATGTCGTAGAGGTGCAGGTCCCAACCAGCGTTTCTTGCTAGCTGGTTAGCGAAAACGCGCTGCGCTCTCCCGTTGCCCTCCCGAAAAGGATGAAGGGCATTGATCTCGGCGCAGTAGTAAGCCATTTTTCTAATGAATTCTTCCCTGGTAAGTTCTTTGAGATATCGGTCAGCTTTAAGTTTGCCGAACAATTCATCGGAGTACGGGACGATGAACTCCGGGGCGCAAAACAAGCTGTTTCCCTTTGAAATAAAGCCCTTTGCTCGCACTTTACCCACCCATGGATAAATCTCTATAAAAAGAGCTTCATGAATCGCGCAGAGGTGATTGAGATCAAAGCTTCCGGGAATAGGGTGAATGTCAAGCTCGACAAGCTTTGCGCCGGTGATTGCTCGCTCAACGTCGGATAATTCTTTACGATCTCTAATCCCGAAATTGTTGACAAGGATATCGGTTCCAGAATAGAGATAGGAATCATCCTTATCATAAGAGTAATCGTACTCTCGGTCAGGCATACTTGCGGCCTAGCTTTTTGGCGTCCGTCACATAGCGTGACACCAGATCAGAAAAGGAAAACTCACCAGAAAGAACCTTCCGCAGATTATCTTTTTCAACATCTGTCATATAAAGTCCCTCAACTTCGAGTGAGCTTGAGGCTTCTTTGATGTGAGTTTCCATTTGTTGATCAGTCATTTTTCCTCACTTCGTATCAAGATAATTCTACCAAAGAGACATGAGGAATACGTGACGAAAATCGAACGGTACAATGTTGCTAACGCTTCGATTTTAGAAGGGGGTGGGCTATTTTAAAGCCTTTTTTCGTCGATATTGTCGGGCACTTTTGGCTCGTTCTTGGCAATCCTTGGAACAGTACTTTTTCTTATCTTTTCTTTCGTTCTCGGCAGAGAAATAGCGTCCACAACGAGCACATACCCCCAGCTTACCTCGTGAAGCATCTTGACTAAGATCGAACCAAAATCTTTCAAGAGGATTTCTGAAAACGGGAGCAAATATCTTGGTATGGAGTTCATCCATTGCTTCTTTGCTTCTATAGGAAGGAGTCGACCAGTCGAATCTGATCCCGCGAGTGTACCAGCTTGTCATCGCCCTAAAGGTTTCAGATATCATTTTCAAGCAATCCTCTTTAGAAAATTTCCAAAAAAGGCTTGGACGAAGATGGTAGTACTCACTATGTGTCGGTTTTATATCTTCGATACGTAAGTCAACTACAAGACACTGCACCTCGCTCTTTCCGTAAGACTTCTTCAGCCAAAAAGAGTTCCAATATTCATCTGGAGTTTCTTCATACATCGCTTCCGGAGAAAAAGTATGCGCTGAGCTTCCAAGGTGTTCAGAATACCCTTTATGCATCCCACCCAGCCAAGGCCTGGTGACTCTAAACAGTTGATCCTTTTTCTCCCTAAGAGCTACTGAAATAAAAATATCAGAGTCAAGTACATTTACTTTAGCCCTTCCATCTACAACACCAATACATTTGATTGCAAAAGCAAGGTCGCTTGCTGCCTGTTGCCATAGCAGAGCATCCTCTTTAATTATCTCTTCAATTGGTTCGCCCATTTTAGCTGGCAATAGCGGTCCAATTTTTTCCGCAAGACCAATTATTTCTTCTCTTTTTCCAGTGGCGAACGGCGATGGGTATAAAAATTCTGGAGGAAGAAGTTTGTCCCATTGTTCTTTTCCGCTCACCATAACGATATCCCCAGCTAATAAATTCCAATCCACAATGGGACTTATCAAATTTGCTAATTAGATATAAGAACCGAGGTCAGCATTTACGTCATCTATGGCACGATCCAAAGGTTCATATACAAAAGAAATGCTATTAGAATCGCGATGATAGTCTGCTTTAAAAGACGCTATCATTTGGCCAATACTTTCATCGAACCCAATTCTACGGATTTCTTTTTCCATGTGCTTCTCCAAAATATACTGCTAATAACACCTTTGCAGAGTACTTCAAATAATGTGAAATGTAAAAGAAGTTATGGGCACAACGGATTACTTCCCTTTGTGAAAAATGGAAGGCAAAAAGGAGGTGCTGATGAAGTTCGGGTTCAAATTTTCTTTCTTATTTGAAAGTAATTTTCGCATTACAAGTAAAGAGGATGAGAAAGGGGATAGCAAAGAGAAGCCAAAATTATCATTTCTAAAGTACTTTCTCGGATTAATCATTCCAATTTCGGTTAACTTTCTAGTACAAGGATTTCTTACACCTAATTGAGTTTCTTTCATGGCTACTCATATAAGACTTTTCGACAGCACCACCTAATTAAAAGTGTATCAATATTTCAAAATCAGAATTTTTGGTATAACGCCATCAGATCAGAAAGCTATATCCATAGATACGGACCTTTGGCAATCAATTATTAATCGATGCAGAGATTGT
>DXGM01000016.1 GCA_019113915.1 Candidatus Gordonibacter avicola
GAACCCCCCTTCTCCCCCAACCCCTGGGACTAACCACACCACGCATAAAAAGAGGCCGCCATCCCAACGGCCTCTTTTTATGTGGGAGTATCGCGTTGCTTAGTTGGTGCAACTGTTACGCTTCGTTGAGGGCTATGAATTTTTGGGCGTCGAGGTCTTCGAAGGTGGTTATGTAGAGGTCGGATGCGGCGTGCAACTCTTGGCGGGTGCGCGCATCGGTTGTGCTGGGAATGGCTGCAGTACGATAACCGGCGCTGCGCAACGTGCGCAGGGCGTAGGCGGAATCCTCAAATCCCCAGGTGGACTCCAAAGGCGTGCCCATCAACTCGCGGGCGCGATCGAAAACGACGGGCTCGCGCTTTGATGCCCCCACATCGTCCACTGAAAGCACGATGTTGATATACGGTGAGAAGCCAGCACGCGCCAGCCCGGCTTGCAAGTACGGCTGCGGGCTTGATGATGCCACGCTCACGTGCACGCCGTGCTCAACGAGGTCGCGCACGAACGCGAGCGCACCAGGACGCTCCTGTGCACGATTGAGGTAGTAGTCCAGCATGAGTTCATCGAGCATGCGCACCACATCGTCCGCATCGGTGCCCAGCCAGAAGCGGTTATGGAAGAACGCACCTGCCTCGGGAATGGTGAGCGTCGTAAGTTCGTTCTGCTCGGCGGGCGACAGACGCACGCCAGCCTGACGGGCAAGTTCGGCCTCCGCCTCGTGCCACACGTCCATCGAGTCCAGCAGCGTACCATCGCAATCGAAGATAACGCCGATGCGGGATGCATCCATGGGCGAATTCCTTCCTCTCGCGCACAGCGGAAGCGCTCAGCCTCCAGCCCATTCGCATTGATTGCTAGCTTAACAGATGAGTACCGCACGCAGCAGCAGGAAGGGGGGTCTTTAGACACGCCGCCCAAACGGAGGCGCCTCATCGAAAAACCCTCACAAGATGCAGCCAGTGCCGTCCCGGAACTTACGACAGATACTCGCGCTCAAAGTCCTCAATGGACTGAGGCCTGCCAATGCAATAGCCTTGGGCACGCGTGCAACCCGCTTCGCGCAAAGCAAGACGCTGCTCTTCCGACTCGATTCCTTCAGCCACCGTTTCAATGCCCAGCTGGTCGCACAACTTCGCTAAACTGCAGATCATCTGCATAGTGCGGTCTTCGGAACCCAACCCCCACACAAGCGACTTGTCAATTTTCAGCACGTCGAATTCCAGCTGGATGAACAGCGAGAAGTTCGCGTTCTCCACGCCGAAGTCATCGATAGCCACACGGAAACCGCGGCTGCGCAAATCGTCGGCTACCGTGCGCATCAGCCCATCGTTTTCTTCACGGGCCGACTCGGTTATTTCAATCTCGATAAAGGCCGGGTCAACGCCATGCGACGCCACCGTATTGGCCACCTGTTCCACAAACCCCGGCTCACCGATGGTGCGCCGCGAGAAGTTTACCGCCAGTGGCACCGCGCGCTTGTCCTCACGCTGCCAGCGCGCCACCGTAGCGCACGCCTGGTCAAGCGCGAAAAAGTCGATGTCTGCAATCTCGCCCATGTCCTCCAGCGCCGGTACGAACGAAGAGGGCAACGCCTGCACACCGCCTTCGCTGCCGCAGAAGCGGATGAGCGCCTCGGCACTCATGATCTCGCCCGTTTTCCCACACGCTTGCGGCATGAGATGAATGCTGAGCGCGCCAGCCTCCACCGCATCGCGCGCGCCACCAGGGTGCAAAAGGCCACTGACCGCCGCATCGGACGCCAAATCCACTCCTAAATCGACCGCGCGATGGCGCCCGCGCTTCGCGCTGCGCATGCGGTCGCCTGCCAGGTCAAGCAGACTGGTGGTGTTGTCGCACACCTCGTGCCAGGCCGGGCCCAGCGAAGCGGGTATTCCTTCGGACAAAAAGCGTTCGGCAGCCTGCTTTGCCAACTTCGCAAACTCTGCGTAATCGATATCAATTGCTACCGCACAAAATTCATCGTCGCCAATGCGATACACCGCATCACCGAACACCTTACGCAAACATGAGCCGATACACCGCAGCATGGCGTCACCCACCGCGCGCCCCTGTTCACGATTGATAACGGAAAGCCGGTCGGCATCCACAAGCGCAATGCCAATGCGCCGGAACGTACCACGGTCGAAATCGCGATGGAAGGCTGCGCGCGAATGCACCAGCGTCAGCGGGTCATCCCAGGTGAGTTCCGCTACCCTGCGTTGAGCCAACTCGCGCCTGAGACGAGCCGCCACCGAATTGGCGAACGCAACCAACGGCTTTTCAATAATGTCCAACCGAGCATTCTGCTTGGGATTATCCACGCCTACATAGCCAGCAAACCGACCATCTAACTCCAGCGGCACAGCCACCAAGGACGAAATGTCCTGCGCTTTCAGCACTTCATACTCTTCAGCCCGACCCCATTTGGGAAGAATATCTATGTTACTAATAAGCACGGCATCGTTTTCCGCAAACCGCTCCAACCAGGGATCAATCAGCGAAAGGGGCAGCTGTTGCAGCTGATGTTTCTGTGACGTCACCCCGTCATTGCACCATTCATGAGTGTTTGACATGTATTCGTCATCAACTTCAAAGATATAGCTTCGGTCGGCCTCCAAAAAGCGGCCCAGAATGTGCAGCGCCTCGCCGAGCGCTTGATCAATAGTGCCGTCGCCTTCGAGCGCGCGGATGCAGTCCACCACCATGACACCCGCATCGGCCAAAAACGCGAACGAGTCGTTTTTGTTTTGTAGATCGGTAACGTCGAAGGCAATCTCTAAGCGGGCCGGTTTACCGTTCCATTGAATGAGTTTATCTCGCAGCAAATAATGGCGGTTTACCAGGGTATTCGTATGCTCCCACTCATAGAACGTATCCTCGGTGAGACGGTGGCTTGTACAGAAGGGACACGGAGCCGACTGTCCCTGAAGCACCTCGTAACACGGCCTGTCGGAAACGGCCGGATCGCCATACACCTCACGGCTTGCCTTGTTCAGGTACAACAATTCATACGTCTGCGGGTCGCTGATGTATACCAATTCGGAAAGGCCATCAAGCAGGGCGTCAATTTCGGTGTTCATGGCAACCCTCCCCCTGCGCGGCCGAGCCGCATCGTGAAACGAGCCCCGTTCCGTGGGGAATGCGGGGAATAAGCCGCTCGCGCCTCCATTTTGACGGGAGCGCGAACACACTCTACTCGTATCCCTTTTTCAGATGATAAGGGTTCATTATAGAAGTAGTCCCTGATAGCTGACTAGTGGGGTGGCGTATAATGAGAGGGCCGGAGAAAGATCCGGCGGCCGTAGCCGCCGGACCTCGTTAGTCTTGGACGCGGATGACGCTCGGTGCGTCGCGCAGGACGTCGTCCAGTTCGGCGATTTCGGCCAGGACGTCGCGGACGCTCTTTTCGCGAGCGGTGTGGGTGACGTACGTGATGTTCACCGTGTCGGCATCCTTCTTGCCGCGCTGAATGACTGACAGCACGCTCACGTTGTGCTTGGCGAACACGCCAGCCATGGCAGCCAGTACGCCGGAGCGGTCGGCCACGGCGAAGCGGATGTAGTACTTCGTCTTCAGTTCTTCCATGGGCACGAGCGGCAGCTTATCGGTGCAGGTGCAGCCCACAATGGGGCCGATGCCCTGCTGCACGTGGCGCGCAATTTCCAGCACGTCGCCCATGACGGCGCTCGCCGCCGCGCCCGCGCCGGCGCCTTCGCCAAAGAACATGGTCTCGCCCACGGCGTCGCCCACCACATAGATGGCGTTGAACACGCCGTTCACGGTGGCCAGCTGGTGCGACAGCGGCAGCATGGTGGGGTGCACGCGCACGTCCACGCCCTCGGCCGTGCGGTGCGCGTGGGCCAGCAGCTTCACGCAGTAGCCCATGTCCTTGGCAATTTGCAGGTCGAGCGGCGTAATGTTGCGGATGCCCTCAGCGTACACATCGCCCAAGGTCACACGCGAGTTAAACGCGATGGACGCCAGGATGGCAATTTTGGCCGCCGCGTCAAGGCCGTCCACGTCGGCCGTGGGGTCGGCCTCGGCGAAGCCCTTCGCCTGGGCCTCGGCCAGCACGTCGGCGTAAGGCATGTCGTCTTCGGCCATGCGCGTGAGCATGTAGTTCGTCGTGCCGTTCACAATGCCCATGACCGAGCTGATTTCGTTCGCGATGAGCGAGTGCTTCAGCGGGTCGATGATGGGGATGCCGCCACCCACGCTGGCCTCGAACGCAATTTCCTTGCCGGCTTCGTCGGCCGCAGTCATAACCTCTTCGCCGTGCGTGGCCATGAGGGCTTTGTTGGCCGTGACCACGTTTTTGCCCGCGCGCAGAGCACCCACCACAATGTCGCGCGCCACGGTGGTGCCGCCGATGAGTTCAATGACAATGTCGATGTCCGGGTCGTTCAGAATGTCGTGGAAATCCTGCGTGAAGATGTCTTCCACGCCGTGGGCAATGGCCTGCTCAGGGTTGCGCGAGCACACGCGCACCAGCTCCACGTCAATGCCGTAGTGACGCTTGAAGTCGTCGCGGTGGTTCTGCAGGATGTCGATGCACCCACCGCCAACCGTCCCCGTGCCCACCAATCCCAATTTTACCGTCATGTCAGTTTCCCTTCTCTAAATATCTCGTGCCATCAGGTCTTCGTAGGTTTCGCGGCGGGTGGTTATGCGCGCTTCGCCGTCTTTCACGAACACGACGGCGGGGCGCGGTTGGCCGTTGTAGTTGCTTGACATGGTGTGATTGTAGGCGCCCGTGCCGAAGACGGCCACAATGTCGCCCACGTCGGGGCGCTGCATGGGCATGTCGATGACCACGGCGTCGCCGCTTTCGCAGTGCTTGCCGGCAATGGTCACAATCTCGGTGCGCGGCTGACCAGCCTTGTTGGCAATCACCGGCTCGTAATCGGCGTGGTAGAGCGCCGTGCGGATGTTGTCGGACATGCCGCCATCCACGGCCACGTACTTGCGAATATTCGGCAACGTTTTGATGATGCCCACGGTGTACAGCGTCACGCCCGCGTTGGCTACCAGGCTGCGACCGGGCTCCACCAGCAGGCGCGGTTCGGCCACGCCGTGCTTCGCGCAGGCTTCGTGCACGGCCGTGGTGATTGTTTCGGCGAACTGATTGATGGAGGCCGGCTGATCATCGGCCGTGTAGGCTATGCCCAGGCCACCGCCCATGTCCAATTCCTCGATGCGATAGCCGTACCCCGCCTCGATGCGCGCCATGAGGTCCACCATCACGTCAACGGCCTCGGGGTAGGAATGCAGCGAGAAAATCTGCGAACCAATGTGGCAATGCAGGCCCGCGAGGCGCACGTGCGACGTGGCGAGCACGTCCTTCACGCAGCCGTACGCGAAGTCCTCGCGCATGGTGAAGCCGAACTTCGAGTCCTCGCATCCGGTGCGAATGTACTGGTGCGTGTCGGCCTCCACACCGGGCGTGATGCGCATGTAAATGGCCTGTTCAACGCCCAGTTCGCCCGCAATTTCTGAGATGCGGCGCAGCTCAATACGACTGTCGATAATAATGCGACCCACGCCCGCGGAAATAGCTTCGCGCAACTCCTGCGGCGTTTTGTTGTTGCCGTGCATGAAGATGCGCTCGGCCGGGAAACCCGTGGTCAGCGCGCACGCCAGCTCGCCGCCGCCCGACACGTCCAGGCACAGCCCCTCGGCGTTCACAATGCGCGCCGCGTCCTTGTTGAGAAACGCCTTGCTGGCGTAGACAACATCCGTGTTCGCATAGCGGCTGCGGAACGCGTGCAGATAGGTTTCCATGCGCGTGCGCATGTCAGCCTCGTCCATGACGTAGAGCGCCGTGCCCTGTTCGCGCGCCAGTTTCACCATGTCGACGCCACCGACGAACAGGTGGTCGTCGCGCACCTCCGCCGTCAGCGGGAGGACAGCGCCCAGCTCAAGTGTGGTGCGGTGGTCGGGCTGCTTGCTGGTGTCGGATGCGGGAAGCGACATCGGGAATCCTTTCACGTACGAGCGGACTATTCCCAGTCTATCATTGCCACGCGCCCGCATGATTTCGCACGAGCAAAATGACGCATTCCTCCACCGAGGGGCGGCGAGGGGACCGCGAAGCGCGTCACACTTTTATGAAAGGCGCTCGTCGACTTTCCCCGAAGTCGAAAACATAATCAGCAAGAGGTACCTCAATACGAAGATCCGAAGGCGCGCTCGTAGGCTTCCGATAGCAGATCATCGGCGGTGGTGCCGAACGCGGCCGCGATGCGATGCATAGTGGCAAGCGTCGGATTTCCCTTACCCGCCTCAATTTCACGAAGATGGTTGTTGCTCATATTCGCAACCAAAGCGAAAACCGATTGCTCGATACCCGCATCAACACGCCGCGCTGTGACCGTAGCCCCAAACGCAACCTTAAGCGCCCGAACCTGTTCAGGCGAAGCATCTAAAGAATCAAAAGATGTATCAGATAACGCAGACATGCCGGCCAGCATAGGGGCAGACTCGTGGCATAATTAACTTTAGATAGTTAATGTTAATACAATGTCTTAATAAGGTTGAAAGAGGTGAGCGATGTCTATAGTCTTAACCTTCGAAAAGGTCATAAAAGACAAAGGCATTAACGAAAAAGAAATCGCAGAAAAACTTGGTGCAATCGTTGACCTTCCGCGAATAGAGGCAGGTAACGTTCGTGCAATACGTTTTACTACCCTCGATGCACTCTGCGTCGAACTCGACTGTCAACCTGGGGATATTCTTTTTCATGCCGCAAATAAGTGAAACGAAAGTTTATGAAAAGGGGTTGCAACAAAAACCCTTCCCACTTCATAAAAGTGTGACGTGCTTCGCGCTATTGATGACGCCAAGATGTTATGCGCATCCCTATCACCATGACGAGGGCATGTTCTTCTCTGGTTAACGTGCTTGTCTGGCTATCTTCGGAGGGGTGCAAGCGCGACGACGCGAAGCGTCTAGTCCCTTTAGGGATGGAACCGCTCCGCCATCAGGCGGAGAATGCATCCTCGACCTACGTTTTCGCGCTTCGCGCGAACGGCGCTCTGGAGAACGCCGCTACGGAGGTTATCCCTCTTGCAAGTCAATGCCTTCAAGTCAGTCAACCCGCGTCGTAAGGTAAGGGAGCGGGAAAACTTATGGCGTACTAGCTAGCGCGATAGCGCGTCACACTTTTATCCCGCGGGCAGCTCCTGCACTTTTACCTGCGAGCGACAGATACTTTATAGTCCGAACAGCGCTAGGAGGCGGTCCCAGAAGGATTGTTCGGGTTCTGGGGACTGGGGCTCTTCGGCGATGGGGGCTTTGATGGGGTCGGTGGACATGACGAATTGGACCAGGGTGACGTTGGTGTTTTTCGGGCTGGCGAAGCTGATGGGCTTGAAGTCGCTCTTGTCGTAGTCGGCCATCATGGCATCGATTTCTTGCTGCACCTTATCGGGGATAGCCTGGACCTCGGTATACAGCGCGCCTGTGCCGTCGGCCAGCTGCTGCGCGCCCGATGCCAACTGCGAGGCGCCGCCGGACAATTCACCTGCACCAACGGAAGCCTGGTTCGCGCCCGATGCCAGTTGCGAAGCGCCCGAAGCCAGCGACCCAGCACCTGCGGCGATGCCGCCCGCCCCCTCGGACAAGCTCGAAAGGCCCGTAACCAGCGCCGCAGAACCTGCCGCCAACGCGGCTGCCCCACCCGCGAGGCTTGCCGGATCGTCCGCCGCGCCTAAGCCTGCGGCCGCGCCATCGAGCGCATCCGAAGCACCCTGGGCGCCAGCGTTTCCCCCGGTCGCGGTCATGAATGCCGTGAGCGCACTTTGCATGCTGGCGGCCAAGTCGGCCGTGGCGGAGGCCGCAGTTTGGTAGGCCTGTGTGTCGTCGAGGCCCTGTGCCTTTGCGGCGGCGAACGCCTGAGCATAGCCAGCGACGTAGGTTTGCACCGCTCCCTGATATGCCTGTTCAAGAGCGGACGTATCCGCCATCTGGGAGCGCGCTTCGGCAGCCTGCGCCAACAACCCACCGCGATAGGCTTCCAGCCCGCCCGCAAGACCCGCAGCGCCGTCGGCCACGCCCTGTGCACCCGACGCGGCGTCACGTGCCCCAGCGGCCAGCTGACCTGCACCTTCAGTTAACCCGTTCGCGCCGCCAACCAGCTGACCCGCGCCCGACGCCAGCCCGCCGATGCCTTCTGCCACCTGACCTGCGCCCGACGCGAGGTTTCCCGCACCACTCGCCACGCCGTCGGCACCGCTCTTCAGTTCGCCTACGCCGTCGCCCAGCTGGCGGAACCCGGACACGAGGCCTTCGGTGTCGGGCGCCTCAATGCTCATAGAGAACGGCACAGCGGCAAACGTGATGCCACTCATTTCGAAGTCCTTCACCTGGGCCGTTGCCGTAAACGAGCCGTCCTTGCCCGGCATGCCCGTGAACGTGACCTGGGTGTCTGACCCGGCAAGCGCAATCTGCCCGTCCTCGGTGGCCACGTCCGTGGCTTTGCCCGCGGCGAAGGGCACCGTGATTTGCAGCAGGTAGTTGTCGAAGAACGCAGGGTCAACCATCGCGTCCTGCTTGGTGGTAATTTCCACCGACAGTGCGCCTGTCGCGCCACCCAGCTCAGCGGCTTCCACTGGCGTGCCGTCCAGCTTGTAGACAATCGACACCTTCCACGGCAGCGCGTGTGCACCAAGGTCGCCCTGGTAACTCAGCGAATCGCCGGCGACGTTCGCCGTGATGGCATCGCCGTTTTGGCTGATGCCGCTCGCGTCGGTGAGGTTTTCCACGGCTTGATAGTCGCCGAAATCGGTCACCGTACCGGGCGCATCCGGCTTGAGGATGTTCACCACGTAGACGTCGTCCACAGCGCCGGCCGCGGACAGCCGCGCGTACACCACTTCCTCCTTGGGCGTGGCGTTTTTCGCGTCCGCCGGCGCGGTTGCCGCGGGGGCACTCGCTGCGCCAGCGCCGCCCGACCCTTCGGCCGCAAGCGCAACGGCCGAGGTCAGCGAGCCGCCACATACACCGCTTACCAGCGTGCCCGCCAGCACCACGGACAGCGCGGCGCCCATGCGCGCCCGCGCGCCACGGCGACCATGCGCACGTTTCCGGGGCTTGTCGGGCGCCGCATTAGCGCACGGCTTCCCCTTCTCCAACGCCTCGTTCGCCTGCCCCTGCTTCAGAAGCTTCATGACGACGCCTCCTTCTTTTCGCTCTTAGTGCCTCCGTCCGCGGCGGAACCCGCCCGGAAAAAACCTGCGCGCCACGTGGTCTTCGCAATGAGCTTGTCGAAGATGAGCAGCGCCGCCGGCAAGAATGTCACAACCAGGAAGAACGACAGCAACGTGCCGCGCGCCAGCAGCAGGCCCAGCAGCGACACGATGTTGTTTGTCGAGGTCAGCCACAGCACGAGGCCTGCCGCCGTGAGAATGCTCGCGGACACAAGGATGCTTTGGAACGACGTGCCCAGCGTGCGGGCCAGCGCCTCGCGGGCGGGCATGCTGCGGCGGTGCGTGCGGTAGGTGTCCGTAAATAGGATGGCGTAGTCTACCGTGGCGCCCAGCTGCACGGTGTTGATCACGAGAAAGCCCAGGTAGTTTAGCGATTCTCCCGTGAAATACGGCACGGACAGGTTGATAAAAATGGCCGACTCGATGGTGGCAATTAAAATGACTGGAAGCGTGGCCGACTTAAACGTAAGCAGCAACACCAGCAGAATGGCCGCGATGGCAATGAGGTTCGTCACCTTGTTGTCCTCGGTCACGACGCCCTTCATGTCGTAGAGGCTGGCCGTCATGCCGGCCGTGAGGCCCTGGTCACCGTACAGGTTGCGCACTTCGTTGCGCACCTGCTCAAGCACGCCGAACGCGGTTGTGCCCTCGGACTCGGTGTCGGCGTACACCACCAGGCGCGCGTCGTGTTCGGAGTAGAACTGCTCGGTCACGGCCGGGTCCAAAAAGCCGGTGGGAATCTGCGAGCCTACGGCCATTGGGTACGACAATACGGACGTGACGTGGGGAATCTGTTCCAGGCGCTCGGCGAGTTCCAGTTCGCGTCCCATGTCGCCCTTCGGCACCAGCACCACGGCGGGCGTCGATTGGCCGAACGTGTCGTTAATGGCAGCCGTGTCGCGCGCCACGCGCGTTTGGCTTCCTTCGGTTGAGCCCATGCCGTACGTAAATTGTGTGCTGGCCTGCGCCATTGCGCACGGCACCACCAGCACCAGCACCAGCGCGAACACGGGAATGCGCAGAGGCGCCAGAACCTTCCCCACGCCTTTGAAAGTGGGTAGGAAGCGGCGATGGTGCGTTTTGTCAATGAGTTTGTAGGCGGCCAACGTGAAGGCCGGCAGGAACACCACCACGCAAATGAACGAGAACACAATGCCTTTGCAGAGCGTAATGCCCAGGTCAGCGCCTATGCGGAACTGCATGAAGCCAAGCGCTGCAAACCCGAACATAGTGGTGGCGGCCGACGCGGCGATGGCCGAGAAGCTTTGCTTCATGGCGCGGCGCATGGCCAGCACGGCGTCGGGTTCCTTCTCGCGTTCACGCTGGAACGCGTGCAGCAGGAAAATGGCGTAGTCCAGCGACACGGCCAGCTGCAGAATAGGCGCGATGGTGAACGCGATGTAGCTAACTTCGCCCAGGAAGATGTTCGTGCCCATGTTGAGCAACACCGACACGCCAATGGCCAGCAGAAAGAACACGGGCTCAATCCACGAGGTGGTGGATATGATGAGAATAAGCAGGATCAGCGGCACCAAAATGGCGAACGCGTTGGCTACCTCGCTGCCCGCCATGGCTTCGGATTCAGCCGTGTTGATGGCCTGACCAGTGGCGCTGCCGTCCTCGCCCACCACGTCGTAAATGGCTTGGAGCGCTTCGGTTTCTTCGCCTTCGGCCACGGTGACGTCGAAGAGGGCGTGGCCGTCGCGGTAGTATTGCTCCACCGTGGCCTGGTCCAGCATTTCGAGCGGAGTGCCCAGGTCAGCCACATCGTCGAGCCACAGCACGCCTTCGACACCTTGCGCGGCAGCCAGTTCGTGCTTGTACGTGAGCGCTTGTTCCACGTCCACGTTGTTCACCATGACGCGGGCGTTGGGAACGGAGGCGTCGAATTCGGCGTTCATCTGCTCCAACGCGCGCGTGGACTCGGTGGATTCAGGCAGGTACGACGTCAGGTCGTAGTTGATGGGCACGAACAGCGCGGCGACACCCGCCGCCGCGGCCAGCAAAAGCGTGACAACGACGATGGGAATGCGATGGCCCGTCACGAACGCGGTAAACCGATCCACGAACCGCCTCCTACCCTATCGTTGCGGATGCTGGGCTGGTGCCCTGGTGGCGGCGCGTGCGTGGGCGACCTCCAACTGCCGTGTTCGCGGGGCCGCCGCATGGCGGTTTCTCGCGTGAAACGGCAACACCCTGTTGATTATCTTTCTTCAATACTGTTATATTGCATTATGCCGATTCTGCAACCGATAATATCTTCGCAAATGTCGGCAAACCGACATCTGGTACGAAAATGTCGGGAAAGCCTTCCTTCGAACCCTCGGACAGGAGGGGCATCATGAAGCAAGACCACCGCGTACGTCTGACAAAAATGCTGCTCCGCGAGGCATTTCTGGATCTTCTGCTGGAAAAGCCCGTGGCGAAAATCACCGTAAAGGAACTGTGCGACAAAGCTGGTGTCAATCGGGCAACGTTTTACGCTCATTACCGCGACCTGTTTGACCTGCATGAGGAAATCGAGCAGGATCTGGCGCACACCATCATGCACTCGCTGAACACGACGCAGCCCGGCAACCTGTTTAGCGCGTTCAGCACCGCCATTTGCTCCATCATTGTTGAGCATCAGCGCTCGTGCCAGGCCATTTTTGGCGAATTCGGCGACCCGGACTTTCCGCTGCGCGTGGTGGAGACGCTGCGCGAGAGCAGTCTGGCACTGTGGCACGAGGAACGTCCCGAGGTGCCGAAAGACGAGCTCAACCGCTTCTACACGTTCGCCGCGAATGGATGCCTCGCCGTCGTGCGCGCCTGGGTGCAAAACGACATGCAAGAAAGCCCCGAAACCATCGCCTGCTTCATAGAAAAAATGACCACCAAAGGCCTCGCCTCCCTCTGACCCCCTAACGCCGCCCGCGTGCATTATTTTTTCGTGCGTCTTTTTTCGTTGCTGAATTTTTCGCTGTCATTTTTTGGCGCTCCCTTTATTGCACTCCATTTTTGGTGCGTGATTTTTTGATTGTTGGAATGTTTCACGTGAAACATTTGGGGTTTACGAAAAAAGTTGTTGTTCTTTATGCTGAGAATTACCTGTTCACAAGCTTAGTGCTGAAAAAGTTAGTATTCCTAGGGAGTTGCTAGTATTTATTTTATTCTTTTTGGCGTATAATAGGGCGAACCGGAACAGCCGGAGACCGAGAGAGGAGCATCATGGCAGTGCAAGAACCGTCCATCGATCAGTGGCTCAAAGAGGCGAAGCAGGACCCGAAAGCTGCGCAGTGCGGCATGTTCCTGACGCATAACGGCATCGTGCGCATCACGCCGAAAAAGCAGGTGCGCGAAGGCGTCGAAGGCTTGGGCGAAGTGACTCACGTTGAATTCTCGTACGATAAAGAGGGCGTCGAAAAAGCCGTCGAAGAGGCGCTGACCTGGCCCGGCGTGTACTATGTACGCACGTGGCTGAACGAAGGCGTACTGGGCGTGGGCGACTCCATCATGTACGTGCTCATCGGAGCGGACATTCGCCCGAACTGCATTGATGCGCTCCAGAAGCTCGTCGGGAAGATCAAAAACGACCTCGTGGTGGAGAAGGAAATCTACGCCTAGGTTTTCACCAAGGTTCACAAGAACGCAACACATATCATTTTGAGGGACGGATGTTTCACGTGAAACATCCGTTCTTTTATTTGGAATTACTTTTTCGCCAATCGTTATTTCAGCAACGATATTTTGATGCGCGAAAAAATGAGTGGCGAAAGTGAGTGACGGGGATAGATGGATGGATGGCGGGGAATGAGCAAAGAATGGTTTGTGGGACAACGAAAAAATGAGTGGTTGGGTGGGATCACGAAAATTTCAGAAAAATAAATGTAATGAAAAAATGAGTGATTGAGAGAGGCGGAAATGAAAGGGAGAAGCCGGGAGATATGGGTGGCGGGGTGGGTGGGAGGTTGTTTTTCTTGGTGGGGAATATTCTTAGGTGGGAATAGATTTGGGGTAGTATAATGAGGGAGACGTGGGTGTTAAGTAAGGGAGGGTTTGGTATGGGTGAGAAGATTATGGACGGGTTTCCTTCTCGGGAAGAGGCATTAAAAGACTTTTTTGCTGCTTGGGAGCCTGCGGCGGAGGCGACGGCTACCGAACTCGTGAGCCTTGATGAAGCGGTTGGGCGCATTCTGGCGCGCGCGTTGTTCTCCATCAACACCCTGCCCGTTGTGCGAGCCTCGGCGTGTGATGGCATTGCCGTAAAGTCGGAGGCTTTC
Organism: Candidatus Gordonibacter avicola; assembly: GCA_019113915.1. Lineage (GTDB taxonomy): Bacteria > Actinomycetota > Coriobacteriia > Coriobacteriales > Eggerthellaceae > Gordonibacter > Gordonibacter faecis. Next base: position 13,466 of record DXGM01000016.1, read on the forward strand.
GCAAACGGGCTGCCTGACACCAGCACCTGGCACCTTGGCGAAGACTACGTGCGCGCCGACACGGGCGACGATTTCCCTGATGCGTACGACGCGGTCATCATGATAGAGAAAGCTGCCCTCCAGCCCGACGGCTCCGTCATCCTTGACGACGACGTGCAGGTGCAGCCCGGCACGAACGTACGCCCTGCTGGCAGCACCATCAAGGCCGGCGCGCCGCTCATGAAAGCGGGCCTGCCCATTCGTCCAACCGACCTCGCCACGCTTGCCATGGGCGGTGTCACCATGGTGCCCGTGCGCCGCAAGCCGCGCATCGCGTTCATCCCCACCGGAAGCGAACTCGTTCCCGCCGGCATAGCACCGCGGCGCGGGCAAAACGTGGACACAAACAGCCTGATGGTGAAGCACCTGCTGCACGAATACGGCGCGGAACCCCTCATCTTCCCCATCGTGCATGACGACGAAGCGGCCCTGGAGCGCGCATTCACGGAGGCGCTCGCCATTGCCGACGCCGTGATAATCAACGGCGGCTCAGCCGTGGGTGAAGAAGATTTTAACGTGCGCATGATTGAGCGGCGCGGGCGCGTGGTGCACCACTACATCGCCGCCGTGCCGGGACGCCCCCTCATGATGGCCGTCGCCAACGGCAAACCAGTCATTGACCTGCCCGGACCAACACTCGCGGCCTACTTCGGCGCGCAGTGGTGCCTCCAGGCCATCGTCGCGCGCTTCCTCGGCATTCCCGTGTTGCACCACCCCACGGTGAAGGCGCGTGCCGCGGCCGACGTGTCATGCCCGCCCCAGATGGCGAACATCGCGCGCGTGAACTTGGTGCATGACGAAGAAAGTCCCACGGGCTATACGGCGCACTTCCTGAATTTCAACGCTGGTGATATGGCGGCTTGCATGGCCAGCAACGCCCAGCGCGTGTCGCCCCTCGGCGAACGCGGCTTTGCGGCCGAGGACATAATTGACGTTGAACTGCTCCGCAGCGAGGAATACATCGACTGAGACAACCTATCGCGCCTGTTCAGCTTACCCGCGCGCCCACACGCCCGCCGCGGCGCACGCCACCCTAATCGCGCCGCGCAAAAATCAGCGACAGCGCCTCAGCGCGCGTCGCCTGGCTGCGCTCGAACGCGCCACGCACGGCGCTGGTCGTGGTCTTCGCGCCCGCCTTCTTCACGCCGCGCATGCTCATACACAGATGCTCGGCCTCCAGCACCACGATGACGCCCTGCGGATGCAGCTGCTCAATAAGTGTGTCGGCAATTTGCGAGGTCAGACGCTCTTGCACCTGCGGCCGCTTCGCAAACACGTCCACCAGACGTGCCAACTTCGACAGCCCACAAATGCGTCCGTCAGCCGCTGGAATGTAGGCCACGTGCGCCATGCCAAAAAACGGCACCAGATGATGCTCGCACATGGAGTAGAAGGGAATGTCGCGCACCAGCACCATTTCCTCGTGGTGTTCGTCGAACGTGGTGGCGAAATGCTCGGCCGGGTCTTGGCCCAGACCAGCAAACACTTCCTCGTACATGCGCGCCACGCGCGCAGGTGTCTCGCGCAAGCCCTCTCGATCGGGGTCTTCGCCCACACCTTCCAGAATAAGCCGCACGCCCTCTTCGATTTTTGCTGAATCCATAGCTGCTTTGCCCGCTTTCTCACACTGGCTGTCGCGACCATCATAGCATGACGTTTTCGCAGAAGAACGGGGCTGTCGGCAAAAAGAGAGAAGACCCGGCGGGGAGGGAGGGTGCCGGGTCTTCACGTTGAAGGAGGGCCGCCGCACAGTGCGGCCCGGGAAGGTTATCGTCGGGCGTGCGCCCGCTCGTCAACCGCAGAAACTCCGCGGCTTGACCAGCGCCAGCCAGCACGGCCAGCACAAGCTCAGTGCCGCAGCGTTACGCCACCTGCCGCTCGCGCAGCTCGTGGCACGTACCGCACTGGAAGACACCCTGGTGGTGGCACTGAGCGCACCACTTCATGGCATCCTTCTGCACGTTCTTGGTGTGAATCTTATGGCAGTCGGTGCACGTCGGAACGTTCGCGTCGTGCTGCTCGTTGCTTGCATACTCGTGAGGGTTCTGCACGGCTCCCTTGTCATCCTTGAAGTTCGTGTTGTCCGCGGTGATCACCGCCATGTCAGCCAAAGTGCCGTGGCACGCCGGATCCTGGCACGTCTGCGCGTCAACCGTCACCACGGTGGCCTTCGACGCAGGCTTGTCCGCGTACGTCACGCCCTCGTGGGCGGTCTTCAGCGTGGCTTCCTCGGTATGGCACTGGCTGCACTGCATGTCACCATGCTCCATAGCCTGGGGATACGCCGCGTCAGTCATCGTGCCCGCCTCGGTGGTGTGGCACGTCTTGCAGTCGATGTCCATGGTCCAGTCCACCGTCTGCGTTGCCATGGGGTCTTCCTTTTGGGACTGCTTAGCCGGAGCCTCGCCGTCGCCCGCCTGCTTGGGAGAGCACCCGACAACCGAGCCCAAAGCAACAGCGAGCAGCAGCACGGCAACCGCGATAGCCAGCACCACAAAGCCCCTGTTGGCGGTTTTTGTCGTTGCGTTCGTCATAGTATTCCTATCGTGTCAGCAACCCGGCCAGCCAGGGGCCAGCCGGGTTCGATGCAGTTCGAAGCGCCGCCCGGGGAGGGAGGGGGCGGCGCTTCATGTGGTCAAGCGCGCGGGTGCCTACTTCTTGGCGTCCCACGGCTCCAAACCGGCGCAGTGGCGGCCAGCAATACGGCCCCACACCATGTTCTCGGAGTTGTTACCGCCGGTGATGCCATAGCTGTGAGCCTGGAAGTTGCCGAAGCTGCCCGCAGCGTACAGGCGCGGAATCACGTTGCCGGCCGGGTCCAGGACCTCGGCGTTCACGTTCTTCTTCGGGCCGCCCAGCGTGGAGCAGGAACCGGGGTAGATGGAGATGGCGTAGTACGGGCCATTTTCGGTGAGCTTGTTTTCCTCGGCGGTAAGCTCGCGGTCGAAACGCGGGTCCTTGCCGGCGTCGCAGAAGGACTGGTACTCGTCGAACGTGGCTTTCAGCGTGTCAACGTCCATCCAGTGGTCGAATTCCTTGATCTTCTTGGCGAGGTCCTCAAGCGTGTCGCCCTTCAGCACCCAGCCGCGCTCGATTTCCACCTGGTTATCGTTGGACCAGCCGTCCCATGCGCGAATCTCATCAGGCAGGTCGGTGGTGTAGTTGCCGCATTCGAACCAGCCGCCCTGCTGCGTGCCCATGGGGCCGCCGTCGATGCCCTTCTGGTCGAAGATCTGCCACGACGGAATGCGATCGTAGTCGTCAATCTTGTCGCTGAACGACATGAGGGTGTGCCAACCGTTGTGCGCGGTGCCGCCAGTCTTCGCCTCGTTCTGATAGCGCTTACCCAGGCGGTTCACCGTGAAGAATGCGTCGGACTGCGGGCTGGCGAAAATGGCGAAGTCGTAGTCGGGGTCGCGCGTCCACATGGCGGTGGTGGAAATAACCATGCCCATGTGCCACAGCTTCGCGCCCACTTCTTCAACCATGCGGATGCCGTCGCCGGTGTTGTACTGCCAACCCTCGAACTTGAACGGGTAAATCTTCAGGTACTCGTTCTTCAGATCTTCGTTGAATTCGAAGCCGCCGGTGCACAGCACCACGCCCTTGCGGGCCTTGATGGTTTTCTCAGCGCCATCTTCCATGAAACGCACGCCGCAGATTTCCTTCGTGGCGGGGTTCTGGATGAGGTGTTCGTCGGTGCACTTGAACTTGATCTCGATGGGAAGGCCCAGCTCAGCGCGCTTGGCTTCCAGCTCGTGGAACGTTGTCATGCCGAAGCCCTCGACGTTGGACACGCCGATGCAGCCGGCGTACTTGCCGTCGTCCAGGAACCAGTACTCGGGAATGGTGCCAGCCAGCGCCTGTTCAGCCACCTCGTAGGTCATGCCGTACTTGTCGGCGTAGTCGGTGTGCTGCTTGGCCTCGGCAATGTAAGCATCAATCATGTCCTCTTCAATAAGGCCATGGCCGAACGCCACGCAGTACTCGCGGAACAGCTTCTCGTCCTTGATGACCGTCCACTCGCCGTTGTTGATGCGGCTGTTGCCACCGCCCTCGACGGGAGCCTTCTCCAGAATAACAACCTCGGAGCCGCCCTCATCAGCAGCGATCAGCGAAGACCACATGCCCGCTCCACCGTAACCAACCACCACGACGTCGGTCTCGTAATCCCACGACTTCGGCTGCCACTCGGTGGAAGCAGCCGACGCGCCGCCCTCGGCCGAGCAACCCGCAAGCGCGGCGGTGCCAGCAACAGCAGCACCGGCTACCGCGGCGCCCTTCAGGAAATTACGGCGTGAAATCTCACTCATAGTTCCTCCTTGCGAATGACGGGCTCCTTTGATCCTCGCTCCCCGCGACGACGTCCCCCTCCACGGCAGACAGCCCGTCCGTCAGCGCTGCATTCTAAAGACGCGCGCCCTCGCGCACACCCGATGGTGGGTGTGATTGTTGATGAAATTCTTAAATCAATGTTTGAACAGGGGAAATAAACCCTCCTCACATTCTTAATCCGATTGTAAAAGCAGTATTCTTCAAGGTAGTATTGTTGACGTTGCCGCGTATCGTCACGATAAGGGGATGCACGGGGCGCCTGACGCGTCGGCTTTGCACGCTACGCAGCACAAGGGGAAGCGGTTGGCGCGATGGCGCGCCGGGCCGCTTTGGGGGAGGATAAGCCTGGGGAGGCTGAATTACGCATGGGGAATAACGCATCTGCGCCGTCTCGTCGCGACACAAAGCGCACGAAGGGCTGCAGCCCAAAACCAGACGAGAGCGTGCACACAGAAGTAGCGGCCAGCGACAGCGAAGGCAGCGACTCATCGAAACCTGCCACACCCGGCCGCTTCTCGCTTGACTACCTTATAGTAATAGTAGGCTTCGGCCTGTGTCGTGCATGGATTGTGTTCAGCCTGTCTGCGTCGGTGGCCAGCCTTGAATCACGCACCGACTGGGTGTTTCTGGTGGCGGGCGCCGTGACGGCTGCGCTGGCAGCGCTTGTCATGACGCGCATTGTGGGAAGCCTGGCCCGCATGCACGAGCGGCTGACCGAGATCATGCTAGGGATGGTGGCGTCGTCGGCTTTGTGCGTGCCAGCAGCGGTATGGCTGGACTCGCCCTCTCTTTTGCTGTTGGGGCTGATCACGGGCGGTGCCGCGTCGGGCTTGCTCCAAGTTATGTGGGGCGAGCGTTTCGCCGCGCAAGACCTCTACTTCTCGCTGGCGTGCGCGCCGGCCGCGGCCATTGTGACGGGACTCGTGCTGGCCATGTCCTCGGAGACAAACCAGCTGGTATTTATCGCGCTGCCCATCATATCGGTGGCGCTGCTGGCGCTGGAATGCAAACGCTGCAACATTGTGTGGAAGACGGGGCTTCCCGAGGGCCAACTGGAAGATGACGAGCCCGAGCCCACCGCCGCAGCCGCCGCGCAACCAGCAGCGTCGCGCGAGCGCATGCGCCTGGATGCCATGTCGGCGAAACTCATGATTACCATTATGGTGTTCTCGTTTTTGGTGCGCATGTTCGACGCGTTTCCCATTGTGGGCGACGACCCGTTTGACCTCTTTGGTGGCATTGGATCATTTAGCCTGGTGCTGGTGGGTGCCATATTTCTTATCATCGCGTTCTTCATCAAAGACCGCATGAACATTTCGCTGGTGTATCGGCTGTCGCTGCCTATTATGATTGCGGGGCTTATTGCCATTGCACTGGTGTTTGGGCAGCGCGCGCCGCTGTCGGTGATGCTTATTGCCATTGGCTATGAGCTGTTCGACATTTTGTCATGGGTGCTGTTTAGCGAGGTCGCGCGCCGTAAAGGGCCGGACGCGGCACCGTATGTGTTCGGTATTGGCGTGGCGTACATGTTCGTGGGCATGGCTGCTGGCTACCTGGCCAGCGCCGTCATGAGCCCGCTTGTGCAGGACGGCTCGCTGCAGTTGAGCGCGGTGGCACTGGTGGCCATTCTGTGCTTGGTGGTGATCTCGTTCATGGTGCTGCCGGAAAGCATGGTGTCGTCGCTTTCGCACTTGGGCACCAGCAAGAAGCAGGAGAAAGAAAAGCCCGCCGATCAGGCCGAACCGCAAGAACCCCAGCTCACCCTAGAGCAGAAATGCGCGGGCGTGGCCCAACAGTGCGGCCTCACGCCACGCGAGAACGAGGTGCTGGAATTCCTGGCGCGCGGGCGCACGCTGTCCATTGTGGCACGTGACCTGCACATTGCGAAGAACACCGCGCGCACCCACATCGAGAAGATCTACCAGAAAACGGGCATCCACAAGCAACAGGACCTCATCGACTTTGTGGAAGAGTGGACCGCCGACGAAGGCGATGCCGCCCCGCAGCGGTGACGCGCGCGGCAGGCGAGCGCACTTGCGGGCGCCGGGGGCGCAGCGGGGCGCGACACGCCACCCACGCCGGACACCCTCCCCCGCAACCAGCGCCTACAGCACCGGCTTCCGCTCCAAAAGATGCTTGAGCGCCTCCATGGCCTGGTAATCCGGGTTCGGAATTACCTCCGGCCCGTCTTCGCCTTCCACCGTCAGTGTCTCGGGCAGCAGCGAATCATCGGGAAGCTCATGAGCGCCTTCGATAGTGACGCCGTATAACTCGTCGCCCACGCGCAGCTTGTGCACGACATCGAGCCCCTCAATCACCTGGCCAAACACCGTGAACTTGTCGTCGTATTCCGGATGATCCGCCAGCGAAAAGAAGAACTGACAGCTGCCGCTATCAGGCGTTTTTTTGTGCGTGAGCGAGAGCGACCCCTCCACATGGTGGTTATTCGGATTGTCGTTCCACTCATCCTTAATAAGGTAGCCGGCGTCGCCCATGCCGGGGTGCACGGCGCGAATCTGCTCGCGCACGGCCATGCGCACCTGCTGCGGACGCAGCGGTCGCGTGATGGGGCAGCCGCCCACCACCACGTCGCCCTCCTTGCGGCTGTAGAAATTCAGATCGTTGTAGAACCCCTTCAACGCCAGCTCGATGAAGTTCCCCGTGGTGAGCGGCGCGCCCACGCCGTCCAGCTTCACCTTGATGGTGCCCTTCGCGGTTTCAAACACGGCCGTTTCCTCGCCCGACGGAACGTAGCGCGGCGTGTACAGCGGCTTGATAATTTGACCCATGTACCTCCCCTTCCCTACCCTGCGTGCTTCTTTCGCCTGCCCACTCTAACGCTGCGGGCGCACTACGGCATCGGATTGACAATCCTATTTCACACCAGTCGCAGGTAGAACGCGTAGCGTGGTAGGCTGTGACCAAGAAAAGCCAAGGGAAGGACCCGCCATGGAACACATACCATCGAACGCGAAAACAACCGGCACATCGCTTGACGCGAAAGCGACGGCCCCACCGAAGAAGGCGGCCTCCGCTACTGCATCAACAGCGCCTCCCTGCGCTTCGTCCCCCTCGAAGACATGGAAGCCGAAGGCTACGGCGACCTAAAACCCTAGTCAAAGGCAAGAAGTAGCACACAGCAATGAGTCAAATCTGACATACTAATTTCCGAGCTTGGGCCATTTTCGTTTCGCGCCCCCCTACAGTGCCAGCTCAATTCCTACCGGGCAGTGGTCGCTGCCGTAGACTTCGTCGTAGATGCAGGCGCTTTCTATCTGGGGGGCCAGCGACTCGCTCACCAGGAAGTAGTCGATGCGCCAGCCGGCGTTTGTTTGGCGGGCCTTGAAGCGGTAGCTCCACCAGGAGTAAGCGCCGGTCACGTCCGGGTGCAGGTGGCGGAATGAATCCACGAAGCCCGCGTCCAATAGGTCGGTGAACTTCCCGCGTTCCTCGTCGGAGAAGCCCGCTTTGCCGCGGTTCGGGCCCGGGTTCTTCAGGTCGATCTCCTGGTGCGCCACGTTGAAGTCGCCGCACATGACCACGGGTTTTGGCTCGGCCGTCTCGCCCGGCTGTGTAAGCGGCAGCTCGGAGATGGTCACATGCCCCTCGCCCGGCGCTGGGCGCTCAACCGGCACGCCGGCGGGCAGCACGCCTTCCTCAAGCCCCTTGCAGAAGTCGCGGAACGCGTCGTCCCACTCCATGCGGTGCGCGATGCGCGCCAGCTCGTTCTGCGCGTTCGGCGTGTACACGTCCACGAACCAGAACTTCTCGAACTCCAGCGCTACGATACGCCCCTCGGCATCCAGATAGTCCGACCCCAAACCATGCAGCACCTGTAGCGGCTGCTCCTTGCAAAACACCGCCGTGCCGGAGTAGCCCTTCTTCTGCGCGTAACTCCAATACTCGCGATATTGTGGCAGGTCAAGCGTGGCCTGGCCCTCTTGCAGCTTCGTCTCCTGCAGCGCCACAATGTCCGCGTCGAATTCGCACACGATGTCCTCGAACCCCTTTTGCAGCACGGCACGCAAGCCGTTCACATTCCACGAGATGAAGCGCATAGCATCCTCCTCCGTCGCCGCCCCGCGGCGCTCCCAAGCACAGTGCGACCAGTATAGCCGAGCAAGGAGAAGCGGCAAAACGGGAAGAAATGGTGCTTGGGGAAGAGGTGCTTGCTTTAGGGAAGGTATGCCGCTTCGCGCGAAAAGAAGTGACGCGCTTTCGCGCTACCGAGAACTTTCTGCAAGCATTGCGAAGCCCTATTACAAAGAGGCAGAAGAAATTGGCACAGATCGCCGTTTGTGTACATGTTGAGCGGCCAAGTACGGCTTCCAAAAAACAGCGAACAGGTGTTTCTTTATTGGCAGTGAGAAGACCGCGGCTTTGGAGGACAAAAATCCGTACACAAACGGCCGTCTCTGCCAATTCGAGGCGAATTGGATGTCGAATATCAGCGTTACCGTCCTTATGCTTCGCGCGCACGCGTCACACTCTGTCGCACAGTGAGCGACAGGTGCAGAATTCGCGCAGGCGCGCCCGTGATGGGAAGGCGCGCCTGCGGGGAATGCGGCCGAGCGGATGGTCTCGGCCGCGGATGTGTACGATGTGTTACGAGGAAATGCTCGCCGCGCTCACCTCATAGGAAAGGTTAGCAATAGAAACCTGACCATCATTGGCGAGGAAGTTGAGCTGGGCACCGCTAGGAAGAGACAAGTTGAAAGCAACTGCGAGGTTGGTGTTAGCAGCAATAGTCCAGTTAGCAGGCAAACTTGTTTCGCTCACGGTCAAGGGAACCTTCACCTCTGAATCCGCCCCACCTGTCGTTGGCTTCAGCAGAATGCGCACTCCCTTTAAGGTTGTGTCGTCAACAAACAAGGAAGTAGCACTTTCACTTCGCGTACTCTTAACAGCAGTTACCTTAATGTCTTCAGGTGTGGTGGACTCAAAATCAAGATCTTTGCCTGTAACATTGCCCGAAGCATCCACTTCAATAAGAGCAGCAGTGGGGAACTTGAAGGTAATTTGCAGCGTCCAGTGAGCATACAGTGTGTAAGCGGTGTCCTTGTCCCAGTTTGCTTTACTTACGCCATTGGCATCGTAGTACAGGTTGCCGCCCTCCTTAGCATCGAACCAACCGGCAAACCTATAGCCAGTTCGCGAAGGAGGTGTCGAGGAAATGGTTGGCATGGCGGCATCATAAGTAGCCTCTACATCGGCAGTCTGGCCACCGGCACCATCGTTTGAGTCAAACGACACCGTGTACTTATTGGCTTTCCAGTGGGCAAAGAGTGGCTCATTTGCAGTTTTATCCCACACACGCAAGCCGTCGCCTGTGGAGTTGTAGTACTTGGTGTTGGCTCCGTCGAAGTAACCCACAAAGGTATAGCCTGTCCGTGAGGGAGGGGTAACTTTTGGTAGGGGTAGATTGTAGGTTACTATCACTTCGGGATTGGTTCCTGGGGCACCGTTGAGATCCAGAGTGATGGCATAGTTGATGTCAATAGGTTCTTTGGAATTAGTTACGCGAATACCCAGCTTGGTGGTGCCATCCTTGCCGGCAGTTTGCCCATTTCCGGAGTCAATTACCAGGATACCAAGGGTGGTGCCTCCTGCGGCATACGCCTTTGCTACCGGCAAGACTGGTGCGAAAGCTACTGAGAGCACAAGTAGAAGCACCAGCATACCAGCAGGTATGTGCCCTGTACCTGGTTTCGATACATGTATCGTGCTCGGCATAGCTGGCACGTTCCTTTCTTTCGATCCCACAGTCTGTGAGCCGTGGGGATTCATGCTGTTTGTTGCGAGGATGTGGGAGTCCCTGCCGGGGCTGTGTCCCCGGCAGAGACTAGATACTAGATTAGAGGCAAAAGCAGGGACAAACGCCATCCGACCGGCTAGCATAGTAGCTGTTGGTAGGGTAGCCGCTCGCGCCCACATGCAGGAAGCTCACGGAACTGTTCGGATGCATAGAACGCTCCCACCAGTAGATCGCCGAAGCCGAAGGCGACACGTTGTGCTTGACAAGGCTGGCGTTGCTGCCATTGTTCTGCGTCACCTTCCCGTTCCAGTACTCGTACTGCAAGCCCTCGTCCGCCGTCCATGGGTAGGAGGTCCAGTAGCTGCTCGGAACAAGCTCCGAATAGCTCGCGATAAAAAGGCTATCGCGCGACGTGGTCACGGTTGCGTCCTCCGCGCTCGATAATGCGTACTTTTTGTTCACCGGAGCGATTACATCTTGTAGGTCCGTTGGGACGAGATTCCAGATGGCGTTGTCGTCGTCGCCATGCTTGAGGGTAGTATCTATTTCGGGGTTCATCCTTGCGCGCAACTCACTTGCTCCCCATCCGCCTTCGTTGTAGTTGTCCGTCTTGGTGCCCGCGTTGAACCGGTACCCAAAGCTGTTATCCCAAGGGTCCACGTCGTTGGCCGCGAGGCATTCTTTGAACTGGAACGTCAAGCCTGCCTTGGCGGGGCTGTCCGTGTCCGCCCTGTCGTCATGATTGACGCCGATGATGCGCACGTCATAGGGAGTGCCACCCCAGACAGTTTGGCACGTGTAGGTAGAGTCATTACCAACGTAACCTTTGTACTGATTCCAGTAGGGAGAACTGCTTCCGTTTGCTGATATGTCATTGGCATGCTTCTTAACTTCAGAGAGGCTATAGGCCCTACCTGTGTTGTTGTCCTTTAAATAGAAAGAGCCCGAATACTGAGCAAAGGTGCACGTCACTGAAACAAGAGGCCTTACTGTTGTGCCATTATCAGCAGCACCTGAGTTCACTACGGCGTTATTCAGGTTTAGGCGGAACGTATAGTCAGATGAAGAGGTGGGCGGTATAACAAAAGCACCCGGATTATCGGGAGTCCTTATGCTGTTGTTAAGTCCATAACCAAAGTTTACCGCTGCACCAGCATTGCCCTTTGGATAGATACTAAAGAGATCCTGACTATCAAGGGACGTACCGTTAGTTGATTGAAGATAGGTAGCAACAGCAAGAGGACCACAGGTGACTTGAGCAAGTTGTACGGGAACGGACCCATTGTTTTTGAAAGAATTACTAGCCTCAATTGAGGTTGGATGTGTGTAGACATCGTAAGGGACGTCCTGTCCAAAGGTGACGTTAAAGGGAGCAACGACGGTGATCTGATTGTCGCGAGCTTCGGCAAGGTAGGCGGAAGGTAGAGGGACGTCGGAGTTCAACATCTCGATAGCAGGCTCACCATTCGGATTCGGGGAGATTTCAACCGTGCGAGTTGCACGAGTGAGTTCTACGCCATCCAGGGAGAGAACGGCAGTGACATCCGAAGTGCCGGCTTTCTTGGCTGAGACGGTGCCGGCATCTACTGACAGAGGTGCGGCAGCGTAGGAGTAGGAAGCCTCCACAGGATCGGGAGCTTGTAGGTTACCGCCTTCTAGGAGATTGGCTTCCTGGCCCGCTTCGATGGCGAGGGGTTCTTCGGAAAGCGTGATGCCGTAGGGCATGAGGTGGTTGTTGTCGGAGGGGAGACCGGGATTCCAAGAATCTTCGGAGCCGGAGGGGACGTAGATGGAGACGTTGGAGCAACCGGCGATAGCATCGCTTGCTACTTCGGAAGTGCCGAGAGCGACCACACGTTCGAGGGCGGAGCATGAAGCGAAAGCGCGGGGGCCGATGGATTCTATGCTGGCGGGGAGCCACACATCCTTGAGGGAGGTGGCTTCGAAGGCTCGTTCGTCGATGGTGCGTAGGGTGTTGGGAAACTCGATGGTTGAGAGGTTGGCGCAGCCGGCGAATGCGGCTGTGTTGATGGTAGTGATGGTTGTGGGGAGCTTGACATTAGTGAGGGAGCCTCTGTTGGCGAAGGCATTCTCGGCGATGGTGCTCACGCGGTAGGGTACACCGTTGATCTCGGCGGACGACGGGATTTCGAGGTTGGCCTCGGGGTCGTCTTTACTTTGCCAGGAGACGGCGAGGGTGTAGTCGTCGAGCAAAGTGTAGGTGAGGCCGCTGGTGGCTTCGTTGTTGGTGTCGGAGCTTGTAGTGGCACCAGGTTGAGCGGGTTCAGCGAAGTGCTGGAAGCCTACATTCTCCCAGATAAGCTTACGAGCTCCGTAGTCGTTTCCTGCCGGAAGCGCGACAACGGCTGTTGTTTTGACCTCGTCAGCAAAAGCAGTCGGATCAATTGATTGCACGTTACCCAGAGCGGTGATCGACGCGAGGTCTTTACAACCAGCAAGAGCATACTCGCCAATAGCCTCAGTCTCGGCTGGGAACACGACGGCTTTCCCGTAAGCCGGCGGGCAGACAACCAAAGTCTTCATATCCTTTGAGAAGAGCATTCTGTCATGAGTTGTAAAATTGGTGCCGCCATCCCCGGTGGTGAGTGAGGAGCCCAGATGGCACAGGGACAATGCCTGGGCAGAGACATGGGTTGTAGAACCGGGGATGGTAACAGCACCCTCCTTGCCCTCGGGAATGAGCAGGAGATGCGAGTAATCCTTTGAGAAGATCATGTTATCCAACGACGAAAAGCCCTCACACTTGGGGCTTATCTGGACATGCTTAAGCGACGAGATACCTTTGAGTGCCTCGTCGTTGATATCTTTGATTGTTTCAGGAAGAGAGAGTGATTCTACAGAATACTCAGTGAATGCCCCCCCCCCCCGCAAGGTTTTTGAGGGTGGTCGCCGTGTAGGTGTCTGCACCACTTACTACCTGGGTGGGGACGGAGATGTTTTTGAGATCGGTGGCGTGGATGCCAACAAGAGCGACTGTGGTGCCGTCTTCGTTCACTTCGAAAACGAGACCTTCGGACACGAAGGTTCCGAGGGTTGCTTTGGGAGTTCCTTGGACTAAGGGAAGTGATCCGGTTGTTTGGGATTCAAGAAGGGTGACCGTAGTCGCGAGAGGTTCAGGGCTTGAGGTTCCTGGGGTGTCGCCTGGAGCGGCTAAAGGCTCAGAAAGCCCCCCCCCCCCCGAGATTTTCGGATTCAGAGGCCAGAGCGGGGGCTGCTGGCCCAACCGCGAGGCTGCACGACAGTGCGAGCATGCACGCTGTTCTGCCGTACCGTGACATTCGGTTTCGCATGGTTATCCCTTGTCCTTTTGTAGTGCTTCTTCCCGTTCTTGCCGCGCGACATCGTTTCCCGGTCCGTCGCTTAGTGCGGCATATAGTCGGCATAGTAGCACGCGATGAGGGATTGTGAAGAGTGGTTTTCCTTCGCTATCGCAAAGACAACTCCAGTCTCAAGACCCTATTACCGCAGGTAGGCAATATTTCGAACCCCACCACAGGAGCCATCACTAAAACCTCTTTGCCTACACATTTTCTCCATATTATGCGGCATGCTTACGGAGATTCCAGTTACGCCGGATCACACTGGGTCTTCGATTTTTGAGAAAGATTTCGTATTTTGACTGAGATTTACAGGTATGGCAGATGGACTTCGCCTCGTTAAGTCTTAGTACAAAGGGTGCGTGTTAACGACCTGGGCTTTTACGTACTGGGCTTCCGAGTGCTATTTCCACAATGCGATTAGTTCTGCCATACCCGTCAATCTCAGCCGTTATTCGAAATACTGGCCAAATAGGTAGCGCGAAAGCGCGTCACACTTTTTGGGCGGGTGCGCGCAGGCGAATGGCATCTCTCTACTTGTGGTACGGCTCGCCGCGGGAGATTTTTTGGGCTCGGTACAACTGCTCCAACAAGACTACCCTCGCGAGGTTGTGGGGCAGGGTGATTTTCCCGAATGAGAGCGTCTCGTTGGCGCGGGCGCGGACGGCGTCGCTTACGCCGTCGGAGCCGCCAATCACGAACGCGATGTCGCCCGTGCCTCCCAGCGCCAGCGCATCCAAGCGCTGCGACAGCCCCGTGCTGGAACGTTCCACACCCTCAATCGCCAGCAGCACCACGTGGGCCGATGCGGGCAGGGCCGCCAGGATGGCGGCCCCTTCGCGCTCGCGAGCCGGGGCCACTCCCCCCGCCCGACCAGGGTCAACGTCAGCGACTTCCTTCACACTGGTGCGCGCATACGGCTGCAGACGCTTCAGGTACTCGGCACACGCGTCCGCCCAAAACCGCTCCTTCAGCTTCCCCACCGCCACCACGGTGAACCTCATGCGCTCCCCTTTCGCCACCTTCGCCGCTTGTTTGCTCACCGCATGATACCGCACACAGCGCCGGCGCAGCGCGGGTAGCGGCTATGCGGGCAGTTCAATCCCAAAATGCTCGGACAAGAGCGCGCGGAATTCGTCGTCGGACTCGACGCGCTTCGTTTCCTTGCCTTCGGGGGTCACGCGCGTAAACGCGTCGTCGGTGATGGAGATGTTGCCGTCGTCGGTGCGCAGGTTCACCATGCGCCACTGCGTGAACACGGAATCGGGGTGCGTGGAGCAGAAGTACGACAGCGGCACAAAGTCGGTGAGGGCCGCGGGCACATCCAGAATGGCGTATGCGGGCGTGGGCGGCACCTCTTCGCCGCGCTCGGCGGCGGCGTTTAGCTTGGCGATGCTGCCCAGGTAGATGAGGTGCCACCAACCGTTTTCATGCAACTCTACGCGGAAGCGCTGACCGCGCGAGTCCAACTCCGCGCCATCCACCAGGGGGATGGCGCATGCGGGCGTGGGTCCGCCGTAGCCGACCTCGGCCAGGTAGCGCTCGCCGTCCAGGTTCACCATGATGCCGCGATGCAAAATGGGATACACGTAGCCACGATCCTTCAGGCTGCGGCCCAAACACGGCATGGTTTTGAAGCCGGTTTCCTGCAGCAGCGCGTCGAACAGCGAATTCAACTCAAAGCAGTAACCGCCGCGCTTGTCAACGATCACCTTTTGGAAGATGTCCGGGATGCCCAGCGAGATGGGGCGGCGGAAATCGCACGCGTCTAGGTTCTCGAAGGGAATACGACACTGGTGCGCCAGAATCATGCGATCGAGCAGTTCGCGGGTGGGCTCGCCCGTGGGCGGCTCCATGCCCAGGCGCTCCCAATAGAGGTTCCGGTCGGGCAGCGGCGCGTAAAGTTCCTCGTACATGGCGAATTCCCTTCCTCGTTTCCGTCGGATGGGAACGATTCTACGAGGACGCGCGGGCGGGCGCTTCCCTCCCCAAGAGGGAAAAAGCGCGGGCGCTCGTGCTGCAGGGATGAATTACGCGAAAAAGGTGGGCGCGCGGGTCATACTAGGCGGAAGAGGTTGGGTTGCGGAGGGCTGGCGACACGCGGGGTGCACGGGGGCGCGGGGTGCGACCCCGCTCGCGGCGCGCGTCCCACCTACCCCTGCCAGTCGGCGCCCAGCACCACCAGGAAGTCGCCTTCGAACGCGTAGTCACCGTTGTTGAGTTGCGCCTTGCCCACGCCGATGGCGTTCGCAATCTCCTTGGCCTCGGTGGCTTGGTCGTCGCGCTCGTACACCACGATGGTCTGCGAGTAATCGAAACTCTCGGCGTTACCGGTTTCCACCGTGTAGCCGCGTTCCTCCAGCTTGGAGGCAGCCTCGGCGCCGGCGCCGGTCAGGCCGTTGCCGTTGCGTACCAGCACCGTGCCGGACCTCTTATTCGACTGACCAGCGCTGCCGGGCTTCTTCCCAGAGCTTCCGGAGGTATCGGAATTCGCCTCGCCGGAGCCAGTGGTGGCCAGCACCGTGCCGGATGTAGCGTCAATTTCGTCCTCTTCCGTAGGCGAAAGTCCCTGGTCAACGCGCGACATCATGGTCTTCCACGCCTTCGCGTCCAGATACTCGTACCAGCCGCCGTTGATGTAGGCGGAGGTGGTGGGCTCCATGGCCGTGTAGAAATCCTTCGCCGGATCCAGCCCGCGCAGGCTGAGCGCGATGGACAAGATGTCGGAGATTTCGAAGTCGGTGGTGACGTAGCGCGAAAGCGCCTGCACCGAACTCACCATGGTGGCAGGGTCGGCCGAAAGGATTTTCTTCGCGATGGCGGACAGCACGAGACGCTGATTGGCTGCGCGATAGCGGTCGCCGTCGCCGAACTCGTCGTAGGCGTGGCGCGCGCGACACAAGATAAGGGCCTGGTCACCGCTGAGCGTTTGCAGCCCGGCGTCCAGGTGGCCGCCGGCATCTTCGTCGTCGATGGTCATGGGCACGTCAACTTCCACGCCGCCCAGCGCGTCCACGATGTCCTTGAACCCGTCGAAGTTGATTTCGGCATAATGCGTGATGGGAACGCCCGCCAGCTTCGACACCGTTTCCACCGTGTAGGCCGCGCCGCCGATGGAGTGCGCGGCGTTGAGCTTCTGCTGGCCGTTTTCGCCCATGTCAACCAGCGTGTCGCGGTGCAGCGACACCAGCGTAACCTTCTTGCCTTGCGGATCGATACGCGCCAGCATCATAGAGTCAGAACGAAACTGGTCGCCGGCGTATTCCGCAGACGCCTCGCGGTCGGACGAGCCATCCGTACCCATAAGCAGCATGTAGAACGGGCCGCCCTCGTAGGGCTGACCGTTGTCTGCTATATCGAGCGCGCGGCGAAGGTCGTCGTCAATGCCGTCGTGCAGGTTGCTGGAAAGCGTTTGGTAGTAGGCGAACGCAGCACCGGCTCCCACCAGGCACACCACCAGCGCAACAGCGAGAACGATAAGCGCGGTCTTCTTGCGCTTGGCGCGCTTGCGGCGTTGCGCGTATTCGGCTTGCGAGATGCGGCGATTGTAGGGGGCGTCGCGGGAATCGCGCTCGGGACGCGCGTCGCGCAGTGCGCGTGGGTCGCGCGGTTCGCGTTCAAGGCGGTCGGCGGGCGCGGGGCGCGCCTGGTCACCGCCGCGGGTGCGCGTGGACGCTCGCCCGTGCGCCGGGCTGGAAGCGCCACGACGCTCGGCTGCGTCGCGCGATGAGCCACCCGACCGGGCATCAATTCCAGCGGAATCGGACGGTCGACGGGTGGAACGGCGTTGGCTGCTTTTTCTGCTCATAACAGATTATTGTGACGCGGCCGACGGGTGTCGGCAAGGGAACGCGGCCGTTTCCCGGAAAAAGCCACACCCATTTTTCTTGGGGTTTTGCGCCTTAACTCACGTTGAGACGACGAACCACCCAGTCGTTTGCCGCCTGTTCTGCGGCATCATCAAGTGCGGTGAGCTGCGGCGCGAGGGTGCCGGTGCGCTGGGCGCGGCGTGCGAGTGCGCGGCGCAAAAGTTCGTCGGCAACCTGGGGGTTTTTCGGCAGAAGCGGGCCGTGCAAATAGGTTCCCACCACGTTTTTGTAGCGCACGCCGTCGCTCTTGTCCGTGTCGTTGTTGCCGTGGCCGCCCGACGACACCACGTCGCCGAACGCCTCCACGCCATCCGCCAGGTGCGTGCGCCCCGCGTGGTTCTCGTAGCCCACGACGGGGGCCGATGCCAGCGGCGAGCGCAGCGCAATGTTGCCGATAAGCCGGTTGCCCGACCCGCCGGACGCGCGCTCGGTGGTCATGTTCACCAGGCCGAGGCCCTCCACCACCTCGTCGCCCAAAAGCCACTCGCGCCCGAGAATTTGGAAGCCGCCGCAGATGGCCAGCAGCACGCCGTCGTCTTCCACAAATACGTGTAGGTCGTCGCGCAGGCTCATGAGTTCGGCTGACGCCAAGCGTTGCTCACGGTCGGGGCCGCCGCCGAGGAACACCAGGTCGGCCTCGGCAAGGTTCGTGTGCTGGCCGTGTTCCACGCGGCGCACTTCAACGGGAATACCCCGGTCACGGGCGCGGCGCTCCAACACCTTCACGTTGCCACCATCGCCATAGAGGTTCAGCAGGTCGGGGAAGAGGTGCGCTATCACGAGCGGAGGCTCGTCCGCTGACGCGGGCGGCGTCCAGGGGAGGCGGAGTTCGGCGGAGGCGGCGGCTGACGTGGCGGCTCCGGACGTGGGCGCGCCCCCAGCCTCGCCTTCCACGCGCGCGTCCAGCACGGCCTTCACCACGGGAAGAGCCGTGTAGTTCGCAATAAAGTACGCGTTCACGTCCGCGGGTAGGGCGGCAATGCGCGCCAACAGTTCGTCGGTATCGGCCACCACGTCCGACGAAATACCCGCGTACTTCAAGCGCACCTGCACGTCGTTCGCACGAATACCTCCCGCGAACACCGCAAGTTGCCCCTGATCAGCCAGTTCTTCGAAGTCGACATCCCAGAGCCACGACACGTCGCGCCCATCGCCCTCCTTGTCGTTCACGAAAAACGCCACTATTTTGGGGTTCGGATCCTGCGCTACTATTTTAAGGTTCTGGTTGAAGCCGGTGGGGTTCTTCGCCAAGTTCAGCAGAATGCGGCGGCCGCTCAGCGTGAACGTTTGCAGGCGTCCGTTTTGCGGGTCGAACGCGTCGATGGCACCCTGCAGCGCCTCGCCCGGGCACCCAAGCAGCACCGATGCGGCGGACACGGCGGCCAGGTTGTACACCATATACGCCCCTTTGAACGGCGCGCTCACCTGTCGGTCAGCGCCCGGCACGCCCGACGCGCTCGCGACACCCGCGACACCCGCATCCCGTCCCCGCACGCTAAACGACAGCCCCTCGCTCCCCAGTTCCACCTGCTCAACCGCGAAATCCAACGCCGGTCGTGCAAACCCGCAGTTCGGACAAACATACGCCCCCAGCTGACCGTACTGGCGATACGCGTACTCCAGCATAGTGGAGCACTGCTGGCACATTTGCGCGTCGGCCACCGTGTTCTGCGGCAGACCCATGTCTTCGTTCACGCCAAACGCGATGGACGGCGTGCTCTCGCGCCCGGGCAGTTGCGCAGCGCGCACAGCGATGGCGGCGCACAACGGGTCGTCGGCGTTGTACACCAACACAGTGGAGGGCGACGCGCCCAGCGTGTTCGCAATGCTTTCCTGAATGCGGTCGATTTCCCCCACGCGGTCCAACTGGTCGCGGAACAGGTTCAACAGCACCACGTAATCCGACTTCAAGAACGGCAGGATCTTCGCCAGCCATAGCTCGTCGCACTCAAACACGCCCCAGTCGGCGCGGCCGCCATGCAGAAGCGCTGTGGCAACACCGGAATCCAGGTTCGCGCCCGTGCGGTTGCACACCACGCGCTCACCCGCGCGTTCCAGCACGTCAGCCAGAAGATTCGTCACCGTGGTCTTTCCGTTGGTGCCCACCACGCACACCGAACCCTTCTGCAAACGCGGCGCCAGGTGCTCGATGAGGCGCGGGTCGGCGTACAGGCCAATTTTGCCGGGGAAGTTCGCGGCGGGGCGATGGAAGACGTGCTTCAAACCCCAGGTAGACACGGCGCCAACAGCGCGCGCGGAGGCGAATCGCAAGCCCATGGAAGTCCTTTCCGTTCGGAGTGCGCCCAGTATAACCCTTCCGCGCCGCCGCCCCGGCCCTTCCACGCGCGGGCGCCGCCTTACCTCCATACAAATTTCAGTAGAAAGCCGCGCAGGAATCACTGATGGCGTTTTGATGGTGATATGGTGTTACTTTGGCTGAACTGGAACAGCTGTGCGAATTCGATGCCTAAAGCGCAAAAGGCTAACGAATTACGATAAAATGGGACACGCGACAGAGGCAGAACACCTGCTTTTCGATTGCACTAGGGGACGGGTATGCACGAGAACTACGACGACTACTCCGCGCGGCGCGCTGGTGCCAACCGGGCGCCTCGGCCCGGCGAGAGAGCGCGCTCCGACACACGCCGTTCCTCGGCCTCTGATCAGGTGGAACGCGAGCGACGCGGCGCTACCGGCCGCACGCGATTCATCGACGATGACGACCTTTCCACCACCAACAGACGGGCTTCAAGTCGCCCGGTTTCGCACCCCTCTTCGCGCTCGAACGCACGGCCCTCGCATTCGGGACGTATTCCCGCGCAGCGCGAAAGCGGCGCGGCAGCACGACCGCGACGCGCGACTACTGCGGCGAGCAGCTACGGACGCGACACCTACAACGCCTACGATGAACAGGCAATTCCTGCAACACCCGCTTCGCCTGCAACGTATCGCGACCGCGAACGCTACCGCCGAACTTCACCCCAGCAGAAAAGCGGCCTGCGCCGTTATGCCGGGCTGTTCGTTAGCATTGGCGTGGTGGCCGCCGTGGCGCTGGGCATCTTCTTTTTTATACAAAGCCTGCCCGTTAGCATTACGCTGAACGGGGCTCCCGCCGACGTGCGCGGCGCAAAAACGCTGGAAGATGCGCTGAAGGCCAGCGGCATCAAGCCGAAGCCGGGCGACCTTGTGGCCGTGGACGGCAGCGTGCTGGAAGCAGGCAAGGGCGAGCCGTTCCACGCCACCGTAAACGGCACCCAAGTGAGCGAGCTGACTACCAAGCTTTCCGCAGGTGACGTGGTGGAAATTGGCAACGGCGGGCCCATCGAGGAACCGTGCGATTCCGTGGAGGAAGCCATTCCTTGGGAGATTACCGAGGAAGGCAACGGTGCCATCCACCTCATTGAGGGCGAGGGCACCGACGGCGTGAAGGCCACGAAGACCGGCCACATTTCCCAGATCACGGCGCAGCAGATCACGCGCGAGCCGAGCCACATCAAGCGGCGCAACGTCTCGGCCGACACCGGCGGCGACAAGGTAATTGCGCTCACATTCGACGATGGCCCCTGGTCAGACCAGACGGATAAGGTGCTAGACGTGCTGGCGGAACACGGCGCGAAGGCCACCTTCTTCACCGTGGGCGACCGCATCGAGCAGAACGACGGCGCTTCCCGCATTCAGCGCGCCGCCTCCGAGGGGCATCAAATTTGCACGCACTCCTACGATCACGCCTCGGGCAGCGGTCAAGGCGTAAACCTGGGTTACATGACTCCCGAAGAGCAGCGCGCCGAAATTGAGAAGGGCTACGCCGCCATCGAGGCTGTCACGGGCGGCGAGGCCAGCCGCGTGATTCGCACGCCCGGCGGCAACTTCGGCGAGGACGTGGTGAAGAATATTGGGCCGCTGATTACCGCTGAAATTGGTTGGGATATCGATTCACGCGACTGGGAAAAGCCCGGCGCCGACGCCATTGTGGAGCAGCTAGAAAATGCCTGGTCGGGAGCCATTATCCTCATGCACGATGGAGGCGGCGACCGCTCTCAAACCATCGAGGCCTTAAAGATTGCCCTACCGCGTTTGAAGGAGCAGGGGTACAAGTTCGTAACGATTGACGAATTGATGAAGTACCCGCTGGCATAGGGCTTCCCCTTCCTCGTCACCCCGCTGACGTGCGGGCATGTTGATTTTCCCTTCTTCTCCCCGCTTGATATTGGTATAGTGATGCGGTTGGATATGGCCGCGCGCAGGCGGCCGAAAATGCAGCGGAAGGGGATGCGGTGAGCATCGCACAGTTCGATTCGCGGGGAGCGCAGCGCCATGGACGTTAGTCAGATTGTGTCTGTTGCCGTGTTCGCGGTGTGCATGCTGGCCATCATGACCGAGAAACTGCACCGCTCGCTTGCCGCTATTGTGGGTGCCATGGTGCTGCTGGCGCTGCACGTGCTGCCGTTCGATGCCGCCATGGAGCACATTGATTTCAACACGCTGGGCGTGCTTCTGGGCATGATGCTATTCGTGAGCGTGGTGAAACTATCGGGCGTATTCGAGTTCCTGGCCATCAAGTGCGCGCGACTGGCCAAGGGCGACCCGTGGAAAATCATGCTGCTATTTGTGCTGCTCACGGCTGTGCTTTCGGCATTTCTGGACAATGTGACCACCGTGCTGCTTATCGGACCGATGACGCTCACCGTGTGTCGGCTGCTGGACATCAACCCCATTCCGTTCTTCATGACCGAAATTTTGGCATCGAACATTGGCGGCACGGCCACGCTCATTGGCGACCCGCCGAACATCATGATTGGCTCGGCCGCCGGGTTTACCTTCTTCGACTTCATTCTGTACGACGCGCCCGCCGTGGTGGTTATTTTGGCCGCAGTGCTGGGGGTGTTTTACCTGATGTACGGCCGCAAGATGCACGTAAGCGAGGAACATCGCGCTCGCGTCATGGAGCTAGACGAGCACGCGCAGATCAAAGACCGCCGACTGCTGAAGCAGAGCGTGGTGATGGTGGCGCTGGTGGTAGTGGGCTTCATGGCCCACGGCGCGCTGGGGCTGGAGTCGAGCGTGATTGCGCTTGGCGCCGCCGGCATTATCCTGCTGATTTCGGGCGAGAGCATTGAGGAAGCGTTGTCGCAGGTAGAATGGACGACGCTGGCGTTTTTCGCCGGCCTGTTCATCATTGTGGGCGCCATGGCCGAGACGGGCGTCATCGAAATGCTGGCACGCGCCCTT
This sequence comes from Candidatus Gordonibacter avicola, assembly GCA_019113915.1. Taxonomy (GTDB): domain Bacteria; phylum Actinomycetota; class Coriobacteriia; order Coriobacteriales; family Eggerthellaceae; genus Gordonibacter; species Gordonibacter faecis. The sequence goes on from DXGM01000016.1 coordinate 36,031, forward strand.
ATCGACGCGACGGGCGGCAACGTGTTCATCACGATGTTGGTGCTGCTGGTGGGCTCGGCCGTTATTTCCAGCTTCCTGGACAACATCCCGTTTGTGGCCACGATGATCCCCATTCTGCTGGCGATGGAATCCACCGGCATGGACGTGACCCCGCTGTGGTGGGCCGTATCCCTTGGCGCCTGCCTCGGCGGCAACGGCACCCTGATCGGCGCCAGCGCGAACGTGGTCCTGTCCGACATCAGCAAAAAACACGGCTACGAGATTACGTTCGTCCAATTCTTGAAGACAGGCTTCCCCATCATGCTGTTGACGGTAGCGATCGCAGGCCTGTACCTAGTAGTGCGGTTCCCGCCAGCGTAGGGTTTGAGGGTGAGCGCGAGTAGTGCGAGAAGCGTCGGGGGGATGCCGCAGGCCGCTTGAAGCCTCGGCCGCGCGAAGCCATTGAATTCGCGCATATTTGCGGCTTGGACCCCTTGCGGGGTGGGCGAGCTTTCGGTATACTACCGATTCGCGCTTCTTAGTGAAGCCGTTTGCCAACGTGGCTCAGCTGGTAGAGCAACGCACTCGTAATGCGTAGGTCAGCGGTTCGAATCCGCTCGTTGGCTCCAGAAAAAGCGCAGGTCATCGGGGAAACCCGGTGACCTGTTTCTTTTCCTCAGCCAGAAAACACCCCCGTGAGTTAACGGGATGAACGTGTCCGTCGTGCGCCTTGGTGCACCTTCGAATTGTTTTACCACGTAGACGCACCTTCAAGACAAACTCAGCGAACTCGCCGGCGAAGGGTGTACCCGAATGGATACTCAATCCCGCAAAGCACTGCTCGGATCGCGCATCAGGAAGTATCGCGAGGCCGAAAACATTACCCAAAAACGCTTCGCAAGCATGGTTGGCACCGCCCAGTCGTACCTAAGCGACATCGAAGCCGGCCGCGTCAACATAGGCTTCGACCTCCTCTGCCGCATAGCCGAAGGCCTCGACATATCAATAGGCGCCCTAGGCGACCCAGACCCCGACCGCTGGCAAACCCCCAACCAAAAGCGCAAGTGACATGCTAAAATAAACAACGAAAGCGCCCGAACGGTGCGTATTGTACCTACCTCCGGCGCTTTCTTTGCATTTGTTGTGCTTGATCGCCCGCTTTTTGTGCGCGAGATGAGGGGTTTTCAGCGATGCTACGAAACGCATCCTTTAGCTAAAGTCATCCTATGGGATGACCATCACATGATTCTAGCGCATATGCTCGGCGAATGGGAATCGATCAGAGAAAAATACTTGGCAGCAGCATTCGGAGACTCCGCGACGAGCAGGGTTTGACTCAAGAGCAGCTTGCAAGCATGATCGGTAATGGAAGTAAGCAATACATTTCCGCCATCGAAAACGGCTCAAAGAATGTCACCATAGATGTGTTGTGCCGAATAGCTGAAGCGTTTGGCATAAAGGTGAAAGACCTCATAGATTTCTAGACAAGAAACCTGATAAGAAAGATCATATTTCTTCGCTTTCTAACCATATTTAGCCGTATAATGGCCCCATGAAGAATAAAAGGGGAAAGATCATCATTGCGCCAGACCTTAACGTTTGGCCTCACGAGTATGAAACCGCCAAGGCACTTGCAATGGCAGGCATGACCGTAGAATTCATCCGAAGAAGCGAAGAATACCGAACGACCTCGGCAGATGTGATTATCAATGGGCTGGCATGGGAAATTAAAGCACCTGAATCAGAGAAGGCAAAAGTTATTGAAAAGAACCTACGTAAAGCGTTGCATCAGTCAGAAAACGTGATCTTTGATTCGAGGAGAATGAAAAAGTTACCCGATATAGCAATCGAACGCGAAGTTCGGAAATGGTGCTGCGAACTGCGAACCATGAAGCATCTGATCTATGTGAATCGCCACGGCAAAGTTTGCATCTTTAAGTGACGCGTGATAGACTCTCAATCAGCAAAGCGCCCGAATGGTGAGCATTTCACTTCCTCCGGCGCTTTCTTTCTTTTCTACGCCAAGCCTCAATCCTATATATAGAGCACATGGGTTTACTTCATAGCGTAACGCATGGAAAGTACAAACTGCAAAGCGCCCGAACGGTGAGTATATCACCTACCTCCGGCGCTTTTTTATCTCCGCTCCAAGCCTTCCATACAACATGGACGAGTTCAATCCTGTCGTGTTACAATGTCATACGGAATGGGTAGAGGGAAAAGGAGTCGTTATGCTTGAGTCGACGATGACTGTTCGATTGGATGAGAACGAGAAGTCGCTCATTTCCAACTATGCCCGCATGTTTGGCATGAGCGCATCACAATTCGTGCGTCGCTGTGCTCTTGAACGCATCGAAGATGAAATTGATATCGAAGCATATAAAGCGGCAAAGGCGGAGTACGATGCCAACCCCACGTCTTACAGCCTTTCCGAAGTTAAAGAGATGCTCGGTTTATGAGCGCCTGGAGGCTCAAATTCGCGCCAAAGGCAGTCAAGCAGCTCGCTAAACTTGATAAGCCAACAACAGCACTCATTCTCGCCTGGCTCGAGAAGAACATTGACGGCTGCGCAAATCCAAGACAGCGGGGCAAAGCGCTCGTCGTAAATCTTGCCGGATCATGGCGTTACCGAATTGGCGACTACCGAGTACTGTGCGAACTTCGTGACACCGAGTTGGTAGTACTCGCCGTCGAAATAGCGCACCGCCGAGAGGCGTACAAGAAAAAGTAAATCACACACCCTAGTTGCGCGTGTAGCTTCCTACGCCTTCTAGTAATTCTGATGGGGTCATGTTGAGGCCGGCGGCTATTCTTTCTATGGTGTCGAGGGAGATGTTGCGGTTGCCGTGTTCTATCTGAATGATATACGGCTTGCTGAGGCCTACCATCAGCGCAAATTTCTTCGTCGACAGGCCCGTTTGTTCTCGGAGTGCCCTCACGCGGGTTCCGAAGTCTTTTTTGATCAGCTCGCTCATAGTAAAAGGATATACGCTCAGGAGGTCAGGCAGATAAACTGTCGTTAACCACTCTACGCAAAGTTTTGACTCTCTCAACGTGTTAAGAAGGGCAGAAGAGGAAAAGTGCGCCGCCGCACTCTCTTCCACATGCCACGTACGAACGCGCATCGCCTCGCCAACAACGCGGGCGGGCCAGTACGCAGCGCCGCCGCTCGATGCTATCATCGGCCGCCAACGCCGATGCGAGCCCCCAGCGAGGTGCCTATGAAACCGTATTACGAAGGCTGGTACATGAAACAGCAGAAGGGCGACGACGTGCTCGCCCTCATTCCCGGTCGCGCGCAGGACTCCGCGTTCATCCAGGTGGTGACACAGCAGGGCGCGCGTTTCCTCGAATTTCCCCTGGAGGACTTCAGTCAAGGGAAGGGGTTTCTGCGCGTCGGCGAAAGCTTGTTCACGCCGCGCGGGATGTTCCTGGACGTGCACACCCCCGACTGCACGCTCACCGGCCGACTGCGCTATCACGAGGTCACGCCCCTGCGCTCGGACATCATGGGGCCGTTCGCGCTTCTGCCCATGGAAACGAAACACACCGTGTTCAGCATGCGCCACCGAGTGGAAGGCGACGTGGTGCTGGACGGGCGCGCGCTCACTTTCGACGGCGGCCTCGGCTACATGGAGGGCGACCGCGGGCACAGTTTCCCGCGCGGCTACACGTGGGTGCAGAGTCTGGATTTTGGGTGCGCGGCCTCGGTCATGGTGGCCATCGCCGAGATTCCCCTGGCCGGACTGCGATTCACGGGCTGCATCGCCGTGGTGCTGCTGGCGGGCACCGAGCACCGCTTCGCCACGTATCGTGGCGTGCACATTGTGGAATCGACCGAGCACACGGTGGAACTACGGCAAGGCGACATGAGCCTGCGCGTGGAGGTTCCGGAAACGCACGGGCATCGTCTGCAAGCGCCGCACGAGGGTGCCATGGAACGCCCCATCCACGAAAGTCCGTCGGTGCCGGGGCGCTTTCGTTTCGTGAAAGATGGCCACACGCTGCTGGAAAGCGACGGGGCGAATACGAGCTTCGAGTACGTGTCGCCGGAACCGGTGGACGCGCGTGCGTAGGGGCGCAGCGCTCCGGTGCGCGATGATTTACGCAGGTCGGTAGCTTGTTCGTGCCCGCCGGCGCCCTTCCCCACCTTCCCAACCTTGCCCCGCCTGTCCGCCGAGCCAGCCCACGCCCGCCCCTTCCCTGCGGCTGCTATACTTGAGGCGACGCGATGCGCGCCCGCGGGAGGGCGCGGAGGGAGGAGGCGGCCATGCTTTACGACAACATCATGGTTCCGTACGACGGCTCAGCATCGGCGCGGGCGGCACTGACGGAGGCGGTGCGCTATGCGCGCGAGGACCCGGGGCTTTCGCTGCGCATCGTGCAGATTTTCGACCTAAAACAGCTGGTCATCGAGCGGATGGAAGCCGAAGGGCGCGACGGCGCCGAGGAACTTTCGCCCCAACTTCTGCACTCGTATTACGAAGTGGCCACCGAGGAAGCCCTCGCGGCGCTACACCGTCAGGTTGACGGGGTGGTGAAGGGGCTCATGAACGAGGTCACGGTAGAAATTCTCGAAGAAACGCTGCCGGGCGAGCAAATTGTGAGCTACGCGACCGAGCGCGCGTGCGACCTCATTGTCATGGGCTCGCGCGGCCTGGGCGCGCTGCGCGGTATGCTGGGCAGCGTGAGCAGCTACGTGTTGCGCAACGCCGAGATTCCCGTGCTAGTGGTGAAGCAGCGTAACGACGACTGACCTGGTGGCTGCGCGGCCGTTGACCGTTTGTAGAGTTTTGGGTGGTAGGATCGGCGAGCGCGCGGGGCGCGAGACGCGAAGCTAGCGGGCGCGCGAGCACAAGGAGAAGCGAACGGAGGAACGCACGGCATGGATGAGCAGGAACGCAAGCAGCAGACGACGCTGCTTGTGGTGGACGACGAGCCCGGCATTGTCGAAATGCTGGACGAATACTTCTCTGGCCAGGGCTTTCGCGTGCTCACGGCCAGCGACGGCCCCACCGCGCTCAAGCGTGCCGAGCAGAACCCCGACCTCATTGTGCTGGACGTGGGTATGCCGCTCATGGATGGCTACGCCGTGTGCCGTCGCCTCCGCGAGCATCTGACCTGCCCTATTGTGTTTCTGACCGCGCGCGTGGAAGATGTCGACGCACTTGAGGGCTTCGAGGCCGGCGCGGATGACTACGTACTGAAACCCTTCTCGCTGGCGGTGCTCGGCGCGCGCGTGAGGGCACACCTGGCGCGCGAGACACGTCAGCAAGCGAAGGCCGAAGTGCGCTTCGACGGCGACTTGGCCATCGACTACCGCGCGCGCACCGTCACGGTGGCGGGCGCGGCGGTGGACTTCACGCGGCGCGAGTTCGACATAGTGGCGTTTCTCTCCAAACACGCAGGTCAGGTGTTTGAGCGCGAGCGCATCCACGAGCGCGTAGGCGGCTGGGAAAGCGAAAGCGACCCGCAGGTGGTGACCGAGCACATTCGTCGCATTCGCAAAAAGCTGGCCGCTGCGGGCGCTGCGCCCGACCCAATCGAGACGGTGTGGGGCATGGGATACAAATGGCGCGCGTAAAACGCACGCTGCGCGAGCGGTGGCGCAACGCGTCGCTCAAAACCTCATTTATGGTGTATATGCTAGGATTTTTGGTGGCGGCGCTCGTGCTGTCCACCGTGACCGGCAGCATGTTCGCCACTTTGCAGAACCAAGCAACCGAAGATGCCTCCGAAGGCACCGGGCTGTTTATATACGACGCCAACGCGGGCTTGCTGCAACCGGCGCGATCGGTGCAACTGGACGAGCAGGGTTCAACACTGTATGTACAAACCGCGTCCGACTACCGCAACCCACTAACCGTGAGCCAGCTGAACGAGAGCACGCACATCAGCGACGCGAGCGGACACACCTACACGACGTATTCTGCCGCCGAAAGCCCTGATGGCGAAGGTAGCGGCGAAAGCGTCGAAGGCGACAACTCTTTCGAATTCGCCCTCGCGAGCGACAGCGACCTCGCGTTGTTCTGGAACGATGAGGGCTACCTTCCGCCCGCCAACCTGGCCGCTTACGACGCGGCTGCGCGCTTGCTTTTCGCGGAATGGGCGGCGGCGCACCCGGACGATCCGCTGGCCGACTTTGCGCGCGCGAGCACGTCGCGCATGCCTGCCTCGCCGGTGGGCTACTACGTGTACTCGCTACCCAGCCCCGAGGCACGGGCGCTGTCCGGGCTGTTTGGCCTGCTCACCTTTCTGATGTTCCCGTTGTGGTTTGGCGTGTGCATCTTTGCGGCGGCGCGGCGGTTCTTCCGCATGCGGCTTGAGCCGGGGCTGGCCGTGCTGGACGAGGCGGCAACGAAGATTGGCAACCAGGACCTTAACTTCCACGTGGCGTACAACCGCAACGACGAACTGGGGCATTTGGCCACGTCATTCGAGACCATGCGCGCATCGCTGGCCGATTCGCAGCGGGCGCTCTGGCGCACGGCCGAGGAACGCAAGCGCCTGAACGCCGCGTTCGCGCACGATTTGCGCACACCGCTTACTATATTAAAGGGGAAGATTGAGCTGCTGGATGCGCACGTGCAGGCGGGCAACGCTTCGCGCGAACAGCTGGAGGCATCGTCCGCGGCACTCGCTCACCAGGTGGAACGCCTTGAGCGCTACGTGGCGGCCATGAGCGGGCTACAGAAGTTGGAAGACCGCACGGCCACGCCCGAGACGCTGGCGTTTGACACAGTGGCGGCGGGCCTCGACGACATCGGGCGCGGGCTGGCCACTGCGGCGCACAAGCAGTTCGCGCTGTCGCTGAGCCCCGGCTGCGACGTTGCGCGACCTGCGCTGCACGTCGATCGCACCATTGTGGGCGAGGTGGCGGAAAACCTTATTAACAACGCGCTGCGCTTCGCGCACTCCCGCGTGGACGCGCGGCTCGACGTGAGCGAAGGCGCGCTCACCCTGGTGGTGGACGACGACGGCCCCGGCTTTTCAGCTGCGGCGCTCGACCACGGCTGCGCCCCCTTCTTCAGCGAAACGCCCTCGGAAAACCACTTTGGCCTGGGGCTCAACATTGCCTCGCTCCTGTGCGAGCGCCACGGCGGCACCCTTTCGCTCGAAAACCGCCCCAGCGGCGGCGCGCGGGCAATCGCGCGTTTTGCCATGACTTTCCCGGACGTTGACCGCCCGTAGATATTTGCTCCGTACTATCGAATCGCACCCAACGAATCGAGAAACGGAGCCCCCATGGAAAAGTCCGCGACCTGTTCGCCGTCGCCCGCTCAGACAAGTTTGTCCAGCGAGCGTCGCATCCTCATGCGTAAGCGCATTGCGGTGGTGGTGGCGCTTGTCGCACTCACGGCGGGGATCGGCGCGTTCTGGGTGCTCTACGGGCCCGAGCTTTTGGCCTTCGTGTCTGACGCGCCGCGCTTCCGCGCGTGGGTGGATGAAACCGGCGCGCTCGCTCGCGTCGCGTTCGTTGCGGCGAATATGGCGCAGGTGGTGCTCGCCTTTCTCCCTGGTGAGCCGCTGGAATTGGCGGCGGGCTACGCGTTTGGCTTTTGGGAGGGCACGCTCTGGTGTCTCGTGGCCAGCGCGCTCGGAACAACCCTGGTGATGCTGCTGGTGCGCAGCTTTGGCATGCGCATCGTCGGGCTGTTCTTCCCGCCCGAAAAGCTGGCCTCGGTGGAGTGGCTGCGCGACTCGCGCCGTTTCGAGTTGCTGCTGTTCGTGGTGTTCCTCATCCCCGGCACACCGAAAGACCTGCTCACCTACGTGGCCGGCCTCGGCACAAGCCCCGTGTGGCGCATCGTCGCCCTCACCACGGTAGGACGCATCCCCTCCATTGTGTCCTCCACCCTGGCTGCTGGCACTTTCGGCGACGGAAACTACCTGGCCACCGCCCTCATCGTCGCACTCACGCTGATTTTGGCGGCCCTTGGCGTGGTGGCCTACCGCAAACTCGCCCGCACGCAAAGCGCCAAAACGCAGTAATTATTTCGCCACGTTCCCCCCTCTTCCCCACCGCTCGCTGGCGAAACGTGGTTATTGAGAGGAATTCTCAATAAGCCCAACGATTTTTCGAGACAAAAGGCGACAAGCAGAGTAGTATATCTTTCAAGGTTAGAGGAAAGGCCGCCCCGACGCGGCACCATTGAAAGAGAGGGATCATATGCCCAGTTTCGCCAATCCGTTCGCCGGAAATGTTGAGCGCAAGATGACCAACGCCGAGCTCATGCAGGCGCTGCGCCTGGACATCGCCGGCGAGCTTGAAGCCATTTACCTGTACGAATCGCACTACCTGGCCACCGACGATCCGGCCGCGAAGGCCGTGCTCGCCGACATCCGCGACGAGGAAAAGGCCCACATGGGCGAACTCATCACGCTGATGCGCCACCTCGACCCCAAGGAAACCGAGTTCTTCCTGGAGGGCGAAGGCGAAGTGCAGGAGCACCTGGCCGAGCTTGGCATCATCACCGACGGCGAGATTGCCCCCGCCCCGGCCGAGCCCGCCCCCGCCCCCACCGTGGGCGACCTGTCCTAAGCATTTCCCCCGGTCACGCGCGAATGTTTCACGTGAAACAGTGCCCGCGCACCGGCCACACGCATCAACCATCGAAAGGAGCCCGTTATGGATTACTTGGCTCGTGAATCGGCCGATCTCTCGGTCGAGTTGTGGAACCGCATCGACGACGCCGTCATTGGCACGGCGCGTGCGCATCTGACCTGCCGTCGCTTCCTGAAGACGTACGGCCCGCTGGGCCCCGGCATTACCACGGTCGCCGTTGACGGCGTGGCGAAGGACGAGGTGCTGGAAGACGGCATCGGTCGCATCGTCGGCCGCACGCAGCTGGAGTTGCCGCTGTTCTACGAGGACTTCACCCTGTTCGGCCGCGACCTCGACCTGGCCGCACGCACCGGCACGCCCGTCGACATGGCCCCGGCCATCGCCGCCGCCAAAAAAGCCACGCGCCGCGAGGACGACCTCATCCTGAACGGCAACAAGGCGCTTGGCACTGACGGCCTGCTCACCGTGAAGGGCTCGGTGAAGGTGAAGAAGGGCGACTGGAAAGTCGGCGAGAACGCGTTCACCGACGTGGCCGCCGCTGTTTCGCAGCTGGCGAAGAACGGCTATCTGGGTCGTTACGCCCTGGTGGTGGCGCCCGATTTGTTCCTGGACCTGCAGCGCCTGCAGCCGAACACCGGCATGCTGGAAATTGACCGCATCCAGAAACTCGTGCAGGACGTGTACATGACCAGCGTTCTTGACCCCGGCAAGGCCGTCCTCGTGTGCGCCGAGCCGGAGTACCTGGACGTGGCCCTGGGCCTGGACCTGTCCGTGGGCTACCTGGAGTTGGTCGACTTCAACCACACCTTCCGCATCATGGAAACCCCCGCCCTCCGCATCAAAGACCCCGCCGCCATCGCCGTACTGGCATAGAACGCGCGGAGCGCAAAGCGACACATCCAACGATTCACCAAGCGGCCCGCCCCCAAGCGGGCCGCTTCTTTGTACTACAACCGCTCCTCGGATTTTTGGCGGTGGCGGATGAGGAGGTTGCGCCAGACTACGTAGGCGGCTAGGACGAAGGCGCCTACGTAGCCGAAGACGGCGAGGAAGGGGACGCCGAGGAATTGGGGGTGCATGTTTGTTTGGGCGAGCAGGCTGGAGCCCACGAACAGGCCCGCCGAGATCAGCGCCATGGCCACCGTGCCACTGACGGAGTAGAGGGCGGCCAGCACGTCTGTAGGAATACCCAGTTCAGCGCCCACTTTCACCTGACCACGATTCACCATGTCCAGGGTGTGCGATGCCTGCGTGGGCAGGCGCACGGCGGACTCCGTGGATGACAGCGCGATGCTCATGAACTCGCGTGCCTTCGTCTCCATCGACTCCCACGTACGCTCGCGGCGGCGCACGTGGTCGGCGATGATATCAATAACGCTCTCATCAGGTGCAATATCAACCAGCACGCCCTCTATGGTCACCATGCCGCGCGCGAGCAGCGTAAATGACGGCGGCATGGCCAGATTCTGCGAGCGCAGAACGTCGAACACGTCGAGTAGCGCCTGCCCCACATTTATAGAAGCGAGGTTCGCCGTGGCGTACGAAGCCACCAGCTGACCCAGCTGGTCGAGCAGCCGCCCGTGATCGACGGGGCCATCCTCGCGCGTGGCGGTGAGCAGGGCTTGCATGAGCGCGTAGGGGTCGTTCTCGGCCGCGGCGCGCAGCATCTTGCCCACCAGCCCGCGTTCCACCGGGCTAAGCAAACCCACCATTCCCAAGTCAATCCATACAATGTCACCGTCGCTCACCAGCAGGTTGCCAGGGTGCGGGTCGGCGTGAAAGAAGCCGTTGTCCACAATCTGCGTGACGTAGCTCTCAGCCAGCCGATGTCCCAACTCGCGCGGATCCAACCCCCGCGCGCACAGCGCGGGTATGTCGTTAATCATGGGGCCCTCGATGAAGTCCATGACTAACACATCATCTGAGCTGATGAGCGGGTACGGCCGCGGACTTTCCACTCCCGGCTGGTCAGCCAAAAGCGTACGGAAGCGTTCAAGGTTGCGCAACTCCACGCGGAAGTCCAACTCCTGACGGGTAGTGCGCTCCAATTCTGTGACCAGGTCCTCCAGCGACAACTTGATGCCGTCGGTTGCGCGCGTCAGCCCGATAAGCGCAACAGCCCGGCGAATAAGCGCCAAGTCCTGCGTCATCTGCTCCACCACGTGCGGCCGTCGCACCTTCACCGCCACCCACGGGCCATCAGGCGCAATGCGGGCGCGATGCACTTGCGCGATAGACGCCGAGCCCAGCGGCCGTTCTTCAATGCACGAAAACGTCTCCCGCCACGGATGCCCAAGCGATACCTCCACCGTGGCTATCACCTGGGAATACGGCATGGGTGGCACATCGGCACGCAGGCGCTTGAACGCCTCGGCGTAGGCAGGCGGAATAACGTCGCTGCGGTTCGCCGCAATCTGCCCCATTTTCACGAACGTGGGGCCCAAGTCTTCCAACAGGCTGGTGGCCTCATAAGGCGTGAGTCCTTTCAGTACGTGATGCCGCCGCAGGATGCGCTCGATCTCGCGCAGCCGCCGGCCCGAGTGCGCGCCCTTGTCGCGCCGCGCCTCAACCGCCACCTGCGCCACTTCTCGAAACGTGGGCATGCGCACCTCCCTTGCCATTCGCCAGTTCGCCACCACGTTGCCGTGGCGCCGCTTCACCAAGCGTCCTACCTGCATCAACCTCCCAGCCTAGCACCACCGCGCGCCGCCCCACATGCGCCCGCGCATCGGTCATCCCCCGGTCGCCAAACCGCAAGCGCGCCGCCGACAGCCGCGCAACGCGCCGGCCAACGTCCCCGCGCGCGCCGCCCGCGCATGCTATCATGCACAACACCATGACGCGCATCGAACACACCTCAGCCCCGCTTCCGCTGGCAGCCTACAAAGGCTTCCTCTTGATCGCTGCCGCCATCTGGGGTTTAGGCACCGTCGTCATCAAATCCACCGTGGACGCATTTCCACCCGCATGGATCGTCGGCACCCGGTTTACGGTTGCGGGCATTGTGTTAGGCCTGATCATGCTGCCGCGCTTCCGCCGCTCACTGGACCTCGATCACCTGAAGAAAGGCGCCGTCCTGGGCGTGTGGCTGTTTCTGGCCTACTGGGCGAACTCCACGGGGCTCACCGACACCACGGCCTCGAACAGTTCGTTTCTCACATCGCTCTACTGCGTCATCATTCCCTTTTTGGGATGGGGCCTGCGCGGCACGCGGCCGACGCGCTACAACATTGCCGCAGCGCTCGTGTGCGTGGCGGGCGTAGGGTGTGTGTCGTTCGCGGGGGCGGCCGGCTTCTCGCTGCGGTTCGGCGACCTGATTACCCTGCTCTCAGCGCTGTTCCTCAGCTTCCACGTGGTGTATTCGGCGAAATTTGCGCCTGGCCGCGACATGACACTGCTCACGGTGATCCAATTCCTTGTGGCTGGCGTGCTGGGCTTCATCTTCGGCGGCGTGTTCGAACCCATGCCCAATTTCGCAGCACTCGGCACCGACACGTGGGTCAGCCTGGCGTACCTCGCGCTGTTCGCCTCATGCCTCGCGCTGCTGCTCCAAAACACGGCGGTCGCCCACGTCGATCCCGCGCCAGCCTCGCTCTTCCTGGCTACGGAATCGGTGTTCGGCGTGACGTTTTCCATCCTGTTTCTTGGCGAAGCTCTCACGCTGCCCCTGTTCGCCGGCTTCGCGCTCATCTTCGCTGGCATCGTAGCCAGCGAATACCTCCCCCAACGCGCCGCCGCCAAACAAGAGGCAGACGTGCTCGAACACCCAGAACTCGAACCAGCCGATTCGGCAGAACTGGAAGAAGTCTGACGCGCTATCGCGCTGGCTAGTACGCCACAAGGTGTCCAACCTTCTCGCTTTACGACGCGAGCTGACTAACTTGAAGGTGTTGACGTGCGACAAGGATCACCTCCGTAGAAGTGCTACCAGCGACGGCGCGCAGCGCCTAGTCCCTTTAGGGAAGCATCCGTTCGCGCGAAGCGCGAAAACGCAGGTTCCGGTTGAGTTCTCCGCCTGCGGCGGAGAGGGCGCTTCGTGAAGCGCCCCTACGAAGGTTATCGTTTTAGTTATGTTTATCGTACATGAACGAGCCCTCGTCATAGTGGTAGGGAGGGTACCCACCCCGTGGCGTAATCAGTAGCGCGTAAGCGCGTCACTTTATGTGAAGGTTCGCATGAAGCACGCGGATGGGGATACCGTTTTACGCCTTGGCATTCAAGTTGCCTCAAAATGGCACAGATCGCCCTTATGTACGGATTTGAACCTCTTGGGACCGCGGATCTTTCGCTGTTATTAAAGAAACGCCTGTTCGCTATTTTCCTCTTTTGATTTTGGAGCTTCAAATCCGTACACGAACGCGATTTTGTGCCAAATTCTCGGATGATTCTTACACAGCGCGCCCATCTCATGCCCCAATAGCCGGCGCGAAGCGCGTCACACTTTTGCGCAGCGGCGCAAAGCTTTCTCGCCGCCCCTTCCTCTTCACAATAATGACGATTGCGTAAAGGATGGGGCGCGGGGTAGTGGTTTATGGCAAGATGGAGCATTGCATAGTCATATGCAGAGACACACGATAGTCGAGCGACCGCGTCCGCGCCTTGCGCGTGGCCGGCGATGCAAGCGCGCACGCCGCAACCCGCGGCGACAGGGGTAGCTGCGCGGGATATCCGCAACCGGAGTTCGCGCGATAAAGGAGATGCGATGGGCTTTCTCTCAAGGTTCGAAGGCAAGATGGAAGACACGTTGGAAGGTGCGGCCGACCGCATGTTCGACGCTCCCATTTCGCCTGTTCAGATTGCGAAGAAGGCGGAAAAGCAGATGCGGCGCGGCAAGATGGTGGGCGCGGGTAAGCAGTACGCCCCCACGCTGTACACCGTGCTGGTGAACCCGGATGACGACCAGCGCCTGTTCGGCTATTACCCTACGCTGGCGGGCGAAACGGAAACCTATCTTGCAGCGAAGGCGGCCGACGAAGGCCTGGTCATGGACGGGCAGCCGCTCGTGCGCTTCATCGTGGACGAAGAGTTGAAGCACGGGAAGTTCGACATTATTGCTGAACCCGTGGCGGCACCTATTATTGCTCAGTTGCGCGCGGAAGAAATGCAGCGCTACGGCCTGGGCGGCGCGGCTCCAGTGCCCGCGGGCGGACAGGCGGCTCCCTATGGTGCGCCGGCCGGGGGTTATGCGGCAGCACCGGCACCTGCACCTGCACCCGCGCCGGTGCCCGAGCCCGTTCCCTCGCGCGCGCCCGCCCCGCAGGCGCAGCCCTACGGCCACGGCCAACCCGCGCCCGCAGCCGACCCCTACGCACCCAGCGACCCGTACGCAGCCCCGGCCGCCTACCCAGCAGCCGCCTCACCTGCGCCGATGCCCCAACCCTACCAGGACTTGGACGCGGGCTTCACCGGCTATGACGACTTCAATGCCTACGATCAGGGCGCCAAGCCGCCCCTGCCCTACGTGCCGGAAGACGAAATCGACTACTCCATCGACTACGGCGAATACACCTTCGACAGCCAAGATTTCCAGGACTATCGCGAAAACGGCCGCTCGCAAGCCCGGCCCGTACCCGCGCCCGACTCCCCCGCCGCAGCCGCAGGCTTCGCGGGCGGCGCAGCCGCCGGTGCCGCAGCAGCAGCAGCCGCAGCAGCCGCCTACGCCGCGCATCCCGCAGCCGGCGCCCCCGTCGCGGCCGACACCGTGGTATTCGCAGGCGGCGGCCAGGCCACGCCCGTGCCCAACCAGCAGGCAGTGCGCGCCAGCCTCATTGACACCACGAACAACCGCACCTACACGCTGGCAGCATCGCGCCTACTCATGGGCCGCGAATCGAAAAACGACATCGTCGTGGACGACATCAACGCCAGCCGCACGCACGCCGAGTTGCGCTTCGAGCCCCAGGGTGTGTGGACCATCACCGACCTCGGCTCCACCAACGGCACCTTCGTCAACGGCGCTGAAATTGCCACCAGTCCCCTGCGCGAAGGCGACCGCATCACCATCGGCATGACGAACTTCGTGTTCACGCAGGCGCAGTGAGCGGAGCGAGCGCGCAATGGTACCTAACCGCATAGAGCGAGGGGTGTTCTCGTGATCGATGTCGTGCTGCTGATTGGCCGCCTGCTGTTCGTGGCGCTGCTATACCTGTTCCTGTTCGCTCTCATGAAAACGGGCGTGGGGCTGGTGCGCGGCCAGCGCAAAAAGGAACGCACCTGGAATCTGTCGGTCGAACGCGGGCCGAAAGAGCTGCGCGGCGTGTCCATTGTGGTGCGCGGTCCCGTTATTGTGGGCCGCAGCCCCGGCGCCGACATCGTGGTGGGAGCGGGCTACGTGTCCGGCCGACACGCACGCTTCAGCCTGATGGGACAGAACCTCTTCGTAGAAGACTTGGGCTCAACGAACGGCACAGCCGTAAATGGCCAGCTCATCAGCGAACCCGTGGCACTCAAGAACGGCGACGTGGTGAACGTGGGCGACGTCGCCATCCGCGTGAGGTTTGCCTGATGGCCGCCGAGCGCGCATACAAATCGACGCCCCACACCCGCAAAGGGGCCACCACCACGTTCGGCAGCCGCACCGACATCGGCTGCTTGCGCGACCACAACGAGGACAGTCTCATTGTGACGCCGCCGCTGTTCGCCGTGGCCGATGGCATGGGCGGCCACGCCGCGGGTGAAGTGGCCTCCGAAATTGCCGTGAACGTGCTGGCCGAACTGGCTCCCGCCCATCCCGACCCCGAGGCCCTGGGTCGCGCCGTGGAAGAGGCGAACCGCGCCATCATCCGCGCTGCTCACGAGGGCCGCGGGCGCGAAGGCATGGGCACCACCATGACTGCCGCCATGCTGGAAGGCGAACGCCTGATTATTGCCCAGGTGGGCGACTCGCGCGCGTACCTCCTGCACCAGGGCAAACTCCAGCAGCTCACGCGCGACCACAGCCTTATGGCCGACATGATTGAAGCCGGCCAGCTCACGCCCGAGGAAGCGCGCACGCACCCCAACCGCTCGGTGATCACGCGCGCGCTGGGCAGCGACCCCAACACCCAGCCGGACCTCTACGAGATCAACGTGGAAACGGGCGACAGGCTGCTCATCTGCTCCGACGGTCTCTCAGGCATGGTGTCCGATGCCGACATCGAGTCAACGCTCGCCCGCGTGCGCGACCCCCAGCGCTGTGCCTCGCAGCTGGTGAACGAGGCAATCGCGAACGGCGGCCACGACAACGTCACCGTTATTGTGGCGGACGTGTCCGGTTTCGCCGAGGTGCGCCGCAAGAAGATGGCGCGCAAGACGAAGTTCACCATCGCGCTGGTGCTGGTGCTGTTCGCCGCCATTGTGGGCGCGACGGCCTGGGGCACGAACACCTACCTGCACAATGCCGCCTACCTGGCCGAAGACAACGGGAAAGTAGCCGTGTATCGCGGCGTGCCCGGCGACGTGTTCGGCCTGTCGTACTCCGAGCACGTGGAAACCACCGACGTGAGTGTGGACGACTTGCAGCCCGGATTCGCCGAGCGCCTGAAAGACGGCTGGCGCGTGGATAGCGTGGAAGCGGCTCAGGAACTGGTGGAAGAATACCGCCAGGACATCGCCGCCCGCACGCAACCGGGCAACGGCGCGGACAATAACGGCAACAACAACGCCAACGCCGCTCCCAACGCCAGCAACTCCTCCACCACCGACAACCAACCCACCCAAGGCGGTGCCGCATGACGCGCCGCAACATAGAACTGGTCCTGTTGTGCGTAGCGGCGCCCATCGTGGTGCTGCTGTTTGCCATGCTGGCCATCAACCAGGGACAAAGCCTGAACGCGAACACACTGGGCGCGCCCATCGGCATCTTCGTGGCGTTCGTCATCGCGCATGTGGCCGTGCGCCGTTTCGCGCCAGGTGCCGACCCCGCTATCCTGCCCATCGCGTTTGCGCTCTCGGGCATTGGCATCGCGTTCATCACGCGCCTTGCACCCTACGCGGAGAAGTCCAACATCGCGCTTAACCAGGTGATGTGGCTCTTCCTGGGCGTGGCGTGCATGGTGGTGGTGCTGGTGTTGTTCCGCAACCTGGAAAAGATTGCCAACTACAAATACACCCTCATGATAGTGGGTTTTGTGCTGCTGCTGTCGCCGCTTATCCCGGTCCTCGGCCAGGAAATTAACGGCAGCCGCATCTGGATTGGCATCCCCGGCGTATTCTCATTCCAACCAGGCGAAATAGCAAAAATAACCATCGTGCTCTTCCTCGCGGGCTATCTCGCGCAAAACCGCGAGATGCTGTCGGTGTTCACGTGGCGCGTGGGGCCGTTCAACCTGCCCGATATTCGCACGCTACTGCCGCTTTTGCTCATGTGGGTGGTCGCCCTGCTCATCGTCGTGTTCGAGAAGGACCTCGGCAGCGCACTCGTGTTCTTCTTCGTGTTTCTTATTATGTTGTACGTGGCTACGGGCAAGAAGTTTTACCTGGTGGTGGGCCTGGTACTTATCGCTATTGGCGGCGTAGGGGCCTACCTGGAGTTCACCCACGTGCAAACGCGCGTGGACATTTGGCTCGACCCATTCGCGGACACGCAGAACCGAGGCTACCAGCTGGTGCAATCGCTCTACTCCTTCGCCGACGGTGACCTGTTCGGCGTGGGCGTGGGCCGCGGCCTGGCCGGCGGCGGCAACGGCCTGCCCCCCATCCCCGTGGCCGAGAGCGACTTCATCTTCACCATCATTGGCGAAGAGATTGGCCTTTTGGGCGCGGCCGGCGTGCTGCTGCTGTTCCTGTGCTTCGCCATCCGCGGGTTCGTGACGGCGGCGCGCGCGAAGAACGACGTCAGCTCGTTTGTGGCCGTGGGCCTCACGTCCATCATCGTGCTGCAGGCGTTCATCATTGTGGGCGGCGTCACGCGGCTCATCCCGCTGACAGGCCTCACCCTGCCCTTCATCAGCCAGGGCGGCTCGTCGCTGCTGGCCAGCTTCATTATTGTAGGCTTCCTTCTGCGCTGCGGCGACGAGGGCACGGGCGTGGGCACCGAAATGGCCAGCGCCACCACCTCGCTCCATGCAAACAGCGTGCTGGGGCGCGTGTCGCTGGGCAAGCGGCTCACGCACGGCATGATTATTTTCTCCGCCATGTTTGCCCTGCTGGTGGCCAACCTCACGCTTATCATGGTGGTGCAGGCCGACTACTACCAGAACATGCCCGGCAATAACCACACGCTGGCGAAAGAGGCCAACACCGAGCGCGGCACCATTTCCACCTACGATGGCGTGGTGCTGGCGCAAAGCGTGCGGCAGGACGACGGCACGTACGAGCGCGTGTACCCGGCGGGCGACCTGGCCAGCCACGTGGTGGGTTACGCGTCGCAGCAGTACGGCACGTCCGGCATTGAAGCGGCTGAAAACGACACGCTGAAAGGCCAAAGCAACTTCGCCAGCTGGACTGACGTGTTGAACTCGTTCGCGGGCATCAGCACGCCGGGCAACGACGTCACCCTCACGCTGAACTCGAAGATCCAGCAGGCGGCGCAAGACGCGCTCAGCGGCTACTCCGGCGCGTGCGTGGTGCTGGATCCCGACACGGGCGCCGTGCTGGGCATGGCCTCCGCCCCTACCTACAACGCCGCCGACTTCGAGGCGCTGCTGCAAAAGGCCGCGGAAAACCCCGACAGCGGCGACAGCACCCTGCTGAACCGCGCCACGCAAGCGCTCTACGCGCCGGGCTCCACCTTCAAAATTGTCACCCTGTCCGCCGCGCTGGAGGACGACGTGGCGAAGGAAGACACCGTGTACTCCTCGCCCGGTACCATGGAAATTGGCAACGCGCCCGTCACGAACTTCAACAAGAACGACTACGGCGACATCACGCTGGCGCGCGCCATGGAACTGTCGTCGAACACCGTGTTCGGCCAGCTGGGCATTCAGCTTGACGCCGAGCGCCTGGTGGCGGCCGCCGCGAAGTACGGCTTCAACCAGGACCTCGACTTCGAACTGCCCGTGAGCACCTCGCTCATGCCCGAGCCCGCCGAAATGACCGAGTGGGAAACCGCCTGGGCCGCCGCCGGCGAGCCAGTGGGCAACCACAAGAGCCCGGCCGGCCCGCAGGCCACCGTGCTTGAGATGGCACTCGTGGGCAGCGCCATTGCCAACGACGGCGCCATCATGGACCCCTACCTGGTGGAAGGCATCTACAACGCCAGCGGCGAGCGCAGCTACACCGCCTCGCCGGGTAAGTTCCTGCAGGCCGTGAGCAAGGAAACGGCCAACCGCGTGAAAACCGTCATGGAGGGCGTGGTGAAGAACGGCACCGGCACCGCGGCCGCCATTGAGGGCGTGTCCGTAGCCGGCAAAACCGGCACCGCTGAAAAGCCCGACGGCAACGACAGTTGGTTCGTGAGCCTAGCCCCCGCCGACAACCCGCGCGTGGTAGTGGCCATCAACCTGGAGCACGCACAGGAGGGCACGGGAACTGAGCGGGCGCAAAATGTGTTGAAAACGGCCTTGCAGGTGCAAGGGCTTTTGTAAATAAGGTATGCTTGTGGCGATCATATCAGCTTTGAAAACGCAGCACGCCAAGGGCATGTGACCTAAAGGAGCAAAAACGTGACCGGAAACATGACGGGCAAGGTGTTCAACAACCGCTACCAGATAACGGAGCGCATCGGCATCGGCGGCATGGCCGAGGTGTACCGCGCGCAGGACAACGTCCTGGGGCGCCTGGTTGCCGTGAAGGTCATGCTGCCCCAGTACGCCGCCGACCCCAACTTCACCAAGCGCTTCAAGCAGGAAGCCGCCGCGGCCGCCAACCTGCAAAGCCCCTACATTGTGAACGTGTACGACTGGGGACAGGACGACGGCACCTACTATATAGTGATGGAGTTCGTCCGCGGAAGCGACCTGAAAACCGCCATCAACGAACGCGGCGCCATCAACCAGCGCAAGGTGGCCGAAATTGGCTCGCAGGTGTGCCAGGCGCTTTCGGTGGCGCACGGGCTGGACATCATCCACCGCGACATTAAGCCGCAGAACATCATGGTGCAGCCCGACGGCAACGTGAAGGTGATGGACTTCGGCATTGCGCGCGCGAAGAACTCCGTGATGACGCAAACGTCCTCGGTATTGGGCACGGCCCACTACATTTCGCCTGAACAGGCGCAGGGTAAGGAACTCACCGCCGCCAGCGACATGTACTCGCTGGGCATTGTGATGTACGAAGCCGCCACCGGCCGTCTGCCGTTCGACGGCCCCGATGCCGTGAGCGTGGCCATGAAGCAGGTGAACGAGCTGCCCGCGCCGCCGCGCGAGATCAACCCCGACATCGACCCGGCGCTTGAAGCCATTATCATGCGCGCCATGGCAAAGAACCCCTCCGAGCGTTTCGCCACTGCACAGGACATGCGCTACGCGCTAAACGACTACCTGGCGGGACGTCCCGTGAATGTAGGCAACGCAGGCAACTTCACCAGCGCTGAGACGGCCGTGATGGGCGGCGTGGTGCCCCCCATGGCTGTGGCCGATGGCACCGCCGTGATGCCCGCCATGGGCAAGGGCGGCGTCAAACCCGCGGTTTCCAGCAGCGGCTCCAAAAACTACCGCAACGACAACAATGCTCCCAAGGGTTCGAAGAAGACGCTGTTTATAGTGCTGGGTATTCTGGCCGCGCTCATTGTGGTGGGCGGCATTGCGTTTGCGCTGATGAGCGGTCTTGGCGCGTCGGGCGACCCCGTGCCGGACTTGAAGGGCATGACACAGGAGCAGGCCGAAGCCAAGCTGAAGGAACAGGGCTTCCAACTGGGATCGGTCGACCAGAAATACGACGAGGCCGAGGCCGGTAAGATTATCGGCCAGGACCCCAAAGCAGGCGACAAGCGCGAAAAGGGCACCAAGGTGAACATCACCGTGTCGCAAGGCGCGCAGCAAATTGCGGTGCCCGACTTGAAGAATATGACCGTGGATGACGCGAAGAAATTGTTGATTGAGAAGGGCCTCGTGCCCAGCGCCGGCACGCCAAAGAGTTCCGACGACGTGGAGAAGGGCAAGGTCATGGGCCAGAGCCCCGAGGCCGGCTCCAAGGTAGAGAAGGGCGCAACGGTTGAATACTACCAGTCGCTTGGGCCCGAGGGCACCGACGTGCCGAGCGTGGTGGGCAGCATGGAAGGCGAAGCGGTAGCTACGCTGCAGAACGCTGGCTTCAAGGTGACGACGGACTACACTTCGAGCGATAGCGTTGAGTCGGGCCTGGTTATTAGCCAGAGCCCCAACGCGAAGCAAAAGTTGAAGCCTGGCGAGACCGTAAACATTGTGGTGAGCACCGGCAAGCAGGCCACGTACTACAATGTGAACCTGAACGCCAACGGCGGCGGCACGGTGAACGCCTCCAGCTTCTCCGTTGAAGAAGGCGACAGCGTACGAATTACCATCATGCCTGACCCCGGCTACATCGTGGCCTCGGTGATTGGCCTCGACGGCGTGCCTCAGTCCGGCGGTACGTTCACCGTGCCGAACGTCAAGAACGACGTGAACATAACGGTAACGTTCCAACAATCAACCCCCACCACCCCTGACCCCCCGGACGACGAGAAAACCCCCACAACAAACTAACCCAAACGGGCACCCCACGGTGCCCGTTTTTTTGCACGAGCGAGTCGCCTCCCGCCTCATAGTGTGACGCGCTAACGCGCTATCCATCTTCTCCTTACACCTTGGGGGTTTGGAGTATTGGCGGGCTTTTTGGTGAGGGCTGAGGAGCGTGGTAAGATAGTACCCGTATGCTCTGCCATGCCCCAGGCCCACTCAAGGAGGTACCGCATGCCCGAGCCGTTCAACGCCCTCAGTCGGCGCACGTTTATTGGAGGCGCCGCCGTCGCAGGTGCTACTGCCCTCGCCTTCCCCTCAACCGCGCTTGGCGTAAGCGCCGCCGAGAAGCAGGCCGAAGCGGACGCCGTTCGCAATCAACTGGTAGGCCTTCAGGCCGACCTCGAGGCCGCCGCCGAAAACTTCTACACCGCCGAAGCTGAGCGCGACGCTGCAAAGCAAGCCATGGAGGCCGAACAGGCCAAAATCGACCTCGCCAACCAAGAGATCGCCGATCTGCAAAGCCGCCTGGGCCTGCGCGCCCGCAGCATGTATCGCTCCGGGTCGGCCACGTTCCTGGACTTCCTCATGGGAGCCACCTCATTTGCCGAGTTCACCCAGAACTGGGATCTGCTGAATGGCCTGAACGAGAGCGACGCCGAAATGGTGGCGCAGACCAAAGACCTGCGCGCCCAGGTGGAAGCCTCGAAGGCCGAATACGAAAAGCAGGAACAGATTGCTGCCGAAAAGGCCGCCGAGGCCAAAACCATCAAGGATCAAACCGAGGCCAAAGTACAGCAAGCCCAAGACCTCATGAACTCACTCGACGCCGAGGCGCGTCAGTTGCTGGAGCAGGAACAGGCCGCCGCGGCCGCAGCTGCGGCCGCGCAGAAGCAGGCCGAACTCGAAGCTCAGCTGCAGCGCGAGCAGGGCGGCGGAGGCTCCGACGGGGGTAGCTACGACATACCTTCCGGCGGCAATGGTGTGGAAGTTCCCTCGCAGGGTTCGGTGGTTGATTACGCGCTCTCACGCATTGGCTGTCCGTATGTATGGGGGGCCGAAGGACCCGACTCGTTTGATTGCTCGGGGTTAGTGACCTGGGCATATCGCCAGGTGGGCATGTACGTGCCGCACCAGAGCGAGTCTCAGTATAGCGCTGCGCGCCAGCGCGTTCCCGTGTCGGAGGCGCGCCCGGGCGACGTGCTGTGGCGCTACGGCCACGTGGGCATTGCCGTGGGCTACGGCGGCGTACCGTACGTACACGCTCCCACCGAAGGCGCGCTCGTACGCGACACCGACTCGCTTGGCTGGTCGGGTTTCACCTGCGCATTACGCTTCTAAACCTGTTGCGCGTCAGCGCGCGGCAACCCGCAATCTCACGGCCACCCAACCCACAGCAGGTGGCCGTTCTCGTTTTACGACCTTGCCGCCTCTATTGCAGCCAATCCCTCTGCCCGCGCCGCGTTACAGCCCTCGTCAATAGCAGCGGCCACTTCCGCAGGCGCTTTTGTGCCGCGCAACAAATCCTGCATGTTGGGATAGAATGCCGCGCGCACGCCTTCCCAATTGGGCGTGTTGTTCAGGAAGTCCACCGTGTTTTGCGAGTTGCGACTGTACGTATCAAGGTACGCAATCTCGTCTTTGTGCTGCTCCACCACATGCTTGTTCACCGGAATACTGCTCAGCGCATAACGCAGCATATCATCGTCAGAATAGATGAAACGCACAAAATCCTTCGTGGCCTGCACCTTGTCCGGATCACCGTTGTTAAACACTGTAAAGCCATTCAAGAACGTAGTGGCAATGCCCGCGCCCGTAGGGTCAGGGAAGTTTGCCAAAAACACATCCAAGCCCGCTTCGTCGCCAATACGCACGTTAACCATATTACCCGGACACAAAGCTACCTGCCCGCTGTTGAATAGCTGAATGGTATCAATGAACTCCAAGTTCTCGGCACCCTTTGGAATGATGCCGCGCTCGTTCAGCGACACCAGCCACTCAAGCGCCCGTACGCCCTCCGGTGAGCTGACGTCAAAGGTGCCGTCCGCGTTGTAGAACGGGGCGCCAAACGCGCGCAGCAACGTCATGATATGCGTGTCACCCTGGTTGTTCGCTGCATAAAACGCCAGAGGAAACGTGCCGCCTTGAGCCATGGATGCCTTGAGGGCGTTCAGAATCTCATTAAACTCGTCGATGCTCCACTGGGCAATTTCGCCCTCGGCGGGAATGAATCGGTCCAGGCCAGCGGCGCGCATGAGCTCGCCGTTTACCATCAGCGTGTTTTGCAGCTGATAAAGCGGCATGGTGTAGGTGACTCCATCCACGCTGCACTGTTGCCAGATGGCGTCGTCGATATCTGCACGCAACTCGGCATCAATCACATCATCAAGCGCCGCCACGCGACCTTCGCGAATGTAGGTGGGTAGATTGAACGACCCCGCGAACAGCACATCGGCGGCCTCGGGCGTACCAAACTTATCGATAACCTGCGTCTTTTCATCCACATACTGGAACTTCGTGTAGTTAAAGGAAACGTCGTAATTCTCATAGGTGGCAGCAAAGCGCTCACCCGCCTCCTGAAACAGGTCAAACACCTCAGCATCGGGATGGTCCGCATCATAAGCCATGGTCACAGGAGGACATTTCACGTTGATAGTGACCTGCTTCTTACCTGCGGTACCATCACCAGCGCCACCCGCACCGCCGCCGCCCACACAACCCGTCAGCGCGCCGCTCGTCAACACAGCCACGCCGACACCCGCCGAGGCCAGCACGAACTCCCTCCTGCTCATAGTTTGTTCGCTCATCGAGTCCCTCCCTTTCCCTCTGAGCCAATTGCGCGCAGTTTATCCAGCAAAAGCCCCACGTCAAGTGGCTTGGTTACCACATCATTCATACCGGCGCTTAAAGCGCGATCCACGTCATCACGAAATGCGTTCGCCGTCAGCGCCAGGATGGGCACAGCGGCGCTATCTGTGCGCTTGAGCGCGCGGATGGCATCGGTAGCTTGGTAGCCATCCATTCGCGGCATCTGTAAGTCCATCAGCACCACATCGTAGGTGCCTTCTTCGCTGGCAGCAAAAGCCTCCAGCGCTTCTGCGCCGTCGCTTGCGGCGGTCACCACACAGCCTTCATCTTTAAGGATATCCACAATAATCATGCGGTTCACGCCGTTGTCTTCGGCCACCAGCACACATTTTCCCTCAAGCGTAACGTCATCTGCAGCCGCACCTACGGCATCGGCGGTCGATTGGTCGGCTGCCATCTGCAACGGCACCGTCACCGTGAACGTCGACCCGCATCCCTGCTCGCTTTCCACTTCAATGGTGCCACCCATTTCTTCCACCAGTATCTTGGAAAGCGAGGCACCCAAACCTGTACCGTTGCGCGATGCCGCTCGTTTCTCCTGTTCAAACGGCTCCCATATACGTTCAAGGAAGCTGGGGCTCATGCCACACCCCGTGTCAGACACCACAAACGTGGTGCGCGCCACAGTTCCTTCGCCCGCCACAACTTGGCTCACGTTCAACGACACCCGGCCGCCCTCGGGTGTAAACTTAAGCGCGTTACCCAGCAAATTAACAATGACTTGTTTGATGCGCATTTCGTCGCCCACCACCCGGCGAGCCGGCAACTCACCATACACAACAGAGAACTGCAAGTTGCGCGGCTTCGCCTGCAGACCGATGAGCGTGTCGATGTCGTCCAGCATAGCCGCCAGGTCGAACGACTGCGCGTACAGCTCCATCTGGCCGCTTTCGATTTTTGACATGTCCAACACGTCCGTGATCACACTCTTCAGGTAGTCCGCGGACACGTCCGCCTGATCCAGATAGCCGGACAGTTTTTCCTTGTCATCCACATTCTGCCGCATGAGATACTGAAGTCCCACCAGGCCGTTCAGCGGCGTGCGTATCTCGTGGCTCATGTTGGCAAGGAAGGTGGATTTTGCCTTTTCGGACTCACGCGCCACACGCGCGTCGCGCACCGAGCGAAACACCGTGAACAGCACGCCCGCTATCAGAAGTCCCAGTAGGCCAAAGAACAAGAGCGAGCGCGTCATGAGCTCGTTCACCTGGTGCGATGTCACCGACGCGTTCACCTTCACCACCAAATACCACCTGCTGTCAGCAATGGGCACCATGGTAACGTAGTAGCGCTCGTCGCCCATGCGATACTCAGCAAACACGTTTTCGCCGCGCTCGATAGCGGCGCGGCTTTCGGCAAGCGAACCTGACACGAATGAGGCATCTTTCAACTCGGCGAAAAAGTCCTGACCATCGGACCCGCCGTAATAACGGCTGGCCGTCACAATTTCGCCCGTATTGCGAATAACTAGGGCGACGCCTTGGCCATCGAAGCTTTCGAACCGCATGCCAGCCTCGATATCGGCTACAGGCACAAGCCCCACCACGCTTTCGATGCGCTCTCCGTCGCAAACTACCGGAGTATCCAGCTTCACACCATATACCAGGTACTCGCCCCACTTTTCGCGCTCTTCCAGTGTGTAGCGTATGACGAAGCGGTCGTCGGCAGCGCGATAGGTGTCGGCCCATTCGACATCATTAAGAGTGGAGGCAAGGTAGGTATTATCGTAGAGATGTTCCTGGTCAGTTACCAGATAGATACGTTCGAATGAAGAGGACCGCACCTCCACGCTCAGCTGGTACGACAAGTCAGCCACTTCGCCCTTGCGCGCAAGCCGAATGCGCTCGGATACTGAATCCAAATAATCCCACTTGCTGGTCATTTGGTTGTGAATACCCTGCGCATCGTGGTCGGCAATTTGCTCCATGAACGAAAGGGTAGTTCCGTTCACCGCTTGCGTGATACTTTGCTGGTAGAGCAGATAGCCGCCAGCTAACACCACCACCGCAACCGCACACATGGCCAGGTAAACCAGCGGGCGAACTCCTGTGCGGGGCGTCTTCGGTGTCATGCAGCCGCTCCCTCCACTGCGACGATGCGCCCCACCACACCCAGTTTGTGCAGGGTGTCGCCGTCTTCGGCCCACACTACCAGGCACGCCACATTACAGCAGAGCAAGGTGCCATCAGCCAGCGGTAGGTCAACCTGCGCCTCGAATACGGGGCTGGTCGGCGACGAGTTCTCGCTCACCCGCGCAAGAACCCCAATGGCCTTTGCGGTGTCGGGCAAAAATTCCCTGGCAGAGGCGCCCACCACAATTTCGGCGTACCCAAACCGTTCGCAGCCACGTCCGGAGAACACCACCGTGTCGCTTTCAATGTCATAGTCGAACAGCACCCCGTCGAAGTACGAAGCAGTGAACTTGAATTTCGCGCGCTCGCGCTCAAGCAGCAGCACCGTGCGGTCGGCCAGCCCCGGCTCGCTGCGTTCCATCACTTCGCGCGAGAGTTTGCCCACGTCGAACAACTCAAGCGACCGGTCGCTGCGCAGCGCTACCATGTCACGCAAATGGTCGGCCTCTTCCAAAAAGCAACGCATGAGGTCGGGGTTAAACGCACCACATTCGCCATTTTCTATCATGGCCACGGCTGTTTCGTGCGAGAAGGCGCTCTTGTACACGCGCTCACTCACCAGTGCATCGTACACGTCGGCCAGCGCCACCACCTGGGCCGCCACGGGAATTTCTTCACCGGCAAGACCGTCGGGGTAGCCGCGACCGTCCCAGCGCTCGTGGTGCCAGCGGCAGATCTCGCGCGCGCACGTGACCAGGGCCTCGTTCTTGCCGAAGTGGAGGCCTTCCAGCATCTCGTCGCCGATGGCGGCGTGTGTCTTCATGACCTCGAACTCTTCTTCGGTCAAACGTCCCGGCTTATTGAGAATCTCTTCGGGAATGGCAATTTTGCCAATGTCGTGCAGCGCTGCCGCGTTCGAGATGAGCGCAATCTTTGACGGCGTGAGGTTGTAGTCAGGGAAGCGGCTTTTCATGGCTTCCAGCAAAATTTCGGTGATGATGCGGATGCGCGCCACGTGCAAACCCGACTCGCCGTTGCGGAATTCCACAACGGTGCTCAGGATGTCCACCATGAGCGTGTTGGTTTTTTCACGCTCTTGCACCTGCTCAGCTATCAAATCTTTCAGCAGGTTTTGCTTCGCGAACAGCGCGATGGTGTTGCGCACGCGCTGCAGCACCACCTCGGGGTCGAACGGACGGTTCACGTAATCGACCACGCCCAGCTCGAAGCCCTTGCGGATATAGGCGGGCGACGTCTCGGCGGAGATGACGATAACCGGCACGTCGTCGCTCCAATGGTTGCGATGCAAGTGGGTAAGAACGTCGAAGCCGTCCATGTTCGGCATGACAATATCCAGCAGAAGAAGCGCGATGGAGCCTTCACGGCGGCGCAGGATGTTGAGCGCCTCTACGCCATCGCAGGCTTCCAGGATGTCGTAGTCATCCGACAAGATGTCGGAAAGCATGGAACGGTTGACAGCGGTATCGTCGGCAATGAGGATGGTTTGGCGTTTGCTGGCCGTCATGCGAGTTCACCGACTAGTGCGGTGAGATGCTCACAACTGGCTTTAAGCTGGCGATACAGTGCGTGCGCCCGCTCTTCCTCGCCAGGAGCAAGTCCGTCGCGCAAACATTCCACCAGTTCAACTGCGGTTTCGGTCATGGGCTTCAGCATGAGGTTCATGCTCATGCCCTTGATGGTGTGCGCGGCGCGAAAGGCGGCCTCATGGTCACCTTGCTCCATAGCGCTATCCAGCGCGGCAAATGCCGGGTCGTCCATAGTTTGAACAAGATACGCTTTGATGCGTTCCTCTTTGCGAAGCAGCGCCAAAACATCGGCGAAATCAACACCGATGTTTTCATATAACGCGCGCACGTCCATGCTTGAGCCTTTCGAGCTTTTCGAGCCGATTTTGAGGCTCTGGGGTCAAGCGAATATGATACCGGTTGAACACCTTTTTGTTAAGGAAACCGGCTTCAAATAAATAAGAAACCACACCGGGGAGCGCTATCGGCGCAGCACCTGACGCTTGCGCCATGCGAACCTTCTGCACGAAGGCGAACGCGAACGCGCACCCCGTTCCCCGAAGCAGAAGGGAATGCTACAATACCAAGCACGCCTCCGTAGCTCAGGGGACAGAGCACCGCTCTCCTAAAGCGGGTGCCGCGCGTTCGAATCGCGCCGGGGGCACCACCTAAAGTCGCAGGCCACCAGCATACTACTGGTGGCCTGTTTGATTCTTATCCAAAACCCTACGGAAGACAATCCACGGCCAACCGCAGGAGGAATCGTCCCTAACTCTTCTGGGAGAGGCGAATGCCCCCACTACCCCCCCCCCCCGCAATGTTTGTGCGGTTTTTGCGAGGGGATGAGGGCTTAGCTACGGGTGGGTGACGGTTCGGTATGGTGGGCGAGGATGGTCGCGCGGGCGGCCGGGCGCGCGGGATGCGCGCTGAATAGTTGACATGGGCCGGGCGTGGGACGCGCGGTCGTGCGATAGGAGGTATCGTGTACAAGATTGTTGCATTGGGTGCGGCGGCGCTGTTGGCTGCTACTCTTGCGGGGTGTGCAAGCGAACCGGCTGATCAACCGACTGAAGGCGGCGGCGCACCCGCTAAACAAACGCAGACGGCGCCGGAGCCGAAGGAGAACAAAGTCTCACTGGTGGATTCCGGTTGGTCGGTAGATGAGCAGGGCTATATCCACTATGGCGTCATCATCAAGAACGAAGGTGCTCAGGGGGCGCTGTTTCCCACGGTGAAAATTGTGAGCAAGGATGAAAGCGGCAACGTCATTTCCTCCGACGAGCAGGTACTCATGAGCATTCGACCTGATCAGGAACTTGCTTGGGGTGGTCAGGCGGGGCACGGTACGCCTCCTGCTACCGTTGAGTTTGAGGTGAGTGTGGGTTCCGGCAACTGGCAGGATTCGGACCCGAATATCGAAATGTTCCGCATCGACGGGCTTAATGTCCAGGATAGCGGATACGGCATGGTGCACTTCGTGGGTGAGATTACCAGTCTGCTTGAGGATACCAACATGAATCAGGTTGCTGTCAGTGCCCTCTTGCGTGACGCGAATGGTGTCATCGTGGGCGGCTACACGGGCTTTGCCGACAACCTATCGGCGGGCGGCACCACCGCTTTTGACATTATCGGCTACGGTGTGCCGGAATACGCCACCGTGGAGGCTTGGGCCCAGCCCTGGAGCGTGGCTAAGTAACAAGCAGACGAACACAGCGAGGGCAGCAAAACCAGCACAAACGCACTAGGCGCCCTCTAAACGCGAAGCGACGCCCGGGGGAGGGAGGGGGAGTCTCCGGGCGTCGCGTGTTGCGTGCCGCGTGGGCAGGCGAAATAGGTCGAAACGGTTGCCGCTTACGCAGTGGCCATCTGCTTCACAACGTGGATGGCTTCGGTCATCGTGCGACCGCAGGCGAAGCCGTGAAGCTGGTCGGGGTAGCAGCCGCTGAACACGCTGCCGGAGCAGTCGCCGGCGGCGTATAGGCCCTCAATCGGGTTGCCCTCGGTGTCGATGGCCTGGCAGTCGTGGTTGATACGCACGCCATCGATGGTGGTCAGCAGTGTGCCGCCCAGCGTTGCGCCGTAGTACGGCGGCTTGCGCAGCGCGGACAGGCGATACGCCTCTTTGCCGAAGTCCGGGTCCTGCTGCATGTCGAAGAGCTCGTTGTAGCGCTCCACCTCAGCCAGGAAGTTCTTCTTGGCATCGCCCTCGAAGCCCAACTTGTCAGCCAGTTCCTCGATGGTGTCGGCCTTCTGCAGGCGGCCGTCATCAAGCTGTTTCTGGAAGTATTTGTCCAGGTCGTACGTACCGTCTTCCTTCTTCACGCCCAGGACGCCCATGCGCGTGCCGGCCGAGCAGCCCAGCGTGTGGAAGCGCTGCACGTCGTCGCCGAAGTTGGAGTCCCACACGGAAATGTACACGCCGCCCGGCTGCTGCGCTGCCGCGTGCGGCAGGTAGTCGTAGTCGGCGGACTCGTTGGCGAAGCGCTCTCCGTTCAGGTTCACCTTCAGGAAGGGCTGCGTGCCGGGGTTGAACTGGCCATTGCTGGGGAACTGCGGGTCGCCGGCCTTGATGCTTTCCTCGGTGTAGCCCGCCTTCGTACCAGGAGCCACCAGGCCGCGGTCGAAGATCATCGTCGCGGACGTGAGGTCCTTCGCAGCGCCCGCCCACAGGGCTGCCTTAATGCCGTCGCCCGTGTCGTTTTGGTTGTAGCCAAGCGCGGTCACGCTCTGCGCCGTCACGGGGGACAGCGCCTGCACCATGGCGGGGTTCGCCGGGTAGCCGCCCGTGGTTAGAAGCACACCCTTCTTGGCGTTGATCTGCACATAGCCGCCGCCGGTTTCGAAGATGGCGCCCGTCACGCTGCCCGTGCCGTCGCCCTCGCGCACCAGCTTGGCCAGCGCGTGCTTGTACATGACCTCGTGGCCAGCCTTCTGAATGTGCTGTTCGAATAGCTTGTTGCGCTCTTCGATGTCGCGGCCGCCCTTTTCGTCGCCGTAGTGATGCTCGAACGGCGGGGTGTAGTAGGGGGTGCCGCCCATGCCGCCGGGCATCTCATATTCGTCAGCGATGACGCGCGCACCCGCGGCCGTCATGATGCCGTCGACGAACGCGAACATGTCGGCGCTTTCGTCCATCCACATGCGGATGAGGCGCTGGTCGCAGTTGCCCTGCGAGTAACGCACGATCTCACCCATGAGACGCTGGCGGTCGACGGTGACACCCTGGCTGGTGAACGGCGGGGTGTCAACTGCAGCGAACCAGTGACGGGTAGCACCCACGGTCTCGCCCTTTTCGCAGATCATGAAGTCGACGCCCTTGTCGGCGGCGTACGCGGCGGCGGCCATGCCACCGTTGCCAGCGCCGACGATAAGCAGGTCGCACTCCTTCGTTTCCTTGATGTCGCTCTCGGCGATCTCAGGGGCGGTGCCCAGCCAGTCGGCTGCGGCGTTCTGGCCCTCGGCAGCGCCGTCGGCCTTCTTGGTGTCGCCAGTCGCCTCGCCCTGCGCCTTCGGAGCGCAGCCGGCCAGGCCAAGCGCGGCCAGCGCGCCGGCGCCTGCCATGCCGCCAATAAAGTTGCGGCGGGAGATGCCTGTGGTGTTCGTTTGCATAGTGAATCCTCCTTAGATGTTCTGCGACGGCGTTTCGCTCTTTCGACGCGGCACGGAGCCTCGTGCGAAAGAGGGCGCGGTCGCTCCCTCGCGAAGCATCGTAGCGCGCAAAGAGGGCACGCCACACCACCCCACGTGGGGCGTTTCTGCGTAAAGAATCGTTGCGTGCGCGCTCCCCCCGCTGGGGTGACGCAGTAAGAAACCCCAGATCACATGGCGCTGTTGTAAGAGGCAGGCAAACTCAACAACAGGGCAAGGAATGCGCCCGCCCCTCGCGCGGAGGCGTCCGGTAGCGTACAATGCAGTAAGGGGGAACTGAACAATTTGGGAGGGATATGAGCGACAGCACCCATGCTGGCGCGAACCAGCGAAGCGACACACGTGCGCTCCGCGTGGGAGGCGCAGCCGCCATTGCGGTGACTATTGCGCTGACCACGTTCGGCGGGTTCGTGCTGAATGCAGGCCTGTATTCGCAGGTGGCAACCTACTGTGGCATCGCGCGCGAAATCAACACGTTCGGTAGCGCAGCGTTGTTCTTTGTGCTGTTTGTGGTTGCTGTGCGCTGGCCGTCGCTGCTGGATAAGCGCATCATGACCGTGGGCGCGCTGGGGTGTTTGGCAACCGCCGCTGTCGTTTTGGAGTTAGCTGTGCGTTTTGCCGATCCGGCGGCTACTGTTGTGGGGTTGTTGTTTTCGTCGGCAGGCAAGACGTGGGCGGCGGCTCTGATTGCATGTTCGCTTGGGTCGCTCGGCTCGGCGAAAGAAGCGGCTGTGGCTGCTGCGGGCGGCATTGCGCTTGGCGGCATTGTGGCCATGCTGGCGCCCACGCCCAACTGGCAGATTGCTATTGCGCTGCACGTGGCTTTTCCGGTACTTGTCGTAGCGCTTCTTTACCGGCGTAGTTCCGACGTGCTTGACGCAGTGCGCCGAGGTGCGCCCCCGTTCGACCTTGAAGTGGCGAACCCCGAGTCGTTTTTTGCGCCCACGCACGCGCTGTTTCTGTGCGCGTTTTTGTTCAGCGTGGCATCCGGCTACGCACTCACCATCAATGAGGTGGGACATGCGCCGGTGACCAGCGACTTCTCCGCGTTGCTTACCGTCGCGTTGGCGCTGTGGGCTATCTTTGGCCGCGACGGAGACAAGGAAGATACGCTGTTTTCATGCGCGGTACTGCTGGTGATTGCAGGATTTTTGCTAGCGCCGTTCACCTTCTCAACGGGGCTGCCCTCGGCAAACACGCTGTTGAGATGTGGCAACGACGGGTTCAGCATGCTGGTGTGGATGGTCATTGCCGCAGTGGGGCGACGCAATGTGTTCGCGCTGTTGCCCACGTTTGCGCTCATCCGAGCGTGCGGTGCGCTGGGTACGAATCTCGGCGCTATCGCAGGTCACACGTCCAATGGCTTCGTGGGTGCGAACCAGCAAGCCGCTGAGCTTATTGCCGCCGTGGCGCTGTTTCTGTTTGTGGCGCTTCTGTGGGTGGGTTTCAGGAAGTTCAGCTTCTCGGGCACCATCCGCGGCATGGCGGGCGTGGCCGAAGGGACCAGTGCTGCGGGAAAGGAAACTGCGGAAGGTGTCGCCGTGAAGGCAGACGCGCACGTTGCGAGTACGGAAGCCGCAGATTCCCCCGGTCAATCGAGCGAAGATCAAGCGATCCCTCAAAGGTCTCACACGCCCAGCATCGAAGAGTGCTGTGCTGTTTTGGGTGCGCAGCACGGCCTCACCGAACGCGAAACAGAAATCTTCTCCATGCTGGCCCGCGGCCGCAACGGCACTTTCATCATGGAGCACTACGTCATCTCGCGCAACACCGTAAAGAGCCACATCAAACACATCTACGCCAAACTAGACGTCCACTCCCAACAAGAACTCATAGATTTGGTAGAGAGTGAAGCGACCAATCACGCTGGAATTCTGCGCGACGCCACGACCTATCGCGCGGGCAAGCTTGAAACGTTCACGCTTGATGAAGTAAAAACCCACTATGGCTTGGACAAGTAAGGTTCAAGTATGAGAACCTCAACCTGCTGCGTTAAGACTCTGTCTAGCGTGCTTCCTTATCATCTGATGAATCAATAACGAGAGCTCTCTTTGTCAGTTCGTCGGCGGGTACCAGTGCCAGCTTGTAGCCGCACACGTCAGCCATGCGGGCCATGGTATCGCAGCGCGGTACGCTGCCTCGGCTGGCACCATTGTTAATGTAGTTCGCACTTTTGCCAAGTGCCTTGCTTATGGCATAAAGGGTAATGCCGCTATCTTTGCTCATCGCCCGCACTGCGCTGTAAGCATCCATACTTGTATCTCCTATCGTTACACGATGCAATATACCATAAAGTGTATATGTATCAATTTGTGTAGGTATCATGTATCTGATAAGTACGCTAGTGAATATGCATACCTTTTAGAGTAGTATTGACCTATCGAAAGGTTGCTGGCACTCCGTGGACGCTTGGGAGGATTACAGGCGAGCGCCGCAGTTCTATCACCTAACACACAAAACCTTTCTAGAACAATCAAAAAGACCCCGCATAAAGCGAGGGTCAAAAGCCCCCGGCGCTGTACGCCCCAGAAAAAGCTCAGCGCCGGGAAACCGAAAGGAGTATAGCATGGCGAAGGGGAGAAAGTATGTGCGCGCGTCTGTGAGATTTGCGGATAAGTTGGGGATGCTGACGGACGAGACAGAGGATGTTGCTCAGGGGCTCAGGTGCGTACGAACGGCATTAGGGCACGATGACGCGGAATGCGATGACTATATCCGCGGACAAGTGAATGTTTTACTTGCAACCGCCGAGGATGCGTCAACAAAAGCCTCCAGCCTCACCGAGGAAGTAGAGAGATATTTGGCAATTCTTCGGCAGGAGAGGCAAGAAGCAACGGCGCGGAAACAAAATAAAAATGCATAGCCAGTGTGCTTCCCCATACGTGTAACTCGTACGGGGTTGTCGCTATGGAGCAACCACGAGCGCTCGACCTCGAAGCACGCAACCCTACCTTCATCGAAAGCGCAGCCCACCACCAAGAATTCATGCGCGCCGTACGCGAATGCCTAAAATCATTCTTCTAAACCGAAAAAGTACTAGCCTTTTCAGACGTTCTTTTCCTCAAATTACCTAGTTATGAAACACCGGCGGCCTGTGGGGGCCGCCAGTGGGGAGGGTTTGGATTTTGGGGTTGGGGTTAGGCTACTAGTTCGGGCTCCTCTTCGGGGGTGGGGTTGGGGGTGGAGGTTTGTTTGGGGTCGGTTAGTTTGAGGGAGATTGACTTGGTGGGGCAGTTTTCTACGCAGTCGAGGCAGAATGTGCAGGACTCCAGGGTTGCTTTTGCAGGGTTTGCCACGTTAATGTCCTCGGGGCAGACGGTGGAACAGGTGTGACAGCCCTCGCGCGAGATGCACGTTGCGCAGTTCGCCTGCGGACGCACGCCGAAGCCCAGCTTAGCGCGCAGTTTACCCATGAGACCGAAGAAGAAACCGAGCGGGCACACGGCCGAACACCAACGCTTGAACAGGAACAACTCCGCCAGCAACATGAGCGGGAAGATGATGAGTTCCCAACCGGGCTGCAGCAGCACAAACACACGGTTGAGCGCCCACAGCGTACCGAACACCAAGCCAATGGGGCACAGCAGACAGAACACGGGGAACTTCACGGCGAACGACACCACCAAAAGCACGGCCAACACAATGCCTTGCGTTTTCAGGCTAACCGTTTCGCCCGCGCACGAGGCGCAACCGGCAGTTTTGGCCGGAGCGGCAACAGCAGCGGAACCACTCGCGTTGGCGTCCGCACTTCCCTCAGCAATCGCCGCTTTCGCCAGAGCATCTTCACCTTCCACATCCTTGCCACTGCGACCAAGAATGCCGCGGGGCGTGTGACCACCAAAGATGTTCTTCAACAGTTGCGAAGGGCACACCCATGAGCAGAAGGCGCGACCCAGCAGAAACACTACAACCAGCACCACCAGCACGCCGGGAAGCAGTTGCCATGGAATACTGCCCGACGCGGCTGCTATCTGGGTGAACCCGACGGGACAGAGCGCACACAACGTGCCGATGGCCGCGCCGCCGCCCAGATGCGCGCACACCACTGCCGCCACGAGCACGGCCGTGGCCACAAGAATGCGGATGGTCTTGTTACGCGTTTTCATGCAACGCCCCCTTGCCCTCGGCCGAGCGCGTGTTGTCAGGCCCGTCCGGATGAATACCCTTGCTGTGCGGCGCGACTGGTTGCGCGGCGGGCGCAGTGCGCCCGGCTTCAAGTTCGGCACTCATCACCGCACCTAGCAGCTGCGCAGCCTCGCTCGCACGCGACACCACCACGATGCCCTTCTCGGCCACGCTGGCGTCATAGGCGCGCAGCGACGCCGAGGGGCACACCTGCTCGCACTTGCCACAGCCGTCGCAGAAATCCGGGTGCACCACGGGGCGATCATGATCATCCAACGTGATAGCTCCTTCAACAGGGCATTCATCCTTGCACACCGTGCAGCCAGCCCAATCCCAGGCCACGCACGCATCCTTCACTACTACGGCAACGCCCAAGTCGCGCTCGGCTTCGCCGCCGTAAGATAGCGCGCCCGTGGGACACGCATCCACACACTTCATGCAGAAGTCGCAAAAACCATTTGCGAACGCGAGCGTCGGCGTGCCGTAGGCCACAATGCTTTCGGACAGGGGCGCCGGCGTGATGATGCCATAGGGACACGCTTGCAGGCAGCGGTCACAGCGGTTGCACGCTGCCACCAGCTTGACGTTCGACGTCGTTCCCGGCGGGCGCACAAACGCCTGATCAGCCTGTCCCGTCACCGCACCAAACCCGCCGACGCCCACCAGCGCTGCGCCCACGGCCCCCGCAGCCAGAAACCCTCGCCGCGTGATCTCTTCCGCCACCTCTATCATCCCCTCATAATTACGTTCGCGAACGTTCCGCGAAACGTCCTATTCCACAACCTCGGCCACGGCCTCGGCATCGGCCTGCAGGTAGGCCTCGGTAAAGTTGGCCAGGTGCTCGTAGAACCCACCCTCGGCAGCCGCGCGCATGTCCTTCGCGAACAGCGGCACCCAGTTCAACAGGTGCTCGCGCACAAACGACAGTTGATCGCGCAGCGACGCCTCAGCCGCGTTCTCATCGCCGGCACGCAGCGCCTCCACGGCGCGCTCGCACAGCTTCGCCAAAAACGCCAGCTCAACGGCCAGATGATCTTCCGGCTCCTTGAAGTCAGGGTTTTTCGCGAACTGAGCCTCTCGGTACAAGCCCAGGACCTGGCTATAGGCGTCCTGCATCATGAGGCCGCCCTCACTCGTGTACACCGACTCATACGGAAACGCCTTCTGCGCCGAACGCGGTCCCATACCGAAGAACACGCGGTTGAACACCACCGCCAACTGCTCCAACTTCGCTTCATCGCAGTCCGCGAGGTCAGCCTTCAAGGCCGTGAACCCCTGAACAAGCGCTTTGTCGTCAGACTGAAGCTCCGCACGCGACACCAGGTCGGCCGCAAAGTTCGCGTCAATCTCAGTCTCGAAGCAGCGCGACAGCAGCAGGTAAACGCGCTCGCGATTCTCGCAAAACTCAATCAGGTTCTCCGCCAACTCGGCAGGCATCGTCTCAGTCATTCATGTACTCCTTCGCATCATCCGCCACAACTCAAGCTGCGCGGCATTCGTCATCGGCCGTCCCCCGTAGCGGAACGCAATCGGGAGGGAGAACTGCGTTCCGCCACGGGGCGCGCCCGACGTACTTTTTACACATTGTATTTAACTAAGGAACCGAAGAAGCGGGGTGCGCCGCGAGATTCCGCAGGAGCCGAACAGCCCAGTGGGCTGTTCGTGCGACCTCAGGACTGCCCGAGCGCCGTGCCCCGCTTCTCCGGTTCCGGGCAGGTTGACCGCACGCTGCAATCAACCTGCCCGTACACAGCCTACCGGTAAATAAACTGCTCGACGCTTGTGCCCACGCCGTACATGATGATGCGCAGAACCACCGCACCCACCACAGAGCACGCGCACGCCGCGAACAAATAACCAGCCAGGTTCTTCGGTGCCGAAAGCTCGGTGCTCTTCCCCACCGACTTCATCGCCACCAGCGTCAGCGCAACCGGCAGGGCCAGGCCTACCACAACCACGCCCAGCCAGAATGCCAGCGCCAAGTCGCCCGAGATCAAACGCCCGATGGAGCGCGATTCTGCCTGGTACGGAGCCATCGCAATCCACGCGACGTAGGCCAGCGACAGCACCACCATGGCAACAACGCCCACCAGCGCCAGCTTCACCGCGAACGCGGCTTCGTCGGCCTTGCCGCGCAGCACCACGAGGGCCGCCATCAGCGTCATGCCAATGCCCAGACCACTGCCCAAGAACATGAGCGGCAACGTGAAGCTATCCCATGCGGGACGGGCAGCAATCAGGTACGATGCGCCAGCCACCACGGGAAGCACCAGGCCCAACACGGCACCGATGATGCCAAACACCTTGGAAGCGCCCGGGTAGTCCTTCTTCGCCAACACGAGGTACACCAAAGACACAATGCCCATGATGGCCACGGTGAACAGCTCTTTCGACAGGCCAGAGCCCAGGTTACCCAGCAGGTGCGTCGCGCGCTCCGGGTGCCCCATGTGTAGCACCGACACGCAACCGCCCACAGCCAAGCATACAAACGCAATCAGAGCGCCCAGGAATCGTACGTCCTTGAACTTGCCCTTGATCTCGCCCACGCCCAGGAACACAAAGCATCCCGAGGTCACACCCAACAGCACACTAAAGATAAGAAGGGGCCACTGAATATCCATGCTTACTCATCCCCTTTCCAGGTGCACTTGTCCAAGCCGTAGGTCACGCCGGGATGGTTCCCCACGTCCTTCAGCTTGTAGGTCTTCTTCTTGGCAATCATCTTCGACACGTCGGACTCGGGGTCGTCCATATCGCCGAACAGGCGGGCCTGACCGGGGCAGTGTTTCACACACGCCGGCTTGTCGCCCTTGTCGATGAGGTGCGCGCACATCGTGCACTTCTCGATGACGCCCTTGTCCTTGGCCTCGTCGTACGTACGCACGCCGTACGGGCAGGCCATGACGCAGTACTGGCAGCCGATGCACTTGGAGTGGTCAACCAGCACCACGCCGTCGTCGCGCTTGTAGGACGCGCCGGTGGGGCACACGCTTACGCACTCGGGGTTGTCGCAGTGCTGGCACGCCACGGGCAGGTAGTACATCTCCAGGTCAGGGTACGTGCCGGACGGGCCCACGGTCAGCACCTTGTTGTAGTAGGTGCCCAGGCCAACGTTGTTCTCCTGCTTGCATACCACGGCGCAGGAGTGGCAGCCGATGCAGCTATCCAGATCGATTGCAATAATGTTGCGCGTCATGCTACGCCACACCTCCCTTCACGGTCACTTGCGTGACGCCGTTCTGCTGATCGTCCGCAGCAATCGCGTCGGCGCTCATTGGCAAGAAAATCTTCAAGTCCTCTTCGTTCATGCAAATGTTGTCGGGCGCACCCTCTTCGGCCTTGTAGATCTTGCACAGGCCGCCGAAGTTGT
The DNA here is from genome assembly GCA_019113915.1 of Candidatus Gordonibacter avicola. Lineage (GTDB taxonomy): Bacteria > Actinomycetota > Coriobacteriia > Coriobacteriales > Eggerthellaceae > Gordonibacter > Gordonibacter faecis. Next base: position 74,739 of record DXGM01000016.1, read on the forward strand.
CGGTGCCCACAGCGGGGTCGTAGGGACCGTTGTTCTCGAACAGAATGTTGCAGTTCGAGTCCAGCGCGCCGTGCAAGTCGTCGGTGGCCTCGCGCTCGGGGAACCACCAGTCGTGCTCGACGTGAATCATGCCGGGTTTGATGGCCTCAGTCAGGTTCGCGCGCTGGCGAATCTTGTCGACGTAGGTCTGAATCCACACCCAATCGTCCTGCTCAATGCCGTGTTCGGCGGCGGTGGCGGGGTTGATGTCCACCGTCGGGAACATGTGCACCTCGCGCATCCACGGCGAGTTGCGGTACTCGGTGTGGAAGAACGCGTGGCTGCGGCCGCCCGTGATCAGCGTGTAGGGATAGTCTTCCAGCAGGTCGGGGCGCGACAGCTTCGTGATAGGCGGCTCGATGTACATGGGCAGCGGGCCGTTGCCGTACAGCAGCAGGTCCTCCGACCACATTTCCATCTTGCCGTTGTCAGACTGCGGGTGACCAGGGATAACCTTGCCGTCCGGCGTCTTGGTGCCGGGGAAGCGGTACACGCTGCCCATCTTGTTGCCGCGATACATGGTGTTGAAGCCGGGGCGGAAGTCGCTCGTCTTGCGCATGAAGCCCGTCTCGTACTTCGGTGCCTGCTTCACGGTGGCCATTTCCACGCCGGTCACACTGATGCGCTCGCGGAAGTCCTCGAAGCTCGCGCACGACAGCTGCGGCGGCAGAGTCTCGGGGCCCTTCACCATGTAATCGAAGAACTCGTACTTGTCCTTCCAGTACATATCCACGTCCATGTACTTCGCGAATTCGAAGCAAATGTCCATGTCATCCTTGCACTCGCCCAGCGGCTCGTGGAACGGCTGACGAATGAGGTAGGTGTGGCTGGTCGGGTAGCCGTGGCCGGAGTGCGCCCACTCCACGCGGTCAACCTCGTTGGGGTGCGCGGCCGGCAAAATGATGTCGGCGAGCTCGCCCGAGGGGGTCATGTAAATGTCCACGTTCACGAAGAAGTCCAGGTTCTTGAAGCCCTCGATGATTTCCTTGCCACCCTCAATGGACAGGATGGGTTCGGAGGTCTGCTGCCAGTAGCCGTGAATCTGGAAGGGGTCGCCCTGCGCCATAGCCTTCGTGGTTGCCGCGCCGAAGCCGCCCTGCTGGCCGTAGATGACCTGGCCGCCGGAGTTCTGCGTGGTTTCCTTCAACTCGCCGGTGGCATCGTCGGCCACAAGAATCTGCTGGTAGCCGGTGTTCTGGCACACGGACAGCTTCTTGATGTTCATGGCCGTTTCCTTGCGGCGCTTGCCCATGCGGCCTTCCTTGTTCGGCACGACGTCGAACATGAAGGAGTCGTAGCCGGTGGCGGGCTCGCGGCCGATGTTCTGGCCGCCCTTCGAGTCGAAGTTGCCGGCCAGCGCCATCATGATGGTGAACGCCTGCGAGATGCCGGAAGTGTTGATGGAGAATTCCACCTTCTGGCCGCGCGTGAAGCACGCGTGCGGGCTGGCGTCGATGTAGGCGGTGATGGCCTCGCGGATTTTACCTTCGTCCAGTTCGCAGAATTCGGCGGCACGCTCGATGGTCCACGGGGTGACGTGCTCCACCAGAATGTCCCAGCTCGTGCGGTACTTCTTGCCGTTGATTTCACGCGTGCCGGACAGCGCGGGCTTTGCGTCTTCCACAATGTTGCCGGCTTCGTCCAGCCACTTGAAGGCCTTCGGACCGCCCACGCCCTTCGCGTTCTGCCAGTCGCCCGACCAGAAAATCAGCTGGTCATGCGCTTCATCCCACGCGGGGTACAGCTCTTCGTTGCCGCCTTCTTTAATCATGGATTCGCGCAGCTGGTAACCCGTGCCCTCTTCGTCGATGAAGAACGGGGCGTTGGTGTAGAAACGCGCGAAGTCCGTGGCGCACTTGTCCGAGTGGATGATCTCGTTGATGAACGCCAGCACCAGCGCCATGTCCGAACCCGGACGGATGGGCAGCCAGATGTCGGCCTTGCTGGCCGTGCAGGTGTAGCGCGGATCGACGCAGATCACCTTCGCGCCACGCTCCTGCGCGCGCTTCACAGTGAGCCAGTCGTAGTAGCCGCGGCTGCGCTCCTGACGGCACCAAATAAGGATGCAGTCCGTGTTATTGCCGTCCCAGCCGGTGTACTGCGTTTCATCGCCGTACAGGCGCTGGCTGGTGAAGTACGAGCCTACCCAGCACAGGTTGCCCACGCCGAACGTGGCCGTGGAGCCCAGCTCAAGCCACAGTTTGTTGATGGCCTGGAACTGCAGCATGTCGCGGCCGGTGCCGTACTGGTGGGCAATGGTGTGCCACCCGTACTTCTCGCCGATTTCGGTGAAGCGGTCGCGCGCCTCTTCGTAGGCTTCTTCCCAGGTGATGCGCTTCCACTGGCCGGAGCCCTTCTCGCCCACGCGCTTTTGCGGGTAGCGCACGCGCAGCGGGTTGTACAGCTCCTGCGGAATGGCGAAGCAGCGCCCGCACAGGGTACCTTCGCTGAACAGGTCGGGGTTGCCCTCGATCTTCATCAGGCGTCCGTCCTTGACGTGCCCGAACAGCGCGCAGCGGCCATAGCACTGGCGGCATGCGCTCGGGATGATTTTCACGTCGTCGGACGAGGTCGCCTTCGCGCCGTTTGCTGCGTCGTCCGCGAAAGCCGTGGCGGCCTGCGAACCCAGCAGCAGCGACGAGGCGGTCGCGACGGCCGAAGCCTTCACGAAGCCTCGGCGGCTCATCTTAAGTGACATCTCTCCTCCTCCTTTTGCCTCTTGTTGACAAGTGTTGCCTGGGGAGAAGGGGAAGGCGCGCGAGCGATGCGCAGGTGGGGAATGCAGGCGGGCCGCGACGTTGGTGCGGCGCATTGTCGGGGTTCGCGGGCGCAATGTGCGTGCGATCCCTTTGCCAGCTGGCGGCGTGCGTGTGGCGCTTGGGATGCGCATTCTGCGTACCTACCCCGTGCGTCGCCGCACCTTGTAACTCCCCCGGTTGCGCGCCCCTCGCGCGCTTCCCTCTCCTCCTTGCAGCAATTTACTTGCATAGCTAATTATATTGTGCACAACTATTAGTGCAACAACTTTTGATTATCTAATGAAAAAATAGTGTTGAAATGGGGAGATAGTGCACTTGGTACTGCTTACGCGCACATTCGCGGGCGCTTCGCCTTCCCGCAGCACTTCATCTCAAACCACTTCCTCATCTCGGGAAACAACGGCGCACCTCCCTTGCTCTTTCGCCCGAACGCCCTACCCTGGCAGCGAAGACGGAGATTCAACCGAACAGCAACCGGCTTCTTGACGCGGCCGCGCGGCATGTGGTTTCGTGTATCGCGAGAGAACGAGACCGCTGTCTGCGCGCGATAGCCCCGCGCCTCATCGCTCGATATCGACAGACACCATGCGCGGCGACGCTTCGCGCCGCCCACCGCACTGCAGAAGGGATCCGCTGTGGAAAGCAAGCACAACCGCCTGATAGGCTTCCTCGTGTACGACGCGCAGCGGTGTATCACCCGGTCGTTGGAGGCCACCCTCAAGCCCTACGACCTCACCCCTGGTCAATGGAACCTTATTAACCAGTTGGATCAAGCTGGCGAACTGTCACAGAAGGAACTGGCCGACCGCACGCGCAAGGAGCAAGCCACTATCACGCGCTACCTGGACACGCTGGAGCGCAAAGGCCTCGTGGTGCGCAACAAGCATCAAAGCGACCGCCGCGCCCACGTGGTCAGCATTACCGACAAGGCGCGCGAACTTATTCGCGTGGTGCTGCCGCTCACTGCCGACACAGCAAATCGCCTGGTAGAAGGCATCGATCAGAAGGACATCGACACTTTCGTCACCGTTCTTGCCGCCCTCAAAAAGAACGCCGACAACATCACAGGAAGCTAACGCCCGACGCGGCGGATTCTCTTTTGGCGCGACGGGGCCACAACCCCGCTTCACAAAATTGTGACGCGCCTCGCGCTATTGATTACGCCACGAGGTGGTTGCCCTCCTCACCACTATGGCGAGGGCTCATTCATGTACGATAAACCTAGCTAAAAAGGTTACCTCTGTAGGGGCGCTTCACACTTTTGTGATGTGCGGGACTTTTTGTTACAGCCTCACGGCATTTGTTATTGAAAGAGCGGCACCTTCCCCAACAGGAAATCTTCGATGGGGAAATCTTTCGAGCCGATGATGAGGCTATAGGTTCCAGGGAAGCGACTCACGAATTCGCCGAGGCCTTTTGTGCGTTTGGGGCGGCCGCTTTTTACTTCCAGGGCGGTGCGCTTCTTCCCCTTTTTGATAACGAAGTCCACTTCGGCCGTGCCGTCTCGCCACCAGTACAAATCGAAATGTTCCTTGCGGCTGCGCGCAAGTAGGTACGCGCCTACCGCGCTTTCGACCAGATGACCGCGCCGATCCGGGTCCTCCATAAGGGCGGCGCGATCTTCCCCTGAAGTTGCAACCATGAGCGAGGTGTCGTGGACAAGCAAGCGCGGAGAACTGGTTTTTGCTTCAAGCAACTTGTCCGAATACTTCTTCAAACCCGACAAAAGGCCAGCCTGCGACAGGAGATCAAGGTAGTGCGTGATGGTGTCGGTGTTCCCCTTGTCGTCAAGTTGTCCGATAATTTTCCGGTAAGAAATTTCCTGTCCTGAATACAATGCGCCCAGTTCAAACAACGCGCGCAGCAGCGCAGGCTTGCGACGCCGGGCCTGGGAGGCTCGGCGTTTTTGTTGCGTATTCTTTTTAATTGCGTCGTTTTTTCGTTCGCGCGAATTTTTGTTGTCGTTGTTAAGGCGTTGACTCCGTTTGGCGAATTCGTTATCCGCGTTCGTTATCCGCTACGTTATCTGCGTTCGTAATCTGCGTTCGTTATCCGCGGGCGGTGCCTAGTTCGCTGTCGGGGGTGTTCAGGGGGTCGATGGGCGGGATGTCCCAGTTGTCGCCGGGGAGGTGAGGCGCCATGGCGTCCTCGGTGCCGGCGGCTTTGAGGCGGTCGAAGTAGTCGCGCGTTTCCTTCACCACCACGCCGGACAGCGCGATAAGGGCCACCATGTTCGGCAGTGCCATCAGGCCGTTAAAGATGTCGGCGATGGTCCACACCGCAGCCACGGTCATGTAAGGGCCAATGAACACAGCAGCAATGTAGAGCCAGCGGTACACCTTCACGGCTTTCATGCTGCCGTTGCTGAAGTACTCAAGGCAGCGCTCGCCGTAGTAATCCCAACCCAGAATAGTGGTGAAGCCGAACAGCACCAAGCACGCCATCAGCACAAACGATACCACCTGGCCCGGAATGAACGGCAGGCCCGCCTGGAACGCAGCGGTGGTCACGGCCGCGCCCTCAAGCCCGGGAATCTGGTACGCACCAGTCATCACCAGCGCGAGGCCCGTCATCGTGCACACCACGATGGTGTCCAAGAACGTGCCGGTCATGGACACGAGGCCCTGGCGCACCGGCTCCTTCGTCTGCGCAGCCGCCGCGGCAATAGGCGCAGAACCCAGACCCGCCTCGTTCGAGAAAATACCGCGCGCGATACCCTTCTGCATGGCCACAATGATGGCGCCAAGCATGCCGCCCGCGGCCGCTTGCAGGCCAAACGCGCTCTGGAAGATGGTGACAAACGCCGCCGGCACCTTATCAAGGTTCGTGCAAATAAGCACCAGCGAGAAGCCCACATACAGCACCACCATGGCGGGGATCACGCGCTCGCTCACCTTCGCGATGCGCTTTAAGCCGCCGATGACCACCAGGCCCACCAGCACGGCCAGCACCAGCGAGCCAATGACGGTGAAGATGGAGTAATCCATGCCCAACAGGTTCACCGTGATGTTCTTCTCGGGGTCAAAGAACCCGGTGATAGCCGTCGAAATGGAGTTGACCTGCGTAAACGTACCAATACCAAACAGGCCCACACACATGCCGAAGAACGCGAAAATCTTCGCCAGCCAACGCCACTTCATGCCCATGCCGCGCTCAATATAGTAGAACGGGCCGCCTAGCACGTGGCCGGTTTTCTTGTCGATGCTGCGAAACTTCACCGCCAGCAGGCCCTCGGAGAACTTGGTCGCCATGCCGAACAGCGCGGCCAGCCACATCCAAAACAGCGCGCCGGGGCCGCCGGTGACGATGGCCGTAGCCACGCCCACGATGTTGCCCGTACCGATGGTGGCTGACAGCGCGGTGCACAGCGCGCCGAAGCTGGTGACTTCGCCCTCGCCGCCCGTCTCGTTCTTAATCATGTAGCGCAGCGCGCGCGGCAGCTGACGGAACTGCACGCCACGCAGGCGTACCGTCAGCAAAATGCCGCCGAACAGGATGAGCACCATCAGGGGAATGCCCCAGATGAAGTCATCGATAGCGACAAGCGCATCGTTTATGACACCGAAAAACCCTTCCACTTCTCGTTCCTCCTTCGCATGACAGCAGATGATGCGCAAGCCGCTGACCTCGTATAACACGGGGTGCACAACACAGCGCACGCGCAAAGCTTGCCCCAAAGGGTGCGCGAAAGAAGGCGGGTGGAAAATACACGGGGTGCACGGGAAGGACGCGGGCGCAGCGACAGGTATCGCGTGCGCGCGACAAGCGGGTAGCTTTGCTCTGTCCTTTGGCCTGAGAGTTTCGACAACGCCGCAGCAAGGCGGCGCGCCTTGCCCCTTCGGCACCCGTAACCGGGATTCTCCAGAGGCCCCTAACGCGCCCTGTCTCATGTAGATCCAGGGAGCCTCAACGGGGTGACGCTATGCACAGCCGCACAGTGTAGCAGAGAATTCAGGAAAAGTTAACAATTTCGTGACAGATCGACGGCAATCGGCGAGCATCGCCGCACGAGACAAAAGTGTGACGCGCTAGCGCGCTGGCTATTAGGCCAGGAGTTTTCTCGCGTCCCTTGCCTTACGACGCGGGTTGACTGACTTGAAGGCGTCAACTTACAAGTGGTACAACCTCTATAGGGCGCTTCGCGATGAATTGAACCCCCTTCGCAAAGCGCGAAAACGCAGGTCAGGGTTGGGTTCTCCGCCTTCGGCGGAGAGGGCGCTTCGTTTTTAGTTAGGTTTATGATACATGGATGAGCCCGCGTCATAGTGGTCGGGAAGGCAGCTGCCTTGTGACGTAATAGCTAGCGCGATAGCGCGTCACACTTTTATGACGCGGGAAGGAACTCTTGGTACAGCCCCTTCGCTTTTACACGCACTGTTTCACGTGAAACAGTGCGTTCGTTTTTCGTGCAAACTTTTTTGATTGCTGATGAAGTTTCTCACTTTTGGGTCTTGACAGAGGGGGGGGGGCCTCACATTACAATGCAGAACAAGGGAGCTCCCATCCGGATCATGATTGAAAGGATGGAGCATGGCTAAAATCAGTAAACTTATCGACGACCTTACCGGTAAGACCGAGGAGGAGGCGAAGCTGCGCGAGCAGTTCACCTTCTTGCAGAAAATGGCCCGCTCAAAAGCGGAAACGTTCGAAACTCAACTCAAGGTGATGTTGAGCAACAAGGAAGCCATGGGGCAGCTTGAAATTGTGGGCGACCGCGCTTTCGAGTATCGGAATTCCCAGCATGTCAATATTTCGAACGGGTGCAACGCGGCCATCGGCGAGGCGGTCGATGATTTCTTCAAAGGTTCAAGTGGCGTGAAAGATGGTTTCCAAAAAATCGTCAAAACCGCGCTTAGCGGACTTATCGGCGACACCTCCATTGGCGAAACCCAGGAAAAGATGTTCTTCGTATATCCCGAGAATTATTCTATCGTGCGCGTCGACGTGATGGCCTACAAATACACCTTCACTTCGAAAGGCGTGCTGTCAAAGGATGTCGAGAACATCTTTGTTTACACCATGGCCAAATCTATTGTGGACCACAAGAAGGTAGGCATTGACTTTCTGTTGCACTGCGTTGTCGACATGATGCAAAAGCCTGGTCAGGAAAATCCTCCTCTCGAAGAGGTGATGGACTTCATCAAGGAGCTGAGGGCTTGTTGGAAAATGCTCGATGACAGCGATACCTCACCCGACACGGTGCTGAACGCTTGGGAATCAGGTAACGAAAACGATACGTTACCGAATTTTGTAACACCGGAGATGATTGAGGCAAAGCAGCAGATAGATGAACAGCTTAACGCCATGACCTCCGTTGAAGAAGTTCTGGCTGTGTAGATTCTTCCGAAGTCACCAACTATCACATACATTTTGAAACAGGAAGGGAGGGCGCTATGCCCAGAACAACAGTAACAACTCCCACCAGGGATGATCTCATCAACATGAATCGCCTGACCCAAGATGGAACAGGAGAAGTGTTTAAAGATGAAGATCTCGACGATATTGTCAGTCTCAATAATGCGGCATTTGATTATTACATCGACGATATAAATGACACTACGAGCATCGGCATTGTCTTTGCCCACCTGATTGGCTCTGGCCACATCTTTACGGATGGAAATAAGTCCACTGGCACCCGTGCTTTCAAGTGGATTCTCGCCCATAACGATAAAGAACTTAATCCTGATCTTTCCGAAGAGGCCCTGATAGAAATTATCAACGACTTGGTTGAAGTGGATGACCCGGCGGAAGCCGTACAAGCGGCTATTGAAAAAGTTGCACCGTATGTAAGGGAAGTAGACCTTTAGAATGACGGCTGATTAACGGTCGTGAAGCGTAAGAGGGGACTGCAACAAAAGCCCCTCACCTGCCAGGTTGACTGTAGGGCAAGGACTCTGCCTTTGCCGATAACTACGTTTGACCTGGCAGGTTTATTCTGACTGAGCGGCAAGGGCAGAGCCCTTGCCCTACGGAGTGCCCGAAAAAGGCTTTTCTCCCCTAGCGCAGGGCGTCGGCTACTTTGCGGGCGGCGGCGGTTATGGACAGGTCGTCAACGTTGACGGTGATCTCGGCATACTTTTCGTACAGCGGCTTGCGCTCGTCGTAGAGGTCGCGCAGGCTCATGCCGATGCCGCCCTTCAGCACCACGCCGCGCTCCTGCAAGTCATGCAGGCGGCTCACCAGTTCGTCGTAGGAAATCTGCAGGTATACCACGCGGCCAATCTCGGCGAGGTGCTTCATGGCCTCATCGGAGTACACGGCCGAACCACCCGTGGCAATGATAGAGTTGTCGGCCTGAATGTCGCGCAGAATTTCGTTTTCCACCTGAATGAAGCCCTCGGGGCCGCACGCGTCAATGAGCTTCTGCAGCGTTTTGTCGCACTGGTTCTGAATGACCAGGTCGGCGTCCATGAAGTCCTTGTTGAGAATCTTCGCCAACACAATGCCCAGGGTGGACTTACCCGCGCCGGGCATACCAATGAGGACAACGTTGTTCCGCTCTTGCTCCATGATGCCTCCTTGAACTCGCTACTCGGTAACCCCGTCCGCGCGCTCGGCGGCAGCGCTGCCCACGCACTCGTCGGCCAGCACCGGCGCCTCCACGGCCACCACCGGGCCGCCGGGCGTCTCAAGAGCCAGCGGCTCGTCGTCCGCCCCGCGCTTCAACGGGAATGTTTCGCTCACCACTATAGCAATGAAGATGAGGGCAAAGCCTCCCACCAGGCGAAGCCCTATCTGTTCCCCATACAGCAGCACGCTGAACAGCACGCCGAATACGCTTTCCAGGCTGAGGAACAGCGACGCCTGCGCGGGCGGCACGTGCGCCAGCGCCACATTCTGAATGACCAGCGCCACGCACGACGCGAACACCACAAGATACGCCATGTTTGCCCAGAACGCGGGCGTGAGCGCTTCCATCGGCGGCAGCGTTTCGAAGCACGCGCCGTACGCCACGCCGCAGATGCCGCCCACCACGAACTGCATCACCGTAAGCACCAGCACGTCGTTCGTCTCTGAGAACTTCGACACGTACACAATGTGCACGGCGAACAGCAGCGCCGACACCAGCGTCATGGCGTCGCCGTAGCCCATCGACAACTCGGAAAGCGATCCCGTCAGCGACACCAGCCCGATGCCCGCCACCGCCATGATAGCTGCCACCAGGTTAAACACCGAGGGTCGCTTGCGCGCAATAGCCCACCAGGCAAACGGCACAATGACGCAGTACGTGGCCGTGAGAAACGCATTTTTGCCCGGCGTAGTGTGGTCGAGCCCGATGGTTTGAATCCAGAACGCTAGATAGCACAGCACGCCCAGGATGATGCCCTTCACTAGGTAATCCTTCGCCATCTCGCCCGTGAAGGCACGGCGGATGCGCCCGAAGAACAGCACAATTAGAATGGCACCCGTGGCCAGAAAGCGAAAACCAATAAGGTACGCCGGTTGCAGCACATCCACGGCGTCTTTCATCACCACGAAGCTGAGGCCCCAAATGATGGTGGCCACCACCAGCAGCAGCTTATAGACCCCGGTAGGAATGCGGTTTTGTATGTTCGCGAATTTTCCCATGACGGCTCATTATAGAGGTAGGGCGTGCCCTTGTCAGCGCTCAAACTCCCGTTGCGCCCCGTTCTTCAGCACGAGCGTCACCTTTGTGCCGGCACCCAACTCGCTTTCCACGTCCATGTGCGTGTCGGGGCCGAAGTACCCACAAATGCGGTCGTGCACGTTCTTCACCGCAATGCCGCAGCCGGTGGACGACTCGGGGTGCAGAATATTCTGCCGCGCCTCTTCCGTCATGCCCACGCCATCGTCGGCCACGCACACGATCACGTCATCGCCCTCCACCGTGCCGGTCACGCGAATGGTGAGTTTGCCCTCGGAGGGCATGGCGTGGCGCACGGCGTTTTCCACGAGCGGCTGAATGAGGAACGGCGGTACCATCATGTCGTCGACGGCGGGGTCGATGTCCACCTCCATGGCCACGCGGTCCTCACCGAAGCGCGCAATTTCGAACGTGAAGTAGCGTTTCGTCTGCTCCATCTCGCGCGCGAACACAATAAGGTCGGCCGAATCCTCCAACGTGCGGCGGTAGAACACCGCGAACTCGCGCAGCAAAATGCGCGCCTTCTCCGGATCGGTGCGAATGAGCGAGGCGATGGTGTTGATGGTGTTGAACAAAAAGTGCGGGTTGATCTGGCTTTGCAGCGCCTTCAGCTCCATGCTGGTGGCAAGCTTCGTCTGCTCTTCTAGCGCCGAGGCCGCCATCTGGGTGGACAACAGCTGGCCGAACCCTTCGGCGATAGATTTCTGCGTCTCGCTGATGTGGCGCGCGCGACGGTAGTAGAACTTCAGCGTGCCCGCCACGCTGTGGCCCACCGTGAGCGGCACAATGATGGCCGCCTGAATGGTGGTTGAGCTGGACGGGAACCCAATTTCCTCGGGCGTGAGCAGGATGCGGCCGTGCCCATCGGCCAGCGTGGCATGCGTCGCGTGCGTGCGAATAATGCTACCGGAGGGGTTTTCGGCCTCTTCGTAGCCGGCGTAACCCAGAATGTGATCCTTGTCGGTGATGGCCACCGCGATGGCGGCCGTGGAAGGAAGCAGCAGCTGGCAGATGCGCTGCGCCGCGTCGCGCGTGAGGCCTTCCTTCATGCAGTCGAGCGTTTGACTGGCCAGGCGCAGCATGGCATCTGACTGACGCGCGCGCACTGAATCCGGGTCCATGAGCAGCCGAATGACGATGACCAGCGAAAACGTGAACACGATGCCCGCCACAATGAGCACCGCAATGTTGCGATACGGCGACACCGACGACCATATGAGCACGAGCCCCGACAAGGCCGTGAGCGTAAACATAAGCATTTCAAGCGTGAAGAAGCGAGGCAACGCTGGCTTCACTTCCGTCGTCTCCTGAACCAACGGGGACCTCCTTGCTGTAGGTGGGCCACCATCCTACCAGCTACGTCACCAAGATGCACGCTTTTAGACAGGGGTGTATGCGGGGGCGCGCGGTCAGCGAGCCGCGGGCGGGCTGCGACGCACGCCAACGCGCGTGGTGCGCGGCCGCTAGCCCAGGATGCCCAGCTCGTTCAACACCAGCACCACGGCCGCTACAATAAGGAAGCCGCCGAAGATGAAGCGCAGCATGCGCTCCGGCACAATGCGTACGAGCCGCGCGCCCAGGATAGCGCCCGGAATGGAGCCGATAGCCACCGCGATGCCCGCCATATAGTTGATGTTCCCCAGAATGCCCTGCTCAATGACACCGGGAATGGCCAACAGCATCACCGCAATAAGCGAGGTGCCCGACGCCTGTTTCATGGAAATGCCCACCAGCGACAACATGAGCGGCACCATGATGAAGCCACCGCCCACGCCCACATACCCCGAGGCCAAGCCCGCGCCCAGGCCAATGGCCGCCCCAATAAGCAACTGCTTGCGCGTCAGCTTGGGAAACGACTTGCCCGTGTCCGCCGCAATGGGCGTGGGCGCCAGTTCCGCATCCTCGTTCGCCGCCGCATCACCCACCTGCTCAACGGCCGTTTCCGCCAGCACTGCAGGGTCATCCGCAGCTGCAGCCGGAACTTTCTTCGCCGCGGGCTTCATGCGCCAGGCCTTTATCAGCGTATTCACCGCTGAGTACCCAATGATGAGCGCGGCCACCAGCATGACCAGCCAAGCCGGCGAGATCTGCGCCAGCCACACGCCGATGGGCGAGGTGCACGCGCCGCCCAGGCCGGCGGCTATGCCCAGCGACGGCACGCACGTCTTGTGTCGCACATGCGACACCGCGCCCGAGATGGACGTGGGAATAATGGTGAACAGCGACGTAGCCGTGGACATGATGGGGCTCATGCCGAACGCCAAGCGGAAGATGGGCACCAGCACCGTGCCTCCGCCGATGCCCAGCATGCCCGACAGAATGCCGATGCCGATGCCCACCACAGCAGGCAAAACAAACGAAGTGAAGAGGTCCATGCGCGCGCCGTCCGTTCCTTGCAGATTCGCGATTTGTCCACGTCACAGTGTAGCCGAAGCGGCTGCGGGCGCGAACATAAGGCGCCGGGATTCCGCCAAGCGTCACGACAGCGTTTCCCAGCGACAACGCCTCACCGGCAAACGGCAGCGCCAACGCGCGGACACGCAAAACACGCCATGCGCGCAGGCGCTACTCCGCAATATTCAGGCGAATCTCACTCGTCGCTCCGGGGTCAATACCGGCAGCTTGCGCCGCGATAGCGGCAGCCTGGCGCGGTGCGTCAACGCCAATTTGACGCTGCGCGGCGCACTGCACCAGCGCCGTGCGCAGAATCTGGTCGTTCTCAAAGCGCGCCATGAGTTCAGGCCACACAAACTGGAACTCGAAATACTTCGAGCAGTTCCGCTGCGCATACAGGGTAGCCTCGCCGGTAGCCGCCTTCGCCGCCTTGCGATACGCCTTCTTGTCAGGCCGTGCCAAGCTACGCAGAAACGCCGTCAGGCGAATGCGCTTCGTCACGCCCGGCTCCAAAAACGGCCCCGGATACGGCTCAAGCGACGAGGGTTTCACTTGCAAAAGGTCAATCTGCGTGCGGCTGTACTCCATCTTGCGGTACTCGTAGAGCCACCGGAAGATGTCCTGGCGAAAGCGCGTGCCTTCGCTTTCGGTCTCCGGCGGCAGGTGACGCAGGCTCCACTGGTTGTCAAACCAGATGTCGGAGCCGTACATGCGCAGGTCAAGCATGTAATCGAGGTCTTCGCCGCGCGCGATCCACGGGTCGAACGACAGGCGCTTGAACGCCTCTTTGTGCAACGCCAAGCAGCCGCCACACACGTGGTTTGAACGCGACAGACGCGGGCCGCGCATAGCCTTCGTCATCATCTTATTGAAGGCTTTGCCCTGCTGCCAGAAATGGTTGTACCACTTGTCCTGGCTCTTCGACAAAAACGTGCCCTCGGAGTTGAAGTAGTAGCCCGTCTTCGCCAGAATGGGAATGCCCTTCTTTGTGAGTTTCCCCAGGCCATAAACTGCTTTTTGCAGGAAGTCGGCGTCGTCGACAATCTCGTCGTCATCCAGGAATACCACGGCGTCGAAGCCGAGCGTGTTCGCCACCACCAGGCCCAAATTGCGAATGGCACCATACCCGGAAAGGCCAATTTCCTTCGACAGCTTGCCCAGGCCCAGCTGCTCCATGCGCTGCTGCACGAGCGCAAGTTCCGGCGCGCCCACCACGGCAATGTTGAGCGACGGGTACTGCGCGGCTGCGATCTGCACCTTTTCGGCCGCCTGGTTCTCGATGGACGGCTCGCTGGCCACCAGAATCACAATCTGCCCGATGCCGCGCACCTTTTGGAGCGAGTGCAGAAGGCGCGGCAGCTCGCCGGGTTGCGAGATGGGGGTGGTGTGATCGTACGTGGTAAGAAGACTGCCGCCTTCCTTGCGCCGGCGGGCAGAGATGAAAGTCGGTATGATGATAACCGGGTTCATGCGGTTCCTTCAGTCGGAGGCGGCCCCCTCGGCACGCCTGCTTCAGTTAGTCCAACCGTATATTGTAGCCGCTTTGCGCACATACGCCCGCCCCTTCACGTAAACAGCGAAGGGGCGGGCGTATCGCGAACACTAAAACAATGCGAGGGGTGGCGAAGGCGGCGCTTCCAGCGGTAAACCACAACGCCGCCTAGCGGCTTTCAGCCTGCTTCGAGTCCAGCCCGCCTGCCTGCGAGCGCGTCTTTTCCGCCGGACGCTTCACCACATTAAAGCGCTTGAGTGCCGTAAGCAGCGGCAAACCCAGCACATACATGACCAGCGCCTCGCCAATTCCAGTAGCCACCAGGCCGAACAGGTACATGGGAATGTAGGCGCCATCCAGCGCGATGGTGGTGAACGGAATGGTGTAGAAGCCCAACCCCTGCAACAAAAGCGGCAGATAAGCAGGCACGATAACCGCGTTCGCAATCACGGGCCCCAGCAGCGCCAGCTTCGGCCGCTCGCGCATTTTCCAACACCACAGCGCGCCCAAGAAGGTGGCCAGGCTGCCAAACACCACGTCGAGCAGGCCTAACGCACCGGTGCCGTTCACCGCAAGCGCAATGAGGTTCGCCACGATGCAGCCCACCGTGAGCCCCGGCACGGCCGCTGGCGTGAGCACGGCCAGCACGCACACGGCCTCTGAAATGCGGAATTGCACCGGCCCCCATGCAAACCCCTGCAACAGCAGAAGTGCGATAAGCGTGGCTGCAGCATACACGGCCGCAATCATGCCCGCCTGGGCGACGTACGACGATCTTCCCTTGTCCATGGGATTTCTCCTTGTCTCCGCACGGCCTATCGGCCGCGGGCTTTGGGCAACTAATAAGCCGCAAACGCAGGGCCCAACGATGCGAACGCGGAGCAAAGCCAAAGCAGACGTGAGATCCCACCAGGCAAAGCCGGAGCGAAGTATAGCAGAAGAATTAGCAGCAATCAGCGGAAAGCTTATTGCGCGCGGCGCGCCGATCCTTGAGAGCACGGGCGATCCTCAGCACCGCGTAGGCACCAAACAGCACCGTGTACACCACCACGCTCATCAGCGCCGCTTCGCCGCCGCGCAAGGCCGCGGGCAGCAGCATCAGCATCAAGTGCACGTACACCAGGCCGAAGAAGGGGTACGCCCACCATTGTATGCGCTTCCACGTTTCTTTGGGCATACGCTTCTTCACCACGTTAAACGAGGTCACACCCAGCACCAGCAGCAGCACAAACAGCACGAGCGCTATCACCAAAGCAACGGCAACGTTAACCTGCGCGAAGCCTGCGGAAAGCCGCGTTGCGTACGAGGCGAGGTACACCGCCATGTGCCCCAGCGACAACAGCCAGGCCACGATGGACAACTCGGCTCGAATGGGGCGAAACCGCTGCGCCACAAGGCCATCGCGGCTGAACACGCCAATGTACATGACCACAATAAACAGCGCGGTGGCCAGCGTACACTTATGCACCAGCAGGAACAGCACATCGTTAAGGGGGCCTGGCAGCCGCACAAACGACCCCATCACGAACAGCACATCAAGCACAATGGCAAGCGCATAAAACACCACGGGCCAGCGCTTCAACGGCGTGCGCAGCGCATACACCGCCACCACCGTAATCACGAACACCAGAAGGAATGTCATTCGAGTACCCCCATCGTTGCTGCGCCAAAGGAAGCGAGCGCTTCATAAGGTTCACCTGCAGCCAATTCTTGTGTACGGCGCATAAACGAAGGCAACCATACTTGGGCATGTTCAGTTAAAAAATGCTGAACGCGGCTTTCCCAGATAGTAGCCTCATCAGTGTCCTCGCGATTACTTGCATCAGCGAACTTGGCGAAGAGGAATGACAAGAACTCAAACTCATCAAACACACTGTCACACGGTTCCTTGCGCTCATTCTTCGCAGCAACACCCGCCTCATGCATCTGACGCTCAACGTCAAGTGTCACCGGCGTGCGAAATAGCACGGGAATACCCGATAGCCCGTGCTCCACATGAAGAAATGCACTTTCATAAGGGAAGATAGGCGTGTGACCACCAGGTACAAGATAAAGACGCGAGTACGTGGTGCGCATACGTGAGCACAAATCGGCAGCATCAAATCCCTGCCACCTGCGAAGGTCATTGGCAACCTGACGCGCACCTTCGCTCGCCACGCCCGCATCGCGTAGACATGCCTCAGCGTCGTCCGCAAGCGCGCCACTGGAAAGTCCTTCCGCAAGCTGTTCGTTTGGAAATGCGAATGCATAAGCCAAAAGTTCGCAAGCGTCAGCCTTCCCCACACTACTTTTTAACGCTTCCATCCGCTCCATTCGCTCCCCCTTGCACATGAGAGGCCGCCCAAGCACACGCCGACCGAGTTTGCAAGGAAGGGGCTTGATCCTTGTTGCCATTCACCGCTTCTCGCAGCAAAGACAGCCCCTACCCTACAGCCAATCTTCAGCGCGTGCTGTTATAGCCCCACGTGACAGTTATCGCAAGTAGTACACACTGGGCTTCGTGCCGGCTTCCTCGTTGAGGAACAGCGTCTCGCGGCCAGCTATAGCCTTCGACACGTCCGACTCCGGATCGTCGATATCCCCCCAATAACGAGCGCGACCGGGGCACAGTTGCATGCAGGCGGGAACTTCATCACGATCAATAAGATTCTTACAGAACGTGCACTTCTCCACCGTACCTCCCTTGTGCGGCGGCGCGTCATATTCACCTACCACCACATCAAGATAGTATTCCGGCGAAACGATGAGCGTACGTACACCTTCATAGCGGCACGCTTTAATACACGACTCACATCCTATGCACAACTCACTATCCACGAGGACAATGCCAGTTTCTTCGTCTTTAGTAGTAGCTCCCGTGGGGCACACTTCGAGACACGCCGGCTTCTCGCAGTGCTGGCATTGGAAGGGCAAGAAGGAAAGCACGGGGTCATCATGCGTACCACCTGCGCAGTCGTTCGAAAGAGCTCCTCTTGCAACGGCAAGGCCCAGAGTGTCAAAATTTTTATCCGGCTTGGTATATACCACGTTGTAACTAATGTCTTTAGGCAGATTGTTTGCGACTTTACACGCAGCAGCGCATGCCTGGCAGCCGAAGCAACGGTTTAGATCGATTGCCATTCCATAATGGGTCATCTTGCACCACTCTCCTAGATTTTCTCGATCATAACCGCAACGTCGTTAAACGCCTGGTTTGCGATCATAGGGCTGTAGTCTTTCGAAGATAGGTTCGCGAAGTGGCCATCAATAAAATCGTCTTTTTGCCAGCTACGACCCGATGACACCATCTTGCGAGGCAAACCAGCACTGATCGCTGCTTTCATAACTACATAACCATTATCATTGGACAGACGCACGGTATCACCCTCCACAATGCCCAGCTCAGCTGCGTCGTCAGGATTGATGCGCACGATGGGCTCGCGCTCAAACTCGCGCACGTAACCGCATTCCCACCATTGCGTGTGCGTGTGAGTACGCATATGCTCAGACAACACGCTGTATGGGTATTGCTGACGGTATTCGCGGTCCTCGCCGATAAATTGTGGTGTCTCCCAATACAATCCACGTTCTTTCGAAATATCGAAATCGGTTGTCGACACATTGTTAGGAACAGCTGTCTCCTGATACAACTGGATACGGCCTGTTTCGGTAGCAAGAACATCAGCTTTGCCAAGTTTGTCGCCTTCCGGATAGATACGGACGGCACCCTTGGTTTTAATGTTCTCTAACGTACAGCCCAAGGACTTCCAATAATCTGAATTGAGCACTGTTTCGGCATACTCGTCCTCCGTGCACCAGAACTCACCCAATCCGAGACGATCGAGAATCTCGCCGAATATTTGAAAATCGGATTTCGCTTCACCGAGAGGTTCGATGCATTTGTCCTGCCACAACAGATACGGGTGCGACGAGAACAAAAAACCAATGTCTTGCTGTTCGAACCAGTGAGCAGCAGGAAGTACGATGTCTGCATGCTTGCATGTTTCAGTCATGCACATATCCGCAACCACCACGAATTCGAGAGCGTCCATCCAACGCGCCGTATAATCGTTATTGCACATGGTAACCATTGGGTTTGAGCAATGGATATACGCGCTTTTGACCACGTAATCCTTGCCTTTGAACTTACCCGACGTAAACACTTCCTCGAATACTGTGGTGTCCAAGTGACCTGAAACACCAGGGGCTGCCTTTCCGGAAGAGTCAACCGGATAGCATGCCTCCTTAATGTTGGAGAACATCATCTGAGGCAGATACTCTTCACTTTGACCGATAGCGGCGCCGGGCTTTCCAGCATTGCCAGTCAAAAGTCCGACCAAGTACACAGGCCAGCCGGTGTAATGGGCGTTGCGATAGTGATTCAAACCTTGCATGATTTCTGTCGTCACGGGACCATCTTCATAATAGACGCGTGCAAGTTCGCGAATATCGTCTTCGGAAACACCGCACACAGCAGAAGCGGCCACAGGAGTCCAAGCCGAAATGTAGCCCATAGCATTTTCGTATACCGTTTGGACCGCATGGCCTTCGATGGGAGCTACGTTTTTCAATGCCGGCTTTGTCGCCTCGCTGAACGCAACGGCTTTGCCGGTATCTTCATCCCAAACCGCTGGCAGATCGATAATCTTTGGTTTGCCCGTGAGAGGATCCACATCTCCTTCTGTTGGCTTTACACCAAGGTCGCTCATGCGAAGGAACATTCCATCTTCTTTGATGAGCAGGCCGCAGTTTGTCTTAGTGCGCAGCGTTTCTTCGTCTACCCATCCGTTTTCGAGCAGCACATTGATCACACCTAGTGCAAGGGCGCCGTCTGTACCCGGCTTGACGGGTATCCACCAGTCAGCCTTAGCGGTGTTGGGGTTGTATACCGGATCGATGACGATGAAGCGAGTACCCTGCTCTTTAGCCTCTATCATAAAGTGCAGAGTATGAGGAAGCGAAATGGCAGGATTGTTTCCCCAAAGAATTTGGGTTTTCGCATTTTTGCGGTCGGTCAATTCGTTGCCAAGATCGCTGCCTCCATGCGCGCGTGTTGCACCGTAGCCCGTTCCCACGTCAACATCGAGTCCTGCATCTGTGCATCCGAGAATATTTTCAAAGCGCACCACTGCACCAACCGCGTTACAACTTCCGCTAAAAAGAGCGTAATTGCCCGAACCATAGAAGAGCATGATGGACTGAGGACCAAACTCTTCACGATAACCAGTCCATTTTTCTGCAATGGTATTTAACGCCTCGTCCCAACTGATGCGCTCAAAATCAGTCGAACCCCTCTCGCCAACTCGTTTCATGGGATAGAGCACACGATCTGCGCTATAAATACGACCCACCTGCGTCAAACCACGGGCGCAAATGCGATTATATTCCGGATTCGGCATATCGCGTGCCGAGGTACGCACCACTTGATCATCTCTGACGTGCACATTTAGGAAACAGCCACCACCGCAGTTACCACGGCACACTCCCGCAAAGATTTTTGTTTCCGGAGCCTCCTGTGGTTCTTTCGTTTCCTCGAGGTTGTTAGTTTTAGGGCTGCAGCCTGCGAGGGCTCCTGCGGCTGTGAGGGCTGCGGCGCCTTTGATGAAGCTCCTGCGCGAAAAGCCGTGCGGCTTCGCCGTCTTCTCTGTCATGCGGTTCTCCTCTCATCCTTCCACCGGGGCCTTCAAGGGCGCGCGACCGAACACCGGCGCCCTGAAGGCATAGAACCCGACCGCGGGAGAGCGGGGAGGGAGGGATACACCCCCGCGAATCAAGGTTTCGAAAAGCCTTGTCATCCCCTGACTTTTCGTTGCCCTCACTTTACGAAGCATCAAGAGTTATTACGATAAATCGGAAATAATTTTCGGGTTAAGAAAATCTTAGCGAGATATTAATGAGCGACGCGGTGAGCAGAAGAGGCACTGGCAGCCACGCGGTTTTGGGAATCCTCGCACGCAAGCGCTGACCGCCGTAGAACAACAACGCAAACCACACGCCCGCGCAAGCCGCGCCACCGACACGCAAGTTCCCCCCTGTGCGCCCTCTATCCTTCAACCTTATCGGTCATCTTGTACCCCACGCGCTGGACGGTGAGCAGGTACTTTGGCTCGCTGGGGTTCTCTTCAATCTTCTCGCGAATCTTGCGCACGAACACGGTGATGCTGTTCGTCTTTACGTCAGCCTCGCCTTCGCCCCAGATGTACTCCTGAATTTGGCTACGGGTGAACACCTTGCCTGGGTTCGACGCCAGAAACGCCACAATCTCGAACTCCTTAGTGGTGAGCGGCACGGGCTTGCCCTTCACAAACACCTGGTATTCGTCGAAGTGCACTTCCAGCTCGCCGATGCGCGCCACCCCCTCGCGGTTGCAGCAGCGCGCGAACTCCAGCGTGTCCTTATGGCGGCGGATGTTCGCCTCAATTCGCAGCAGGAGTTCCGTAGCGTTAAAAGGCTTGGTCACGTAGTCGTCGCCGCCCGCCTTGAAGCCAATGCTCTTGTCCACAATATCGGTCTTCGCTGATAGGAAGATGATGGGAATGCGCCGCCCCGCCTCGCGAATGCGCCGGCACAAATCGAAGCCGTTGATACCCGGCAGCATCACGTCAAGCAGTAGCAGATCAGGCTTCTCATCAGCCAAAAGCGCCAGCCCCGTCTCGCCGTCCTTCGCGCCGCAGAACGCGTAGCCGCTTTGCACGAGCAGCTTCTCGATGGCCGCGTGCAAATTGTCCTCGTCGTCAATTAGCATTACTTTATACATGCCCTTCGCCTTTCCCTTGGATGCCTCAGCCGACGATGGCGTCAGGCGGAATGTGAATCGTGAAGGTGCTGCCGCAGCCCAGCGCGCTTTCCACCGACACGGAATAGCCCTGCACCGTGGCGTATTCACGCACGAGCGCCAAGCCCAAGCCGCTGCCGTTGTACTTGCGCGTGGACGTGCTGTCCACCTGGAAGAATCGTTCGAAAATGCGCTCCTGGTCTTCGGGCGCAATACCAATGCCGTTGTCGCGCATGCGCAGACGCACGCTGCCATTAGCGCGATTCACGTCCGCCCGCAACTCCACCGTGCCGCCGTCAGGCGTGAACTTGATGGCATTGCTGGCCAGATTCTCCAGCATGCGCTGCGTCTTCTCGAAGTCGCCGTTCACCAGCGGCACGTCGGAGGCCACGCGCGCCGTGAACGACACGCTATACTTCTTGGCGAGTGGCGTCATGGTTTCGCGCACTGCGGCCACGATATCGCCCAGATCCATGGGCTCGCACGAGGTGCGAATGCTGCCCGCATCCGAGCGCGCGATATCCAGCATGTCGTTGATCATGGCAAGCAGAATATGACTGTTCTTCTCAATTTCTTCCCAGGAATGGCGTTCGCTGGCGCGTTCGGGCGGGCAAGCCTCGCGCGAGATCTGCGCAAACGTGATGATTGATGTCAGCGGCGTGCGCAGTTCGTGGTTCACCATGGCCAGCAAGTCAGACTTGAACTGGGTTTCCTTCGCCAGTTCGCTGTTCAAGCGCTCAAGGGTGTCGCGCTGTTGCTCAAGCGTGGCATTCGCGCGCCTCAGGTCGTCGGTGCGGCTTTCCACCTGATCTTCCAGATGCTCGTACACGGCATTCAGCTCTTGGGCCATGCTGTTGAACTGCACAATAACCCGCCCAATTTCCTTCGCCGCGCGACTATCATCAAGCGACACCTTCAGGCTTCCCTGTTCCATCTGCGCGAACGCCAGCTTCATGCGTTCGAGCGGCCGAAACACAAACCAGGTGGTCACGCCATACACCACCCCGCCAATGAGCAGCGTAATCATGAGGAAGTACGCCACGTCGCGCACCACGTTGGCGCGCATGGCCTCTTGCTGCTGGTCAAGCGGTATGACAATACTAATGGCTCCGCCCACCGAGTCCAGCGTCCACCCTTCCTTCGCCTTGCCAGTGATGTCTATTTCGCCGGCCGGCTCGCCGTGGCATTCGAGGCAACTCTTGTCCACCTCAAGCGCCTGCGCGTAGCGGAACCGCTCGGTGCCCTGGAAGTCGGCCACGCCATAATGTTCTCGCACGCGCGCATCGGCGTTGAACGATTCGAGCGCCGCCGCTTCGAACGCGTCCGGCTCGTCCTGAACGTTGCGCGGATTGAAGTTGGTGTAGCGAATGGTGTAGTCGCTGCCCTTTGAGAACAGCGCGCCCACGCTTTTACCCACGCGCGAGCAGTGCAGCCCCTTGAATTCATACACACCGTCTGACGTGGTGTTTATAACGTACTGCGAGTTATCCATGAACTTCCACACGGCATCCATTTCGCGCGCGAACGTGCGCGCTTCTTCCAGCATAGACGCCTCGGTTTGTTCTTGCTGCGAGTGCATATCCAGCAGCACAAACATAAGAAACGAAACAGCGAACACGGCAGAAAGCGCAACCAAATAAATGGTCTTCAAGCTAATGTTTTTCACAATGGCCCCCTAGCGGCCGTGGCGCACAAGCGCCACCCCTCCCCGCTTGGCGGGAGACGTTAACACAAAAGCCTCCTATACGCAAAAACTTAGCGAATGAGTGGAGTGGAATGCCGATTGGTTTCTTCGAGGGTCTTTGAGGGTACTATACTATGTATACAAATGTGAAAGGATAGTTCATGCAGCAGATGGCAGAGCAGGCGAAACGAGAGCGCGGATTGGCAGCTATCAAGCGCGGACATCATCTTTGCGACGAGACGCTTGCTGAGCTCGGTATAAGTAACCCCGATCCAGAAATTCTTGCCATGCCTTATGACCAGCTTAAAGAACGCGCCTTTGCCGAGAAATACGGAATAGAATTTGAAGCATAGCTGGCAAACCAAAGACTAATCTCCGTAACGACGTTATCAGCGACGGCGCGAAGCGCCTAGTCTCTTTAGGGAAGCGTCGTTCGCGCGAAGCGCGAAAACGCAGGTCACGGTTTGGTTCTCCGCCTTCGGCGGAGAGGGCGCTTCGTGAAGCGCCCCTACGAATGTTACCTTTTTAGTTAGGTTTATCGTACATGAACATACCCTCGTCATAGTGGTAGGGAGGTGGCCATATCGTGGCGTAATCGGTAGCGCGATAGCGCGTCACACTTTTGAGCGCCGCGAGGGCGACAAGTACGTTAACCAGAGGAGAACATGCCCTCGTCATGATGATGAGGATGCGCATAGCCTCTTGGCGTATTAGTTAGCACGTAAGCGCGTCACACTTTTGCGGCAAGGGAGGGCGGCGTCTTAGCGTTTGCGGGGGCGGGGTTTGCCTTTGCGCTGGGGCTTGCCGGCGTTGGAGGCTTTTTCGCCGCGCATGCGACGGGCCTCTTCGCGGCGTTCGGCCACTTCGGCGGTTTCTTGGCGAAGTGCCTGGTAGGAGGCGAATCGCTCGGGGCTCAGCTCGCCGGATTCCACGGCGGCGCGTACGGCGCAACCCGGCTCGTCGGCGTGGCGACAGTCGCGGAAGCGGCAGTGTTCGGCCAGCTCTTCCACGTCGGCGAACGCAGCGCCAATACCCGCGTCGGCATCCCACAGCCCGAGGCCACGTACGCCCGGCATATCCACAATGGAGCCGCCGCCCGGCACGGGCACCATCTCGCGGCTCACCGTGGTATGGCGGCCCTTGCCGTCCTCGCGTACCGGTGTGGTGTCCTGCAGCTCGGCTCCCACCAGCATGTTCACCATGCTAGACTTCCCCACGCCGCTCTTCCCAATGAGCACGGCCGTGGTTCCCGGCGGCACTAACGCGCGCACGGCTTCAATGCTGCTGGGGTCGTTTTCGGTCACGACAATAGTTTGCACGTCGGGGCCCACCAACGCGCGCACGCGGTCGCGCACGGCAACCACGTGTTCTTCATCTTCAGCCAGGTCGGCCTTGGTCAGCACCACCGTTACCGCCGCGCCGGTTTCGTACGCCAAAACCAGTTCGCGCTCAAGACGACGCACGTTCACATCTGCCAGAGGTTGCGCCACAAACACGCGGTCGAAGTTGGCGGCCAGCACCTGCGGCACCGCGCGCTCCGTGGGATCCTTGCGCACAAACGCGCGCGAGCGGGGACAAATGCTCTCAATGATGCCTTTATCGTGACCCTCGGGCGCGTTCACCTCCACGAAGTCGCCGATGACGGCGCGCACGTGCTCGCCTTTCACCAGCGCCGTTGCGTGCTCGCAGCGCACGAGGCGCCCGTCTTCGGTCCGCACAAGCGGATACCCGCGATCAAGCTTGACAACCTGGCCTTTCAGCAAACGACCCCTCCTTGCATTAGCGCTGCCGTTCCCGCAAGAAATAGAACACACCCATCAAAGCCAGCCCCACGGCCACCAACACCGCGCCCGGCACCAACTCGTTGGCGTCGAACACGTCCTCGTGGTGACGACCCTTTTCCACCACGCTCACAATATCGGCGTGCAAGTCGGTGAGGCCCTCGTGCTCGGGACACACCAGGTGGAACGTGCCGCGCACCTGCAGTTTTGCGCCCGTGGTGCCATACTTGCCGTACGTGTCAATTTTGGCCGCCTGCTCGGCCGTCATGAACACCGACACCGTGGAAGTTGAATCCTTCTCCACGGCAGCCAGCGTGATCCAGCGGAAGCGCCCGCTCACGCCCGAGCGGATGTTGTCGCCCACCACTTCACCCACCACCTGCACGGTTTGGTTGTCGTAGTATGCGTCGGCCTCACCCAGCGCATCGATGGACGTGTCATAAATGAACGAACTGTCGGGGCGCTGCTGGGGGTTCACGCGGTTTTCGCCCTCATCATCGGCGAAGGCCGTAAGCGGCACCAGCGCACACGTCGCCGCCAGCGCGCACGCCAGCACCAGGCGAGCCACACGCACCGGCCAGCCACCGCGTGCCGCGCAGCCACCACCGCGAACAGAAAGAGGCACGCCCCTCATCGCGCGCCCTCCTTCCCAAACGGCAGTATCCGCCGACGCGGCTTAAACGACACGATAACTTCCACAATCAGCGCCAACAGCGTCACGAATTCCAGACGGCCCGCCCACATCTGCACGATGTAGAACACCTCAAGCGACGCGGGCATGCCCGGCGAAGCCAGCCCCGACGACACGCCGCCGTTCGACGCCATGGCCACCGATTCGAAAATAGCCTGCGTGGCCTCGTAGCCGTGCGCGATGCCCACCAGAGAGCCAATGACGTAGGTGACCGCATACAGCGTGAACACCGTCATGGCCTCCTTCACCACTTCGGGCGATATCATGCGGCGGCCCACGTGGTTGTACGACACCACCACACGCGCGGAGTCGGGCGCCAGCGCCTCTTTAATAGTAGCGATAATGGACTTCATAATAATGCCCACGCGACTGAACTTCACGCCGCCCGACGTGGACCCGCCGCTGCCGCCCACGGCCATGAGAATGGCCACCACCAGAAACGCGCCCGAGGACAACGCGCCAGTCAGCTGGTTCGTCGTGATGTTCTGGAAACCGGTGGTGGAGAACGCGGATATCACCATAAACACACCGCGGCGAAGCATCGCGGGCAGGTCAGAAAAGTTCAGGCTAGCGGACAGCGACGCTGCAAACACGCAGGTCATCACCGCAAGCCACAACACCATCGTGCGAATTTCCAAGTCGCGGAAGAACACCGCGATGTGCCCCTTCCAAATTTCGGAATGCAGCACGAAGTTGATGGAACCGCACAGCATAAGCAGCATGAGCACCAGCTCAAGCGGGAACGAATGATAATACATGACGCTTTGGCTCATAGGAGCGAAGCCGCCCGTGGTGAAACCCGAGATGGATAGCCACAGCGATTGCAGCACCGCACGCAGCGGCTCCATGCCTATGAACAGGCAAATCGCGCTACAAATGCCCGTAGCCACAATGATGAACGCCATACCAATCTTCGCGATGAACTGCGTGGTTTGCACCACGTTCGGCACCACGTGCTCGCTGCGCCCCTCCGACGAGTACAAGCTGGCACCGGCACGCTTGCCGAACAGCCCAAACGACAGCGCCACCACAATAAGGCCGAAGCCGCCCAGCAGGTGCATCATGAAACGCCACATGTTGTCGGCGTACGACAGGTGGTCGAGGTCCTGAATGATGCTGGCGCCCGTGGTGGTGATGCCCGACACGCCATCGAAGAGCGCGTCCAAGTAGCTGGCGAAGTGGCCCGACAAATACAGCGGGATGCTGGCCACAAACGCCAGCACGATCCACGCAAAGCCCGTGACGGCAAGCGCCTGTTGGCGGTTGAGCCTGCCCGGCTCGATGCGCAAAAAGCGCAGCGCCGAGCCCACAATGAGCGCAATGCCTATGGTCACCAGGTAGTTTTTAGCGGGCTGCCATTCCCCGCACACCACGGCCGTAATCAGCGGCACCAGCAGAGCCAGTGTGGAGAACAGCACGAGAACGCCCAGATAATGGCCGATAACGCGCAAATCATAGAGGGAGAATCGCTGCCACATGGCTATCGCCGCACCGCCTCGCGCGTCGTGGGCCGAAGAAGGTTCGTCATCCCAGCACGACCCTCACCACGATGGTCAGCACCCACAACAGTATAAGGAAGCACCCAAGGGACAACAGCATAATGCCGTAGCCGACCAGCGGGGTCGAGAGCGATGGGCGTATGTCCTTCTTCCGTGTGCGCATGCCGGTATTCTAGTACAAAACCCCTTGACGCGATACGTTCGGCTTAGCAACACCGTTGAACCAGCGCAGGGCGCGGGCGACGGGCAGGCGACGGATACGCGGGAGGCGCGTAGCCAGGGGCGCGGGAGTGGGCGTAAGCGGGGGCGCGGGCACTGGCCCGCACGCGTTCGACCACCCGCGCGCAGGCCATGGCCGATCCCCCTTGGCCGCTGGCATTTTCCGCACGTTCAGCCAGCGTAAAATTCACCGGTCGCGCGCTTATTATGTGCTACACACGGTATAATTCCTTGCCAACTTTTTCGTGCGCGGCGTTTCGGCCGCTCGCACGAGGGAGCTCGCATGGCCGCGGCATTGCCTGGACGCGGCACATGCAGGGGAATTACCAGGCGCGAAAGGTTTGAATCATGGCGAACGAAGATATCGATTACTCGCTATCACGCGTTCCTGATGAAGCGAAACAGCCGTTTTGGCGGATTCTTTTCATCAGGATCGGCGCGATCTGCTGCGTCTCACAGCTGATGCTGGGCGCGGCGCTGGGCTACGGCCTGACGTTCTGGGACGCATTCCTGGCAACCATGCTGGGTTCGGTGCTGCTGCAGGTGGTCAGCTGGGCGCTGGGTACGGCGGCCGCACGCGAGGGCCTGTCCACCAGCCTGCTCTCCCGCTGGGCCGGCTTCGGCAAGGTGGGTTCGGCGCTGTTCGGCGGCGTGGTGGCCATCTCTATGGTGGGTTGGTTCGGCGTACAGAACGCGGTGTTTGGCCAGGGTATGGCCGAAATCGTACCATTCACAGACTTCCTGGGCACGCAGGAAATTCTACCTGGCGTCATGGCCGGCATTACGCCCGAGTATATTGTGTGGGCCATCATCACGGGTCTGGCCATCACGCTTCTGGTAGTGTTCGGCATTAAGGCCATCGCGAACTTCGCCACCATTTTTGTGCCGCTATTTGTGATTGTGGTTATTGTGGCTGCGGCCATCATTTTGCAGAACCACTCGCTCACCGAGCTTCTGACCACGGCACCTCCGGGACCGGCGCTCACGCTGGGCGCGGCCACCACCATGGTGGCGGGCGGCTTTATTGCAGGCGCCATCTGTACGCCCGACTACGCGCGCTTCTTAAAGAACGGCACGCAGGTGTTCTGGATGACGCTCATCGGCACGTTCGTGGGCGAGCTGGGCATGAACCTGCTTGCTGTGCTGCTGGCGCACGCCATGGGCACCGAGAACGTAGTTGACATCATGATGGGCACCTCGGGCGTCATTGGCGTCATCATTGTGGTGGCCTCCACGGTGAAGCTGAACGACATCAACCTGTACTCGTCGTCGCTCGGCCTGGCCACGATGATTAACGCCCTGTTCAACAAGAAGCTCAGCCGCAACGCACTGGTGTGGGCACTCGGCATTGTGGGCACCGCACTGTCCGTGATTGGCATCATCAACTACTTCACCGGATTCCTCACGCTGCTGGGCGTAGCCATTCCGCCCGTCGCGGGCATCATGGTGGTGGATTACTTCCTGCTGAAGCGCAGCCGCGGCACCCTTGACACCTCGCGCGCAAAGGGCGAGCTGCCCGAGAAAGTGGAGAAGTGGAACCCCATCGCCATCGTCTGCTGGATCGCCGGCTTCGTGGTGGGCGAAGTCACCAGCATGCTAAACATCGGCATCCCCGGCCTGAACTCCCTGGTGCTGGCTGGCGTACTGTACTGGGTAGTCATGAAGATCTACGCCTCCATGAAAAAGGTAGACACCGTAACCTTCACCGAAACCGACCAGGTGCTGTAGAACGTTTTGCAGAAACGTACTTAATTTGATAAGGCCCCCGCACTGCGGGGGCCTTTTTTTGTATCAAAAAGTACAAAACTTGAAAAGAAAAGTACTACTTTTGAAAATCAAAGTACAAAGTTTTTGTACTTCTGC
Organism: Candidatus Gordonibacter avicola; assembly: GCA_019113915.1. Classification (GTDB taxonomy): domain Bacteria; phylum Actinomycetota; class Coriobacteriia; order Coriobacteriales; family Eggerthellaceae; genus Gordonibacter; species Gordonibacter faecis. Next base: position 103,520 of record DXGM01000016.1, read on the forward strand.
CCTCAAAATCTACCACCGCCTTGATTTTTTCGTTTTCCTGAAATAAAGTTATAAACAGATTTTATGTTCATAACTGTAAAGAAGGCCCTCATGCGCTTAATTAAATTCAGATTAAACGGCATTGACCTGTTCGAAAACGAAATACTTGCTTTCGACTTTTTCGCCACAGATCGCGTACCTGATTCATCATTGGTTTATGAACTTCTCAAACCAATTTACACCCAGAAAGTCGTTGGCTTGGCAGGCATAAATGCCACCGGCAAATCAACCGCCCTTTCCTTTATTGAGGCAGTTCTTAAATTATTGTCAGGTGAACCCCTTCAGTCGTATAGTCAGGCATTTTATTCCACTGCCTTCCGTAAGAGTTTTCAGCTCGAAGCTCTTTTTTATCAGGATGGTCAGTACTACCTTTTAGATTCCGATATCCACTATGTTGCAGAGACGGAAGAAGATTCCTCCCTTGTTCCCCTCAAATTGGCATTCGCGGACGAAACACTCTGGGTGGCAAAAAGGGATGTGCATTTAAAAAAACAACTTGATTATAAGGAGTTTCGCCGTATTGCTACGCAAATGATACAGCGGAGTACTCTATCGGAAGAAGCTGCGCGCTTTTTACCTGATGATGTGAGTGTTGTTTCTTCGATCCAGAAAAAGGCTAAACCTGTCGTATCCGCTTTATACCATGATGCACCCTTGCAGACTCCTGTCGTAAATCGCATGGGTGGTGCTGTTGCAAACGTATTTGACCCGAGCATCGAATACCTTAAACCGTCTGATAGCGGCGGCAGTCTTTTCCGTCTTAAGTTCAAACGAAGCGCCGAAGAAGAGGAACATTTTGTAAGTGTCATATCTTCAATGCTTTCATCAGGCACGATACGCGGAATCGAACTTGTTGACCAAGCTGTTTTAGTTCTTAAAACGGGTGGGTATCTTCTTGTGGATGAAATCGAAAACCATCTCAATAAGCAGCTGGTTGGTATGATCATGTCGCTTTTCGACTCAGAAGAGACTAACCCGTACGGTGCCCTTCTTATTTTCACAACTCACTATCCTGAAGCGCTTGATTATATGCAACGTAAGGACAACCTTTATTTTCTCGTGCGAAATGACGAGCACCGAACGCAGATTATTAAGTATTCCGATCGGGTCAAACGCATCGAGAACAAAAAGAGTGAGGTCTTCCTATCTAATTACATTAAAGGTACCGCTCCTAAATATAGCGAAGTTGCGGCATTGAAGCGTTCTGTTATCGACCGCTTGAAGGATGAGGTTCATGGACATCAGTGAGTTTCGTTTTGCCCTTTCTTCCTCATATGTTCTGTTTGTTTGTGAAGGAGGTGCCGAGCGCATTGTCATTCGGAAGCTCATTGAGAGCGAGCAGCTTCTCTGTAGGCCCGAAAACATTGTAGAGGTAACTTCCCTGAGAAGCGCCTCGGCTATTGAGCAGAAATTCCTTGGATATGATTACGATAAAGACCTGATTATTGCTCGTGTGCTCGATTCAAAAACGGAACGTTTTACTTTGGGAAATCTCTATCGGGATCGCTTTTCTGTATGTAATATACGTACAAGTCCAGAAATTGAAATGCTTGTCATCATTAACGAGCATCAACTAACTGAGTTCAATAAGGTAAAGAGCCGCATAAAGCCAAGTCAGTTTTGCATCAGGGAACTTGGCTTTACCAACGTCAAAAAACCTGATTTTCTTGAAACGTATTGGAGCAAAGAAACCTTACTCTGTGCGATACGAGAATATAAAAGGATCCATCGAACTCCACCCGGCGAGTTTTGCCTCGCTGATATGCTTCGTTAAGCAGGTCGCATTAGTCTCAAGGGGGCTGCAACAAAAGCCCCTCCCCGCTACTCAAAAGTGTGACGCGCTATCGCGCTGCCTAGTACGCCAATAAGCCTTCCCGCATACCTTACCTTGCGGCGCAGGCTGACTGGCTTGAAAACATTGACTGGTAAGTAGCATACCCTCCGTAGCGGCGTAAGCAGCGACGGCGCAAAGCGCCTAGTCCCTTATAGGATGCGCTGTTCACGCGAAGCGCAAAAACGCAGGTCATAGTTGAGTTCTCCGCCTGCGGCGGAGAGGGCGCTTCATGAAGCGCCCCTACGAAGGTTATCTTTTTAGTTAGGTTTATCGTACATGAACGAGCCCTCGTCATAGTGCTAGGGAAGGCAACCATCTCTTGGCGTATTCGTTAGCGCGAAGCGCGTCACACTTTTGTTCAAGCTCCCTTGTCGTCGCAAACGCAGTAATTATTTACGGCAGCAGTACGTAGTCGTAGAGGTCGGGGCGGCGGTCTCGGAGGTAGGGGCTTTTTTGGCGCCAGTCTTTGATGTCGCTGACGTCAATCTCCACGTGCAGCACGCCTTCGGCTTCTTCCTCAAGTTCGGCTACTACCTGGCCGCGCGGGTTGCACACCTTGGTGTGACCGGGCATGACCAGGTCGTCCTCCACGCCGTAGCGGTTCACGGCGGCCAGAAACACGGTGTTTTCAAGCGCGCGGGCGGGCACGTTGATGTCCCACACGTCCATGTCCTCGGCACACCACGCCGACGGGCACACCAGAATGTCGGCCCCCTGCAGCGCCAGCATGCGCGCGACCTCGGGAAATCCCAGGTCGTAGCAAATGAGCACACCCACGCGTCCAAAGTCGGTGTCGAACACGGGCAAGCCAGCGCCGGAGCGGAAGTAGAAACGCTCGAGCGCCCATAGGTGCTGCTTGTCGTAGGTGCCCATGACCTCGCCCGCGCGGTCGATCACGACGGCGCTGTTGAAGACGACACCCTCCAGCTCGTAGGTGAGCGGCACGCCCGCCACCACGTAGCAACCGGCCGCGCGCGCAGCCTCCTGCAGCGCACGCACGGTGGGGCCATCTACCGGTTCGGCCAGTTCAGGAATGTGCGGACCCACGATATTCAGCTCGTAGCCCGTGGAGAACAACTCGGGCAGCACCACCAAATCGGCGCCCTCGGCCGCCGCTTCCGCAATCATGCGGCACGCCTTCTCGGTGTTGGCCGCGGGGTCGCACAGCACGCTTTCGAACTGTACAAGCGCCAGGTGTGCCGTTTGCTTCGTATTCACTGTCATGCCCCTTCTACAGGTTGAGATCTCCCACAGCCTTCACGCGAATGCACAGCGCATCGCCCAGGTACGCCATGGGAATGTCCTCGACGTCCACCACTTCCACCGTGTCGGGGTTGGCGCCGGCCTCGATGGCCTCGTCGCACGCGCGCTGCTTCGACTCAGCGAGCGCCTGGTCGCGCGGCGTTTCCGCCAGCGAGAACACCTTGGCAATCTGGCCGGACACCTGCGCAATGGCCGAACCCACAGCGTTCGCCACACCGAAGTTCTCCGGGCGCAGCACGTTGTTCGAGCCCTCCAGGTGGTCGGGCGCCAGGATGGAGCCGCCGCCCACCAGGATAACCGTCACGTCGCCAGCCGACGTCTTCATAGCGTCCACCGCGTCCTCGATGATGCGCGTGATCTCGGCATATGCCGCGTCCACAAGCGCTGGATCGAGGTCGGCCACCAGCGCCGGGTCGCCCACGCCCTCGGCCAGGCCCTTCGCCACCACAATGTCGGTAGCCGTCAGGGTGTCGCCGCCGAAGCAGAGCGCCTTCTTCGTCACGAGATACCCCACGCTGTCGGGGCCCACACTCACACGGCCGTCCTCAAGCTGGCGCACCAGCGAGCCGCCGCCCAAACCCACGGACACCAGGTCAGGCATGCGGAAGTTCGTGCGCACGTCGCCAATTTCCACGGCCACCATGCTCTCGCGCGGGAACCCGTGCGCCAGTACGCCCACGTCGGTGGTGGTGCCGCCAATATCCACCACCACGGCGTCCTTCTCCTTCGTAAGGAACGACGCGCCGCGGATGGAGTTGGTGGGCCCGCAGGCAATGGTGAAGATGGGGTAGCGCTTCGCGTAGTCCACGGACATGAGCGTACCGTCGTTTTGCCCCAGGTAAACAGCCATATCGGTGAGGCCTTCGGACGCGAGCGCCGCCTCGAAGCTATCGGCCGTCGTGCGCGCCACATCATAGAGCGCCGCGTTCAGGATGGACGCATTTTCGCGCTCAAGGAAGCCCAGAGAGCCAATTTCACTCGACAGCGTCACGGGGAAGTCTACCCCTAGTTCCTCATGCAGGATGGCCGCCGCACGCTTCTCGTGCGCGTCGGACACCGGCGAGAACACGCTGGTCACCGCCACGGATTCGAAGCCCTCTTCGCGCACCACGCGGGCCACGTCGCGAATTTCTTCCTCGGACAGCGGGCTGATCTCGCGGCCGTCGAACTCGTTGCCGCCGTGCACCAGAAAGTCACGCACGCGCATGGCACTCTTCAACTCGTCGGGCCAGTCGGCCATGCAGCTGATGGCCGTGGTCGCCGGCGCTCCCACGCGCAGCGCCGCCACCTTGTTGAGGCGCTTGCGCTCAACGATAGCGTTCGTGCAGTGCGTAGTGCCCAGCATGGCGAACCCGATGTTCTTCGCCGCCTCGGGGCCAATCTGCGCGATGACCTCGTGCATGGCGGCCTCGATGCCGCTCATCACGTCCTCAGTAGTGGGGCTTTTCGTGGCGGCCACCAGGTTGAGGTCGCCGTCAATCACCACGGCATCGGTGTTCGTGCCACCCACGTCAATGCCCAGACGCCAGATGCGCTTCTGCTCCTGACCAGCCATTACGCCTGCACCTCCCCATCTGCCGCGGCGCGCGCCACCACGCGCTCTTCCACCGGAATGTAGTCCACGTCGTAGCCGAACGCGCGCGGCCCCACCACGGCCAGGCCCTGCGGCTCGCGCCACTGCGGCGCGCACGGCATGCCCACCACCACAACGCGAGCGCCGTACTTCAGGCCCTCGGTGGTCACGGGCGCGCCCGATTCCATGTCAAGCGACATAATAAGGTCGGGAGCCGTGGTCACCGGCTCGCCGTCGCGCAGCGCAATGAGGTTCTCGTTCTGGAATTCGATGATCAGCTCGCTGCCCTTATCCTCGTCGAGGCCGGCCACCACGGCGCGGCCGCGCACGAACATGCCGTCGGTCTTGCGCTCGACATCCAGCACCTTGCCCCGGAACAGGCGGAACCCGTTCGTCACGTCCAGCACGGCATCAATGGGGTCGGTGTGCTGCTCGCGCGCCTCACGCAGCGTGCGGCCAATTTCCTCGCAGAGCGTCGGCGTGCCAGGAATGCAGAAGTCCTTGAGCTGACGCCCCGTGCACGGGTACGACGCCAGAATGGTGTAGCCGCCCATCACCGACGTGGCCTGGCGCGCGATGCGCTCAAGCCAGCGGTCGTCGATGCCGCGCACCGTGACCGTGTTCCCCTTCTCGTCGGCGAGCACCGCGGGCTGGCCCTTCACGCCGTTGATGCCGAGCGTGGTCATTTGCAGCTCGGGGAACGCGCGGCCCATCAGGTCACAGTCCACCACGGGAATGCGGCGCGTGGCCGCCAGGATGAACGGGATGGTGGAGTTCACGCCGCCCGCTTCCACCGCGTAGATGGCATAGGGTTCCTGGCCAAGTTCCTTCACCAGTTCGTCATACGTGGCCATGGGTTCTAAGCCGCTGCAAATTTTCTCTACCATAATAGTGGGCGCGCCCATCATCTGCGAGACGCACACCATGGCGTCATCAGGCACCTCATCAGGCGTGATGAGTTCCACGTCGCCGTATTTCCTGATAGCCTCAATAGCCATGAGCTTGCCGACGTACGGGTCGCCGCCCCCGCCGGCGCCGAGAACGGTCGCGCCAAGCGCCATGTCCTCAATCTCTTTGATGCCGATCATCCTTCTCATTGTGACAGCACGCCTTTCCTCGAAGATTCTGCGAATTGCGTCGAACCGTATTATCATAGAAGCGAACAGAGAATGCGACAGCAATACCGCGAAAACTCGGCGTCTTTCGCGCGCGTGAGGAGACTTTCTATGATTCTCAAACAGCTCATTGAACTGTATGACCTGCTAGATTCGCCCGCTGCGAGCGGCGCGGGCGTGGTGAAGTACCTGCGAAGCATTGATCCTGCGTGCGATGCGGAAACCTATGTACTGGAAGGGCCGAAGGGTTCCACGGACATGGTGCGCGTGCGTATTCCCGGGTCGCGCGGGAGCGCTGCCGGCGGCGACGCGCCCACCATCGGGCTGCTGGGACGCTTGGGAGGTTTGGGCGCGCGGCCGGAGCGCATTGGCTTTGTGTCGGATGGCGACGGCGCGTTGTGTGCGCTGGCGTGCGCAGCGAAGCTGGTGTCGATGCGTGCACGCGGCGACGTATTGCCTGGTGATGTGGTGGTTTCGACGCACGTGTGCCCGCATGCGCCCACGTTTCCGCACGAACCCGTGGCGTTCATGGGCTCGCCGGTGGCAACAGCCGACGTCAACCGCGAGGAAGTGGGCGGCGACGCGGCGCACGGTCCCTGGGCGCTCGACGCCGTGCTGGTGGTGGACACCACGAAGGGCAACCGCATCATGAACGAGCGCGGCTTCATGATTTCGCCCACCGTGAAGGAAGGCTGCATCCTGCGCGTGAGCGAGGACTTAGTGTCGCTCATGGAAATTACGACGGGCCGCCGCGCGCGCACCTATCCGCTGTCGATGGCCGACATCACGCCGTACGGCAACGGCCTCTACCACCTGAACTCCATCCTGCAGCCCTGCACCGCCACCGATGCTCCGGTGGTGGGCGTGGCTATCACCACCGAAACCGCCGTCCCCGGATGCGCCACCGGCGCCACGCACCTGAGTGACGTGGAGGAAGCCGGCGCGTTCATGATTGAAGTAGCAAAAGCCTTCGGCGAAAGGAAATGCGCCTTCTACGACGCCGACGAATTCGAACGCTTCACCACCCGTTACGGCTCCATGAAGCACCTCCAAACTATGGGAACCTTGCCCGCGGAGGATCCTGAGGCCTAGCGTTTTGTGCTCCGGGTGACAAAAGGAATAACGAAAGGCCCCCTCATGAACCTTCACGATCGTGCTCGCTCCATCATCGCCACCAACCTCGCGCTGCAACCTGGCGAAACCCTCCTTGTCGTTACCGACAGTCCCACGCGCGAGGTGGGCGAACTCTTCTACGAGGCCGCGTGCGCTGCCGAGCACAACGCGCTCATACTGCAGATGCCCGAGGGACGCGTTGCGGGCGAGGAACCACCGGCGGCTGTGGCAGCCGCAATGAAGGCGGCTGATGTGGCGCTTTGTCCCACGGCGAAGTCGATCACCCACACGAACGCGCGCATCGCCGCTGCTGCTGCGGGCACGCGCGTGGTAACGATGCCCGGCGTGACCATGGACATGCTGCGCGAAGGTGCCGCCTGCGCCGACTATGCCCAGGTGGAACGCCTCACGCATAAGTTAACGGAACGCCTCACGCGCGCCCAAACCGCGCGCATCGAGAAAGACGGTCACGTGCTGGAACTCTCCCTCGCCGGACGCGACGGCGTGGCAAGCCCTGGCGTGTACCGCGAGCCAGGCGCCAGCGGAAACTTCCCCTCAGGCGAAGCGTATATTGCGCCCCTTGAGGACGCCGCGAATGGCAGCGTCGTCATCGACGGCTCCATGGTGGGCATCGGCACGCTGGCATCTCCGCTGGTGGCAACCATCGAGCACGGCCGCCTCGTGCGCGTGGAAGGCGGCGACGAGAACGGCCCCTACGCCGATCGCCTCGCGATGCTGTTCGAGCGCCCGGAAAACGGCACCATCGCCGAGCTGGGCATCGGCACCAACGAGGCCGCTAAGTTGTGCGGCATCATCCTTGAGGACGAAAAACTCTACGGCACCGTGCACGTGGCCTTCGGCACAAACACCTCATTCGGCGGCACCACCAAAGCCGCCTGCCACCTCGACGGCATCATCCTCCACCCCACCCTCTACTTAGACAACGAACTCGTCATCAAGGAAGGCACGTTCGTCTAAAGCGACAGCAGCGCCCAAGCGCGTCACACTTCGCAGGTAAAGAATGGGAGCCCCGTCGCCAGGGCTCCCACGTCACACACTAGTTCCACTCCACCTTACGCTATCGGCTCCGCATCCAACGTCAGGCTGTCGAAGTCCAGCGGCTCTTCCACTTTGCAGGTGTAGTTGCCGTCGGCGTCGAGGTCGATTAATACGTGGCTGCGGTCGCGCAGTTGGCCTTCTACGACCTTCTGGGCAATCCGGTCCACAATCTCCTTCTGGATCAGGCGCTTCAGTGGACGCGCGCCGAAGATGGGGTCGTAGCCGTCAATGGACAGGTGCTCCATCGCGGCCGGCGTCACATCCAGCGTAATGCGGCGGTCGGCCAGGCGGTCGCGGACCTCTTCCAACTGCAAGTCCACAATGGGCTCGATGTTCGTCATGTTCAGCGCGTTGAATACCACCACGTCGTCAATACGGTTGATGAACTCGGGTCTAAACGTCGCACGCAGCGCACCGTCGATAGCCTGCTTCATGGCCTTCTCGTCGCCGTGCTCGGCGAACTCGCGGATGAACTGCGAGCCCACGTTCGACGTCATAATTATGATGGCGTTCTTGAACGACACCACGCGGCCCTGGCCATCGGTCAAACGACCGTCGTCCAGCACTTGCAGCAGGATGTTGAACACATCCGGGTGCGCCTTCTCAATCTCGTCCAACAGAATCACCGAGTACGGCTTGCGGCGCACGGCCTCGGTCAGCTGGCCACCCTCGTCGTAACCCACATACCCCGGAGGCGCGCCAATCAGGCGCTGCACCGAAAACTTCTCCATGTACTCGGACATGTCGATGCGCACCATGGCCTTCTCACTGTCGAACAGGTACTCGGCCAGCGCCTTCGCCAGCTCGGTCTTGCCTACACCCGTGGGGCCCAGGAACAAGAACGACCCGATGGGGCGGTCGGGGTCGGACAGCCCCGCGCGGTTGCGGCGTATAGCGCCAGCCACGGCCGACACGGCCTCGTCTTGGCCCACCACGCGCTCATGCAGCTTGTCCTCCAAGTCCACCAGCTTCGCCATTTCGCCCTGCATCATCTTCTGCACGGGGATGCCGGTCCACGTGGACACGACCTCGGCAATCTCATCGGCCGACACTTCCTCTTTCAGGATGGCGCCGTCCTGCTGCTTCACGTTGAGCGTTTCCTCAGCCTCATGCAGGCGGCGCTGCAGTTCAGGAATGCGCGCGTAGCGAATTTCGGAGGCCTTTGACAGGTCGCCCTCGCGCGTGGCGCGTTCCTCTTCCAGCTGGGCACCCTCAAGTTCGCTCTTGAGGTTCTGCACGTTCTCGATGACATCCTTCTCGTTTTGCCACTCGGCCTTGCGGCGGTCGAGGTCTTCCTGAGCAGCGGCAATATCGCGACGCAGCATCTCCAAGCGCTCCTGGGACGCCTCGTCGCTCTCCTTCATGAGCGCCTGTTCCTCAATCTGCATTTGCGTGAGTTTGCGCTCGGCCGCGTCCACTTCCTCGGGCATGGAGTCAATCTCAATGCGCAGGCGGCTGGCGGCCTCGTCCATGAGGTCGATGGCCTTATCGGGAAGGAAACGGTCGGAAATGTAGCGGTTCGAAAGCTCGGCCGCGGCCACGATGGCGGCATCGGTGATGCGCACGCCGTGGTGAATCTCGTACTTTTCCTTGAGGCCACGCAGAATGGCGATGGTGTCCTCCACCGACGGCTCCGTGACCAGCACCGGCTGGAAGCGGCGCTCCAGCGCAGCGTCTTTCTCTATGTACTTGCGGTACTCATCCAGCGTGGTGGCACCAATGGCATGCAGCTCGCCGCGCGCCAACGCCGGCTTCAGCATGTTGCCCGCATCCATGGAACTGTCGCCCGTGGAACCCGCGCCTACGATGGTATGCAGCTCGTCGATGAACAGGATGATCTGTCCCTCGCTCTGCTTCACCTCGCGCAGCACGGCTTTCAAGCGGTCCTCGAATTCGCCGCGGTACTTTGCGCCGGCCACCATGGAGGCCAGGTCAAGCGCCACAATGTCGCGATCCTTCAGCGACGAAGGCACGTCGCCGGCTACAATGCGCTGGGCCAGCCCCTCCACGATAGCGGTCTTGCCGGTGCCCGGCTCACCAATGAGCACGGGGTTGTTCTTCGTGCGGCGACTCAGCACCTGGATGGTGCGGCGAATTTCCTCGGCGCGGCCGATGACCGGGTCCAGCTTGCCCTCGCGGGCCTGCTGCGTGAGGTTCTGGCCGTACTGCTCCAGCGCCTCAAACTGCACCTTGTTCTGCGGATCGGTCACGCGCGTATCGCCGCGCAACTCGTCGTAGGCAGCTTCAATAGTCTTGCGCGTAACGCCAGCCACGGTAAGAATCTTGCCCGCCGCGCCCTTGTCCTCGGACAGCGCAATAAGCAAATGCTCGCTTGTGGCGTAGCTGTCGCCCAGCTTTTCGGCAATCTTTACGGCGTTGTCGATGAGGTTCATCAGCGCAGGTCCGGGCGCGCCGGCCATCATCATGCCGCTGCTGCTCACCTTCGGCATGCGCTCAATTTCCGCGTCGGTGTTCGCAAGCAGCTGGAACGGCTCGGCACCGATGCGCTTGATAATGGCCGACAGGTTGTTTTCCTTCGATTCAAGCAGGGCCTTCAGCATGTGAATAGGCTCGGCTTGCGATGCCTCATTTTCGGAGGCAATCACGATAGTTTGTTGTAGCGCCTCTTGGGCGGTGAGGGCCAGTTTGTTCAAATTGCCCATGTTCATAAACGGTTCCTCCTTCGCTTTCGTCGAGGGGCGAAAGCACAGCGGCTACGGCAGGCGGCGCAGGGCCGTCGGCATGTCGGAGATGCGCACGAGCGCGTTCACGCTCTCGCGGGTCTCCAGTTCGTGCACGCGATCGGCCAGGCGGCGCACCCGTTTGTGCAGGTCGTCTAGCTCGGAGTCGCGCTCGTCCAAGCGGCCCTGCAAATCGAGGATGCGAATGACGCCTGCCAGGTTAATGCCCTCGCTCGTTAGCTCGTTAATCAGTTCCAAGCGCTCGATGTCGGCCTGCGAGTACATGCGCGTATTACCACTCGTGCGCTGGGGGGTGACCAGGCCCTTTTGCTCGTACGTGCGCAGCGTCTGCGGGTGAACCCCCGCCAGCTGCGCCGCCACACTAATCATGTAGAGCGGGCGGTTGCGGTCGTTTCGGTCGTTGCGGTCGGCCATCACCAGCTCCTCACGTCATCGGTCGTTGCGGCCAGGAAGTCTTCCATCGCCTTCTTCTGGCCTTCGTTCATCTGCTTTGGTACCTGCACGTCAATCTTCACTTTCAGGTCGCCCGTGCCTTCGCCTTTCACGCGCGGCGCGCCCTTGCCCTTCACGTTGAGGACGGTTTCGTCCTGAGTTCCCGCGGGCACACGCACGCGCACCTTCGTGCCGTCGGGCGCGGGCACCACTACGCTTGCGCCCAGTGCCGCCTCGGCCACGGTAACCGGCACGTCCACTTCCACGTCGGCGCCCTTACGGGTGAAGTACGGGTGGTCTTCAATCTTGGTGGTGATCAGCAAATCACCCGCTTCGCCACCGTTTTCGCCGAGGCCGCCCTTGCCTTTGAAGCGCAGACGCCCGCCATCAACCGCGCCGGCCGGAATTTTCACCGTGAGCGTTTCCTTCTCGGACTTACCGGGAATACGCACGGTCACCAGCTTCTCGGCACCCTTGAAGGCCTCGTCGAACGTCACGTTCAGCGTCACGTTCATGTCCTGGCCCTTGCGGGGTCGGGGCTGGCGCGCCCCGCCACCGAAGCCGGAGAAATCGCCGAAGTCCCAGTCGGTGCCGAAGGCGCCTTCGCCGTGACGGATGCTTTCCAGAATGTCGGCCCAGCTACCGAAGCCGCCCGCACCGCCACCGCCGAAGATGTCGTCGACGTTCACGTTGCCGCCGCCCCAGCCGCGCGGGATATGATTCTCGTTCGCCGTGCCGTACTGGTCGTAGAGGTTGCGCTTCTTGTCGTCGGAGAGCACCTCGTATGCTTCGTTGATCTCCTTGAACTTCGCCTCGTCACCGCCCGTATCGGGGTGGTGCTTGCGGGCCAGCTTACGGTACGCCTTCTTTATCTCGTCGGCCGTGGCCGTGCGTGGAACGCCCAGCGTTTGGTAGTAGTCCGGAGTCGCCGCCATGCGCTCCACCTCCTTATCTTGTTGAATGAAACAGAAGCGGGCCTTGAACGCGCCCGCTTCCGATTGCCGTTATTTCTTGCCGCCGTCTTCCTCATCGGGCGTTTTCTCGCGTTTTGGACCTCCTGTGGTCACCGTGACCATGGCAGGCCTGAGAACTTTCGTTCCCATTTTGTAACCCTTCTGGTACACCTCGGCCACCGTTTCGTCCGGCACACTGGCGTCTTCCACCGTGGCCACCGCCTGCGACTCCAGGGCGTCGAAGGCCTCGCCCTTCGGGTCGATAACCTGCACGCCTCCCTTCGTCAGCACATCGACGAACTTGGTGCGTACGGCGCTCACGCCGTCCAACAGTCCCTGCTCGCCGTTCTTCGTTGCATAGTCGATGGTGCGCTCGAAGTCGTCGATGACCGGAATCAGGCTTTCCACCAACTTCTCGGTCGCGCGCGCCTTCTCGGCTTCGCGCTGCTCGGCCGTGCGGCGACGGTAGGTGTCCCACTCAGCGTGCAGGCGCAGGTACTTGTCCTGCCACTCGGCCGCCTGGGCCTTCGCCTGGGCCACCTGCTCGCTGTCGGCGGGAGCGTCAACCGGCTCGCCTTCCAGCGCCGCCTCGGCTTCGGCAACAATGCGGTCGGCATCGCTGCCTGCGCCGGTAGCGCCGGAGGCCGGGGCGCCGGGCTCGGAGGGGGCGGAGCCGGCGCCCGAAGCGTCATTCGCGGTGGGCCGAGCTGCGCCGGCCGTCTCGCGCGCGTCTTCAATCGGGATGTTCTTGCCCTCGTTTTGCGCCGCGCGCTCCGACGAGGGGTTGCTCGGCTGGGACATGTTTTACTTCCCTTCCTTGCTGTCGTTCTCGTCGACGACCTCGTAGTCGGCCTCAATGGTGTCGTCGGCCGGCACCGTTTCGGCAGCCGCTGCGCCTGCACCAGCAGCCGCGCCCTCGGTGGAGTACACAACCTCGGCCAGCTTGTAGCCCGCCTGCTGCAGCTTCTCGGTTGCGCTCTTGATGGCCTCGATGTCGCTACCCTCAAGTGCGCTGCGAGCCTCGGTGATGGCGCTTTCAGCCTGCGACTTCACGTCGGCCGGAGCCTTGTCGCCCAGCTCCTGCAGCGTCTGCTCGGTAGCGTTCACCAGCGCGTCGGCGTTGTTGCGAACCTCAACCTCTTCCTTGCGCTTGCGGTCTTCCTCAGCGTGCTGCTCGGCATCGCGCACCATGCGCTCGACCTCGTCGTCGTTCAGCGCAGTGGAGCCAGAAATGGTGATCTGCTGCTGCTTACCCGTGCCCAGGTCCTTCGCCGACACGTTCACAATGCCGTTGGCATCAATGTCGAACGTGACCTCAATTTGCGGCACGCCACGACGCGCGGCCGGAATGCCGGTGAGCTGGAACTTGCCGAGCGTCTTGTTGTCGGCAGCCATCTGGCGCTCGCCTTGCAGCACGTGCACCTCAACCGACGTCTGGTTGTCCGACGCGGTAGAGTAGATTTCCGTCTTGCGCGTGGGGATGGTGGTGTTGCGGTCGATCATCTTGGTCATGACGCCGCCCATGGTTTCCACGCCAAGCGACAGCGGGGTCACGTCCAGAAGCAGGATACCCTCAACATCGCCGGACAGCACGCCGCCCTGAACCGCTGCGCCCATGGCCACAACCTCGTCGGGGTTCACGGACATGTTCGGGTCTTTACCGGTGAGCTTCTTCACGATGTCCTGCACGGCGGGCATACGGGTGGAGCCGCCCACGAGGATGACCTCGTCGATGTCGCCGGTCTTGAGGCCCGCGTCCTTGAGTGCCTGTTCAACAGGCTTGCGCACGCGATCCAGCAGGTCCTTCGTGATGCGCTCGAACTCGGCACGCGTCAGCGTGTAGTCCAAGTGCTTCGGGCCGGAGGCGTCGGCCGTGATGAACGGCAGGTTGATGTTAGCCTGCGTGGTGGAAGACAGCTCCATCTTCGCCTTCTCGGCGGCTTCCTTCAAACGCTGCAGGGCCATCTTGTCCTGGCGCAGGTCAATGCCGTTGTCGGCCTGGAACTTGTCGGCCAGCCAGTCGATGATGCGCTGATCCCAGTCGTCGCCGCCCAGGTGGTTGTCGCCTGCGGTGGCCGCAACCTCAAACACTCCGTCGCCCAGCTCCAGGATGGACACGTCGAACGTGCCGCCGCCCAGGTCGAACACGAGAATCTTCTGGTCCTTGTTGGTCTTGTCAAGGCCGTAGGCAAGCGCGGCCGCCGTAGGCTCGTTGATGATACGCAGCACTTCGAGGCCTGCAATCTTGCCGGCGTCCTTCGTGGCCTGACGCTGTGCGTCGTTGAAGTACGCGGGCACCGTGATGACAGCCTGCGTCACCGGGCCACCGAGCTGCTTCTCGGCGTCGTTCTTCAGCTTCTGCAGCACCATGGCGGAAATTTCCTCGGGCGTGTAGTCCTTGCCGTCGATGTCAACCACCGCGCGGCCGTCCTTGCCCTTCTGCACTTTGTAGCTCACCGTCTTGCGCTCTTCCGGCGTCTCGTCAAAGGAGCGGCCGATGAAGCGCTTGACGGACGAAACGGTGTTCTCGGGGTTGGTAACGGCCTGGTTCTTTGCTGCCTTACCGACGACGCGCTCGCCGTCCTTGCGGAAGCCCTCGACGGAAGGCGTGGTGCGGTCGCCTTCGGCGTTTACGAGAATTTCGGGCTCGGAACCCTCCATGACGGCCATAGCGGAGTTCGTGGTGCCCAAGTCAATGCCCAGAATCTTGCCCATTATCGTTCCTCTCTTTCGGAGTTATTACCTTGTTTGGTTCGCTGCGCTCGCGCGCTCGGTTTTCTTGCAAAAGAGGCGCGCTTGAAGGCGCACCCGTTCGCCGTGAGAGAACCGGGCGGCGGTTAAGTGTTGTGCCGCTCAATCTTCTTTCGACTTTTTGCACTATATAATCTAAGTCTTTGGTTGTCAAGTTTTGTTACTGAGTGTTGTTGATGTTTTGTAACATTGCCCACTATACGCAGAAGGCGATGCTGAAGAAGGCGCAGAAAGCGAGCGTTACGCGGCCCGTACGCCCCCGTTTCCCTCACGAAGTTTGAGACCTGCGCTTGTGTGTGCGCTGTGAAGGGGAACGCCCCCATACAAAACATCCCCCGCTGCCGGACGGCAACGGGGGATGCAACCTACTACACTATTACTAGGTATGTCGCGCGAACGAGGTTCGCGGGCGGTGGTTAGTCTTCAACAACCTCCGAGATGGCGCCCATCGGGCACTCTTCTACGCAGTCGCCGCAGGCAATGCAGGAATCCTCGTTCACAACTTCGGCGACGCCGCCAACAACCTCAAGAACCTCTTGCGGGCACGCGTCAACGCAAATTCCGCAGCCGATGCAATCATCGGCTTCAATAACCGGGTGAGACATGGCACTCTCCTTCTCGTCAAAAAGCCCTGTGGGCACAGGGGCTGTTTCCCCAAAAACTTACTGAGCGCAAGATACCATGCTTCCCTGCAAATGCAACAAAAATCGGCGTTTTTTTGAGGTGCGGCCGAAATTCGCTCACGGATGCGAAGGAGGCTGTTACGCGATTGTGACTCCGTGCGCCTTGCGCGCGGCACCGGTTAGCAGATGCGCGGAAGTTGCTCGCCCACAAGCATGTCAAGGATGCGCGTGCCGCCGAACGCCGTGCGCAGAAATACTTTCGGACCGCGCTCGGGCTGGGCGGCGGACACCTCGCCGATGAGCGCCGCGTCGGCGCCGTAGCGGTTCGCGCGCATGGCGGCCAGCGCCGCGTCGGCTTCCTCGGCGGGTACCACGCACACCATCTTGCCTTCGTTCGCCACTTGTAGCACGTCGTAGCCCAGCATGTCGCACGCGCCCTGCACGGCGGGCTTCACGGGAACGGCGTCTTCCTCCACCGTGATGTCGGTGTTCGACTGAGCCGCCAGCTCGTTCAGCGTGGAAGCCAGGCCGCCGCGCGTGGGGTCGCGGAAGCAGCGTGTGTGAGGTGCGGCCGCCAGCACCTCGGCAATGAGGTGGTTGAGGGGCGCAGCGTCGCTTTCCAGATCGGCCGAGAAGCTGAGGCCCTCGCGGCAGCTCATGATGGTGATGCCATGATCGCCCAGCGTGCCTGTGACCAGCACTTTGTCGCCGGGCTGGCACTGCGCGCCGCCCAGGTTCACGCCTGGTGCCAACGTGCCCACGCCCGACGTGTTGATGTACACGCCGTCGCCGTGGCCGCGGTTCACCACCTTGGTGTCGCCCGTGACCAGCGCAACCCCGGCCTCGCGCGCGCATTCCGCCATGGACGCGCAGATGCGCTTGAGGTCATCCAGCGGGTAGCCCTCTTCCAGCACGAAGCCCACGCTGAGGTAGCGAGGGGTGGCACCGCTAGTGGCCACGTCGTTCACCGTGCCGCACACGGCGAGCCGGCCGATGTCGCCGCCCGGGAAGAAGTGCGGCGTCACCACAAAGCTGTCGGTGGAGAAGGCCAGCCGCTCACCCGGAGCCGGCGCCGGCAGCACCGCCGCGTCGTCGCCGCGCAGCAACTCTTCGCCCGCATAGGCAGCGAAAAACACCTCGTCAATGATGCGTTTCATCATCGTCCCGCCACTGCCGTGCCCCAACATAACCGTGGTGTCCATCGAATTCCCTTTCTCTACCTCCGCCGTAGGGCAAGGGCTCTGCCCTTGCCGTCAGCCATGGCCAACCTGCACAACCTGCGAGGCAGAATCAACCTACTATATATATTGTCCCGTGGTGGTCACAACCAGGCGGCCGTTCTTGACGCCTTTTGTGCCCAGGATCAGGTTCGCTATGTCTTGCACGAGGCCGGTTTCGCCGCGCAGCACGATAACCTCGAGGCAATTGTGCTGGTCGAGGTGCACGTGCAGCGACGACACGATGTATTCAAAATACTCGTGCTGGATGGTGTGCAGCTTCTCCTGCAGGTCGCTGGCGTGGTGGTCGAACACGATGGTGAGCGTGCCCATCACTTCCGCGCCGGGCGTGGCGCACTCTTCTTCCACCAGCGCGTCGCGCACGAGGTCGCGCACCACTTCGCTGCGGTTTTTCGCCAAGCCGCGGCGCGCGACCAGCCGGTCGAACCGCACGAGCAGATCCTCGGGCATAGCCACCGAGAATCGCATGAGGTCGTTGCTCATAGGCGCCGCTTACACGAGGTTGACGGTGACGTTGCTTGCCGTCTCGGCGTCGTCTTCGAGGGCGTCCTTCGCCTCGCCGAGCAGCGCGCGCACGTCGTCGAGCAGGGCCTGGGCCGCATGCAGCTTCTCGGACACGGTGGCGAAACCGGCGTCGCCCGCCGTGTGCCCCAGCGTGTGCGCCCAGCGGCGCTCCAGCTTCACGTGGTCGTCTATCTGCTCAATCATCTGCTCTAACTGGCCGGTGTTCACTCCGTTGGTGCACATGATGTTCCTCCGCTTCGTTTTCGCGGCGCGCGGCGCTTTGAAGGTTTGCTCTCGCGCGCTCGCCGCCGTCGTTGGTTCTTGCTATTATGCCGTTATACGAGGAACGCCGAGCGACTGCAAGGGACAGTGTGAAAAAATCCGCAAATGGTAACATGTACGAGGTGACGCTCGCGGAAACGTGGGAATTGTTCGCGCCCTACCTGAGCGGCGCGGCCTCCGGATGCGTGTGCGTGGTGAGCGCTCGCCCGCTGGATGATGCGGCGCGGGGAGCTTTGGAAAGCTCTGCGGCGGCGCTGGGGTACGGGCGCCCGGGTTGCACGTATGCGGTGCTACGCGGTGAGGATGGCGAAGGTGCGGCACTCGATGGCCAAGCGCTGTTCTTGCTGGTGGAAGGCCTGGACCCGCTGGTTGTTATTGCGACAGATGGCGAAAGTGCGGCGGCGTTGGCTGTTGCGTATCGCCAGGAGGTAGCGCTGGACGCGGCGGCGCACCTCTTCGGGCGGCCCGCGGTGGCGTTTGCGTCCTTCGCTGCGATGTTGGAGGACGCGAAGAGTAAACAGGCGGCGTGGGCTTTGCTGAAGAAGTTGCCGAAGTTTGGGGCCTCATCGTAAGTATCAACCTGTCCGGCTGGGGGGTTTGGGAGAGTTCTTGGCGCGCCGCTCCGCTGCTCAAATGCTCTTTCGCGCAACGCGCGGAAGAGCATTTTCGTGCGCTGCGCTCCTTCATGCTTTAGCATGCGCCCTTCGGGCGCGAAGAAGACAGTGTTCAGAAGCGCCAAGAACCCTCCCAACCCCCCCCCCCAGCCTACGCTGCTTTACTAGAGTGACGCGTTTACGCGCTACTGATTACGCCAGAAGCATCCCGCACCCCACACATAATGACGCGGGCTGAATAACCAGAAAGCATGACCAATAGACAGGTTGACCGTAGGGGCGTTTCACGAAGCGCCCTTTCGCGCAAAGCGCGAAAACGCAGGTCAGAGCAACCATTTCACCCATCAATAACAACCAGGTACGTCAGCCCCCGTAGGGATGCTCTCCAGAGCATCCGTTCGCGCGGAGCGCGAAAACTCAGGTCATGGTTGTATGCTCCGCCTTCGGCGGAGAGGGCGCTTCGTGAAGCGCCCCTACGTAGATTACCTTTTTAGTTAGATTTATGGTACATGAACAAGCCCTCGTCATAATGGTAGGGAGGGCGGCCATCTTGTGGCCTATTGGCCAGCGCGAAGCGCGTCACTCTTTTTCGCGCGACGGAATACTACAACCACCAAACCACGCAGGCGCGCCGGGGATGGGAAGGCGCGCCTGTGGGTGGTGGCGAGGCGGGTGGTCCTCACCGAGGATGTCGTTGGGTGTTAAGCGACACTCACCGCATAACTCAACTGAACAATGCTGCGGTACTGGTCAGGAAGGTAAGTAAGGCTCATCCCCGAAGGCAACGAGAGGCCAAACTTTAAGGCAAGCTGCCCTTCGGTATTCCCCTCCTTAGCAGGAATAGTGAAGTTGGCAGAAGTCTTGGTGGTTGCCACTGGCACTTCAACCACAGAACCCTGACCTGTGGGAGGCGTAAGCACCACCTTTGCTCCACTGGTATCTGCATTAGCAAAAAGAGAGTCAGCTCCTCCAAGCTTGGTGCTTTCAACCTCAGTAATCGTCAAGGGAACCACCGTACCTGAGCGGAAGGTGTTAGTGCCTCCTGTTGTTACATCGGTCACCTTGCCAGAGGCATCTATCTCCAGCACACCTGCCGTGGGGAACTCACAGGAGATAACCAAGTCCCACTGAGCATAAAGAGTGACCGTAGTTCCAGGATTAACAGTCAGGTCAACACTTTGCTGATTAGTGTAAGTCGTACCTGTACCGTCAGATTCGGTGTTCCAGCTAGTGAATTTATAACCTGTACGAGTAAAGCTATTTACAGTAAGCGCTTTAGCTTCACCACGTACCATAGACATTGGTTGCATTGAGCCCGTACCATCGTTGCTGTTAAAGACAATGGTGTAGGCAGGGTTCCACTTAGCGTAAAGCGTGAAATCAGTGGTCACAGACGTGTTGAAGTTGTAGGGCGTCGTGCAAGAAGTATCCGTGTACCAGCCACCGAAGGCGTAACCTGCTCTTGTGGGATCAGAGGGTTTGGTGACGTTGCCATTGGGAACCACTAGCTGCGAACTAACCGCAGAGCCTTCGTTAGAGTCGAAGGTAACCGTGTAGGCACTGCGACTATAGTGGGCCACGAAGGTGAGATCTTTAGCGGTGTTTGCAGGAATAGTATAGTTTGGCGTGGGGGTGGTGATACTCAGCTCGGCACACGTCCAGCCATCGAACTTATAGTTCGCTGGAGGGGCTGCGTTAGCAAGCTCTTTGGGAAGCTGGGTCACGTCATAGGTTTCAGGGTTTGAGCCAGGTTTTGTGCCACCACCTAGGGAGTATTTAATAGTGAAGGTATTAAGTTTCCAGCGGGCATAATAGGTAGCGGCCTCGACGGTTGACGTCGGCAGGCTAACTGCAGCACCGTTGGGAGTGGTGGACCAACCATCGAGTTCATAGCCCACCCTTTCGGGTTTGGTGGGAGGGGGTAATGTTTGTTCGAAGAGTGCAACATCAACCCCGTAGCTATCAGCCTGTTCCCATTTGCCTTGATTACCCTGGAAGGTCACTCGAACCTTGACAGGTTCGGTGCTGTTGGAGTTAGTTACACGAAGGCCCACTCTGACAGAATCCGGCTGACCATCAGTGCCTGATGACTGATTCTTGGACGAGTTCCATACGTGCAAACCCATGAGCGTGGTTCCGACGTTGGGCTCCTCCGCAAGTGCAGGCACAGACACCAGGGCTGTCAGAACCAGCGCACAAGCGAGAGCACACGCAGCAACCCGTCGAGTGAACCGCGCAGTATGTGATATGTTGTTCCTGCTTGACATGCTTATTGGTATTCCTTCCGATAATCAACCCACGTGGGGCTTGTCGCAAAAGGTTGTACTGCGTATTTATTAAAACTCGCTGCAAGCCACCTCTCACTTGCCCCCCGTAGGGCAAGGGTTCTACCCTTGCCGTCAACCACGGGCAACTTGTCAGGTTTGTTGTTGTCGAGCGGCAAGGGCAGAGCCCTTGCCCTACGGGAAACAAAAAACTTGCAACCTTCAAGCCCTCCCCCGTCGCAACCCCTGCCGGGGACACAGCTCCGGCAGATTCTGGATACGAGATTAGAGGCAGAAGCAGGGGCAAACACCCCGCGAGCCGCTTGCGTTGCCGTCGCCGCTGGGGTAGCCGATCGCGTCCACCATAAGGAAGTCCTCGGAGAAGTTCGGATACACAGAACGCTCCCACCAAGAGGTACTTTTTATAAGGCTAGCATCATCACCAGTACCAGTGTTATTAGTCACCTTGCCATTCCAGTAAGCGTATTGCGTACCCTCTTGAGTTGACCAATGGGTGCTACCCCATTTACTGCCCGAAATTAACTCGGGCCAACTTGCGATGAAGAGTTTGTCATTGGAGGTAGTGATAGTAGAGATGCTGCCGTTATAGGCAGGCTGGTACTTCTTCTTGACAACCTCGATAGAGTTTTGCAGATCGGCGGGGACTTGGTTCCAAATCGCGTCGTCGTCGGAGCTACTGTTACTGTTTGCAATAACATTATCCTGATTCGGAAGGGAGGCGGGATTCATTCTTGCGCGAAGTTGGCTTTGGCCCCAGCCACCAGTACTGATATCCGGCGCAATGTTCATCTGGTAGGTTCCGCTCAGCAGGTTCTTGAACTGGAAGGTAAGGCCCGCTTTGCCACCTGATGCCTTGTCATCATGGAGGACGCCGATGATGCACAGGTCATAGGTTCCGCTCGTCCACGTGGACTTGCATTCGTACTTGGTGTCATCAGTGGCATAAGCCGCGTACATGCTGTAGTAGGGGGAACTTTGACCCTTCCTAGAGATATCTTGGACATGCGCTTTGACATCGGCAAGAGAATAGACTGTCTTTGTTGAAGCGTCTTCCAAGTAAAAAGCATCGCCTTTGTCGCCAGTCCCTGTAAACGTAAGTGCCTCAAACGTGCACTTGACAGTTGCCAGTGAGACGGTAACTGGCTCGGTACCAGCACCTGCAGCCGTTTCCTTTACTTCGGCATTTGCGAGAGTAGTATCGTTTGTCAGATTCAAGCGGAAGGTATAGGGAGTTGAATAGCCAGCTGCAATGCCGAAGGCTGCTTTGTCGGTGGGTACGGCTGTATTATTTACTTTATCTAAATAACCGAAGTTCACAGCCGCACCTTCGTTGCCTTGTGGGTAGAGGCTAAAGAGATTTTGAGTATTGAGCTTTCTTGAGCTATCGAGTGTTTGAATGTGGTTGTCCACGCCAACGCTTGATGTACAGCTAACACTGGCAAGCTGCACAGACTGACCCGTAGAGTTGTTTTTGAAGAAAACAGTACCTGTGGCACACTCTGGCTTTGTTGCTACGTCGTAGCCGTTTCCATCTCCGAGGAATACTTGCGTAGGAGCGGTGACGCTGATTTGGGTGTTACGCGCTTCGGCGAGATAGGCGGCAGGCAAGGACGAATTGATGCTCGTGAGAGCGATGTCGGATCCGGCGTTGGGATTCGGAGAGACTTCGACTGTCCTGCTGGCGCGAGTGAGTTCTACGTCATCCAAAGTGAGCACCGCGGTGACATCAGAGGTACCTGCTTTTTTGGCACTTACTTGGCCTGCATCTACTGATAAGGGTGCGGCAGCGTAGGAGTAGGAGGCTTCAACAGGCTCGGGAACTTGGAGGTTGCCGCCTTCTAGGAGATTGGCCTCCTGGCCTGCTTCGATGGTGAGGGGTTCTTCGGCAAGAGACACACCGTAAGGCATGAGGTGGTTGTTGTCGGAGGGAAGGCCGGGGTTCCAGGAGTTTTCGGAGCCAGAGGGGAAGTAGATCGAAACGTTAGTGCAACCTGCGAGAGCGTCGGTAGCGACTTCGGGAGTGCCGAGGGCTACTACGCGTTCGAGAGTTGAGCAGGAGGCAAAGGCTCGAGAGCCGATGGAGTTGATGCTGGCGGGGAGCCAGATGTCCTTGAGGGAGGTGGCTTCGAAGACGCGCTCGCCGATGGTGCGCAGGGTGTTGGGGAACTCGATGGTTGAAAGGTTGGCGCAGCCAGCGAAGGCTCCATTGTTGATAGTGGTGATGGTCGTCGGAAGCTTTACGCTAGTGAGAGAGCCGCGGTTTGCGAAGGCGTTCTCGGCTATGGTGCTTACACGGTAGGGAACGCCATTAATCTCGGCAGACGATGGGATTTCGAGGTTGGCCTCGGGGTCGTCTTTGCCTTGCCAGGAGACTGCGAGGGTGTAGTCGTCGAGCAGGGTGTAGGTGAGGCCGGAGGCTTCGTTGGTGTTTGGGTTTGTGGTTGCGCCCGGCTTTGCGGGTTCGGCAAAGTTCTTGAAGCCTGCGTTCTCCCAGGTTGCCTTGCGAATCTCGTAGTCTTGGCCTGCGGGGAGGGCTACCACCGCTGTTGCTTTTGTTTCGTCGGAGAAGGCAGTGGGGTCGATCTTTTGAATGTTGCCTAGTGCGGTGATGGATGCGAGGTCTTTGCAACCTGAGAGGGCATCCTTGTCGATGGATTCTGTTTCAGCAGGAATCACGATGGAGGCTCCGATGCCCGCAGGACAAGCTACCAGGGTCTTCATGTCCTTGGAGTAGAGTGCTCCGTCATAGGAAGTAAACATGGCGCTGTCCCCGACCAGGATTTGAGAAAGCACACTGCACCGGGAAAATGCAGTGGCAGAGACAAGGGTGGACTGGTCGGGGAGAGAAGCAGCGCCCTCCTTGCCCTCGGGAATGAGCAGGAGTT
>DXGM01000017.1 GCA_019113915.1 Candidatus Gordonibacter avicola
ATTCATCTCACAGTATCCAGTTTTCAAGGTTCTCGCGGGCCTCTTTCGAAGCCCTTCGCCGCTTGCCGTGGCGAGCAGCGCAAGGAGATACTTTACTCTCCCGTTTCCCTCTTGTCAAGAACTTTTTTCAATTTCTTTCAAAAAGTTTTTGAGGTTGATGGCTTCCACCATCGTCCCTTGACCAAGTGAGTCACGGTGCTGTGTTCTCTCCTCGAAAACGCAGCCCGAATATAATACCGAGCACCCCTACGTTTGACAAGAGGTAATTTTAACTTTTTTCAAAATTTGGGTGAAGAAGGGCGGCGTGGGCGGTGTTATAGTGGCGAAACCGCAGGTGGCGGGTGGTGTGCTGCGTTTGCATGGGCGTGAAGAAAGGTATCTTGAGCCTTCGGATGACTGACTAGCTGATGCCAAGCGGGTCTCGACGGGCACTGAATTGTCGTTGGAGGGCAGTGGGTACCTTATACTAGAGAGTGTCGGCCGCTTTCACTTCTCTTTTTGTCTTCCTTATAAGGAGTGGGTGCAGTGGGCGATTCAGGCGAGAGGAGTTGCGCATGGGTGAACAGACGATAGCTACCGCGAACGCCGAGGGCGTTGTTATTGCGCTGCCAGCACATGCGCTGCGTGCCCTTGAGTTGTTGGAGGGCGCAGGGTATGAGGCGTGGTGCGTGGGAGGGTTTGTGCGCGATGCGCTGTTGGGGCGGCCGGGCGACGATGTGGACCTTGCCACCAACGCGGCGTGGACTGACGTGCAGCGCGTGTTCGAAGACGCGGGCTATCGGACCCATGAGACGGGTGTGAAACACGGCACGCTCACCGTAATAGTGGAGGGCGAGGCACTGGAAATTACCACGTACCGTACCGACGGTATATATAGTGATGCGCGTCACCCCGAGGCCGTCACCTTCGTGCGCACGATAGAGGAAGATCTTGCGCGGCGCGACTTTACTATCAATGCGCTTGCGTACCACCCCACCCGCGGGCTGTTGGACCCGTATGGTGGCGTGGAGGACATGCGCGCGGGAATCATACGCGCCGTGGGTGAGCCCGCCAAGCGCTTCTCCGAGGACGCGCTGCGTATCTTGCGGGCGTGCCGGTTTTGCGCGCAGCTGGGCTTCTCGCTTGACCCGGACACCTATGCGGGCATGATGGCGAACAAATGCCAGCTTTCGCGCATTTCGGCCGAACGTATCACTCACGAGTTGGATCGCTTCCTTTTGGGGGCATTCGCGGGCGAGGCGCTGATGCGCACTGTTGATGTGATCTCTGCGGTGCTGCCGGAGCTGGTGGCCATGAAGGGGTTCAACCAACACACGCCTTACCATATATATGATGTTCTTGAACACACGGCGCATGCGGTGCAGGCTGCAGTGCCTGAGCGGCTGGTGCGCTGGGCGGCGCTCTTCCACGACACCGGCAAGCCGGCGGCGTTTTTCCAGGATGCGGAAGGCACGGGGCACTTTTACGGTCACGCAAAGATCAGCGTAGAGTTGGCACGCTGCTCCATGAATAAGCTGCTGCTGTCCCCTGCGTTCCGCGACCGGGTGCTTGTACTCATTGAACGCCACGACGATGTGATAGAGCCCACGCCCAAAGCGGTGAAGCGGGCACTCGCGCGACTGGGGGGCGATACGGAGTTGTTCCGTGCTCTGTGCGCGCTCAAGCGGGCGGATGCGGCAGCCCAGGCGCCGCAGTGCGCGGGGCGCGTGGCGCTGGCCGATGAGTTGGAAGTGATTCTTGATGAGTTGCTGGCGGCCGACGAGGCGTTCACGTTGAAGAAGCTTGCCCTTGATGGGCGCGCGGTGATGGCGGCCGGCGTTGCGCAGGGGCCGGATGTGGGTGCGGTGCTGGCCGCGGCGCTCGACGCGGTGATTGATGAGCGCGTGCCGAACGAAAAGGACGCGCTGCTTGGCTTCGTAAAGGAGTGGCTTGGCGCGCGTGCGGATGCTGAGGGTGAGTCTCGCTGACGCTATGCCTCTTCGATTTCGCTTCCCCCTTCGCCTTCTTCTTCGCCTTCCTTATAGTGGTGGCTTCTCGCGGCCACTGGACGTGGCGAACCTTTTACGGGTGGCCCACCTGCGCGCAACGATAGCGTGCGGCGGTGCGGTGCGGTGCTTCCCTGCTTCTATACTGGGCCGACTAGTGCGCAGACGTGCAGGTACGCGAGGAAGCGAGGCGCCATGGCAACCATGATGGCAGAACGGCAAAGCGAACAAACTCCCGACACTCAGACAGACACCCGCGCCGAGGCCCTTGAGGGGGCGGCGCGATCCATGAGCATTACTATCACGAAAAACGGCCCCTACGTGGTCTCCGGTGGCGTTCCCCTGCTGCAGGAAATTATCACGCCGGTGGACGGCCATCGCGAGTACCGTCTGCGGCGCTCCTTTCCGCCGGCTCAAACCTATGCGCTCTGTCGCTGCGGGCGCACGAAAACGCCGCCGTTTTGCGACGGCTCGCATATGACGGTGGGGTTTGAGGGTGCCGAAACGGCGAGCAAAGCCCCTTATGAGGAACGTGCCGATATTTATCCGGGAGCAGGCGTATTCCTGATGGACGACAACCGCTGCGCGTATGCACGCTTCTGCCACCGCGAAGACGGCGACGTATGGACGCTCACCGAGCGCTCGGGTGATGCGCGGTTGAAGGACGAAGCGATCAAGGCGTCGTCGGACTGCCCCGCCGGGCGGCTCGTTCACTTTGATGCGGCTGAAGGGGGTTCCTATGAACCGCAACTGGAGCCGTCGATCTCGCTGTTGGAAGACCCTGAGGTGGGTGCCAGCGGGCCGTTGTTCGTGCGCGGCGGCATTCCGCTGATTGGCGCGGATGGCAGCGTGTATGAACTGCGCAACCGCTATGCGCTCTGCCGGTGCGGTTCGTCGCGCAACAAACCGTTTTGCGATGCCATGCATGTGACTGTGTCGTTTTCTGATGGGCTGTTCTAGAGCGCAGGCCGCGGCGGCGAGGCGACGCAACCGGGGACGCCGAGCACCCGGTCGGTGACCCCACAGGCCAAAGTTTCCGAAAAAAGTTGCCAAGAAGGCTTGACGAAGGAAGCGTCACCCCGTAATATATCCACTCGCGCTCGCGTCTTACGACAAACATCGCAGGACGCGCATCGGTAAGCCGATGGGGTGTCGTCTAATGGCAGGACAGCGGTTTCTGGTGCCGTATGTGAGGGTTCGACTCCTTCCACCCCAGCCATTTTTAAGGTATACTGGCACAGTGCAACAACGTGGCTCCGTCGTCTAGCGGTTTAGGACGCCGCCCTCTCAAGGCGGAGGTCGCCGGTTCGAATCCGGTCGGAGCTACCACGAAACTTGCAGGCCGGGGCTTATGCCCCGGCCTTTTGTTTATTCTGCACCAACGGGCACGACGAATGCGTGCGTGTGGCGTCGGGCTGCGGCCGGCGCGGGAAAGGAGCTTCCCATGCAGGTTGATCTCATCATCGAAAGCGAACACGTGTTCACGGGGTGCGAGCCCACCACGCGGTCGGGTGCCGTTGCCTGCGCGGATGGGCACCTTGTGGCCGTGGGGCCGCGCGAGGATGTGCGGACGTTCGCGCGGCAGATGAACGCGGCGAGCGGCGCGGCGGCACCGGAAGTGCGCGACTTCGGCGATGCACTCGTGATGCCGGGGCTTCACGATTCGCACCTGCACTTCTTTCATTCGGCCGTGTACTCGTCACCCCTTGCGACCACCTTTATGGGTACGAGCGAGGCCGACTGCGTGACGCGCATGAAGGCGTTCGCTGCTACGCGCCCGGAAGGTTGGCTGCTCGCCCAGGGATGGCGCGAGTATCGGTGGGAGCCGCCGACCATGCCAACGAAGCGCTCACTTGACGAGGCCTTCCCCACGCGCCCAGTGGCGCTGTATTCAGGTGACGCACACACGCTGTGGCTGAACTCGGTGGCGCTGCACGAGCTGGGGCTTTCGCTTGAAAGCGTGCCGCCGACCGGCGGGTCGTACGACCGTTTCGAAGATGGCGAGTTGACCGGCATTGTGCGCGAGGCGGCGGCCATGGAGCTGATGCCGAAGATCATGGGAGCGTTCAGCAACGCGGAGATCATGGACGCGTACCGCGGGTTCTTCGCCACGTTAGCGCGCAACGGCGTGACGAGCGTATGTGACCTGTCGCTTATGGCACACCCCGGGCTCGACTTCATCCGCGACGATGTGCATGCGGCGCTGCTTGCGCGTGGTGAATTGACGGCGCGCGTGCACGTCTTCCCCACCCTGTTGGCTGACATGAGTCGCTTCGAAGCCATGCGGCAGACGTACACGGGGCCGTATTTGCAAGCGCCGGGGTTCAAGCAATTCTTCGACGGCGTGTCGAGTCAGCATACAGCCTGGGTGAGCGAGCCGTACGCGAACGCGCGCTCGGCGGGAGACTGCGGACGGCCCACGGTGGATGTCGACACCATGCGGACGTTGGTGCTGGCTGCAGCCGCGAAGGGGTATCCCGTGCGCATTCACACGATTGGGGATGCGGCCATTCATGCGGCGCTTGATATCTTTGAGGAAGCGCGCGCAACCTATGGGCCGCTGCCCGAGGGGCGGCGCAACTGCTTGGAACATCTGGAGAACTTCCTGCCTGGCGATGTGGAGCGGCTTGCGAAGTTGCAGGTGGTGGCAGCGGTGCAGCCGCCTCATATGACGCTTGACCCCGGCGGCCCCGAGCGCGACTTGGGACCTGAGCGCGTGCCATACATGTGGCCCTTCCGCACGCTGCTTGACCGGCAAACCGTGTTGGCCTTTGGCACGGACTCGCCCGTGGTGGACGTGAACTCTATGGATGTGCTATACGCAGCCGTGACCAGGCAGGACCCGAAGTCGCACGAGCCGGCGGGCGGCTGGCTTCCCGCCGAGCGTACGGGCATGGCCGAGGCGTTGCGCGCCTACACACAGGGCAGTGCCGCAGCGGCAGGACGGCGCCGCGAGTTGGGTACGCTGGAGGTGGGGATGCTCGCCGACGTGTGCGTACTTGACCGCAACGTGCTTACCTGCGATGTTGCGGACATCCAAAAGACGCAGGTGCTCGCCACATTCATGGGCGGCCGCTGCGTATTCGAACGCTAGGACGACACCGGGCGGCCAGACGAGCAGCGGCGCGCCCGGCGCTATTCCTCGCTGGCCGAGAAGGCCTTGATGGCGGCCTTGTTGCGATACATCGCCTCGTCGGCGCGCTTGAACACCGCATTGAAATCGCAGTCGATAGTTTCGTCGTACACGGCAAGACCACGGGCGAGCGACACGGGGCTCGCCAGCTGCGCGTCGGCATTGACCTGCTCGATCTTTCGTTCTAGATCGTTCAGCAGTTCGCAGCGGCTTGTGAGATCGCGCTGTTCGAGAATGACCACGAATTCGTCTCCCCCGACCCGATAGACTGGGCTGTGCTTAAACACGTCACAGATAATCTTTCCCGAATCAATGATGAGCATATCGCCGAAATCGTGGCCGTGGGTGTCGTTGACATCCTTGAGGTCGTTGATATCAAGTACCACCACACCGAACGCGGGTTTCCCCGATCGTATCTCTTCGTTAAGCCGCTCAACTGCGTCGTTGTAGGCCATCTTGTTCTTCAAGCCGGTGAGTCCGTCGCGATAGGCTAGCCCGTTGATGTATTCCAGATAGCGCCGCAGATGTTCCACCGTTTGCCGGAAGCTTTCCGTGAGGGTGCCCACCTCGTCTTTCGTCCGGCTTTCAAGCTTGATGGACAGGTCGCCGTCGGCGATGCGTTTTGCCGCCCGATCGAGGTCCTTCAGCGGCTGGATAATCCGGCGTGTGACCAGCACCGTAAGCACAATTGAGAGAAGGGCGATGAGCGCAAACGAAATCACATTCTGGAAGATGAGCGCATTCATGGCTGCGTCAATTTCGGACACGGGAGCCGTAATGCCCAGCCGCATTCCGTTATGCAGCGTCGAGAGCGCCATGCGTTTGTCATTGCCGCGCCAGGTGTACGAAAGCAGCCCATTATCTGAAGCCGAAGCAACCATCTGGTCAGCCGTTGGCTGTAAGCCCTGTTCCAGGTCGGCCATGAGGGATCCGTGCGGTGCCGATTTGTGGCTGAGGATGCGTGCGTCGTCGTCTACAAGGAACGCGTACCCCGTGTCGTAAATGCGAATGTCCTTCACGATGTGCTCGATGACTTCGAAATCGATGTCCATGCCCACCACGCCGATGGCCACGCCGTCGCGATAGAGCGGGATGACGTAGGAGATCATCTGCACGCCGATGTTTTTGTTCTGGTAGGGCATCATCCAGAGCGGTTTGCCGTTTTCGATGGGCTGGTAGTACCACCCCACGTGCTCCACATCCTCCGCGCTGTAGCGTGAGATGTCGGTGGGTTTGAGTTCGGTGAAAGAGCCGCTGCGATCGGTGCGGCTCCAGAAGAGGCCTGCCGTGGAAGGGGCCAGGTCAGGACTGAAACGCACGTACACCGCGAGCGCGCCTTCGGTGTTGTTGGCGGCGTTGAGCGCGACGGCGCGAATCTGGTCGGTGACGGTGTCGACGTAGCTCGCATCGTCGTGGAAGCGCGTGAGGTCGGTAATTTGTCCGGCGGAGTATTCGGCAAGCGTATTGACCGATTGCTCGATGCGCAGCAAAAGCGCATCAATTTCTTGCGCGCGATCGTCGCAGGTGAGGTTCATGATGCGGCCGGAGTCCTCGTCGATCACGCGCCCTGCACTCAGGATGCCCGCGCCGCCGATTACGGCCGCCGAAAGCAACACGCATCCGAAGATGAGCAGTATGAACTTGGTTTGGATCGATTTCACGAAAGGCCTTTCCAGCCACCGACGCTTTGCTACCGTTCAGAGAGCAGACGAACTTTAGCATGGGCGTTCAGGGCCGTAAAGGCATTGAACTTATAAGTGAGGATAGCGAAAGGCGCTCTGGGGCGAAGCCTACTCGTACTCCCACATATGGTTAAGCGGGCCGCTTCCGTGGCCAAGGTTGAGACCAGCGGCCAGGGCACCGTAGACGTAGTCCTTGGCGGCACGCACGGCCTGCTCGGTGGTGAAGCCCTGGGCGAGGCCGCAGGCGATGGCGGACGAAAGCGTGCAGCCGGTGCCGTGCGTGTTCGGCGTGTCGATGCGCGGGGCGCGCAGCCAGAGTGCAGGGGCGTCTGCGCTGGTGACGAGCACGTCATCGGCGCTTTCGGCAGCGTGGCCACCTTTTACGAGCACCGCACCCTTCCCTACCGCGGTCAGCTGGCGGGCGGCGCGTTCGAGGGATGCCTCGTCATTGGCCGGGAAGCCGCAAAGAACCGCCGCTTCGGGCATGTTCGGCGTGAGGACATCCGCAAGGGGAAGCAGGTGCTGAGTGAGGGCGCGCACGGCGTCTTCGTCGATGAGGCGCGCGCCGCTTGTGGCCACCATGACGGGGTCGACCACGATGTTGGCTGCTTTGTGCGCTTGCAGGCGCTCGGCTATCGCTTCGATGATGGCGGCCGAGGACACCATGCCAATTTTGACCGCAGCGGGGCGAATGTCTTCGAAGACGGCGTCGATCTGCGCGGCGACAAACGCAGGGTCTATGGCAACCACGCCGGTCACGCCGAGCGTGTTTTGCGCCGTGAGCGCCGTGAGCGCGGTTTCGGCGAACAGGCGGTGCGCCGCGATGGTTTTGATGTCGGCCTGAATGCCGGCACCGCCGCTTGAGTCCGATCCGGCAATACTGAGCACTGCTTCCATGGTGGCCTCCTTTGGTGGCTAGACGCTGAGGGTGTCGCGCACGAGGGTGCGCAGCGTATGGGCGCTTGCACGGATGTCGTCGGCGGCGAAGAGGGCCGATACGACGGCCACGCCATCGGTGCCGGTGCCCGCAAGCGCAGGCACCGTTTCGGCATTGAGCCCGCCGATGGCAACAACCGGAATGTCAACCGCGGCGCGGATAGCGGCAAGACCTTCGACGCCGACGTCGGCGGCATCGGGTTTCGTGGCCGTACCGAATATGGCACCGACGCCCAGGTAGTTAGCGCCGTCGGCCTGGGCGGCGAGCGCCTGGTCGACGGTTTGCACCGACACGCCCACGATGGCTTCGGGGCCGAGCTTGGCGCGCGCGGCGGTGCAGGCGGCGTCGCTTTGACCCACATGTACGCCATCGGCGCCGGCCGCGAGCGCGGCTTCCACGTCGTCGTTAACGATGAGCGGCACGTCTGCTGCCTGGCAAAGGGGCAGGAGTGCTTGTGCCTGGCGTACCACTTCCGCCGACGGCGCGCCTTTTTCGCGCAGCTGCACACAGGTGACGCCACCCGCAAGCGCCTCGGCCACGCACTCCGCGAGCGTGCGGCTGTCGAGCCACGCACGGTCGGTCACCGCATAGAGCGCCATCGCGCGCCGAAGGGATTCTCGTGGGTACATGAGGGTCTTCTTTCTGCTTGTTAGTGTGCCAGTTCTTCTACCTTGGCACCTTGTTCCAGGGCATCACCGGTGAGGTTGAAGAGGATGTCGAGAAGATAGGTGCGGAAGGAGCCGTTGCCGTCGAAGCCACCCATGCGCCCCTGGGCCGTCTGGCCGGCGAGACCCATGGCCGCCACGGCTGCCACCTGGGATTCCAACAGCGCGTCGGGGTTCGCCACAGCGAAGGCAGCGCAGATGCACGTGAGCATGCAGCCCGCACCCGTGATGCGGCCCATGAGCGCACTGCCGTTGCGGATGGCGAACGCGCGGTTCGCATCAGCCACAATGTCGATGGCACCCGTGATGGCAACCACGGCACCCGTCTGTGCCGCGAAGTCGCGGGCGAACGCCGCGCTGGCTGCCAGGTTGTCCTCGGTGACCGCGTCGTCCGGGCATACATCGACGCCGCGCGTGGACGCCGCGCCGCCGGCAAGCGCCTTCACTTCGGACATATTGCCGCGAATGACGGCGATGGGGAACTTGTCAAGTAAGTCACCCGCCGTGGTGGTGCGCAGGGTAGAAGCCCCCGCCCCCACCGGATCGAGCACAATGGGATGGCCCAGTTCAGCCGCACGTTCGCCCGCTGCGAACATGCCTTCAATGGTGTGCTGGTTGAGCGTACCGATGTTGAGCACGAGGCCACCGCAGATGGTTTGGATGTCGCGCACGTCGTTCGGCTCGTCGCTCATGATGGGACTTGCGCCAATGGCCAAGAGCGCGTTCGCGCAGTCGTTCACCGTCACGTAGTTGGTAATGTTGTGCACCAGCGGCGTCGTAGCACGGACAGTATCAAGAGCAGCTTTCAAAGCGAAGGGTTGCATGGGTTATTCCTTTCCCAGGTCAATTGTTAGTCCGTTCATAATCTGGTTTACCGTGCGCATGGCGCACATTTCGCCGCACATGGTGCAGGTGCCGTCCGTCGAAGGCGGGGCGCTTTCGAAATACGCGCGGGCGCGCACCGGGTCGAGCGCTTCGGCGAACATGCCCTCCCAGTCCACGCGGCGGCGGGCATCGCTCATGCGGTTGTCGCGGTCGCGCGCACCGGGCACGCCCTTCGCGATGTCGGCGGCGTGGGCAGCAATCTTGGTGGCCACAAGGCCTTCGCGCACGTCAGCCGCATCGGGCAGGCGCAGGTGTTCGGCCGGTGTGACGTAGCAGAGGAAGTCCGCGCCCGCAGCGGCGGCCACCGCGCCACCAATGGCGGCCGTGATGTGGTCATACCCCGGCGCGATGTCGGTCACGAGCGGCCCCAGCACGTAGAAGGGCGCGTCGTGACAGAGCCGCTTCTCCAGCTTCATGTTGGCAGCAATCTCGTCGAGCGCCATGTGGCCGGGGCCTTCCACCATCACCTGCACGCCCGCGTCCCACGCGCGGCGCGTGAGCTTCCCAATCTCGATGAGTTCGGCTATCTGACCTGCGTCGGTGGCATCGTAGGTGCTCCCGGGGCGCATCGCGTCACCGAGGCTAATGGTGCAGTCGTGCTCGTGCAGGATGGCCAGCACCTCGTCGTAGAACTCGTAGAAGGGGTTCTCGTTGCCGGTGGCTTCCATCCACGCGAATATGAGCGAGCCGCCGCGGCTTACTATATTAGTAAGGCGGCCCGTTTCGCGGAACGACTCGATGACCCGGCGGTTCATGCCGGCGTGAATGGTGACGAAGTCAACGCCGTCCTCGGCATGTGCGCGCACAACATTGAGGAAGTCCGCCGCCGTGATGCCCACGAGCGGCTTTTCCAAGTACCCTATGGCGTCATACAGAGGCACGGTGCCAATCATGGCTGGCGACTTCTCGATGAGCGCGCGGCGGAAGGCGGCCGTTTTGCCGCTGTTGGAGAGGTCCATGATGGCCTCGGCGCCCAGCTCAAGCGCCACGTCCACCTTCTTCCATTCCTCGGCCTCGTTGGCGAGGTCGCCCGAGATCCCTAAGTTAACATTCACTTTCGTGCGCAAGCCACCGCCCACGCCCTCGGGCGAAAGCGATGTGTGGTGGATGTTTGCGGGGATGGCAATGCGCCCGGCCGCCACGCCCTCGCGGATGAATTCGGGGTCGCGGCCCTCTTTGCGCGCCACGGCTTCCATCTGGCGCGTCACCGTACCAGCCCGCGCAGCGTCGATCTGCGTGACGGTTCCGTCACGCGGCGCATTAACATGCGTCATAGAACTCCCTTCGTTGGCATTACCCATGTCAGGTTCTTCGGGTCGAAGCGTGACGGCGCTTCCTCTCAGCCTGCCCGGCCGCAACGCGGCTGCAAGCTCCCCGGTATGAAAAGGTGCGAACACAGTATAGGCGAAGCGCCGCTTGCCGCACTCCCCCATTTCGCGCAAAGCGCGAAAACTCACGTTGATAGGTAGGTTCTGGTGGAGAGTGTCATCCCTGAGCGAAGGCGGCGAAGCCGCCGGAGTCGCGACGCAAAGCTAGTCCCGTAGGGGAAGGATCCCGTGCGGCGCTAGCAGGAAGACTCACGGTTGACACCGCACGGGATCCTTCGACTCGCTTCGCTCGCTCAGGATGACAAGAGGCGCGTTTTGCGGTGTTTCACAATTAGGATGACAGAGAAGGAAATGCATCAAGGCAAAGGATAAAAAACGTAGAGTGTGCCCTCTTCGACGGCGATTCTTGCGGGTTCGCCGGTGAGTTCGTTGGAGAGGCCGCGGGAGGTGCGGTTGGTGAGGTCTTCGTCGTTGAGCGAGTATTCCAGGCCGCGCTCGATGACGCCGCGGACGCGATCGTTTGCGGCGAGCACCGACACGGTGCCTGCATCGAGGTCGGGCAGTTCCAGCACGTCAGGGCCCGTGAGCAAGCGCAGAGCGAAGGTGTCGCCAACCGCCGTCACATACAGCTCGCGCTCGGAGAACGTGGCAAACAATTGCAGGTTCGCAATGGTGTGATCCAGCCGACCTCCCAGCGCACCATAAATGATAAGTTCGTCGTAATCCCAGGCCACGGCCTTCTCAAGCGCCAGCTCCATGTCGCTTTTGTCCTTCTTCACGGGGTGGCGCGACACGCGCCGACACTTCGGCACATAGCCAAGCGAATCGAAGTCGCCCACCGCCATGTCGGGCGCAATTCCCAGCGCCTCAAGGTGAGCAAACCCCGCGTCAACCGCAATCACGAACTCAAACAAGCCCGCGTCATAGCGCGCCTTGAAATCCTCAGCGTTAAAGTCAGAAGCCCCCACCAAAGCACACGTGGCCATTATTGTTCTCCTTATACCCACCATCACGGTTCACCCAGGTCAGAAATGAGCGCCCCACGCACCCCAAAAGCGCGCAGGTAGGTTCACCTTATCTCCCCGGTCCACCTGTGCTAGAATACCATACGCGAGCGGGCCAGACGATCGCGCACTTCGGTGTGAGGAAAGTCCGGGCTCCACAGGGCAGGATGCCAGCTAACGGCTGGGCGGGGCGACCCGACGGAAAGTGCCACAGAAAAGAAAACTCCCCCGTGACCACGCGCTTCGGCGCGCCACAACGGGAGAAAAGCTGAAACGGTGCGGTAAGAGCGCACCAGCGCGTCGGCAACGGCGCGGCTTGGAAAACCCCATCCGGAGCAAGCGCAAATAGGAACGCGACACGGTGGCCCGCCGTACGTTCGGGTTGCGTGCTTAAGGCGTCTGGCGACAGACGCCTCAGATAAATGGTCGTCCAACGACAGAACCCGGCTTATCGACCCGCTCGCACTTCCCACCTCCGAAAACTTTTCTGTCACAGGACGCGAGTTGCGGCGTCTAACTCTGTGCATGGGAAACGATGGGCGTTTCCCCGCTTTGACGAAAGGTGATGAACATGCAACCTGAAACCCCTGATCCTACGTTCGATCTCGTCGATCGCGCGGTGGCTGGCGACACGCAGGCGCTTGAGCAGCTGTTGGCATCGACGCACGGACTAGTGTTTAACCTGGCGCTGCGCTTCCTGGGCACCATCCCCGATGCGGAAGATGCCGCGCAGGAAATTGCCGTCAAAATCATGACGCACCTGTCCACCTTCCGCAAGGAAAGCGCATTTTCTACCTGGATCTACCGCATTGCGGTGAACCACCTGAAGGACTGCCGCACGCACCGATTCGCGAACGCGCCGTTCAGCTTCGAAATGTACGGCGCCGACATCACTGACGAGCGGGCACGCAACGTGCCCGACCTTTCCGAGGGCGTCGACCGCAACCTGCTGGCGAGCGAGCTGAAGCTGTCGTGCACGAACGTGATGCTGCAGTGCCTCGACGCGGACAGCCGCATGGCGTATGTGCTGGGCACGATGTTCAAGGTGGACAGCGCCACGGCGGCCGACGCGCTCGGCATCACGCCCGAGGCCTACCGGCAGCGGCTCTCGCGCGCACGGCGCACCGTGGCGGAATTCCTGCGCGCATACTGCCAGCACGGAGGCTCCGAAACGTGCTCGTGCACGCGGCGCGTGGACTTCGCCATTGCCACGCACCGGCTGGCCCCGCACGACTTGGAGTACAGCCGCCTTTCGGAGGAAGAGCGCGCCACGGGTGCGTTTGTCGAGGCCATGGACGAGTTGGACGGCTACTCGTGCCTGTTCGACGAACTGCCTACCTACCGCCCCACCCCGCGCGCGAAGGAACTGCTGGAAACGTGCATGGCCACGGCGAGTTTCGCCACGGTGGCGGACGGGCGCGCCGAAGCAGGCAAGGGGGTGCACCGTGGGTAACGCCACCATGTTGGAGTTTCTGGCGGAGTTACACGAGAACAACTCCTACGACTGGATGCACGCCCACGAGCAGCAGAAGAAGGACGCGCAGGAGGCGTTTGTCGCGCTGGTGGCCAGCCTCGTGGCCGAACTCGCCGTTGACAAGCCGGAACTAGCCGCGCTTGAGGCAAAGGACCTTGTGTTTCGCATCAACCGCGACACGCGGTTTTCCGACGACAAGTCGCCCTACAACCCGACATTCCGCGCGCACATTTCGCCGGCCGGGCGCGCGCCCGTGCCCGTGGGGTATTTCATCAGCCTGACGCCCGGCGGCACGTTCGCCGGCGGCGGCCTGTTCGCGCCGCACTTCAAGGACGCGACGCGGATGGTGCGCGAAGCGATTGCCTCCGATCCCGCAGGGTTCTTGGGGATGGTGGAAGCACCCGCGTTCAAGGAACGCTTCCACTTTGTTGGCACGCCGCTCAAGCGTGTGCCCGCTGGCTTCGACGCAGAAAGCCCCGCCGCCGAGTACCTCAAGTGCAAGTGCTGGGCCGTTGAGGACTTCCTCGACGACGCCGTAGTGGCTGATGACGCGGCATGCCGCCAAGCGTTTCTGGAAAGCTTCCACGCCATGCGAGCATTCAACCAGTGGCTAAACGATGCCCTCAAAGGCTTCGAGATGCCGACGCGCTAGCACGAAAGCGCAGGTCAAGGATGGGTTCTCCGCCTTTGGCGGAGAGGGCGCCCCTACGAGGGTTGCCGTTCTTGCGAAAAAGACTTGCGAGTACGCGCCCCCGTCATGGTGATAGGGAGAAGGATGCCTTGTGGTTTAATAGATAGCGCGAAGCGCGTCACACTTTTACCCTTGTGCGGGGAAGAGGGTGTAGGCGCGGCCCTCTTTGGTTTCGTGGGGTTGGATAGTCACACCGAAGGCGTGTTCGATGGCGTGGGCGGCAAGCACTTCGTCCACGGCGCCGGCGCAGGTGGCTCTTCCCCGCTCCATTACCAGCAGGCGGTCGGAGTAGCGCAGGGCCAGGTCGAGGTCGTGGATGACCATGACGATAGTCTTGCCATGGTCGCGGTTGAGGGTGCGCACGAGTTCCATCGTTTCGTGGCACGCGCGAATATCGAGGTAGGTGGTGGGCTCGTCAAGCACGATGAGGTCGGTGTCTTGCGCGAGCGTCATCGCGATAAACGCGCGCTGGCGCTCGCCGCCGGAGAGGCGACGCAGTTCATGGTCGCGAAACCGCGCGATACCCGCCAGCTCAAGCGCGTGTTCCACGTGCTCGCGATCTTCCCGAGAGAGTCGCCCCTGATGCGATTGATACGGATAGCGCCCGCACGCCACGAGCGCCTCCACCGTCATCGCCGGCGGCCGCGACGCCTGCGCCAAAACAGCCACCCGCCGCGCCCGCTCCTTCGCCTTCATCGACAACGTGGGCACCCCATCCACGAACACCTCACCCACACGCGGCCGCAGCAGCCCGTCCACCAACTTCACCAACGTAGACTTCCCACACCCATTCGGCCCTACCACACTAGTCACCGCCCCATGAGGAAACGAAGCCGAAAGCCCCTCGATAAACGGCTCTTCCCCATACGAGAACGAAACGCCGCGCACTTCAATTGCAGGGGAATCACATTCAGCAACCGGTGCTTCTGATGCCGGAGTGACGGGGGTCGGGGGATCCGCCGCGAGTTCCGCACGAGCCTCACCAGCAGAAACAACAGGTCCAGCGACCTCTGATCCCGGCTGTAGCATCTGGGTGGCGGGGGTCTGATGCGAGTTCCGCACGAGCCGAACGTCCCTGTGGGACGTTCGTGCGAGCAGGACTGTCTGAGCAGCAGACTCCCGCCGCCCAGACGCGTCCCAGGGAGCAGTCGCATTGTTCAAGGCCGCTGCAAGTTTCGCGCGAACAGGACTGTCTGAGCGCCGGACTCCCCGACCCTCGTCCCGGAGGACCCGGAAAAAACTCGCACTAATCAAGGCCGCGCCTCCTGTTCTTCAAGATGAGGTAGATGAAGAAGGGGCCGCCGAGAAAGGACATGAGGATGCCCACGGGCACCTCGTAGGGCGCGAACAGCACGCGCGACAGCAAATCGCACACCACCACAAACGCCGCGCCCGTCACCGCCGAAAGCGGAAGCACCCAGCGGTTGTCGTGCCCGACGAAGAAGCGCACGAGGTGCGGAATGATAAGCCCCACGAACCCAAGCAGCCCCGCAAAACTCACCGCCGCGCCCGCAAGTACGGCAGCCAAACCAAGCATGGCCAGGCGCGTCGCCCCCACGTTCATGCCAAGCGCGTGGGCCGTTTCGTCGCCCAGCGCCATGATATTGAGCTTCCCCGCCACAAGCAGCGCCACCGCCAAGCCACCCACCACGTAGAGGGCTGGCCACCACAAGTCGTCGAGCAGCACGCCCGCCAGGCCACCCACCAAAAACGATGACGACCCGATGTAGGCATCAGGGTTCACAATGAGGATAGTGTTCATCCCCGCGCCAAACACCGAGGTGATGGCAATACCCGCCAGCACCACGGTGAGCCGCGAGGTGGAAGCGCCAAGCGAAATGCCGAAGATGATGAGCGCCGTCACAAGCGCCCCTCCGAACGCCGCGAGCGGCGGCAACCAGAGCGCGCTGGGGAATACGCTCGCCGCAATGAGCACGAACAGCCCCGCGCCCGAGTTGATGCCGATGATGTTGGGGCTGGCCATGGGGTTGTCAAGCACCGCCTGGATGATGGCGCCCGCCACCGCAAGCGCGCTGCCCGCCAGAAGCGCGGCAAGCACGCGCGGCAGGCGCACGTTCACCAGGATGCTCTTCGCCGAAGCCGCCACGTCACCGCCCGTGGCCCACGCCACCAGTTCGCCCAGGCTCACCGACGACGAGCCCACGAGAAATGCCGCCGCCGTTGCCATCACTAGGAGGGAAACGGAGACAACCGCGATGACCGGCGCTGCTTTATCTCGGTTGAATCCGGCCACGTCAGACGCTACTTTCGCCTACGCGTAGAGCGCGTCGAACAGCGCCTGGTAGCTTTCGTCCCAGCGCTCGTTGGGCTTGTACTGGAACAGGTGCGGGTCAAGCGTCACATAGGTGCCGTTCTGCACGGCGGACAGTGTGGACCAGGCGGGGTTCGCTGAGGTCTGGTCCTCAAGCGCTTTCATGGCAGCCGCGTTGTCGTTGCCCATGGGCACCACGAAGATGAAGTCGGGGTTCAGTTCGATGAGAGATTCTAGGCTGAAGTCCTTGAGCAGGCTCTTGTTGTCGTCAACAAGGTTCTTGACACCCAGGTCGGCCAGCATCGCGCCGGTCATCGTGGAGGATGCCTGCACGCGCGTGCCACCCGAGTAGGTGGTGAGCACGAGCGCCGTGGGGGCCTCGCCCGCGGGAACCTTCGCCACAATGTCGTCGATGCGCTTCTGTGTGGCTTCGCCGTTCTGCTCGTAGAGGTCGGCGCGACCGGTGATGTCGGTGCAGGTCTTAAGCATGCGCAGGTAGTCATCGAACGTCGTCACCTGGAAGGCGGCCACGGGAATGTCGGACGCCTCGAGCGCGGCCCTGAGGTCGGTCTGGCTCGATTCGCCGCCGCGGCCGCCGGAACCGCTGGTCATAATGACGAAGTCGGGCTCAAGGGCGATGATGGCTTCCAGGTTAGGGTTGGTGAAATCGCCCACCTTCTGCACGTTAGGGGACGTGAGGTCGTAGTTGGACAGCGTAAATGCGTCATCAGATGCGCCGACGAGCGTGCCACCGGCAAGTTCCCAAATGCTCGCGAAGCTGCCCATGCAGGCCACCACGCGCTGCGGGTTGTCCACGGTGACTTCCGCGCCCGTGTCGTCGGTGAAAGTGACGGAGGCGGCAGCTGGCGTGGAGGCAGGCTGCTCAGGGGCGGGAGCTGGCTCCGCTTCTGCCGCAGGCTGCGTCGTGGAGCAGCCCGCAAGGAGCGTGAGGGCGAGAGCAGCCGCGAAGGTGGTAGCGACCAGGCGCTTTAAGGTGGTAAGAGTCATGGAAGTCCTTTCTCGTTGAATCAACCTACATGCACGACGTGCTGGCGCGGATACAAGCGACGAAACTGCAAGCCATCGGCCGCGCCTTAACATGGGGGTCAGACCAGGTCTACATCAGTCAGCGAGAAGCGTCGAGGTGCCCAGAATTGCTGCGTTTCGCGGCCGAGCGTGCTTCGCACGTGAGGGTAAGCGAAAAAGCGGCAAGGCTGGGTGCATCGGCGCTTCGCAGCGTCGACTTGTTCCGGCGGCCGTCAGGCCGACGGAACCAAAACATTGCCGTGGGCGCAGTAGTCGTCTTGGGCGAGGATGTCGCCTTCGTGGTAGTAGGCGGCTCGGGCGCGGCAGCCGCCGCAGCCTTGCTTGTAGTCGCAGGTGCCGCAGGAGCCGGAGTAGGCTTGCGTGCGCAGCTTCTCGAATACCGGGCTCGTGTTCCATATCTCGTCGAAGGGTTGTGTGCGCACGTCGCCGGCCTCTTCGGTCATGTAGGCACAGGGGCGCACAATACCCTCGCTGCCAATGACGCAGTACGTGAGCCCCGCGAGGCACCCGCGCGAGAAGCGCGTCTCCACGCCCAGTTGCTTCGCCACGCGCGTGAACTGCGGCGCGCAGGTGGGCTTTACGTCAATGGACACGCTTGCCGCCTTCGTCATAAGGTCGGTGAGCAACTTCTCATTCTCAAGCACCTCAAGCGATGTTTCCTGGATGAACTTGCCGCGACCCACCGGAATCAAAAAGAACACGTAGTGTGCGATGGCGCCTATCTCCACGGCGAAGTCGGTGATGGCGCAAATTTCGTCGCGGTTCCAGTCCACCACGGTGGTGTGCAGCTGAAACGGCAGGCCCGCCTGCTTGCATGCTTCGATGCCCGCCATCGTGAGGTCGTAGGCGTGCTCCAGGCCGCGGAACTTATCGTGCTTCTCGGGCACAAGGCTGTCCACCGAGATACCCATGGCGCACGCCCCGGCCTCCTTCAGGCGCGCGGCCACCTCGGGCGTGATGAGCGTGCCGTTCGAGCCGAACACGGGACGCAGGCCGTTGCTGGCCGCATGCGCCACCAGCTCATAGATGTCCGGACGCATGAGCGGCTCGCCGCCCGAGAAGATCATCACCTTGAAGCCGGCACGCGCAATCTCGTCGATCATCTTCTTGCCCTCGGCGGTCGAAAGCTCCCGGTCGCTGGCTTCCTCGGCGTCCTGATAGCAATGCACACATTTGAGGTTGCATTGGTTCGTCGTCATCCACGACACGAGCATGGGCAACTCCTTTCATCTGGGCGCACCGACAGACGGCGCGCATGACTGCGGCATTCGGAAACGTGAAACGATTGAAAGGAATGCGCCGGTCGGACGCGGTACCAGGAGAGATACGGGAGCGGTACCGCGTCCAACGAGCGCCGAATAAGGCTAGTCGGCCGGGTCAGGGCAGCCGCGATACGCAGCCACAACGGCCTCCAGGTAATTGAACACCGCTTGGCGCAACTCGTCGAATGAACCATCGTCGTTGCCGTGCGGCGCGATGTTTTCCATGAGAATAAAGTTCCGCTCGGCCGTGGCTGCGTCCTGCGATGCATCGAGCGCAAGGTAGCGCTCGGCCAGGTCACGGTTGCGGGGGCTGTCGAGGGGCTCACCCGCGGGCATGAGGCGAATGGTGTCGGCAATAAGCTCGTGCCACTTCGACACGGACTCGCCGCGGGCCACGCGCTCATCGGCGGCTTCGCTCGGCGCGTCCTCGCGAATGCAGGTGAGACGCCAGAAGAACTGGCTTTCGCCCTGGCAGCGCTCCACGGCAGAGGCAAGCGCCTCCCAGTCCGACGGGCCTTCGCCCGCTTCAACGGCCTCATCGTGAAGGGTGCGCAGGGTGGTCATGCGCCGAAACAGCTGCTGGAACTGCTCTTCGATGGCATCCATCTGCTCGTCGGCCAACTCCTGCAGTGCGGCGGGCGCGTCGAAGAGGGCTGCGTCCGATTTGATTTGGGCGAGAGAAAGCCCCAGGTACTTCAAGGTAAGGATGCGATAGAGATCCTTCACGTTGTCGTCGGTGTACAGGCGCTGATTCTGAGGGCCCTTCGCCGACGGCGACAGCAGGCCCTGCTGGTCGTAGTATTGGATCGTGCGCACCGTCACCCCGACGCGGCGGGCAAGCTCGCCCACGGTCAGGTATCGTTGATCGGTCATGCAAGTCTCCTCGTGCGATGCCGCGTCCAGCCGGCGCGACCGCTTCCTCGTCCTTTCGTCGGACGCCCCCGTCCGACGAAACCGAGCATATGCGATGACGCTACGTCATCGTCAACGACAATCTGTGAGCTTCTGGGAAATGGAGCAAAAAAGCGGGAAAACCCCTAACAGTAATCCCTGAGGTAAGGACGAAATAAAAAAGCGCGTCCCGGAAAGGAACGCGCTTTCGTACCGTTATTCAACCTGCGAAGCTAGTCAATCTCTTCGAACTCAAACGCGTCGTCTGCGTCACCGAAGCCGGAGAGATCCTTCTCTACGCGGGAGGGCGTCGGGGTGGCCGGTGCCACGGTTACGGCGTTGGTTTGCGGCGTGGCGTAAGAGCTGCCCTCTTTGTTGATGGGAGCCTGCGCCGGGGAGGTGACAACGCGGCCGGTTGCTGCCTGCTCGGGAGCAGCGACGCGGGCGTGTGCGCTCACGGGCAGCGCGGGCGCGGGCACGTCGCCACCGATCTCGGCCAGCTTGCGCGTT
The DNA here is from genome assembly GCA_019113915.1 of Candidatus Gordonibacter avicola. Taxonomy (GTDB): domain Bacteria; phylum Actinomycetota; class Coriobacteriia; order Coriobacteriales; family Eggerthellaceae; genus Gordonibacter; species Gordonibacter faecis. The sequence goes on from DXGM01000017.1 coordinate 19,767, forward strand.
GCGTCGGTGATGAAGTCGGTCAGCAGCTCCTGGTATTCCTCGCGAGCATCCTCGCGGTCGTCCTCAAGCTTCTTGATGGCGTCGAGCACCTTCTGCTTCTCGGTTTCAGCCTTGCCCACAATGCGCTCGGCCTCTTCCTCGGCGTCCTTGATGGTGCTGGCCGCCGTGGCGTTGGCGTTCGCGATAATCTCGTCGGCGGAGCGCTGCGCGATGATGAGCGCCTGGGCGATGGCGTTGTCGTCAGCCTTCTTCGCCGCCAGTTCACGCTCAAGCTCAGCGATGCGCGCGTCTTTGGCCGCCAGTTCCTCATCACTCGCTTTCGCGGCCGGAACCGGCGCATCGTCGATGCGAGCCGGCGTATCAAACCCGGCGAACGAGGTGTCGTCAAGCTGACTTTCCAGCGTCTCGATCTGGTTGTTCAACCCGTCGATTTCGTCGGCGACGTGCTCAAGGAACACGTCCACTTCGTCGACGTCGTAGCCCTTGCGGTCTATCGAGAAACTTTGGTTGTGTATCTCAGCCGAGGTGATTGCCATGTCGATCCCTTCGTTACGTCCGCGCGCGAACGCGGTCAGGCGCAGTTAAAACAAACCTATCACTAATCGTACCCCGAATTGTAATACAAGCAGGGCAATGATAGGGGTTACATCCACCATACCTCCAAGAGGTGGTATGAGCTTCTTAAAAAGGTTGAGGTACGGATCGCACACTTTGCCCAAAATGCGGTAGATATCGGCAAGGATGCCGCGGTCGGTGGGCAGCCACGACATGATGACATACACGAACAGCACCATGCTGTACGCATCGGCAAGTGACACGATGAGGTACTTCAGGCTTAGCACAGGCCTTGCTCCTTAGAACGTAAAGGCAGGTCAAACTTACAATGCAAACATGCTCCAGCGCTACAGCACACCTTGGTTGCGCAGGGCACTTCGTTCGGCCTCGGTCAAAGCATCGCCGCGCGTGATGGCGAACACCTTGTCGGCAACGCATTCCACACGGGCATCGAGCGCGCTCGACACGCCAAACGAGAAGTCCAGGATGCGCTTGGCCAGCGAATCAGGCGTGTTGCGCAACGCAAGCACCACAGCATCCCCCGCCTTGAGCACCTTGGCCACGCGCTCAACCTCGCCATACGCGGCCGGCTTGATAACCGTGAGCGAACGCGAGGGACCATGGGCCGCCGAACCGGAGCCAGCGTAGGCTTCGTACGGGTCAAACGCGCCGGTCACTGCCGAGGACGTTGTACTGGCAGTTGACGACGTGGTGGCCGCATGGGCACCCGCTCCGACAGACGCTGCGGACGTGCTGGGCTCGAAGAGCGAGTTCAGCCCCTCAGACCTCTCACGCTGAGCCGCCGTGTGGGCCGGCGAAGACGGCGCGGGTGCGGTGGCATTCACCACCGTGCGCTCGCCGCGGTAGCCACCAGCCGTTGCAGAAGCGCTGCTCACGCGGCGCGGCGGCAGCGGATCACGATTCAAGCTGTCGGGCACCTGCGTGTGGGCACGCACGTCGTCGATGGACACCAGCTTGGGGAACTCGGAGTCCGACGCGCCTGTACGTGAGGAACGCCCACCACGCGCGGGACGCGTGGTCACGGGCGCGTACGGATCGTAGCGCGAGGCCGGAGCTGCATCGTCGTAGTCCGGGCCGTATTCGCCATACTCGTCGTCATAGGTGCCGTAGTCGTCGGCGTAATCGTCGTAATACTCATCCTGGCCGTGATCGGCCTCGGCAAAGCCGAGTTTCGACTTAATGCCGTCGAGCATTCCCCCATGCTCCGATTTCTTGATTCTGGGCAGCTCCATGTTCACCACCTGCTTCGTTTGATTCCGACGGTCGAACCGCCGCTGCGTTTCATCCTGCTGCTGTTATACAGGCCACGTCCCCGCGCCTGCGACTTCACTTTTCAAAGGCGTCGTCAAACACCGCTCTTCCGATGCGCACTATGGTAGCGCCCGCGGCCACGGCCTCGCGCCAGTCTTCGCTCATACCCATAGAAAGCCCATCGAACGCCGCCGCCTGCTCGGCGTCCAGGCCAGCGCGCAGTTCATCGCGCAAACGGGCCAGCCCTTCGAAGGTTTCGCGCGCGGTGGCCGCGTCTCCACGGGGTGCCATGGTCATGAGGCCGCGCACGCGCACGTTGGGAAGCGCGGTGCACACCTCCAGAAGTTCGCGCACGTCAGCGGGCGTGCGACCGCTTTTGCTGGCCTCGCCCGATACATTCACCTCAAGAAGCACGTCTTGTATCTTGCCTGCGGCGCGGGCCGCTTCGTCAATTTTGCGCGCGTGCCGCTCTTCGAAAAGCGAATGAATGAGCGCGGCTGACCCCACGATATCCGGGATGCGCCGCGACTGAATATTTCCAATAAAGTGCCACGTGGCCTGCGGATACACTGCCGCTTTCTGCACGAGGCCCTCGGGGCGATTTTCGCCGAAGTCGTGCGCGCCCGCTACCAGGGCCTCACCCACTGCTTCCGGCCCCACCGTCTTGGAGACGGCGACAACGCGCACCTCGCGTGGGTCACGGCCGGCGGCTCGACACACCTCCGCCACCTCCGCGGCTACCTTCTTATAGCGTTCTTCAACGCCCACGAACAATCACCCTTTCTGCAATACCGCAAACGCGCCGTGGCGGCCGCACCGGCCCCCAGACGCGCGGTAGGAGAAGTACTCATCAGAATGGCAGACCGTGCACACCCCCGCATCGGCAATGCGGCTTGGTTGCACACCCGCCTGCTCAAGGTCGCGCGTGATGGCGCGCGCCAGGTCAACGTGATGCGCATCGGGTGCCACTTCTGCGCCGAAGCGCTGCACGAACTGTTCGCGCACATCAGCACCCGTTTCAAAGCAGCACGCACGAATGTGGGGTCCCAGGTAGGCATTCAGCGTGGAAGCTGCCGTGCGCTCATCAACACCTGTCTCGGCCGCCTCGCGCGCCGCAACGAGCCGCGCGGCCTTGCCCGCCACGCCCGCCACCGCGCCGCGCCACCCCGCGTGCGCAACGGCGAAGCGCCCCGAGGGCGCAGCCACAATCACCGGGACACAGTCGGCAAAGCACAGAAGCGCCACCACCTCAGGCGCGCCCACTACCAGAATATCAGCGCCAGCCGCAGCGTGGCGGCGCGCCTCTTCCACTGCAGCCGCATCGGCCGAGGTCACTTCCACGGCTTCGTCACCGTGCACCTGGCTGGGAACAAGGAGCGGCGCGTCTGCCGCGCCCAGCGCTTCCAGCAAAAGCGCGCGGTTCACCTCCACCGCAGACAGGTCGTCGTCCACGTGCGATCCCAAATTCAAGCTGTCGTACGGCGCTTCACTCACCCCGCCCCCACGCGCCGTGAAGGCAATGCGCAGGCCCGTGCGCTCAAACAGCGACTCGTCGGTGAGCGCGGATATGCGACGCGCGCCAAACAGGCGCGCGTCGAGATGTGGTTTTGGAAGCTCCACGATGTTCGCGAGCATGCGGGCGAACCCTTAGCGCTGGCGCTTCAGGAAGTCGGGAATGTAATCCTCATCCGCAAAGCGACCGCTGTTCGACGACGTGGAGAACGACACCGGCGGCGCAGAAGGCTGCGGCGTGGACACCGGCATCGACGGCTCCGGCGTGGTGGATGCAAACAGGTTGCTGCGCGAGAAGTCCATGGAGGACTGCTGCTGGCCGTTGGACTTAAAACCCGTGGCAATAACCGTGATGCGCACCTGGTCACCCATGCCCTCATCGACAATCTGGCCGTAGATGATGTTGGCGTTCTCGTCGGCGCAGGCCTCAACGGTGCGAGCCGCGGCATCCACTTCGGTAAGCGTCAAGTCAGGCCCACCGGCAATGGAGAACAGCACGCGCGAAGCACCCGCGATGGAGGTCTCCAGCAAGTTCGAGTTCGTGGCCTGCTGAGCGGCGTCGAGCGCACGGTTTTCGCCCTGCGCAATGCCGATGCCCATCATGGCCGTGCCAGCATCCTTCATGACGGTGCGGATGTCCGCGAAGTCAAGGTTGATGAGGCCCGGAATGGTGATGAGGTCGGTCACGCCCTGGATGCCCTGGCGCAGCGTGTCGTCGGCGATGCGGAACGCGTCCAGCATGCTCGTTTTCTTGTCAACAATTTCCAGCAAGCGGTCGTTCGGGATAACAATGAGCGTGTCAACTTTTTGCGACAGCAGATCGACACCCTGCTCGGCCTGGTTCCGGCGCGTACGGCCCTCAAACGAGAACGGCTTGGTAACCACGCCCACCGTCAGCGCGCCAATTTCTTCGCGCGCAATTTCAGCAATAATAGGAGCGGCGCCCGTACCCGTGCCGCCGCCTTCGCCAGCCGTAACGAACACCATGTCCGCTTCGGCAAGCGCCTCGCGAATTTCCGCGCGGCTTTCTTCCGCCGCCTGGCAACCCACCTCAGGATTCGCACCGGCACCCAGGCCGCGTGTCAACTCCTCGCCGATGTGAATCGTCTTGTCGGCATCCGACATGAGCAAGGCCTGTCGGTCGGTGTTCACGGCGATAAACTCGACGCCACGCACCCCCGCCTCGACCATGCGGTTCACGGCATTCGTGCCGCCGCCTCCGACACCGACGACCTTAATGACCGCCAAATGATCGGAACCCATTTTGTTTGGCATTGTATCCTCCACACCTGCTGCGTTTTGAGTCTGCGATTCCCGTTGGGTACAGTTCACGTGGGGTTATTGTACACGATGCTCAACCATTTGCAAATTACACCGAGGTAATGAAAACCGCACGTCCACAGATATAGCGGATGAACGGAACTGAGCCGTGCGCCTTATAAGGATTACGCGCCCGCGCAGGCGAAAACGCCGCTTCAAAAAGCGCTACAGCGCGCGCCAGGTGGGGCGTTCGACGGCTCGGACGTTGATGTAAACGACATCCGGGTTGTCTTCCATGATTTTGAGGCAGACGCGTTCCTTTTCGCGGATGTCGTCTGCTTTGCCGAAGGCTATCTCTACGCCGCTGTCCAGTTCGAGCTTTGTTTCCTCGGGACCGGCGGCCGATACCTTGGTGACGTGGTCGGCCAAATCGGTGGTCAGGCCCGACACAATGTCAAGCGCGTTATTCACGTTATCGTCGGAGCAGTACGTGCCGATGTCGGCCTTCGTTGCGTAGGGTACGTCGGTGATAGCCAGCACGGCGGCGGCATCCTCGTACACCTTGGGGCTGGTGGCCTTACCTGTTTCGGACTCGGGGTCGGGGATGGGCATGAGCCACATGTGATCCGATGCGATGGCCCACTGCTTGACAGACGTGGCGTCCTCGGTGGGCACGTGCACCACTGCAGCGATGGTACGCTCGGTTACCGCCAGTTCCAACGTGTTGGGAAATACGCGTTTGACCTGCGCGTCTTTCACCCACGAGTTCTTCAGCAGCCGCTCGCGAATGCCGGAGGCATCCACGCGCAGAAGCGTGGTGTTCGCGGGCACGTTCGCCATGTTCGTCATGTCGTTGGCCGTGAGGTGCTCCACGCCGGAAACTGTCACGTTTTCGATGGCGAATGCGTCGGAGTAGTACACGGCAACGCCGCCGCCCACGAGCGCGGCCACCACGCAGAGCACGGCCACAATGCGGATGACGTGGCGACGGTAGGTGTTGTGGGCGCGCTGGGCACGTTCGGCGCGGTCGAGGTCACCCACGCGCACCGACGTGATGCGCTGCTGCGGACGCGGCGAACCCGTGTAGCGGCCGCCCGGCATAGCGCGGTAGGCCCCGGCCTGCGAAGGGCGCGACGAAGTGCGCCCGGAACTGGTCGGACGATTCCCCTGCCGCGTGCTCCTGCCCGCCTTCGCTTGCGAGCGGGTAGAACGCGACGAGGGCGCTGGCGTCCGTCCGCGTCCTGACTTACTGCGAGAACCCGAGGAAGCGGACTTCCGGTTGTAATTCGATGCCATAGGTTTCGCTTACCTTCGCCTGTACGAGTTCGATAAGATCCTTCACGTCGCGCGCCGTGGCGTCGCCCGTGTTCACGATGAAATTCGCGTGCAGCTCGCTCACCTGCGCGCCTCCCTTACACACGCCCTTGAGCCCGGCGCCTTCCACGAGCGCGCCCGCCGAGTTGCCCTCGGGGTTGCGAAACACGCTGCCGCACGAGGGGTCCGACAGCGGCTGTGTCTTCTTGCGCCGCGCGAGCGAGGCCTCCATCTTACCGCGGATGAAGAACGGATCGGCAGGCTCTACGGAAAGTTCGCATTCGAGAATGATGTCCTCGGGGCGAAACGAGCTGGTGCGATAGTCCCACGCAATCTCGTCGCCCGCACGGCGCACAAGGCCCTCACCTGGGGTGAACGTGGTCACCGAGGCCACGCGCTCGCCTATCCACTCGTCACGCGAGCCGGCGTTCATACGCAGCGCGCCCCCCACCGTGCCCGGGGTACCCACGGCGAACTCAAGCCCCGCAAGCGAGCGGCGAAACGCCTCCTGCACCACCGACGACAGCGGCACGCCCGCACCCACGCAAAAACGCTGCGTGTCCTCGTCGAAGCGGCAGGTGCGAAAATCCCGCCCGAGCGCTATCACCACGCCGGGAAAGCCCTCGTCAGCCACCAGTAAATTACTGCCGCGGCCAACGACCACCCACGGTACGTCCGTGCGTTCGCACGCTTCCACCAGCCGCGTGAGCGCGCCGATGGACGCCACCTGCACGTAGAAGCGCGCGGGGCCGCCGATGCGGTACATCGTGTGGCGGCTCATGGGTTCGGAAGGATACACATCGGCGTCGAAACGACCGTCGACGAGCAGCGCCTCCAGCGGCGAAGATGCGTGGCGTGCGGTCACGGCTGCCCTACCTTTGGGTGGGGGCTGCGGAAGCCGCGCTCGAGTCGCCCGCGTGCAGCACCTCAACCAGCTGCGGCCCGATGGCCGTCACGTCGCCCGCACCCATGGTGATAACCAGGTCACCCGCGTTCGCTTTCGCGGCCAGATACGGCACCACTTCAATGCGGCGCGGCACGTAGGCCGCCTCGGGGTGACCCGCATGATCCAACACCACGTTGAGGAACGTCTTGCCACTCACACCCGGGATGGGCGCCTCGCCCGCCGGATACACGTCCATGAAGGTGACGGAATCCGCCGCGTCGAACGCGCGGCCAAATTCGTCGGCCAGCACCTCGGTGAACAGGGGGGCACGCGAGTAGCGGTGCGGCTGGAACAGCACGTGCACGTGGCGATAGCCCAAGCGCGAGGCCGCCTCAATGGTGGCCGCAATCTCGGTCGGGTGGTGCGCGTAATCGTCCACCACCGTAATGCCGGCCGCCTCCCCTACCAAATCGAAGCGGCGGCGCACGCCGGCAAAGTTGCCTATGGCCTGGGCTGCCACCAGCGCATCCATGCCCAGCGCGTCAATGAGCGTTATAACACCTGCGGCATTGAGTGCGTTATGCGAGCCAGGATTCTGCTTAATGTGAGCCGCCAGTACGCGCCCGTCAGGCAGCGCGAGCGAAAAGTCACTCCCCACGCCCTTCGGCTCAAACGACACAATGCGCGCGTCGCAGTCTTCGCCAAAGCCGTACGTGATGACCGGGCGGCCGGTGGAGCGTGCCAAGCGAGTGAGTTCTGCGTCGTCGCCGCAGACCACGGCCACGCCGCCATCCTCGGGCACCGATGCAATGAACGCGCCAAACTTCTCGTAGATTTCGTCGAGGTCGCGGTAGTGATCCAAGTGATCGGCCTCGATGTTGGTCACCAGCACAGCGCGCGGCGACAAGTACGTGAACGACTTGTCGCTTTCGTCGGCCTCCACCACGTAGTGCGGCCCGCGCCCGGAATGGGCGTTGGTGCCGTAGGCGCGCACGATGCCGCCAATGAGGAACGTGGGGTCTTCGCCCATGTCATCCAGCACGCTGGCCAGCATAGAAGACGTGGTGGTCTTGCCGTGCGTGCCCGCCACCGCAAGCGTTTCCAAGTCGCGGCCCAAATGCGCCAGCATCTGCGCGCGGTGCCAAATGGGCAGGCCACGTTCTTGGGCGGCGCGGTATTCGGGGTTGTTGTCCAAAATGGCCGTGGACACCACCACGCGGTCGGGCGCCGCATCGGTACATCCCGGGCCACCGGGAATATTCGCCGCATCGTGGCCAATGTGCACGTCGATGCCTGCCGCTTTCAGCTGCTTGGTGTAGCGGCTTTCCTTCAAATCCGAGCCGCTCACGCACAGGCCCTGGTCAAACGCCACGCGCGCAATGCCACTCATGCCGACGCCGCCCACCCCGATGAAGTGCACCGAGCGCAGGTTGCAATTGTCGTTGGTATCCATATCGTAGTGCCTTTCCTCTGCGAGCCTTCCATGGTAACCAAAGAGGGCCTAACGCGCCGCCTCCATCACAACATCTGCCAATCTTGCAGCCGCGTCCTCAGTTTTTTGCGCGCGGGCCGCTGCACTCATGCGTGCGCGTACGTCCGCATCATCCAGCAGCGAGTGCACAAGCTGCGCGAACTCGGGGCCTTCTACCTTGTCGTCTGCCACCAGGTACGCGCAACCCGCTTCCACGTAGGCGCGCGCGTTCGTGGTCTGGTGGTCTTCGGTGGCGAAGGGGAACGGCACAAGCAGCGCCGGCAACGCCCGCGCCGACACTTCGGCAAGCGACGAGGCCCCCGCGCGCGACACGATGGCATCGGCCGCCGCCATGGCCGCACCCATAAAGTCCAGGTAGCCGAAGAGGTGCCAGCGCTTTTCTTCTTCCGGCGTGAGCGCCAGGGCATCACGCACGGCGTCATACTCCTTCGGACCCGTGACGTGCACCACATGCACATCAGGCGCGGACAGAAGGTCACCCTTCATGGCGCACACCGCCTGGTTGAGGTGGCGCGCACCCAGGCTGCCGCCCGTCACCAACAGCAGGCGCGCGTCCTCCGGCACGCCCAAACGCTCGCGACCTTCGGCGCGTGTGGCCGACAGCACGCTGCGGCGCACCGGGTTGCCCGTCAGCACCACGCGCGAGCGCGCGGGTTCTTTCAGCGGAGCGGCGGCATGCTCGTAGGTGAGACACACGGCGCGCGCCTTCTTCGCCAGGTACTTGTTTGCCATGCCCATGACGGAGTTTTGCTCGTGTATGACCACGGGAATGCCCAACTTTTCGGCCGCGCGCCCCACGGGAATGCACACGTAGCCGCCGAAGCACACCACGATGTCGGCACCAATCTCGGCAAGCCACTTCTTTGCGGCACCCGTGCTCTTTTGGATTTTCGCCACGCCCTTTGGCAGCGTGAGCGGGTGGTTGCGATTGAAACCAGCGGCCTCGAACGCCTGAAACGGGATGCCCGCCTCGCGCACAAGCCGCCCCTCCACGCCCTGTGGGGTACCGGCGAAACGCACGTCGCAGCCGCGCTCTTTCAGCACCTCGGCCAGCGCAAGCGCCGGGTTAATATGACCAGCGGTTCCGCCGCCGGAAAGTACGACCAGCATGTTCTACCTCCTGTTGCTGCGGGCGCGCGACGAACCACTGCGCGGCTCGGCCGGCTCGGCGCGCACAACGCGTAAGTCGGCGCGACGGCGCTCGTAGACCTCGGACACATTCGACCCCTGCGACACCGACAAGATCAACCCCACCATCATAAGCGAGGCAATGAGCGACGAGCCGCCGGACGATATGAACGGCAGCGGCTTTCCCACCACGGGGAACCACCCGATAACCATGGCGATATTCAGAAACGCCTGGAACGCTATCATAATAGTAAGACCGCCGGCAATCATGGTACCGAACCCGTCGGGTGCCGAGCGCGCCACGCGCATGCCAGCGTACAAAAACAGCAGGAACAGCACGATAACTGCCAGCGCGCCCACCAGCCCCAATTCCTCAGCAATGATGGCGAAGATGAAGTCGGTGTCGGACTGCGTGAGGTACAAGAACTTCTCGTGCGAGTTGCCCAACCCCACACCGAACAGGCCACCGCCCGAGATGGCATAGAGCGAGTGAATGAGCTGGTAGCCCGTGCCGTAGCCACCCTCGCCGTCGTTCCACGGGTTCAGAAACACCATGAGGCGCGCGCGGCGGTACTCCGACCCGAAGATGCCCACCAGGCCAAGCGCCACCACAGCCAGGAGCACCACCACAATCACACGCGTGGGCACCTCGCCCAGCCACATGACCGCGACAATACCCACGACGCAGATCATGGCCGTGCCGAGGTCCGATTGCTGCACCAACACCAGCAGCACGGGGGCCAGCACCAGCAGAAATATCAGCACGAAGAAAGTGGACACCGTAAGTTGGCCGTCGCGGAAATCCGAGAACAGGCGCGCGGCCACCAGCACGAGCGCAATCTTGGCGAACTCCGAGGGTTGGAGGCTGGCGCCTCCCACGGCAAGCCAGCGACTCGCGCCCCACTCGTCTTCACCCACGCCCATAAACGCGGTAGCCAGCAGCAGCACAAACGCAACGCCCCACACAATCCAGACGGCGTTACTCTTCCAAAGCGTATAGGGGATGAACTTCCACAAAATGATGGCGAGCACAATACCCACGGCGGCGTACTTTACCTGGCCCACCATGTCGGCCATGGGGTTGACCTCGGCCGGGTCACCCGTGGAAAGCGCAATGACCGACGAGGTGGAATACACCATGACGAAGCCCAACAGCAGCAACGCCAGTGTGGTCAGCAGAAGGATGATGCGCGGTCCCATGATGTGCGCGGGGACTTCCCGCGCTCCGCGCGCGCCCCGGGCAGCCATGACAAGCCTACCCTTCCGCGCGGGCTGCGCGCTGGGCTACGAGCGCCTTAAAGACACGCCCCCGCTCTTCGAAGGAGCCGAACTCATCAAACGACGCGCAGGCCGGGGACAGCAACACCACGTCCCCCGGGCGTGCGGCTGCGAGTGCCGCGTCGAAGGCGTCTTCCAGGTGGGCGGCGCGCAGGACGGAGAAATCCTCAGATACAGATCCACTAAAAGCTTCGCTAAAGCGTGACCCCGCTTCGCCAAAGCACACGACCGCGCGGGTGTGTGCGTGCGCGGCTTCTACCAGCGGTGCGAGGTCGGTTCCCTTGTCGTCGCCGCCCAGAAGCGCAATCACGCCCGTGCCGGGGAACGACGCGAGCGCCTTCAGCGTGGCGTCCACATTCGTGGCCTTGGAGTCGTTAACGCACGTGACGCCTGCCACCGAACCGCACGGTTCGATGCGATGCTCAAGCGGTGCGAAGGTGCGCAGGCCGCGCGCAACGGATGCCTCATCAGCGCCAAGAGCCAGCGCGCAGGCCGCCGCAGCAAGGGCGTTGCCCGCGTTGTGTGCGCCTTCGATAAGCAACTCGTCGGCGCGCACGAGCGCGTGCTCGCGGCCGCCCAATGCCACGGTAAGCGTGTCATCAGCGGCGATGAAGGCCGCGTTGTGGCTGCCGCAGCGCGCACGCATGTCGCCTGCCAAACCCTCTGCCGTGCCCAGCGGCACGTAGGCAAACCCGCGTTCATCGCCGAGCGCGCGCAGGCGCCTCACCTCAGCACGCACGATGTCGTTCGTCGCGTCAAGCACCGCCACAGAACCCGGTATGTCCGCCAAGTTCGCCAGCAACTTCAACTTAGCGTCACGATACGCCTCAAACGTGCCATGCCAGTGCAAGTGATCAGGGGTAATGTTCAGCAGCGCCGCCGCGTTTGGCGCAAACTGCCTTGTGGAGGCCAACTGGTAGGACGACACCTCAGCCACATACACGTCAGTGCGCCCCGCCGCCACGGCGGCAATGCACGTGTCGCCGATGTTGCCCACGGCCGCGGCACGCGTTCCCGCTTCGCGCATGAGGTGCGCGACAAGGGACGCCACCGTTGTCTTGCCGTTCGTGCCGGTGACGGCCGCCCACCGGCTGTCCGCCGCGCTCTCGCGCCAGGCGAATTCCACTTCGCTCACTGTTTCGGCGCTGGTCGCGGCACCGGACGCATAGAGCGCCGAAGACTGGGGAATACCAGGGCTCGGCACGCAGATATCAAACGCGGGGTTCTGCTCACGCACAGGCAACGCAGCCACCAGTTCGGCCACGGCATCATCGCCGAACGCCACGTGCGCACCGGCCGCAGCCGCTTGGGCCGCGAACGCCTCGGACGCATCCGTGCGTGCGCCGGCCGCTATAGCCAGCGCTTCCACGCGCTCGCCCACCAGCGGCAGGCAGTAGTCCACCATGGCGCGGCCGGAGGCCCCCAGGCCCAAAATAAGCACACGCCCCAGGCGCATTGGCGCGCATCGACGCCCTTCGATGAAGCCCTCGCGCGTCATACCCTACGCCACCGCCATGAGCGACTCGGCGAAGTACAGCGAGAAACCGCAGGCCGCAAGCACACCGGAGATAATCCAGAAGCGCACAACCACCTTCGTCTCGCTCCACCCCTTCTTCTCGAAGTGGTGATGCAACGGCGCCATGAGGAAGATGCGCTTGCGGGTTTTCTTGAAGTAGAACACCTGAATCATGACGGACAGGGCCTCGGCCACAAACAGGCCGCCAATGATGATGGAGATGAACTCGGTCTTCGTGAGCACAGCCAGGCACCCAAGCGCCATGCCGAGCGCAAGCGAGCCGGTGTCGCCCATGAAGATGTCGGCCGGGAACGAGTTGAACCACAGAAACCCGACGCACGCGCCCGCGATGGCGGCCGCAAAGATGGCGGGCTCCAGAAGGTCGGAGCGGTACGCGATGGCGGCCATAACAATCATAACAATCATGACGGTGCCGGCGGCCAGGCCGTCCAGCCCGTCAGTGAGGTTCACCGCGTTGCACAAGCCCACCAACAGGATATTCACGAACAAGAGGTAGAGCCACGGAATGGCGATGCCGTCGCCAATGGGCACCACCGTGGTGAGAATGCCGAAGTCAAATGTGTAGATAAACGGAATCTCCACCGTGGGCTCAATGCCAATGAGGTTCACTGCCACCAGGCAAAACACCGTGGCAATGGCGAACTGGCCCACCAGTTTCATCTTCGGCGTAAGGCCGAGCGAGCGCTCTTTGATCACCTTCGACGCATCGTCGACCAAACCCAACAGACCCGTGAGCACCGTGGCACCCAACAGCACAAACGTCTCGGGCGTGGGCATGCCTACCACAAGCGCCGTCGCGATAACGGCAATGAGCATGATGACGCCACCCATGGTGGGCGTGCCTTGCTTGACCAGGTGACTCTCGGGGCCGTCAGCGCGCACCTGCTGACCGATGTGGCTGGATTTGAGGAACCTAATCCAAAACGGCGTGAGCGCCATGGTAACCACAATGGCCAGTACAATGGCCAAAAACACGAGAAACGTTGGATATTCCGAAAAGATAGCAAACATATCAGTTGACCAGTCCTTCGACCACGCGCTCCAAACCCATGAAATGCGACGCCTTCACCAAGACAGCATCCCCGGGCTCCAGATACGCATCCAAATCTCCGAGCACCTCCGCGACGCAGTCGGCGCGCACGATGCGCGCCGGATCCATACCCGCCTGCTCAGCGGCGTCCGCAATGAGACGCGCCAGTTCACCCACACAGATGAGACGCTCAAGCGGAAGCGACCCCGCCAGCGCACCCACCCCTTCGTGGCACGCCGGGGCGTATTCGCCCAGCTCGCCCATATCACCCAGTACCGCAACACGACGACCGGGCACTTCCAGCGCGCAGAACGTGCGCAGGGAAGCCCGCATGGAATCGGGGTTGGCGTTGTACGCGTCGTTGACCACGGTGTAGCCCGCGCGTGCAGCAAGCACTTCCTGGCGGCCCGCCTCCGGCTCGGCGTGCGAAAGCGCCTCGGCCACGGCGGCAAGCGACATACCAAAGGCGCGCCCCACCGCTGCGGCAGCGCAGGCGTTCGCCACGTTGTGCAGGCCTCGCAGAGTGAGCGAACAGGGCGCGGTTTCCACCGCGGGCGCGGGCGCAGCCGCGTCGTCGTCACCAAACCCGCAGGCACACAACGTGAAGTGCGGACGACCCTGCTCATCAAGCGTCACATCTTCAGCCCACATGCGTGCCGGAGCAGCCTCGTCGCCGCTCCCCTGCCCGCAGCGCTCAGGCGCCTGCGACGAGCCGTCGAACAGCACCGTTGCCACCCCGCGCGCATCCACGTGTGCATCGGCGCGCACGAAGTCTGCGAAGTCGTCATCGGCATTCACGAACGCGCGGCCCACCCCTTCAGGCAGCTCACGCAAAAGCTCCGCCTTGGCGCGCGCGATATTCTCGCGGCTCCCCAGAAGCTCAATGTGGCTTTCGCCCACGTTGGTAATGAGGCCCCAGTCGGGACGCACGAACGCGCAGAGCGCGGCAATCTGGCCCGCGCCGCGCATGCCCATCTCCACCACTACCGCTTCGGTGTCGGGTTCGGCGGTAAGCAGCGTCTTGGGAACGCCCAACTCGTTGTTCTGGTTACCGGCCGTAGCCACCACCGTGTGCGCCGCGGCCAACACGTCGCGCACGAGGTTTTTCGTAGTGGTCTTGCCCGTGGAACCTGTGAGCGCAATAACGCGGCCCTTCAAGTGGCCGCGCCATTCACGCGCAATGTCAGTTACCGCATGAGTCGTATCGGGCACGTCGATGAGCGCCGCGCCCAACTCGCGCGCAAGAGTGCGCACCGACTGGTCTACCGGCTGCATGACCAGTGCCCCCAGCGCCCCCGCGCGTAGCGCCGCAGCAATGAAGGCGTGGCCATCCACCCGCTCACCCGGCAGTGCCACATACAAATCACCCGGATGCACCTCGCGCGAATCCCAGGTTAGCCCCGTCAACAGCGCCCGAGCATCCACCGGTTCCACCACGAAGGTGCCCCCGGTACACGCCGCTATCTGCTTCGCATTCAAGCGCATGGGCTACTTCGCTTCCTCATCAAGCAGGCCGCCAAACGCGCGCTTCAATTCCTCAGCCGCTACCACCCGATCGTCGAACGACAGCACCTCGTCACCCACCAGTTGGTAGTCCTCGTGGCCCTTGCCCGCAATGAGCACCACGTCATCCGGGCGCGCGTACGCCAGCGCGAGCGCAATGGCCGCGCGGCGGTCGGGTTCCACGGCGTAGCGCTCGCCCGCCGGACCCATGCCCGCCACGATGTCGTCGATGATAGCCAGCGGGTCCTCGTGGCGCGGGTTGTCGCTCGTGACCACGGCAAAGTCAGCCGAAAGCGCTACCTTACCCATGATGGAGCGCTTCGACGCGTCGCGGTCGCCGCCGCACCCAAACACGCAGATGGTGCGCCCGCGTGCTAACTCTTTAATGGACCCCAGCGCCTTCTCCAGCGCATCAGGTGTGTGCGCATAGTCCACAAACACGGCCACGCCACCGTCGCACGGCGCACTCACGCGCTCCAGGCGCCCGGGAATCTGCGGCGCATCCTTCAGCGCATCAACAATGGTGTCGGTCGAAATGCCCAGCTGCAGCGCAATGCCGAACGCGCACATGACGTTCTCCACATTGAAGCGGCCCACCAGTGGGTAGCGCAGGTTCACGCGGCTACCGCGCACCTCAAGTTCCACCTCGGTGAGCGTGGGAGTATAGCGCACCTTCACGGGATGAATTTGCGCGGCGGGGTCAAAGCCCGTCGTAATAATGCTGTCCTCAGCCGACGAGCAGCGACGCAGCAACTCCTTGCCCCACTTGTCGTCGATGCAGATAACGCGCCGAGCCGGGTAATCCTTCGAGAACAGGCGCGCCTTCGCTTCGAAGTACGCTTCAAACGTGTGGTGGTAGTCCAGGTGATCCTGCGTGAGATTCGAGAACGCCGTCACGGCAAACTGAGTACCCCACGTGCGCTCCAAATCCAGCGCGTGCGAACTCACCTCCATAGCCACCACGTCGCAGCGCGCGTCGCGCATGCGGGCGAACGTGGCCTGCAAATCGGGCGACTCGGGCGTCGTGCGCGCGGATTTCTCCTGCTCATCGCCTATGCGCACGCCCACGGTACCAATCACGCCCGTACGCTTGCCCGCCTCGCGCGCAATGTGTTCCACCAAATAGGTAGTGGTGGTTTTGCCGTTCGTGCCGGTAATGCCCACCAGCGAGAAATCGCGGGAGGGATGATCGTAGAAGTTCGCGGCGGCCGCAGCCATGGCCTTGCGCGTGTCGGTAACCACTACTTCGGTGACATCCGTCGCGTCGGCCAGATACACCTTGCGCTCCACCACCAGCACCTTGGCGCCGCGGTTGATGGCGTCTTGCGCAAACGAGTGGCCGTCGGTGGTCAGGCCCACAATGCAAAAGAACGCGTCGCCTGGCTGCACGCGGTCGCTGCGGTAGGCGATGCCGCCCACTTCTTCGTCAGCGTTGCCGATAATAGTGCAGTTCACGCCCGCGAAAAGCTCGGTGCAGGTTTTCCCCATGATGATCTATCCTCATTCCGGCAAAATCTGGAAACGGTCGATGGCAGTAGCCATTATATCCTTAAACAGCGGAGTGACCACACCGTCTGAGGGAACCTCGTTCGCACCCACAAAACAAACCAATTGACTTGACGAGTCGGCCAGAAAACCGGTGAAGGCCAGGTTGTACACGCCTTCGCGGTAGCCCTTGCCCTGCTCATAGATCTCGGCCGTGGACGTTTTGCCCGCCACATTGAAGCCCTCAATGGCGGCCTTTTTGCCGGTACCTTCCGTGACCACCGTCTTCAGCATGTCGGTCATCTGCGGAATGGCGGCCTTGTTTTCCACCACGTCTTCAGTGGGATAGCAGATTTTCTCACCTGTTTGCGGCTTACTAATAAGGAAGTGCGGGGTGCACTCCACGCCGTTATTGGTAAGCGCGCCGTAGAAGCGCGTCATCTGGAGCGGCGTGACGGAAATGCCCTGGCCGAAGCTGACGTTGTACGCGCCGACGCGGCTGAGTTCGTCGAACGGCACCATGTAACCCACTACGTCCGAGCCTTCCACGCCCTCACCGGGGAAATCCACGCCCGTCTTCTCGTGCAGGTTGTACTTTAATATGTAGTCGTACAGCTTGTCGAAGCCCATGTTCTGCGCGGCCAGCGAGATGCCGATGTTCGACGACTGGTCCATGATCTGCCGCAACGTGAACGTGGCGTCGCCGCGGTCGTGCGCGTCAGAAATGACGTAGCCATCGGCCTCCAGCGTGGCGGGGCAGAACAGTTCGGTATCAGGCGTCATGGTTTCCGTTTCCAGCACAGCCATGGCGGTTACCGATTTGAAGATGGAACCCGGCTCGAACAGGTCCGACACACTCTTGAGTTCGGTGGCACCCGTCTCAACTTTCGAGCGGTCGGCGGGGTTGAACAGCGGAAGCGACGCGGCGGCGTAGATTTCACCCGTGGCGCCGTCCATAACCACCGCATTGCCGCCGGTGGCGCTGAGGTCCTTCACGCCCGAGGTCAGGCGCTCTTCCACAAACTGCTGTAACTCCAGGTCAATGGAGATAATGATGTCCTGGCCGTCCACCGCCGGGGTTGATTCGTGCACGCCGCCGGGAATGGGCTGGCCGTCGCGCCCGCGTTCGGCCTCGTAGTAGCCCGGTTCGCCGGACAGGATGTCGTCGTAGTATTTTTCCAGGCCCGTGAGGCCCTTGTAGTATTCGCGACCCGCCTCTTTGTCGAGCGCAATCTCGCAACTGCCCACAATCTGGCCCGCAATCTGGCCATTCGGGTATTCGCGACGCGTGTCGGCAATGAAGTAAATGCCCTTGAGCTTAAGCTCCTTCACCTTCTGCGCCACCTCAACGTCGGCCTTGCGTTTGACGAAGGCGAACGTGGAGGTGTTGGCGGCAAGAATGTCCTCGTAGTCGGCCATCTCTCCACCCAGTACGCCGGCAAGCGCCTTGGCGGTGCCGCGAATGTCTTCCACCTCAGAGGGGTTTGCATAGATGGTGGTGGCATCCACGCTCACAGCCAGCACCGTGCCGTTGCGGTCGTAAATGGTGCCACGCCGAGGCTCTATGCCAAAGCCCACCGTGCGCGCTTCCTGGGCCTGCGCCGAATACTCCGGCGCCACGATGACCTGCAAATACACCAGGCGTGCCAACAGCAAAAGCGCAATAACGCCAAACACCACTATAGGAAAGAAGGCGCGGCTGGACTCAGCCGCTTCCACAAAGGATGACGCACGCGAAGACCCCGCGAACGCACGGCCCTGGCCGCCGCGCGCGGCGCGGGACGTGTGGGACTTGCCCGCCACGATGCTACTCCGCGGTTCCGGCGGCGATCTGCACGCTCTTGGACAGGGAAAGGTTACCAGCCGCGTCGTAGGCGACCACGTCAACACCCAGGTCAATCACGCCCACAGACTCGGGGGCAGCCATGTTCAAGCGGCCCGCCTCGCCCTTGACGCGCGTGGGGTTGGAAAGCGTGCTCTGCTTCACTTCCAGGTTGCTGCCGGTGGAACGCGCCTCGTCAATCTGATTTTCCAGCTGCTGAGCCTGAAGCGACGTGGACACGGCGGCCGAAGCCAGCGCAATGCGCGCGCAGCACAGAAGCGCCACCGCTACCAATATAACGGCCGCGGCCTTCGCCAACAGCACCACGGTGGTGGGCATGGCATGCGTGCTTTCGCGCGTGCCCGTACCGGGCATAACGCTGACGCGCGGGCGCAGAGGACGCTCAGGGATGCGCTCGGGATAGCTATATGAGAACGCCGGTGCGGCTCCCGCCATGACCAACCTCCTTCTACTTCGTTTCTGGCTGCGTTTCGGTGGTCTGTATATAAGGCGGTCGGGCACGACCCGACCGTCACGTTGTGTTCGTTAGCGTTTCTGGGCCACGCGCAGCTTGGCGCTGCGGGCCCGGGGGTTGCGCTCGATCTCCCCCGGTGTGGGTAGAAGCGGTTTGCGCGTTATCACATCGAGTATCGGCTGTTTTCCACACACACAAACTGGCAGGTCTGGTGGGCACGTGCAGCGGTTCGCATACGAGTTGAACGTTTCTTTCACAATGCGATCTTCCAGCGAGTGATAACTGATAACCACCAGGCGACCACCAGGATTGAGCCAGCGGACAGCCGCGTCGAGTCCTCGACGCAACACGTCCAGCTCCGAGTTGACTTCAATCCTGAGCGCCTGGAACGTTCGCTTCGCCGGATGGCCGCCAGCGCGTCGCGCCGAGGCCGGAATAGCTGCTTTAATAAGGTCGACCAACTGCTCGCTCGTTTCGAACGGGGCCTTCTCGCGCTCGCGCACGATGAAGTCCGCAATGCGGCTGGCCCACTTTTCGTCCGAGTTCGTACGGATGATCCGAGTGAGATCTGCTGCGTTATAGGTGTTGATGATCTCTGCTGCGGTAAGGGTTTGTTTTCCCGGATCCATCCGCATATCAAGGGGGCCATTCTCCTTGAAGGAGAAGCCACGAGACGGTGTGTCTATCTGCACCGACGATACTCCCAGGTCGAAGAGGAACGCATCGACCCCGGGCACCTCGGCACTGACGAGCAAGTCGTCCATATCCCCGAAATTGCCGCGCAGAAGTTCCAGGTGCGGGCGCTGCTCCACAGGCAAAGATTCCAACCGCTGACGGGCGGCGGCGAGCGCCACTTCGTCTTGGTCGATGCCGATAAGCGTACCGCCAGCCCCAATGAGCTTGGCCATTTCGAGAGAATGCCCTGCACCGCCGAGTGTTGCGTCCACGAACGTCTGCTGTGGTTTAAGGTGTGATTGTTCGAGGCACTCGGCGAGCAGAACCGGTGTGTGCTTGAATTGCCGATATTCGCTTGTCATTGCGCTCACGTCTTACGATCTGCCCGCACTCAGCCGAAGAGCAAGCTGAGGTCGGTGTCGTCGTCCTGCATCTCGTAACGCTTCGCGTCCCAAATCTCGAAGTAGCCCGTGTTGCCCACGACCGCGACATCCTTGTCGATGCCCGTTGCCGCGCGCGCCTCGCTGGGGAGCATGATGCGCCCCGAACCATCCACTTCCACGTCCTTCGCGCGCGACTTCAGCTTGCGGCGCAGACGTACATGCAGATCGTTCGTGGAATCAAACTTCCCGAACTTGTCCTCAAGCGCTTTGATCACCCAGTTGTTGAACGCTTCGGGTTCGAAAACGTAGAGGCACTCGTCCTTCGGATTGCGGGTTACCACCAGATCGCTCGAAAGTGCTTTGCGGAATTTCGCGGGCAGGGACATGCGGCCTTTGGCATCCACCTTGAAGCGGTATTCACCATTCAGATCGACGATACGCGTCGTCTTGGTGCCTTCCGCTGTGTCGACGACGTCCGCCATGCTACCCTTTCCGTGTTGGCCCACTCGGCCCTTTCGATGTTTGGCATTCTATCCCACTTCATCCCACTTCGCAACATTTTTGCGCCCTGGCGGGCCCTTTTTGCCGTGATGAAACCGTATGTTTAACCTCAGGTGAACTGGTGTTCGCCCCTAAAATTTTGTACCTCTCCCATATGTTGCCGGGCACGGAAAAACACCCACAAGATATGGATTGGTGGGTCAGAAAAACGCGCGGGGGGATAAAGTGGGAGAAATTGTGGGCTTCCCCCACCCCGTCCCACTGCTACCCGTAAGAGGTGCGTCTAGGCGCGCGGGTGGGCGTGGAGGTATTCCTCGCGAATGTGGGTGCGGTTCACGTGGGTGTAGATCTGCGTGGTGGAGATGTCTGAGTGGCCGAGGATTTCCTGGATGACGCGCAGATCGGCCCCGCCTTCCAGCATGTGAGTGGCGAACGAGTGGCGCAGCGTGTGGGGGTGCAGGTCGGCAAGGCCGATGGTGCGGCCGGCATCCGCTACTATAGTATGTACGCTTTGGCGCGTGAGGCGCCCGCCGCGCGCGTTGAGGAACACGGCGGACGTGGGCTTCGCATAGGGTTTCAGCAGGTCAGGGCGCGCGTTGGCCAGGTAGTCCTCAAGCGCGGCCAAGCCGGCACCGGAGATGGGGGCGATGCGTTCCTTGTTGCCTTTGCCCACAATGCGCAGGTAGCCTTCATCCAGAATGCAGTCACCCAGGTCCAACCCCGTACACTCGCTCACGCGCAAGCCACAGCCGTAGAGCACTTCCAGGATGGCGCGGTTGCGCACGGTGAGCGGCGCGCGGTCGGCCTCGCCGGACAAAAGCGCGTTCACCTGCGACACGGACAGCACATCGGGCAGGCGCTCGGGCGGCTTCGGCAGCTGCAGCGTGTCGGTGGGGTTGCGGCGCGCGTAGCCCTCGCGCACGAGGAAGCGGTGGAAGCCCTTGAGCACCGACACGCGTCGACCCACGCTTGAGGTGGCATAGCCGCGCTCAATAAGGCTGGCCTCGTAGGCCACCACCACCGTGCGGTCGATGTCATCCACGGTGCGCGTGCCCTGTTCGGCCAGGAAGGTCGCGTAGTCGGCGAGGTCGGTGGCGTAGGACGACACGGTAAGCGGCGAGCTGCCCCGCTCCACGCGCAGGTGCGACAGGTATTCGTCGATGAGGGGTTTTAGCGCCTCAGGCATGGCACCGCCCCTCGGGGCGGGGAGGCCGCGGCAGCCACCGTAGCACCAGCGCGCATTCGCTTCCCTTTCCCCACGTCAACCACTGCCTCACCTCCGCTCTTTCGCTTCCGTCGCGCCCGATTCCCCACATTCTACTGCACGCGCCCGCGAACGGCCGCGAAAACCAGGGGCACTCACCTGGTGAATTCACACACCGGCAACATCCGCGCCTGCCGAGTAGGCTATAATTTCAGTCGAAGAGACCGCCGCGCGAGTGCGGCGCCACCCGTTCCCCATCCCATCCAAGAAAGGGGCCCGCTTACCCATGCGCATCGGATTTGACAACGACAAGTACATCGCGCTGCAAGCAGAGCGCATCCGCGACCGTATTGAGATGTTCGGCGGCAAGCTGTACCTGGAATTCGGCGGCAAGCTGTTCGACGACTACCACGCGGCGCGCGTGCTGCCCGGCTTCGAGCCCGACTCCAAAATCCGCATGCTGAAGCAGCTGATAGACGATGTGGAAATTATTGTTACCATCAACGCGAACGACATCGAGAAGAGCAAGCAGCGCGGGGACTTGGGCATCACCTACGATGAGGACTCGCTGCGCCTGATGGACATTTTCCGCGGCATGGGCTTTCTGGTGAACAGCGTGGTGATAACCCACTACACGAACCAGCCCGATGCCGACGCGTTCCGCAAGCGCCTGGACGCGCTGGGCATTAAGACGTACGTGCACCACCCCATTGCCGGCTACCCCTACGACATCGACCACATCGTAAGCGACGAGGGCTACGGCCAAAACGCCTACATCGAAACCACGCGCCCGCTGGTGGTAGTGACCGCGCCGGGCCCCGGATCAGGCAAAATGGCCACGTGCCTGTCGCAGCTCTACCATGAGCACGAACGCGGCGTGGCGGCTGGCTACGCGAAGTACGAAACGTTCCCCGTGTGGAACTTGCCGCTGAAGCATCCGGTGAACGTGGCGTATGAGGCGGCCACGGTTGACCTGAATGACGTGAACACCATCGACCCCTTCCACTTGGAAGCCTATGGCGAAACCACGGTGAACTACAACCGCGACGTGGAGATATTCCCCGTGCTGAAAGCCATGATGGAGCGCATTGCGGGCGACAGCCCCTACAAGTCGCCCACCGACATGGGTGTGAACATGGCGGGTTTGGCCATTGTGGATGACGAGGCGGTGTGCGACGCGGCGCGCATGGAGATAGTGCGGCGCTACTTCCAGACGGCCGTGGAAGTGAAGCGCAGCGGCGTGGGCGAAGAGCAGGTGGAGAAGCTGGAGCTGCTCATGAACCAGGCCGGCGTGGGGATGGGGCTCTCCCCCGCGCGCTCGGCCGCGCTGCTGAAAGAGGAAATGACCGGCGCGCCGGCTGGCGGCATGGTGCTGCCTGACGGCACCGTGGTGACGGGCAAAACGTCCACGCTGCTGGGCGCGGCATCGTCGCTGATGATGAACGCGCTGAAGGGCGTGGCGGGCGTGGATGACGACATCGATGTCATAAGTGATGAGGTCATTGAGCCCATCTGCCGCCTGAAAACCGACCAGCTGCACAGCACGAACCCGCGCCTACACTCCGACGAGACACTGATCGCCCTGTCCATCAGCTCCGCCACCGACCCCCTGGCGAAAAAGCTGATCGACCACATTGACGACCTGCGCGGCTGCGACGCCTTCTTCAGCGTGATTATCTCCGCCACCGACGAGAAGCTGTACCGCACCCTCGGCATCAACGTCTGCTGCGAACCCAAATACGAGCAACACAGGTACTACCATAAATAGGTAAGAGAGAGGGCTTCGGCCCTCTTTTTGTGCCTGGGCGCGCCTCTCGTGTCATCCTGTTGGTAAAAATAGTTTCTTTGACAATAGGTTTTTTATACGCAATAATTATGGGAAACTGCGTTAGGAGGATAGCATGCTCAGCACAAAAGAAGCAGCCGACAGGCTTGGAATCACCGAAGTACGCGTGAGGGCGCTACTTGAAAAGAACCTTCTGGAAGGCACGAAGGTTGGCCGCACGTGGGTTGTATCGGAAGAGTCGGTCGAAGCACGCATCCGTCAAAAACCGCGCGCTGGTCGGCCCCCCAAGCAAAAAGAGGTCGAACCCCAAGACAACCCGTTCGACATCGAGAAAGCCCATCAGCTCTATCTGGACTGCAAAGAAACGCTGTCCGGCATCTTTAACGGCAACTTCCTTAACCAAGCTCAAACCAAAGAAGAAGAAGCTTTCTTCGTAACCGTTGCAACGTTTTTCCTCCAAGAAAAGCAGAAACGCCTCATTGAAGAAGGCGTGTTCTGATGCAGGCGCAGCTTCGCTATACGCTTTTTGCTGGGGTGAATGGTGCTGGCAAGTCAACGCTTTTTAGGTCTGATCTGTGGGATTCTTCCACGATAACCCCAACCACCCCACGCGTAAACTCAGATGAGATACTTTTAGCAAGCGGATGGGATTGGACAGACTCCACTGCGCAACTACGCGCAGGAAAGGAAGCGCTTCGTATAGTTAAAACATGCCTTGAGCAGCGGGTTTCTTTCAATCAAGAAACCACCTTAACGGGACGCACTATCATGCGTTTTATTGCTCAGGCAAAAGAATTAGGCTTCTACATCACTTTATATTATGTAGGCATTGAAGATCCTGAAATAGCCAACCGTCGTATCGCTTATCGGGTGACCCAAGGAGGTCACGGCATAGACCCCGATACGGTGCGGCGGCGCGCAAAAGCATCCTTCGATAATTTGGTTCAGGCAGTTCCTCTTTGTGACGAAGTCTTCCTTTTTGACAACACGTATCTTCTGAAACCTATGGCTCGTTTCTTTGCTGGTGACCTTGTTAGCTATGAAAACCAGAGCATCGACGTCACATGGATACACGAAATCATGATGCGCCTCATCGCCAACAGCGAGACATAACCTTTGTGAACACAATGTCGCTGCGCCGCCCAAGTGTGACGCGCTTACGCGCTATCAATTGCGTCAAGAGCACCCATCCTACCCTCACATTATGACGCGGGCATCTTGCCAGCACCATAAACATTACCTGTCAGGCACTCCCCGTGAGGGGCTTTTTCGCGCGGCAGGGACGCAGCGTACCCAAAACCACAACAGGCGCGCCCGTGATGGGGAGGCGCGCCTGTTGGGTTTGCGCAACCGGACGGGTGGTTCCGGCCGCTGGTTGCCGCCTCTAGGAGGCTCAGGCGGCACTTACTACGTAGGAGAGGTTAGCTACAGAAACCTCACCATCTCCTGCGAGGTAGTTGAGTTGGGCTCCATCCGGCAAAGACAGGCTGAAATCAACCAAGAGGGTGGATGGGTTATCAATGGTTCCCGCAGCAATAGTCCAACCTTCACCAGGAATGGTTGTTGTTGTTGTTGCTGTCGTGAGAGGAACCTCAACGGTCGATCCGGAGGCCGCAGGCGGCGTCAGCAGAATGCGCGTACCGCGCAAGGTTGCAACACCGACAAACAGTGAGTCAGCTCCGGAATCCTGTGAACTTTCAACAGCGGTTATTTTAATGGCCCCCGCACTTGTAGAAGAAAACGGAAGTCCTTCTTGGCCGGTAATGTTACCTGCTGCATCCACCCGAACGAGAGCTTTGCTGGGGAACGTGCACTGTATCTGTAAGGCCCAGTGAGCATAAAGAGTGGTGTCTGACGTTTTGTCCCACTTACCAAGTCCTTTGCCCTCTGTGTCGAAATACATTTTGTTCGCGCTATCAAAGTAGCCCAGAAACGAATAGCCATCTCTTTGTTTTGGGGGCGTCACTGAACCTAGATAAGCATCATAAACAACATCAAAGGTTTGATTCGGCTCTACGCCGTCGTTATCTAGCGTAATGGTATAGATAGAAGAGTTCTTTATGTTGATGCTGAGCATAGTGGGTCCCGTGTCCGCAAGAGCTTTTGCTTGAGGCAAAACAAGCATCAAAGCTGCCGAGAAAACAAGCAGAAACAAAAGCACAACGAGGAGGGGCCGGGTGTGTGGCTTTGAGATATGTCTCATGTCCGGCATTGCTGACACACTCCTTTCTTTCAGCTCCGCAGACGAGTAGCTGCGAAGTAGTAACTAGCGGTGTGAGGAAGTGAGGGACTCTGCCGGGGACACAGCCCCGGCAGATTCTGGATGTTGGATTAGAGGCAGAAGCAGGGGCAAACTCCCGTCGAGCCCGGAGCGTCGCTGGCTCTAGCATCGGGGTCCCCGTCCTTACCTCTATACATGAAGCCATTCGGGTTGTATGGAGTCACAGAGCGCTGCCACCAGTAGATCGCCCACGAGTAGGACTGGGGGTGCTTTACGAGGTTCGGATTGGCACCATAACTGTTAGGAACCTTTCCTTCCCAATATTCATACTGGTAACCCTCAGCTGTTAGCCACGCCCTACCTGCGAAGCTACCTCCAGTGTAGACTGAGTCTGAAAGCTCACGGTAGCTAGCCAGGAAGAGATAGTCTTGCGAGTATTCAACAATACTATATTGTGCATTCCAGGTAGGCCCATAGGCTTTGAGTACTTGAGCAATTTCCTTCCGTAGATCAACTGGAACCATGTTCCAGATTTCACCACCAGGGTTCATCTTTCTACGAAGTCCGCTTGCACCCCAGCCACCAGTGTTGGTAACACTTGTGGGATTCATCTCGTACGTCTGGTCAAGTAGATTCACAAACTGGAAGGTAAGACCAGCCTTGCTGCGACCGTCAGCAGACCGCTCTGAAAGTTCATCGTGATTGATGCCAATGATGCGCACATCGTAGGGAGTATCATCCCAAACAGTCTTGCACTCGTAAGTGTCCTCTTTAGTCATAAAGGATTGATACGCTGCTTTAATGTCTTGGTTGCCGCTTGCGATTGCGTTGGCATGTTCCTTGACTTCAGCTGCGGTGTACACCTCACCGGTAGTCTTGTCCTTTAGGTAGAAGGGCGATGACTCAACCTTACCGGATCCAAAGCCGAGAAGAGGCACCGTTTCAAAGGTGTACATTAAGGAGGCAAGTTTTTTCGTCTCGGTGTTTTTGGTAGCAACGCTCGGATTCACCTTGGCATTGGCAAGGTTGGTTGTGTCGTTGGTGAGGTTCAAGCGAAAGATAAAAGGAGATTTGGACTTGGGCTGTATGGTAAAAGCACTTGGATTATTGGGGGACGCAGTTTTAATGTCCTTATCGCATCCAAAATGCATTGCCTCTCCTTCGGCCCCTTCAGGATAGAGACTGAAAAGCTTTTGATTCGTAACAAGAGTGGCACCAGTATTCCCCACAAGAACGGTACTAACCTCTTCCTGCGTGCAATCAACTTGAGCCAGATAAACAGGAACATCCATGTTGTTTTCGAAGTACTCCTTTGATTGCATGGATGCCGGAGGATTAGCATCTGCCACATCGTAGGGAGTGTCTTTGCCAAAGGTGACACCAACGGGAGCTGTGACATTGAGTTGGGTTTCGCGAGCGTTAGCGAGATAGGCAGCAGGCAGGGGTACTTCGGAGTTGAGGATGGCAATGTCAGGTTCCCCTTCGGGATTTGGGGAGACTTCGACAATGCGAGTTGCGCGAGTGAGTTCGATGCCGTCCAAGGAAAGCACAGCGGTTACGTCTGTGGTGCCTGCTTTCTTGGCAGAGATGATACCATCTTCCACCGACAGAGGTGCAGCGGCGTAGGAGTAGGAAACTTCTATGGGGTCGGGTGCTTGGAGGTTAGCACCTTCGAGCAGGTTGGCTTCCTGACCAGCTTCAATAGTGAGGGTTTCTTCTGAGAGGGAGATACCGTAAGGCATGAGGTGGTTGTTGTCTGAGGGTATGCCTGGGTTCCAAGTATCTTCGGAGCCTGAGGGAACGTAGATCGAGACGTTGGTGCAGCCGGCGAGGGCGTCATTTGCTACTTCGGAGTTACCGAGAGCCACCACGCGCTCAAGGGTTGAACAAGAGGCAAAGGCGCGAGAGCCGATGGAGTTAATGCTGGCGGGAAGCCACACGTCTTTGAGGGAAGTAGCTTCGAAGGCGCGCTCGCCTATCTCGCGAAGAGTGTTCGGAAACTCGATAGCTGCGAGGTTGGCGCAGCCAGCGAAGGCTCCGTTGTTGATGGTGGTGATGGTTGTGGGGAGTTTCACGCTAGTGAGTGAGCCGCGGTTTGCGAAGGCGCTCTCAGCAATGGTGCTTACGCGGTAGGGGACGCCGTTGATCTCGGCAAATGACGGGATTTCAAGGTCGCCTTGCGGGTCATCTTTACCTTGCCAGGTGACTGCGAGCGTGTAATCGTTGAGCAAGGTGTAAGCGAGGCCGCTGGTTTCGTTGGTGTTCGCACTTGTGGTTGCACCAGGTTGAGCAGGCTCTGCGAAGTGCTGGAAGCCAGCCGCCTTCCAAACGGCCTTGCGAGCTGCGTAGTCCTGCCCCGCCGGAAGAGCTACAACTGCGGAAGCTTTGACTTCATCAGCGAAGGCCGTCGGGTCGATTGATTGAACATTCCCGAGCACAGTGATTGATGCCAGGTCTTTACAACCAGCAAGAGCATACTCACTGATAGATTCAGTCTCGGCTGGCAATACCACGGCCGTCCCGTAAGCCGAAGGAACCGCAACCAGGGTTTTGAGATCCTTGGTGAACAGCATCCTGTCATGTGAAGCAAATGCGGTGCTGCCATCCCCGGTGGTGAGTGAGGAGCCCGATTGGCACAGGGACAATGCCTGGGCAGAGACATGGGTTGTAGAACCAGGGATGGCGATAGCACCCTCCTTACCCTCGGGAATGAGTAGGAGATGCGAGTAGTCTTTCGTAAAGAGCATGCCGTCTAACGAAGAAAAGCCCTCACACTTGGGGCTTATCTGGACGTGCTTAAGTGACGAGATACCTTTGAGTGCCTCGTCGTCTATTGTTTGAATTGTTTCAGGAAGGGAGAGTGATTCTAGAGAAGAATCAGTGAATGCCCCCCCCCCCC
>DXGM01000018.1 GCA_019113915.1 Candidatus Gordonibacter avicola
TGGTGGTCGGCGCCCCAGATGTTGATGAGGTGGTCGAAGCCGCGCTCCATCTTGTTGTAGTGGTAGGCCACGTCGCTCATGAAGTAGGTCATCTCGCCGTTGGCCTTGATGAGCACGCGGTCCTTCTCGTCGTCAAACGCGCTCGACTTGAACCAGGTGGCGCCGTCCTTGACGTAGATGTAGCCCTTTTTGTCCATGGCTTCGAGGCTGCGGTCAACCGCGCTCTTGCCCGTCTCGTCGGGCACGTACAGGCTGCGCTCGCTGAACCAGCACTCGAACGTGGTGCCGAAGCGCTCGGTTACGCGATGCTGTTCGGCCAGCTCATAGGCGTAGGCGCGCTCGCGGAAGTTCTCCATGCGCTCCTTGGGGTCGGCATCAAGCCACTTATCGCCATCCTCG
Organism: Candidatus Gordonibacter avicola; assembly: GCA_019113915.1. Taxonomy (GTDB): domain Bacteria; phylum Actinomycetota; class Coriobacteriia; order Coriobacteriales; family Eggerthellaceae; genus Gordonibacter; species Gordonibacter faecis. The sequence goes on from DXGM01000018.1 coordinate 400, forward strand.
TCGATGATGGCCTGCGCGATGTCCTTCACGTACGCGCCGGCGTAGCACGCCTCAGGCATTTCCACGTCGCGGCCGAGCAGCTGCTGGTAGCGAACGGCCACCGACTCGCCGAAGTTGTCCATCTGCGTCCCGGCGTCGTTGATGTAGAACTCTTCGAACACGTCGTAGCCGGCGTGGCGCATGACGCGCGCCGTGGCATCGCCGAGCGCGGCCCAACGGCCGTGGCCCACGTGCATGGGGCCCGTGGGGTTCGCGGAGATGTATTCCAGGTTAATCTTGCGCTGGCCCTCGGGGATGGTGCCGCGGCCGAAGTCGTCCTTCTCGGTGCGCACGGTGGCAACAACGCTTTGCAGCGCCGCCGGGTTCAGGCGGATGTTAATGAAGCCAGGGCCGGCGATCTCAGCCGTCTGAACGAGGTTGTTCTCGGGCAGATGATCCACGATGATTTGGGCAATCTCGCGCGGATTCTTCTTGGCAAGCTTCGCCGAACGCATGGCAACGGTGGATGCCCAGTCACCGTTGGCCTCGTCGCGCGGACGCTCGAGAGCCGCCTCGGGGGCTTCGTCAAGCGCAAGCGAGCCGTCCGCCATCGCCTGAGCGACGGCGTCGTTAATAAGCTGTTCGAGTTCTTCGCGAATCTGCATGTTTTTCCATCTTCCTTCGGGAAACCAGCCGCCGTGGCCAGGCGGCTCTGTCGTCTACGCAATCCGGACAATTCTACCATCTTTTTAGCGGCGCGTCCCTACCTGCTACCCAGGCCACCGCCCTCAGATAGCCTTATGCAGAAAACATCCACACGACCTTGCACAAGCTCCGTTTCCTTGAGCGGGCGACGGGCCCTCTGTGGTATCGTAAGCGCGCAAAACGAAGGGAGAAGCGCTTTATGGAAATCCGGTTTACGCAGAGCAACTTTGACGACGCACGCCACGTGCGCACGCGTGTGTTTATGGAAGAGCAGGGCTTCGAAAACGAGTTTGACGACATTGACGAGGACGCGCGCACGATACACGTAACCGCGTACCTCGACGGTGCGCTGGCTGGCTGCGCACGGACGTTTCCCGACTTCGAGCGACCGGAAGAACCTGGGCGTTGGATTTTTGGCCGGCTGGCCGTGCTGCCTGAGCAGCGCGGCGCGGGACTGGGAGCGGCACTGCTGGCCGAGTCCGAACGACTGGCGCGCGAGGCGGGCGCCACCGAGATGCACCTCCACGCCCAATGCCGCGTAACCCCCTTCTACGAGCGCACCGGCTACACGCAATACGGCCCTATTGAACTGGACGAACATGTAGAACACATCTGGATGAAGAAGAGTCTATAAGCTTCCTTCACCTGCCAGGTTTGCCGTAGGACAAGGGCTCTGCCCTTGCCTTCAACTACGTTTGACCTGGCAGGTTTGTTTTTGCCGAGCGGCAAGGGTAGAACCCTTGCCCTACGGTCAACCTATGAAGGAACGGTTGTCGCTATCGGTGGCGTAAGCGGCGGAAGGCAACAAGGGCTGTTGCCGCAGCCGCAAGGGCAAGAACGGCAATAGGCAAACCCCAGGGCGCGTCCCCCGTTCCCACCAAAAGCGGCGGCTGACCGGGCGTAGAGGAATCAGGACGAGCGGGAGGCGTGGGTGTACCCGGCGTACTCGGGCCACCGGGGTTCTCAGGCTTGTCCGGGCTCTCTGGGTTCTCAGGCTTGTCCGGATCACCAGGAGTATTTGGCTGATCAGGATTGTCAGGATTGTCCGGGTTGTCAGGATCACTCGGATCGCTGGGATTATCGGGATTGTCCGGGTTATCGGGATCATCGGGATCGGGGGTATCCGGGCCGCCGGGGCTAGGCGGAGGCGTGAGCGACCTGTCCGTCATCGAAACCTTGGTGACGCGGTTCTCACCAAAAGCCGCCGGTGTATCACTTACCATAAACTTCACGTCAGTAGCAAGCGCATAGCCTTCAGGAGTTTCAAGTTCTACCAGGCGATATTCCTTACCCGCAACGAACTTCCCCGTTACCACATGCGCCGTGTCGCTTGACACCCAGGGGCCCTCCACTACCGTGTCACTCTCGTCAACCACCTGCAGCTTGGCACCAGCGAGGGGCCTCCCTGCGGAATCGACCTTCCGAAACTCCACCACTACTTGGGGTTCCCTCCACACGATATCACCGTTCACAATTTGTGCCGTGCCAGAGCCATCATCAAAGCTCTTGAGCTCTGGCGCACCGCCAGCGCCCACCTTAAACGAAATTTTGATGGGGTTCTTCGACACAAGGCTGCCATCGGGCGCCACACGTTCCTGAATGACGTACTCCTGATTCATGAGCACGCCCTTGAAGGTGAGTATGCCGTTTTGGTCGGTGGTTGCCTCCGCGATAAGTTGAAGAGCGGCGCGTTCCTGCGCCGACAAAGAAGCACCCTGTGGGTGAGGTCCTGCTTTCGCCACGGACTTATACAGGCCATACGTCGACCCCGGCAGCACCTGGTTGGGATCAAGCTCCGACACCTTCTTTATGCTGATATCGGTGCGTATGACATCGTTCACAATAGTTTTCACGACACCAGATGACCCAATAGGCGCGAAACTTGACAACGTGCCGTTCGGCGCGAACACGGCTTTATGCACCTCTGACGGTACATGCCCCGCTGGTGTCACGGTTTCCTTCACGTAGTAGGTGTTCCCGCCCTCAAGACCGCGGAAGGTCACGCTTCCGTCTGATGCACTTGTTGTCACAGCCTCCGATCCATCCGCAAGGTGTGCAGGATTAAGGCACGACTCATCGGTATACACCCTGAACTCGACACCTGCGAGTGGCCGTTCCGCCTTGGGATCGTCCGAACAGGATTCATTGAAGAGTTCCGTCTTTGTGAACGAAAGCTCGGTCAACTCGTTGAGTATCGGCTCTCCGTCGTTGAGCGCAATCGTTTGATTGCGTGTAGTTTGATCAACAGTGAACTCATAATGTGTGCCGTCCACTTGATAGCCCGGCGCAGGTATGGTTTCCACTACGTGATACGTTCCTGCGGGGACGTTGGGGAACCACAGCTCGCCAGCTTGTGTTGCCGTAGCGGAATGCGGGTTGTGGTTAGAATCTTCGCCCTCAAACGGCGTGCCCGCAGCCGCCGTCGTACGCGTATCGATAGCGGCTTGCTCCACCCCGCCAACAACAGGACGCAGTTCAAACGTCGCACCCATCAGCGCCGTTGAATTTTTATCCTGTTTCACCAAGTGCGCCTGGGCGTTGAGCGGTGTGTTGGTAAGGAATGCATCACCCGAGGTCGATTGCACCGCCACCACCGACAAACTAGGCCAGGTATACCCACCGCTCTCGGGAATGGTAAACGGCTCCGTCATAACCCCTTCGAACAAGAAGTCGCTACGTGTGGCTACCTCCTTGAAATAGTACGTGCCAGCAGGAAGGCCACAGCGAATCTGATCACCCTGCTTAGCATTGCCGATAGTGCGACTGAACGTACGCTGAGAGCCAATGGTAGTCACCTTGCCGTCATCACCTGAGACGAAGTGGCCACCCGCATTCACCGGCTCATCGGAACCTTGGAGATACAGGTCAAACGATGCACCAGACAGCGCCTTTCCGCTTTCTGAATCCTGTTTGAAGAACTCAGCATGACCCACAATACGCTCGTTGCGCAGAATGAAGGAGTTGCCCAAAACCACATTTTGGAAGGCGCCTTTATCTGCATCACCCTCAAGCGCTAAGCCATTATGCAGGTCAACCAGCGTCGCCTTGCCGTACTCGTTGATGGTGAACTCGATGACCTGGCTAGCTTCGTGGTTCGCGGTCTTGTAGCCAATCGGAACAACAGTTTCAATGAGGCGGTACTTCGCTCCGCGGTCGAGCCCCGCAAAGGTATGCCCCTCCTTGGCCTCATCTACCGTGGCGGTAGTCCACTCTCCCTGAGAAACGTCCATCCATCCGCCACCGCCATCAGACTTCTGCAGCTTGACCGTAGCGTTTGCAACACCTTCGCCCCACTGGTCGAGCTTCTTCACCGTCACGTGCGCGGGGTTGTCTTGCACCGTGAGGGTAGTACCCTCGACGGAGCCGATGCCCTCATCCTTTGACACCTTACCAAACGCATCCACCGTGAACTTCACGGGATCAAACTTGCTCAAGGTAGCGTCGATTGGGCCGGTATCTTCCACAAGCCAATACATCCCCGCCGGGATGCCATCGAGTTTCCAGGTGAAGACTTGATTTGCTTCGTCAATACGCGTACTCAATTCGGCACCATCAAACGCGTTCTTAGCTTTCTCGGCGCTCTGGGAGCCGTCGGCGTTTGCTTTATAGATGCTCAACTCAACACCCTCAAGGCTGGGGGCGGTCGTGGTTTTCTTTACCGTAAGTTTGGTGGGAGCGTTCGTGATAGCCGGGGTTACATCGTGCGCGGTGCCCATTGGCTCATAATTCACTTTCCACGGCTCCCCCACCTGCCCAGGAGCAACTACACTGAAGTACTTCGCACCCTCGTAGCGCGTATACCCCTCAGATGTCGCCGTTTCCTCAAGGCCATACTCACCCCACGGCAAGCCGCTGATCGTAAGATCGCCCGAAGCAGCTTCATGCAACTCTGTCACTGGCCCCGAGGCGTTATAGGTATAGCTGCCTTCCGCATTCTTGGTGAACGCAAGCGGAACCTTCGGATTCGTCCCAAACCCGTTGGGATACAAAGAGAGTGTAAAGGTAGACTGGCGAGCGCCCTGATATGTAAGCCCTTTTATTTCGCCATAGGTCTTCTTCAATTGAACAGGCACGTTACTCGTCGTGCGCGCGTTCTTCACCGCCTTGTCCTGGCCCTGAATGATGGTGGTGCCCTTCGCTCCGGTTGTGAACGACCCCTCCGTCGTGTGGTACTTCGTTTCACCCACCGAGGCCACATCTTCTTTATAGTGATAGGCGGTATTCGGCTCTAGGCCGTAGAACGATACAAGACCATTCTTGTTCGACACCGCCGTTTTAAGGATGGTCGTTTGATCGTCCTCTTTTGACAGGAAGAAGCGCACGCCCGACAGCGGTGCCGTTTCTCCGCTGAAGGCATCCACCTTTACCAGCTTGTAAATGGCCTTTTGCGTGAGCCACCCCCACGAACTGGCATCGACATCAGCAGAAATAGTATCATCGCCCAACGGCGTGTCACCCATGACAACACTTACCGTATTGGTAACCTTACCGCCAGAGGCAGGGCCGACTATCTTCGCCTGATATTCCAACACATAGGACGCGGCACCATCGGGCAACTTCACCTTAAGGACAACCTTGTCTTTGGTGGCATCATAGACAAGCTCCTTGCTCCACCCCGCTGTAACAGCGGCACCATGTCCGTCCTTGATGAAAGCACCCTCGTGTTCGGCATAGTACAGCTGCACCGTGGAAAGGTCGATCTCAAGCGCCTCGTCGAATTCGTCCGTGGCCACAGCATTCGTCAGCTGCAGGCCGTTGGGGTTGAGGGCGATGCGGTAGTCAAGAATCCCGTCCTTTTGACGTGAACCGTCAACCGACTTTGCGGCGAATTGTTCAGAAATGTCGGGGGTATCCTGCGTGCCAATGCACTCAGCCACTGCCCCACCGTCGGCTAGGTAGCCATCAGAGTCGGCCATGACAGTGTTTTTCACCAAGATCCGGAACCCGTCAACAAGCCATTCATTCTGATAGAGCGCTTGCAAAACCGCCTTGTCGAGCGTGAGGGGAAGGTCGATGATATAGCATGCCGACGCCTCAGCCGCACCCGTTACGCTGAAATCAACGACCTTGTTGGCGACCCACTGGTCAATAGCCGTCTTAAATTCACTCGTGACATCGCTCTTTGCGTCGCCTTGTTTCTTTGTCACCTTCACAGACGGAACCTGTGAATTGGTTGCATCTCCGTTGACGAAAGTCCACTTCGAGGCATCAATCGTTGTCTTTTCAGCTCCAGATGAATCGACAACATGCGCTGTAATCGCCTTCAAGTCATCAGCCATGGTTAACTCTGTGTTGGGCATCTGGTTACCATTCACCGTGATGTAATAATGTAAGTACCCGGTCGATTCGCCCTTCATATCAACCACGGTGTAGTTGCTCGTCTTGGTGAGGAAGGCGTTTTTGAACGTGCGTTCGGCGCTATCCGCGGCCTCATAGGTGTGTCCGGGAGCCGTTACCGCGAGATTCGCCGTGTTCCTATAAGTGTGATCTTTGTCGTTCTCGCGCTGGAAATTGAGCGCCTGGCTTTGATAGGCTATCTCGATGTCGTTGAGTTCATACTGCGCCCGTTTGAAGGTAAACCTCATCGCGTGGGTGTCTGGGTCGAAGGAGAAAACAGTAACCAACTCGTCCTTCGTGAGAGATGTTCCCTTGTGCGTAACCTTAACCGAATCCAGCAGAAGATCCTGGTCGAAGGTGCCATCTTCCTGAAGTCCCACCACATCGGTGATCACGCCCTGCGTATAGTCCTCCGAGCGGGTGGAAGGCTTGATGATCCAGTCAATGACGCCGGTATGCTCATCATACGTGGGTGTGTCCTTGTCCAAGTAGGCAACGTTGAAGTTTGTACTGATATCGAACTTGGTATCGTTTTCTCCCGGGCCGGGCCCGCCCGTCGGCCAGTCATACGCCATCCACGCCTGGTTGGGGAAGGTGATATCCACCTTTTTATCGCTGTCACCATCAACGGCGATGTCCGTCTCAAACGTGATACGTTGCTCGGTGCTCACCACTCCGTCGAAGTGGATTTCCAACAACGTCGTATTATCTGGGGTTTCGATAGTTTTCACGGCGTAGGTGCCACTGGGCGCAGGATTGGGAGTTGTGTCATACACCTTATCAAGAGGAACATCATTAACTTTCAGCGTTCCATTCCGATAGGTGGCACGTGCGTCAAGCCGATCAAATACCACGACGTTTTGGGCCGCGCCAACGCCGCCCTTATTGATAATGATATCCCAAGAGATAATGCTGCTGTTCAGCGGTTGCCCCGACTTGGAAATACCGAACTGTGGTACCGTCACACTCGCTTCCGCTCCCTGTTCAGGCGGCACCACAACTTCAGAATTCTGAGGTGATTCCATCTTCACGCTGTTTGCCACCTGCTGTTCACTCTTCGCAGTAGCGTTCAGCACCGCCTCATTCACCTTGGTTTTCACCGTGATGTCATATGGCGCCACCGCAGTCGAATCGTCGGGGAAGGTATAGGAGAAGGTGCCTCCGTGCACGTCGGCGGGCTTAACAAGTTCCGCGCCATCGGGCCCGGTCACGCTTGTGACTGCTAGTTCATTCTCTTCGAAGGTGTCTGTGACGGTAATACCTTTAAGAGCGAGGCCCGCAGATGCGGGCTCGCTTCCTACTGTGATAGTCCACGTAATGCTATTGTCGTCCTTGTTGTATGTGCCGTGCTTTTCCATCCCCTCAAGTTTTGGTGAGGTAGGAGGCACCTTAAACGTATAGGTTGTACCCCCATTTTGGAGAAGCCACGGCACCTGGGTGGTGTCGGTATCCTTGAGTTGGTCTTTATCCAGCTTGAACGTGGCACCTACCCCACCAAAGATGGATACGTAGCCCTTGTCAAGGTTCACCGTATCGGTGAAAACCACCTTGAAGAACGCTTTTCCCTGGTCATCCTTTTCAATGGTGTACGTTGCAATTGCCAACCCAAGGGGTGAATAAATGGTTTGCGGCGCTTTGTTTTCGTCGACTATAAAGATGCTCGGCAGCGCATAGCGATAGTAGTCACCCGCCTTGATTTCTCGCGTAAGGTCCGGCGATTCATCATCGACAAGAATTTTGAAAATAACCTCCATATACAGGTTATCAATAGAGGCAAACGGCACGGTGGAGAAATCAAAAACCTGGGCCTCGTCCGTTCCCGTGTTTGATATGTCGTGGGACACACCGTGCACGTCTTGGTAGGAAAACGCAGCAACGCCCAAAAGAAGTTGGTCGAGGTCATGCGTTTTGTCCGGATCACTGTTCGTCCCCGACTCCAAGTCGAACGGAAGTTCAGACGTCTCTACCTCAGCCTCTTGCGCCTCGCCTTCATTCAGATTGTTTTCATTCGGCTCAACAAGGGGCGCTCCTTCCTCAGAAGCGAAGAGGTCGTCAGACTTTTCCGATAACGGGGGCTCAGGAGAAACTTCCCCCTCGTGCGAACCCTGAGGCCCCGTACCTTCTTCGGTCACATCGCTGGTACCGCTTTCCGGCATATCGTCAGCGGGAGCCACATCGGGCGAAGGCGCCCCTTCCGTCCCACCTTCCCCTTCTTCTGTGCTTGGAAGCATTGAAATAGCTGCCCCCCCCCAGCGCCGTATGCCGCGAGCGGCTGGAGGATGGCGTTATTGCAGGTGATTACCAGCAGGAATGCGAGGATGAGTGAGAAAGCGTTGCGGGCGGCGTGGCGGTGCATACAAGTTCCCTTCGGCTGCGTTTGAGCGGTCTTTCGGCAGGATAGTCAGCTCAGTTTATGCCACCCGGATGTCTAATAAAATGCGTTCAATTATTACTAGAACCCCAGATCAACCATTGACTTTTCCCGTACAGCCACCGACCGCAGCGCGCTCAACGCCACCCACACACCCTGCTTCCCATAGCACCAGGTATTTCCCTCCCCCTCAATACCAAAAAGCCCCCGCCGAAGCAGGGGCTTTACGAGGGCTTATCTCAGCGATGCTACTCGCACACCAAGTACCATCATATCGCGAAGCGTCAGGCGGCTCCGGGTATGATAAGCATCGCTGCCGTCAGGATGATGGCGCACACCACACCCAAGATTACAAACAGCACACCGCCGAACTTGAGCCAGGTGGAGTACTCCACCTTCGCCAGCGCAAGACCGCCCATGATGGCGCCCGACGTCGGCGTGAACAGGTTCACCAGGCCGTTACCAGCGCTGTAGATCATAATCATCACGTCGGTGGAGAACCCAAGGTGGTTCGCCAGCGGGCCCATGATTGGCATGGACACGGTGGCCATGCCGGACGACGACGGAATGAGGAACGACAGCACCACGTACAGCAAGAACGAAAGCGGTGCAAAAATGACAGCCGACATGCCGGCCAGCGCATTCGCCGCGTTCTCGAGGATCCACATGTCCAGACCCGTCTCACCCATTAGCACGGTAATCGAACGCGCCAGAGCGATAATTAACACAACGCTCATCATGTCGGCTGCGCCGTTGATAAACGCCTTCACAAAGCGGCTCTCAGAAAGACCGCCAATAAAACCAATCACAATAGCCATGAGCAAGAACCAGGTGGAAGCTTCGTCGAAGTACCACTGACCCATAGGAACGCCGGTCAGGAAGGCCGACCAACCCTGACTGATCTGCTCTTCGGTGGTAACGGTACCGGTCACGGTGCCGTCAAACGTCAGCTCGCCACCCACCTTGGCATCGTCCCACGAAGCGGCAATGTCGTCACCGGACACTTGCGTGGTAACCTCTTCAGTAGCCGCGCCGGCATCAAAGATAGTAATGCCAAAGTCTTCCCACGGGATGAAGCTGACAATCATCACCACAAACGTGAGCGCGAACACCACGAGCGTCCACTTCTGGCGACCGGTCAAAAGCTTCTTGGCCGGCTCATTCTCAGCCTCAACGGCATCCTGATGAGCTTCGCCGAACTCGGCCTTCATGGTTTCCTGCTCCTGCAGCGACAAAATAGTGGAGCCCTTGTTGGCCTTCACCTTTTTGGCGTAACGCATGACAAACACAATAGAAATAGCCAGCGTCACAATCCACAGGATAACACCCAGCAAAATGATAGTGCCCTGGTTGATTTCGATGCCCGTGCCAGACAACGAGTCAACTGCGGCGCCCACCGCAAACGGGTTCACCGTGGAACCCAGCACGCCGCAACCAGCGCCCAACAGCACAACCGCTGCACCCACGATGCTGTCAAAACCAGCAGCCACCATGGTTGCTGCCAGCAGCAGGTAGAACGGGACCGTTTCCTCACACATGCCATACGTCGTGCCACCAATGGAGAAGATGAACATCAAAATGGGTATGAGAATTAACTCATTGCCCTTCAGCTTCTTCACGAGCGCCGCGATGCCCGCATCAAGCGCACCGGTTTCCGTAACAATACCCAGAAAGCCGCCCAAAATTAAGACGAACAAACACACCGGCAAAGCGTCGGTGAAACCCTTGACCGGCGCGGTTGTTACATCGGCAATCGTCGCACCCGTGACACCTTCCACACCGGCAAAACTCATGATCAGCGTGACTATGGCCAACGCTATAAGAATGAGTACCAGGATGGTAAATGACGAAATTGATCGCTTCTTCCTGCTTTTTTCCTTCGTTTTCTCGGTCATGAGGACCCCTCCTTCTACAAGGATCGAGGCGGATAAAATGGCGAACGAGAAATTCATACGGGCCGACCGGAAGCATAACCGCCCGGCCCGCGGATACCCCTTTTACGAGCGACGACCACGCGCCTCATGGCGCAGCCGCCGCCCTTACACTTACGCGGTAATAATAGTGCCCGTCTTGCCCTTCAGGCCTTCAGCCGCATGCTCGAGCGAGGTAATGAGCGCCTTGCCCTCGGGATGCTGCTGAACGAATTCGATGCAGGCTTCCACCTTCGGCAGCATGCTGCCGGGAGCGAACTGGCCTTCCTCGATGTACTTCTGGGCCTCGGCCACGGTCATGGAATCGAGCTCCTGCTGCTCCGGCGTGTTGAAATTGATGCACACCTTTTCAACGGCCGTGAGGATAACCAGCATGTCAGCCTTGAAGTCCGCCGCCAGTTTGGCGCTGGAGCGGTCCTTGTCGATAACGGCTGGCACGCCATGGTAGCTGTCGTCCTTTTCGATGACCGGAACACCGCCGCCGCCCGTGGACACCACGATGTAGCCGTCGTCCATGAGGTCTTTGATGGCGTCAAATTCCACAATACGCTGGGGCTTCGGGGACGCGACCACCTGACGCCAGCCGCGACCGGAGTCTTCTTTATAGGTATAGCCAGTTTCCTCGGCGCGCTTCATGGCCTCTTCCTCAGTGAGGAAGGCGCCAACGGGCTTCGTCGGATTCTGGAACGCCGGATCCTCCGGGTAGACCACCGTCTGCGTAATGACGCAAGCCGTGGAGCGCATGATGCCGCGGCGCTTCATTTCGTTCAAGATGGCCTGGGACAACTGGTAGCCAATGTAGCCCTGGCTCATGGCGCCGCACTCCGGGAAGGGCATGGCCGGCGTCTTGCCGTCATGCACCGACGCGTAGTCAAACGCGTTGTTAATCATGCCAACCTGCGGGCCGTTGCCGTGGGACACCACAACGTTGATGCCTTCGGCCACCATGTCCACAATGTGGGACGCGGTGTTCTTCACCAGCTCAAGCTGTTCCTGCGGCGTATCACCGAGGGCGTTGCCGCCCAGAGCAATAACCACAGACTTGCCTTCGCCTTTCTGGTAAGCCATGTACTGGCCTCCTTTCCGTACCGTCGCGGTGTTTAAGAGAGCGTGGCGTACATGACCGCCTTGATGGTGTGCATGCGGTTCTCGGCCTCGTCAAACACCTTGGACTGCTTGGACTCGAACACGTCGTCCTCAACTTCCATCTCGGTGACGCCAAACTTCTCGGCGATTTCCTTGCCGATGGTGGTCTTGGTATCGTGGAAGGACGGCAGGCAGTGCATGAAGATGGCGTCGGGAGCGGCCATAGCCATGACCTCCTTCGTCACGCGATAGGGCTCCAGCAGCTTGATGCGCTCGGCCCAGATGTCGTCCGGCTCGCCCATGGACACCCAGATATCGGTGTAGATGACATGCGCGCCCGTGCAGGCTTCCTTCACGTCTTCAGTGAGCGTGATGGTGGCGCCGGTCTCGGCCGCAACCTTCTTGCACTCGTCCACGAGCTCGGCCTTCGGCATACGCTCCTTCGGGCCACAGGCCACAAAGTGCAGGCCCAGCTTGGCGCACACTACCATGAGCGAGTTCGCCACGTTGTTCTCGGCGTCGCCCATGAAGACGAACTTCAGGCCCTCAATGCCCATGGGGAAGTTCTCTTCCACGGTGAGCATGTCGGCGATCATCTGCGTGGGATGGAACTCGGTGGTGAGGCCGTTCCACACCGGCACGCCGGCGTTGGCAGCGAGGTCTTCCACGATCTCCTGCGCATAGCCGCGGTACTCGATGCCGTCATACATACGGCCGAGCACGCGAGCGGTGTCCTCAATGGATTCCTTCTTGCCCATCTGCGAGCTGCCGGGATCGAGGTAGGTCACACCCATACCCAGATCCATGCCCGCAACCTCAAACGAGCAGCGCGTGCGCGTGGAGGTCTTCTCGAACAGAAGCACAATATTTTTACCTTCGAGGTAACGATGGGGGGTACCCGTCAATTTCAAGTTCTTGAACTGCTTCGACAACTGAATGAGGTAGCGGATCTCATCGGGGGTGAAATCCAGCAGCTTCAGGAAGTTGCGTCCGCTCAGGCTCGTGGGCATAATTCATTCCTTTCGTCGTTCTGTGCCAAGTTTGTCTCTCGTATTTCAGTTACGTTCAGACGGGCGTCGCCAAGTCAAAATCGCCCGCCCCTTCTCAAAGCCAGGGGTGGATGCCCCCCTAAGAGGGCATCCGGCCTGGTCTGGAAAGCAAAGGGTGCCGGCTCGGCGAACCGAGTCAACCGGTGCCCGACGCGCATTTAGTCTTCGCGCCAGATGGGCATGCTCATGCAGCGTGGGCCGCCACGGCCGCGCGACAGCTCGGCGGATGGGATGACCACCAGCTTGATGCCCTTTTCCTCAAGCACCTTGTTCGTTACGTCGTTGCGCTCGTACACCGCAACGAGGCCAGGTGCAATGCAGAGCGTGTTGGAACCATCGTTCCACTGTTCGCGTTCGGCCGCAATGCGGTCGCCGCCGCCGCAGGGGATCAGCTCCACGGGCAGACCGAGGTACTTCTCAAGAATCTTTTCCAGAGGCTCAGTCATTTCCTTTACTTTAATGCCCTCGCCCTCCGGCGTGATCTCAAACACGGTGAGCGGACCCATGATACCGGGATGAATGGTGAACTTGTCCACGTCGATTTGCGTGAACACCGTATCCAGGTGCATCATGGCGCGGTTGTTCGGGATATAGAACGCCAGAATGGTGTCGATGGGGCTGGTTTCGTCGTTGAAAATGTTGTGCGCGAGCGCGTCGATGGCGTCCGGCTCGGTGCGCTGGGAGATGCCCACCGCCAGCACGTGCTCATTGAGGTTCAGGATGTCGCCACCCTCAATGTGGAACGTGTTGTAGCGGCTGTAGTACTGCGGCACATCCTTGAAGTTCGGATGATACTTGAAGATGTACTCGCCATAGATGGTCTCGCGGTTACGCGTGACGGAATACATGCGGTTGATGGACACGCCGTTGCCTATCATGGCGAAGTTGTCGCGCGTGAAGTACAGGTTCGGCATGGGGGCAACCACCATCTTGGAGGCCTCAGACACGAGGTCAACCAAGCTGTTGGACTTGTCGGTGTGAAGCTCGGTGAGGTTGATGCCCTCCATGGTCTTCAGCACGAGGTCCTTGTTGTTCGGGTAGTTGTCGTTTAGATAGTCAAAGATGATCTTCTGATAACGGTCGGTACGAATGCCGGCCTCTTCGATGAATTGCTTCAGGAACGGCTCGCGCACCTCAGGGTTCTGATCGAGCACCTCGGTCATAAGATCTTCGAGGTACACGACTTCCACACCGTTGTCGCGCAGGGCCTGGGCGAATGCGTCATGCTCCTCTTGGGCTACCTTCAGAAACGGGATGTCGTCAAACAGCAGCTCTTCGAGCGTGTTCGGCGTCAGGTTCAGAAGTTCGTTACCCGGTCGATGGAGCAAAACTCGCTTAAGCGGCTTGATCTCGCTCTTAACGTTGACACCAGCCATTGCAACCCTCCTTTTCTTTTATGCATTTTCCAGATGTTCGGCCTCGAACGCATCCGTTGCGCACCGTATGCCTGTTCGATGAGGCCAAAATCTCACGGTTCGATTCGAATTGCAACCACAATTCCGCAACAAAACCAACGAGGCTTCTATACCAGGCTTTTTTTCGGCGAACGGTAGGTTTGGTGACTCCTTTTCTCCATAATTCCTTCATGTTTGCTTTAGTGCTGTGGAGTGATGGACGAGGCAAAATGGCTTGTTTTGTGCCAGAGAAAAGCCGGCCTGTGCCCTGGTTGGGCGCAGGCTGATAAATGGGACTGCATAAACCATGGCAAACATGCATTCCTGATGCATCATGCTCAACGATGAGGGGCATGCGTGAGGCTTCGGCGGGTGTTTTGTGCGTTGGAAGGAGGTTGCACGTGGCTGAAATGGTGTTTCTACGTGCGGTTTCTCCGAAGAGGCGCGCGGTTTTGCCACAGGGACGGGTGACGGGTCACATGAGTGCGTTTTAAGGTATAATAGGCACCGTAGCGCACGCGCTCGTGGCTCAATGGATAGAGCAACGGACTTCTAATCCGTCGGTTGCAGGTTCGAGTCCTGCCGGGCGCGCCAGAATTTTGCCGCCCCGCCTTCTCAAAGACGGGGCGTTTTTATTGGCGTTTAATGAAACTGGTTATTTTAGCATTGTTTGATGCGGTGGCAAGCATAAATTTCAAAATGGTTGCTTGAAGTTTGCCGTAGCGATACCGTGGGAGGTGCCAAGGAAAGGCGCTTTTACTTGTTCACCGGAGGCTCATTGATGAGCATCGACCTTCACAGAGTAAACCGCTCGGCAACAACTTGGCAGCAAAAGGCGTTCGTCCTCCGTTTCTATCGTATGATTAGTACTTCGTTCGCACAGATCGTCGACGAGCATCGGGTCGACGAGGAAAGGAACGCCCATGGCCTATCTGGAAGACCACTTACTGTATTACAAGAAATCCTGCCCCTTTTGCCAAAAAGTGCTGCGTTTCATGGAAGAGAATAAGATCAACCTCGACGCGCGCGACACGTTGCAGCCCGGCAATCAAAACGACCTTGTGCGCATCGGCGGTAAAAAACAAGTTCCCTGCCTCGTGGTAAACGGCAAAGCAATGTACGAATCCGACGACATCATTGCCTACTTGCGCGGAAAAGTGGCAGACTAGTTCAACGCTGCTCCTTCGGCTATCTGCCAGCCTCTTCCCCACCGCAACGCAAAAGCGGCCCCGCCTAAGTGGAGGGGCCGCTTGTTTTTTGATGGAGCGGGTGACGGGAATCGAACCCGCGTGGTCAGCTTGGAAGGCTGAAGTTCTACCATTGAACTACACCCGCATAACGCGTCGGCTATTGTACCGCAACATTGGGCTGGGCGCGCAAAATTCCGTAAGACTTTCCACTAGATTCTCCAAAAGTACGGCGTAGCGGGCGCAGACGACGCTCGTGGCGAGGCACAGGGAAGTGGAGGCGTCATGGCGCGGCTTGATGAATACGAGCGCAAACGGAACTTTGAGCGCACGGCGGAACCTGCGGGCGACGCCACGGAACCACCCGCCGCGGATGCGCCGCTGCGGTATGCCATGCAGCACCACTGGGCCTCGCGCGAGCACTACGACTTGCGGCTTGAATGGGACGGCGTGCTGCTGAGCTGGGCTATTCCAAAGGGCCCGTCGTACAACCCACACGACAAGCGGCTAGCCGTGCACGTGGAAGACCATCCACTCGACTACCGCACGTTTGAGGGTACCATTCCGAAGGGCGAATACGGTGGCGGCACGGTGATGCTCTGGGATGAGGGCACATGGGAGCCACATGGCGCTGTGGACAAGGCGCTGGCGGCGGGCGAGCTCAAGTTTACTCTGCATGGGAGACGCCTCAAAGGCGACTGGGTGCTTGTGCACATTAAGCCACGCCGCGGCGAAAAGGACGACAACTGGCTGCTCATCAAGGAGCGCGACGAGTTTGTACAGGACGATGCAGGCATTTCTCAATTCGACACAAGCGTGGTGAGCGGGCGCACGCGCGACGAGATAACTGCGGGCGACGATGAACACGTGGCGCGCAACCCTTTCGACCAGGTGGACGTGGAACTGGCGAAGCTTGTGAGCGAGGCACCGGCCGACGACGCCGCGTGGCTCTACGAGGTGAAGTACGACGGCTACCGCATAGTGGCGTTTCTTGAAGGCAACGAAATGCGCCTCATGACGCGCAATGGAAACAATTACACTGACCACTTCCCCACCGTGGCTTCCTCGCTGCTTGACGTGGCGGCGGGACGCGCGCTGGTACTAGACGGCGAGGTCGTGGTCACCGACGAGGATGGGCGCTCAGATTTCCAGGCGCTGCAGGGCTTTCTCAAGCACCCTGAAGGCAAGCAGCCCGTGTATATGGTGTTTGACCTGCTGGCGCTCGACGGCGAAGACGTGCGAGCACGGCCACTTGTTGAGCGAAAGCGCTTGCTGGCGGACGTGCTGGCCTCCGCGCCCGACGACGTGCGGTTCAGCACCCATGTGGAGGGCCGTGGCGAGGACAGCTTCCACGCTGCGTGCAAACTGGGGTTGGAAGGCGTGGTGGGCAAACGCTCCGCCTCGGCGTATCGCGGCGGGCGGTCGGGCGACTGGATCAAACTCAAGTGCGACCATCGCCAGGAGTTCGTGGTAGGCGGGTGGACGCGCACGGCCAAGAAGCCCGGCGGTGTGAGCGCACTTCTGCTGGGTGCGTATGAGGACGGCGCGTTGGTGTATGTGGGCCGCGTCGGTTCCGGCATCGGCGAGGATGACGCGCGCGAATTGCTGACACAGTTTGCGGGCCTTGAGCGCTCAAAGCCGCCGTTTGCGAACCCGCCGCGTGCGCGCTCCGGCGAAGAGGCGCACTGGGTGGAACCTGCACTGGTGGCCGAGGTACGGTTCGCCGAGTGGACCGACGACGGCCAGCTGCGCCACCCGAGCTACCAGGGGCTGCGCATCGACAAAGACCCACACGACGTCCGTCGCGAAGACGCAGGCGACGCGGAGCAACCGCTTCCACCCGCTGAGAGAACGGAGAATCCTCTGTCTACTTCGACCACTGCCGCAGCTTCTGCGGCCTCTGCTGCGACCTCTTCTGCGGCCGCCTCCTCTTCCTCTTCTCGTTCCCACGCTACCAAGCGCCGGGGCTCCGGCGAGCTGGTTATCGACGGCGTGACTATCACCAGCCCCGAAAAACTGCTGTTCGAGGACCCGGACATCACAAAAGAGGACGTCGTGCGTTACTACGCGCAGGTGGCCGACGCGATGCTACCTTACGCAGGCGGGCGCATCTTAAGCATTGTACGCTGCCCGCGCGGTGCCGGGTCGGCGTGCTTTTTCAAGAAGCACCCGGGGCAGCACGAGGCGGGCATCCACACCATCGACGTGACCGGCAGCGATGGCGAAGATGACAAGTACTTCTATGTGGATGACGCCGTGGGCATTGTGTCCGAGGCACAGATGGACACGCTGGAATTCCACCTGTGGGGCAGCCGCGTGGAGACGCTTGAGCAGCCCGACATGATGGTGTTCGACCTCGACCCCGACAAAGGCCTCGGACTTGATCAGGTGCGACGCGGCGTACGCGACCTCAAGGGCATCCTGGATGATTTAGGGCTAGCCACGTTTCTCAAGACGAGCGGCGGCAAGGGGTACCACGTGGTGGTGCCGTTTCGACCGGAGGCGTCGTGGGATGCGTTCCACGACTTCGCTCGGCGCATCGCGCAGGTGATGGCTGAGAAGTGGCCCGACCGCTATACGAGCAACGTGCGGCTGGCCAAGCGCAACGGCAAGATTTTCATCGACTGGATGCGCAACGGCCGCGGCGCCACGAGCATCGCCCCGTACTCGCTGCGCGCCCGCACCGGCGCCCGCGTATCCCTCCCTCTCAGCTGGGACGAGTTGGACAGCGTAGCCCCCGATGCCATCACAATGGAAGACGCGCTCGCGCGCCTCGCCCGCAGCGACAACCCCTGGGCGGGCTACTTCGACGTGGAGCAATCGCTCCAGTGAAAAGCTTGCGCCTTTTCTCCGCCGCCAGCATCACGCCTCGTCACCCTTCATGGTGCGGTACGCTTTGATGACGACGCAGATGAGGGCACCAATAGGCCAGGCGAGCCAGAACATGCGCTGGGCGGCGGTGAGGGGCACGAAGAGCAGCACAAGGCCCACCGCTGTTGCTACGGTCATGGTGAAAATATACGTGCCGCGTTCGCGCTTAGCGCGGCGAGCGTGCGCTTGCAGTGTTTCGTCGTCCAGGGCGTCGATATCTGCCTCGCCTAAACGACTGAGCGCGCTGTGGTTGTAGCGCCCCACGTCACAGCGCCGTCCGAGCAACCACCCACGTACCAGTACAAAGACCCCCGCAGCCAAACAGGTCAGACATGCGGCGCTGGCAAACCACACGTTCGTCTGGAGCAACACCGTGACCGCAAGACCCACCATGACCAAAGCCCCGCCCGCCACCAGCCCTGTGGCGAAAGAGTTGCACGCCTGGGCTTTTTGTTCCGCTGTGTAGAAGTCCTCCACAAACGGATGCGCCGTGCGAAACGCCCGTTGCTCAAGCAGCGCAGGCACGATGAGCGCCAGCCCAGCAGCGGCCCCCACGAACACGAGCGCCATCGTGTAACCGGTCACATTGATATCAGCTGCCAGCAGTACACCGGTAAGAAAAAACGCCACCGCAAGCCCCATCAGCACCACGGCCAACCCAAGCGCCAGCTTCCATGCAAAGCTGCGCATGGCCTCGTCGTAGCCCGTCACATCCTGCGGAGCCGCAGCAGACGGCATGCGCGCCGCCGCGTCAACCGGGCGCTCCGTCACATCACCAAGCACCAGTTCATCAAGCGTACAGTCAAACAGGCTGCATAGCTTCAGCAGCTTGTCCATCTCCGGGTAAGCACGCTCGGCCTCCCACTTCGACACTGATTGGCGGCTCACGCCCAGAAGCATGGCCAGCTGCTCTTGCGTCATGTTGCGCGTGGCGCGCAGGTGCTGTAGGTTGTCGCGAAAACTCATGATGTCATCCTTTTACTTTATGCCGCACCGAATGCGCTGGCAACACTATGGTGAGGGCACGCGGTGGTGCGCTCAACCAACGTGCGGTTTCTTTTGTCTTCGGCGCAAGGCAACCACCAGTAGCTTACCCCAGATCAGGCGCGTGCGCCTTGTGGATGGCACAAAATTAGAAGCAGATCGAGAACAAACACCAGCGCAACAATGCCCGGCTCGAAGATGAGAATATAGCTCCACAGAAACCCGTTTTCGAACAGCGCCACGAACGCCATCACCACCATGAGGGCTACAAGGAGCACGTTCGCCATCCGCAGCAGCGCGTCGTACTGGTGCCACAAGCGAACCAGCAGATACGCCATCAGCGCAAACTCCGCGAGTACAATCCCCCATGCTGCAATGTCATGCAGCGTCACCGTCGTTGGATCATTCGGGTACAAACACGTCGCAATGAATGACAACCCGAAGGCCCCCGCCACGAAGCGATACCCCTTCCCCACGTCCCACTTCTGGGGCAGATACACCAGCAGGTGAAAAGCAATCAGCAGCGCCGCTAAGGTTCCCACCAGGCAAAAGGCCGCCGTCGAAAGCGGTGTCACCACCGAATGGTTGCTGATGGTGTAATTGAGGCCCTTGTAGTTCAGCGCCACCACCAACGCCGACACCGCCGCAAGCCCCGCCACTCCCACCACACCCGCATACTTCCCCGTCGCCACATTGTGCCGCATATCAAACCACACCTCTCAAGTTCGTCAAGTTATCTAACGCACTCAACAATGCGGGCGCACAGGACCACACTCAACCAACTTGCGGCTTCTTTTTCACAGGGAAAATGACAACAAGCAGCATCAAGCCCCTGTTCGGGGGCTTGATGAGAAATAGGCGGGATAAAAACCTTGAGGGGGCAACCGTTGGTTAATAGTAGTACTTCTTGCGATAAGCAATCAAAAGGCCAGTTGTCAGAATGAGTGCGCAGGATTCGGCGACGATGATGGCGCTCCACACGCCGTTGATGCCAAACCAAATGGGCAGCAGCATGACGGTGGACGTCTCAAGCACCAGCGTACGCACGAACGAGATAAGCGCGGACACAGGGCCATTGTTGAGTGCCGTAAAAAAGGCGGAACCATAGATGCTGAACCCCATCAGCAAGAAGGCCACCGAATAAATGAGGAAACCGTTGAGGGTCATCTCCGCCAACGTGGCGTCGTAGCCGACGAACAGGTTCACCAGAGGGGTTGCCACCAAATGGGACAGCCCGAACATCGCGATGCCGAAAACGCCCACAATCACCAGGCTCTTCCTCAGCAGCCCCCTCAGTTCAAGGTGCCGCCCAGCTCCGTAGTTGTAGCTGACGATGGGGCCCGTCCCCATGGAAAAGCCGAAGAAGATGGCCGTAAATATGAAGTTCACATACATGATGACACCATAGGCAGCCACGCCGTCGGAGCCAGCGAGCGCCATAAGCTGGAAGTTGTAGAGCATAGCCACAACCGACGCCGCAATCTCGGTCATCAGCTCGGATGAGCCGTTTACACACGCCTTGCCAAGCGCGCGGAGTTCGAACACGGGCTTGGTCAGGCGCAACCGCGAGGTCTTGCTGGATGCAAAGTAGATGACGGGCACCACCGACGCAAGAATTTGCCCCGCAGCTGTCGCAATAGCAGCCCCAACAACGCCCCACCCGAACATGCCGATGAACACGTAATCGAGCACGATGTTGACCACACCGCCTGCCACAATGACGACCAAGCCGATATGCGGCTTCTCCGCCGCTACAAAAAAGCTCTGGAAGACGTTTTGGAGGATGAAAAACGGCAACGCAAAGAAAAGGATCTGGCCGTACTGAATGGAGAGATTGACCAGTTCACCCTCCGCTCCCATGAGGCCCAAAAACGGCCTCATGAAGGCAGACCCCACAAGCGAAAGCACAATCCCAAGCACCACCGCAGAAAGGAATATGAACGTGAATAGCCTATTTGCGCGCTTGCCATCACCTTCGCCCATAATTTTAGCCACGAGCGCAGCGCCGCCGGTGCCCAGCATATAGCCGATGCAGCCCAACGCCGTTACCAGCGGAAACACCAGGTTGACTGCGGCGAGCGCGTCCTTGCCCGCGAAGTTCGATACGAACAACCCGTCGACCACGCTGTAGATGGACGCGAACACCATCATCACAATGGACGGCGCGGCGAACAGGGCCAGCCGCCCATAGGTAAACGAATCCGAGAGTTTGATAGCCACGATTTCCTTCTTTCGTTCGTGCGGGAACTCGTTGCCCGCCCTGCTCACTTACGAGGCAACCAACGCCGTCGCCTGGCTTTTCTGGAGTTCGGCATAGCGTCCACCCGCCGCCATCAGTTCTGTGTGCGTCCCCTGCTCAACGATGGTGCCCGCCTCCATCACAAGGATGAGATCGGCGTCGCGAATCGTTGAGAGGCGGTGCGCAATCACGAAACTCGTGCGGCCCTTCATAAGATGCGCCGTAGCCTCCTGAATGGCGACTTCTGTGCGGGTGTCCACGTTTGAAGTAGCTTCATCGAGGATGAGGATGGACGGGTCAACCAGAAGGGTGCGCGCAATGGTGATAAGTTGCTTTTGCCCCGCCGACATCGGCAGCAGCTCGTCATCAACCACGGTGTCGTAGCCCTGCGGCAGCGTTTTGATGAAGTGGTCGATGCGCGCCGCCTTCGCCGCTCGCTCGATCTCTTCACGCGGTGCGCCCGGTTTGCCGTAGGCGATGTTGTCGGCGATGCTGCCGTTGAAAAGCCACGTGTCCTGGAGAACCATCCCCAAGATGCTATACAGCTCGTCGCGACCCAGCGTGCGGATGTTCACCCCGTCTACCAGAATGCGCCCACCTTGCGGGTCGTAGAACCTCATAAGAAGGTTCACGAGCGTTGTTTTTCCGGCGCCCGTGGGACCCACGATGGCCACCATGGTGCCTGGCTTAACAGCAGCGTTCACATCTTTGAAAAGCAAGGTGTTGGCATCGTAGCCAAATTTCACCTGCTCGAACTCCACCTTGCCGTGCGGATTGGGAAGTGCCCGGGCGCAGATCCGCTGATCGGGTTCGTCCTGCTCATCGAGCAGCTGATAGATGCGCTCGGCCGATGCGAGCGCTCCCTGGGCGCTCGTGATGGTGAAGGCGAACTCGGATACGGGTTCGGAAATGCGGTCGACATACTGCAGCATGGCCTGGATGTCGCCAAGTGTGATGGTTCCACTCATGGTCATCATGGCACCACGCAAGGCGATGATCACGTAGCCGAACTGGCTTGCGAAGCGCACAACTGGCATGACACCGTAGGTGAGAAACTGTGCCTTGAGCCCGGCCTTACGGTAGGCCTCGGCGGCTGCTCGCGTCTTTTCCGCAGATTCTTCCTGCAGGTTGAACGCGCGGATGGTCGCGTGGCCCGTGAGGCCTTCCTCGATCTGGGCGTTGAAACAACCGAGCGTTTCCTGGCTTTTCGCGTACGCCTTGTAGGTGGCCGACGATATGACGGCGGTGAGTACAAGCCCCAGAACCACGGTGCCGAACGCCCAGAAGGTGAGCTCAATGCTGATGCCAACCATGATAACGAGAGCGCCGACGATGGTCACCACTGCGGTGATGAACTGCGTGATGCCTTCTTGCAGGGTGTCGGCCACCCGTTTTGCGTCGTTGGTCATGCGGCTTAAAATATCGCCGCGCTGGTGGGCGTCGTAATAGCTCACGGGAAGACGTTCCAGCTTGGCTGCCATTTCCTGCCGCAGCTTTAACGCGAAGTTCTGCGCAACGCTCGCCATGAGGAATTCCTCAATAAAGGTAAGCGCAGCGCTCACCACGTAGAGCACAATGAGTTCAATCAGCACCGTGCCCATGGTTTCGAACCCAACATGAAACACGGTCTTGTTCTCAATTGCCTGTTTTACGCCGCTGAATATCTCGTCGATAGCCGCGCCAATGGTGATGGGAATGAGCACGCTGCACGCCGCCGCCCCCACCAGACAGAGCGCGATAGCCAGCAGGCGTCCCTTCTGCAGCATGAGGTCGCGGAAAAAGCGCTTGGCCGTTCCGCGCGGGTTCTGTGCCTTCTCGACGCTCATTTCGTCTGCGCTGAGCACTGTGGTGTCCGCTGTTTCGGTCATGAGCCCTTACCCTTCCTGCGATTGAACGATGGCGCGATATTCAGAGCACGTCTCAAGCAACTCCTGGTGGGTTCCTGTGCCGACCACGCGCCCCTCGTCGAGCACGACGATGCGCTCGGCATCCGCAATACTCGATACCCGTTGCGCGATGACAATCTTTGCGCTGTTCGGGGTATCGTTCTTGAGTGCCCTGCGAAGCTTGAGGTCGGTGGTTGCGTCGAGGGCCGAAAACGAGTCGTCAAACAGGAGTATCTCGGGGCGGCGCACCAGCGCACGCGCGATGGCAAGTCGTTGGCGCTGCCCACCCGAGAAGTTGTCGCCGCCCTGGGCAACCGGGGAAGCACGCCCGTCTTCCAAGCTTTCCACAAAGTCGGCTATCTGGGCGGTGGCAAGCGCCGAGCGCATCTGCTGCTCGCTCGCGCAGGCGCAGCCATGGTGTAGGTTGTCGGCAATCGTCCCGCTGAACAAAAATGGCCTCTGCGGCACAAAGCCTATCCGCTTGCGTAAAGCCGCTACGTTGTACGAGGCGAGGGGCTTCCCGTGGACGAGAATTTCGCCCTCACCTGCCTCAAAAAGGCCCATAAGAAGGTTCGCGATCGTGGATTTTCCGGAACCCGTCGCGCCGATGATGGCCGTGGTCTCGCCCGGGTTTGCCACGAAACTCACGTTTTCGAGCACCGGTTTCTCGGCTCCTTCGTAGGAAAAGCCAACCTGCTTGAATTCAACGGCTGGAGGCACGGGCAATAGCCCTTTACTGGCATGTGGCTTTTGCGAAGGACGGTCGCAGGCGGCTTCGTTTTCGCCCTCTTTGACGAGAGGCGGCTCTTCTTTTTCAAGCACTTCGTTGATGCGTCGCGCGCTCACCTGCGCCTGGGGGATGAAAATGAGCATGGCGACGCCCATCAGCAGGTAGCCCAGAATGAGCATGGCGTATTCCACAAGCGCCATGATGTCGCCGATTTCAAGGGACCCCTCGGCCACCTGGTTGCCGCCCACAAACAGGATCGCGAATGTCGTCACGTTGAACAGCAGCATGACGAAGGGCACAACGACGGCAAATATCCTGTTTGTCTTAATAGCCGTTGCCGCGTAGTTTCCGGCAGATTCCTCCATCCGCAGCCTATCCCATTCGGTGCGCCGAAACGCCCGGATGATGCGCACACCAGCAATGCTCTCCCGCACCGTGCGGTTCAGGGAGTCGAGCTGGCGCTGAAGCTTTTCAAAATAGGGAATGACGACCCGCGAGAGAATGAGGAAGACAATGATAATCACGATCATAATACCGACGATGCCGGCAGCGAGCACGGAGTCCTTCGAGAACATAAGCGCCATGCCAATGACAACCATGAACGGCACCGGCAGCAACATCTCAATGAAGATGAGAAGCGCCTGCTGAATTTGGTTCACATCGCTGGTGATTCGCGTAATGAGCGAGGCCACACCGAAATGTCCCACCTCAAGATGAGGCAGTCGATGAACCTTCTCGTACAGCGCGCACGCCATGTCGCGGGAGACGCCCGTCGCAATGTAGGCGGAGGCATAGGTTCCGGCGAGCGTTGCTACCGCAGAGAGAACGGCGGCACCGAGCATCGCAAGTCCGAAGGTCAACACATGATCGAGGTTTCCGGGCACAATGCCGTCGTTAACGATGCTTGCGACAAGTGTCGGCACGAACAGCGCGGCCACCACCTGCACAAACATGAGTATCACTACGCCCACGCAGACAAGCTTATAGCCCTTGAGAAAACGGAAGAGGCCTTTCATAGGTTCCAAGCCTCTTGAGCCGCGTCTTTGTGCAGACATCCCTGTGCGATTGCTCGCTCAATGGCTTCGGCTTCTTCTTCAAGGAGTTCGATCAGCTTCGTATAGGATTCCTCACCCATATCGGTCAGCACCCTCTTTTCGAACAGCAGCATGGGTGCAAGGACGTAGTCGGCAAACGCATTCCCCTCTTCGGTTAGCACGATTGGCTTGCTCTTGCGGTTCGCATCGTCGCAACGCACCTCGGCAAAACCTTTATCGACGAGGCGCTTCACAATGTTGTTGACTGTTTGCTTGGGCATCTCGTAGGCATCGCATATCTCACTCTGCGTGATTCCTTCTCCGAACGAGAGGGCATAGAGCACTTTAGACACATACGGATTCAAGCCCATGAGTTTTTCAGCTTTTGCGTATACGCCGTTCATCTGGCTTAACGCACGCCCCATGCGGATGATCAATTCTTCGTGGCGCTTTTCCATCGTTACGTCATTCATAGTTGATACCGTCCTCTTTATTTATTTAGTCCCTACAGAGACTTACAAGTGAGTATTTTAGTCTTTGTGAGGACTATTTTGATGAAAGAGCGGTGGAAACATAAGAACGACACAGTGCGTTCAAGCGCAGGGATGTTGTTCTAGAGTTTTGTGTAAGGGGAAAAGAAAACGCCCAAGCTGTCACAACCTGGGCGTTGCTTATACGCTTCATTTTACGAGGTACTGCCAAACTTCATGGCGAAATCAGGTGCAACACTTGATAAAGCGGATTGCGTTGAAGTGGTCGGGGTGACAGGATTTGAACCTGCGACATCTTGCTCCCAAAGCAAGCGCGCTACCAAGCTGCGCCACACCCCGACGGCCGATGCGGCGAAGGGTATTATAGCAGAAGTTTAGCGATGAGAAGCGAGCTTTGCTTTGAGTTCTCGCAAGGCGTTGCCGCGATGCGAGACAGCGTTCTTTTCGTCGCGGCCCACTTCGGCAAGGGTACGCTCGCCACCGAACACGTCCGGGAAGAACAGCGGGTCGTAGCCGAAGCCTTCACTTCCCCGCTCCTCGTGGCCGATGCGACCCTCTACCGTGCCCCGCGCCACCGTTTCGGTGCCATCCTCGTCCACGAACACGAGCGTGCTCACGAAGCGACCCGTACGCGCGTCATCAGGCACGTTAGCCAGCGCTTCCAGCAGCTTCGCGTTGTTTGCGGCGTCGTCGCACGGCTCGCCCGCATAGCGCGCCGAGTGTACGCCGGGCGCGCCGTTAAGCGCGTCCACCTCAAGCCCCGAGTCGTCCGCGAGCGCAGCAAGCCCACCGGACGCCTCATGCGCCGCGCGCGCCTTGATGCGCGCGTTGCCCTCGAACGTTTCGGCATCTTCCGCCGGGTCGGACTCAATGCCCAACTCACGCAGCGTGCGAAACTCCCAACCGGGGAAATTGAGCGCCGTGGCAATTTCTGCCACCTTGTGCGCGTTGTTCGTAGCTAGCACCACCGTTTTCATACGTGCCCCCTCCTACGCGTCAGCCCAGTTCACGCGCGCCACCGCGTCGATGGGCTCGCGGAACACGCGGCTGCCAAAACTGCGAAATTCGTCGATGTCGTTTCCCGTGGTGAAAAACTCGTAGCGCGCCTCGTGATCAACGCTCGCACACGCGCCGCGGCTGGCCAAGATATCGGCCACATCGCGCGCCGCCTCGGTCGATGATGAGATCAGCTTCACATCGCGCCCCATCACGCTCCCAATAAGAGCCTTGAGCAGCGGAAAGTGCGTGCATCCCAACACGAGTGTATCCACTTCGGTGCGCCGCAACGGTTCCAGGTATTCGCGCGCAATTTCCTCGAACGCCGGGCGAATATACACCTTCGACGCAAGCGACGTGTAGTTTTCCAGCGGCCCCTCGGCCATGCGAATGCCCTGCTCGGCAATTTCCACGAAGCGCGGCGTGGCTGTGGAGAACACGGTAATACCCGCGTCGAGGTGCCGAATAGCGCGCGTGTAGGCGTCCGATTCCACCGTGGCCTTCGTCGCGATTACTCCCACTCGATTGTTGCGCGTGGCATGCGCCGCCGCGCGGGCGCCCGGCTCCACCACGCCGATGACCGGCACGGGAAACGTCTGCTGCGCATGCGCAAGCCCGGCCGCCGTGGCCGTATTGCAAGCAATGACCACCATCTTCACGCCGCGCTGCACGAGCCAGCCACCAATCTGTTGCACGAAGCCGTCCACTTCCTCAAGCGAGCGCGGCCCGTAGGGACAGCGCGCTGAGTCGCCCAAATACACAATGGACTCGCGCGGCAGTGCCTTGGCAATCTCACGCGCCACGGTCAGGCCGCCGAACCCTGAGTCAAACACGCCGATGGGCGCGTTGTCGAAAGCGGGAAGCGACGGTTCGGGCGCAGCCGCGACCTGCGGCGAGAGCGTTGTCTGTTGAGTTTCCATGCAGCCAGTATACCGAAGCGCATGCCTCTTGTTTGCAATCGACACCGGGCTGCCACAGTTTCTGCTAATCTAGAACATGAGAGAAAACACAAGACAGAGAGGAAGGCGCACGATGAAAGTTTTGCTTATCAACGGAAGCCCCAACGAGAAGCGCTGCACGTACACCGCATTGTCCGAGGTGGCAAGCGCACTGGAAGCGGAGGGTGTGGAAACCGAGATCGCCTGGATCGGCCGCGAGCCCCTGCGCGGGTGCCTCGGCTGCAGCGGTTGCGCCAAGCGCGGCGACGGGCGCTGCATCTTCGACGACGATGTGGTGAACAGCCTCATCGAGAAGGCGGAAGCGGCCGATGGCCTGGTGGTGGGCACCCCCGTGTTCTACGCCGGTGCGAACGGCGCGCTGCTCGCTGTGCTCGACCGCATGTTCTACGCCGCCTCCGCGCGCCTGCGCTTCAAGCCCGCAGCAGCCGTAGCCAGCGCCCGCCGCGCCGGCACCACGCCTGCGCTTGACCAGATCAACAAGTACTTCCAGATTAACTGCATGCCGGTGGTGTCGTCGAATTACTGGCCCATGGTGCACGGCCAAAGCGCCGAGCAGGTGCGCCAAGACGCGGAAGGCCTACAAATCATGCGCACCCTCGGCAAAAACATGGCCTGGATACTCAAGGCAACCGCACAAGTTCCTGCGCCCGAGGTTGAACCAAAAATCATGACGAACTTCATCCGCTAAAAGCGAGCGAGCCCTTCCGTACCCACCCCGTCACCCGAAAGGACCTCCATGGCGAAGGAGCATGACCATAAGACGAATGCTGTGCGGGCGCTTGATGCGTCGGGGCTTGCGTATGAGGCGCGGTTCTTTGACTGCCCGGAGGCGCTGTCGGGTACGGAGGTGACGCGCATGTTGGGGCTCGACCCCGACCGGGTGTTCAAAACGTTAGTCACCCAAGGTAAATCGGGCGAGCACTATGTGTTCATGATCCCCGTGGCCTGTGAACTCGATCTCAAGAAAGCGGCAGCCGCCGTTGGCGAGAAGGCGATGGCCATGGTGAAGTCACGCGAACTGTTGCCGCTCACCGGCTACGTGCACGGCGGCTGCTCTCCCATCGGCATGAAGAAACTCTTCCCCACCACCATAGACGAAACGGCCGCCCTGTACGAACGCATTGCGTTTTCGGGCGGCCGCATCGGCTGTCAGATTGAAATGTCCCCCGTCGACCTTGCGCGCATCGTGCCACTTGAGCATGCGGATCTCACGGTAGTGTAGCGCTCCTACCAGTGGCTCACCACGGTATCGCCGGACTGGATGAGGTTGTAGAGTTCGGCTGCCTTGTACGGAGGTAGGTTCACGCACCCGTGACTGCCCGCGCCATTCGCGTAGAGCGTGCCGCCGAAGGCCGGTTGCCAGTCGGCATCGTGCAGTCCAATGGCATTGCCCACAAAGGGCATCCAGTACTGCACCGTGCTCTCGTAGATTTTCTTGTTGCCCTCATAGCCAATCAATTTGGAGGGGCTAGCCTTACCATTCAACCAGTACACACCCACATTCGTATCATGAACACCATCGGGAATACCCGAGATGCAGGGAGATTCCCAAATAAGAGTGCCCGATTCGTCATAGAAGCGCACGTACTGTTCAGCCAGGTCAATGTCCACATAGCGGTTGCCCCAGTCGCGCGCACCAGCGCCGTTGTAAGCGGTTCCGGTGGTGGTGCACGGTACTTCCACCGTGTCCTTGCGGCCCGTCGCCACGCCATCCTTCACAATCCCGAGAAGCGCATCGCGATCAACGGACCAGCCATACACGCCGCCCGAGACCGTAATCACCTTCCCGTCGGGTCGGGTGTAAGTACGCGTGGTGCCCACCGTGTTGCAGGCGTTCACCAGCTCATCCACCCAGGCCGTCAGTGCGCCTTCGTCAAGCGTCGCCGAAAGGTCCTCCCCCAGGCGCACCCACTGAGCGATAAGCCCCGCGTTCACTTCCCCTGCTGTGGAGCCCGCCATGGTTAGCACCATGTCAGCCGTGAGCATGGTATTCGCCTTGTCGGTCGCGTGCGCGAGCTTCGCGTCGGTGGACAGCACGGAGGGTTGCTGTAGCTCGGCCTCCGTCAGCTTCACGGACGGGTTGAGCGCAATCACCGCATCATCG
This sequence comes from Candidatus Gordonibacter avicola, assembly GCA_019113915.1. Taxonomy (GTDB): domain Bacteria; phylum Actinomycetota; class Coriobacteriia; order Coriobacteriales; family Eggerthellaceae; genus Gordonibacter; species Gordonibacter faecis. Next base: position 29,733 of record DXGM01000018.1, read on the forward strand.
ACCGCTTTGATGACCGCATCGTAATCCAGCGCGGTGCCCACCTTTTCAGGCTGCACCACAAACGCGGCTTTTGCTTCGTTAAACGCAATGGTGGCGTTCACCGGACCTTCGGCCGTTTTGTTGAATTCGTCCACCGCCGCGCGCACCGCGTCGCCAAGGCCACTCTCATTGTAGGTAGCGGCAATTTTTTCCGTCTCGTCATGGGCACGCGTGATTTCGAGCGGCCATGCCCAAGGGTTGAGGTCGGCGTGCATGGCGTCAGTCACCGCCTTGCCATCCAGCTTCATGCCCGCATCTTTGGCAGAAAGCGTGAGCGAAAAGCCCTGGCCGCTCACCTTCAGCACATAATCATCAATGGCGCTGGCCAGCTGCTGCTGCACCTCGGCCGACGACTTGAAGGACACATCCATGTCGCCCACCGTCGTGCGCGGGAGGAATCGGTCCATGAATACGACAGCGCCAGCCGCATACACAATAAGCAGCAGGCCCACGAAAATGCCCAGCACGATGCCGACCACCTTGAGGGGCTTATGCCCGCGTGTGGCCTCGGCTTCTACGTCCACGGGCAGCATGGGACCAGCGGGGACGAACCCCGGTGCGGCCGACTGCGTGCCGCCCGGGTGCGTCCCCACCGGGCGCACCGGTTGAGGCATGACAGCGGTCTTACCTGCGTCAGGCACCTTTTCAGACGAGGCGGCTTGGTCGGCCTTATCCTTGAGCGCGTCAGGCGTGCTGACAGCAGCCGTGCTGGTCACAGGTGTGCTGGCAGCAGATGCGCTCGTCACGGGCGCACTGGCCGCAGTAACCTTTTCTTCTTTGGGCTCGCCCTTCGGAATTTCCGGGGCGGCGTGGCGACCGTGCTTTGGTTTCGTTTTCTTTTTATCGTCCATGTGCTGCTCTCATAAACTCGTATTTCGCATGCTGTTCCAAACGTCAATATCTGTTGCATTGTACCAAGAGTGTCGTCACACTCTTGTAAACAAAACGGTTCAATGCCGCCGTTTGATGCATACGCCCACAATATTCCCACGACCACCCGCTGAACGCGCCTGGATGCCGAAAGTTCAACCCACCGCTGAATCAAAGGCCGCTTGACAAACCGCGTGTGCGGGCTAGAATGAACGTTCCGCAGCGCCCCGGCGCGGCGGCGCGCAGGCCTTCTCTTAGTTGCGCGGAACTTTGACAAGGTGGGGCCGTTACCCCTTCGCACTGCGGACACATGCTCGCGCGCGAATCTTTTGGGGGCGACTGGTTTCGACATGGTACGTCTGAAATGAGGAGCAGGTCGTGGTCTCCTCGCCACGTTAAACAGGGGTAACGTCAAATTAATTGGCAAGAATAACACTCAGAGCGCTCCGGCGCTCGCCATGGCTGCTTAAATAGCGCCTGGCTGTCGGCCTTGGGATGTCCCCGACCCTTGGTCCGGCATTAACTCAGGGGAATGCGCTTGAGCACGTAGCCAGTATGGCTCAGGCAAAGGTTGAACTGGCTAGGAAGCACAACGCCCGTCGGCGGGCCGCGCGCGACCGAATGCTGAGCGCCGACTAAGCTTGTAGAGCCTCATGGACGAGGTAGTATGGACCGGAGTTCGATTCTCCGCGCCTCCACCAACTAACTCACGAGCCCCAACCGTTTTGGTTGGGGCTCGCTTTTTATCAGGGGCTTTGTTCCGGGTGTGCGTGCGCACCTTTGCGCCGTGCGCTTGCTTACCCCGCGTCACACTTCCTTACTTCTTTTTGAGGAAGCTGAAGTCGAGGGCCTCTTTGATGTCGCCGAAGGCGTCTTTGAGCTCGGTAGCCACGGCGATGCCGCCGTGGTAGATGGCGTTCATGTCATTGGTGGCGGCAGCGACGCCTTCCTTTGTGATGCCGAGGTCGAACTCGTTTTCTTCCTCATCATCTGCGGCGCTCTCCTCGTCGTCTTCGTCGACGTAGTAGTATTCACACTCCTCGCCGTCTTCCATCAGCACAAAGCCCACGCGGTTGCCCTCTTCGTCTTCGAGATAGCACACGATGTCATCGTCAGAGACTTCCAGCTCCACCACTTCGAAGTCTTCGTCGTCTTCCGCCGGCTCCGTCACGGTGACTTCTTCGCTCTCGTTGGTCAGCTCATCGCCGTCGTAAGCATCCAGCGTACCCTCTTCGGCGAGTTCGGCTTCCTCGTCGGATTCGTCACCATCCACAATATGGAAACCCTCTTCGGAAAGGTCAATGCCCTCGGCTTGCTCCACTACCACCGTCAGGCCACCATCCTCGCCATCAGGGCTTACTTCGCCTTCGCCCTCGGGGCCTTCCTCAGCGAAGAAGCCCTCGTAGGCATCCTCAAGATCCGTTTCTTCCGCGGTGGGGTCGAACAACTCGTCGTCTTGGAATTCCTCGACGTCTTCCAACTCGGTTTCTTCGTCGATCTCTTCGGCCTCCGTCTCGGCGCCGTCTTCCAGTTCCTCAAGTTCTTCGTCCAAGCCCATAATGGCCTCCTTCGCGTCGGCGTCGCGCAAGGCGGCGCGGGGGTTTGTGGTTAACGGCTGCGCTCCTTGAGCGCGCGCTCAATTTCGCGACGGGTGTCGCGCTCTGCCATGCTGGCGCGCTTGTCGTGCAGCTTCTTGCCGCGAGCGAGCGCCAACTCCACCTTCACCAGCGAGTTCTCTTTGAAATACATCTTGGTGGGCACGAGCGCCATGCCCTGCTCACGCGTCTTTTGCTCCAGCTCGCGAATCTCTTTTTTGTGCAGGAGCAGCCGGCGCTTGCGGTCGGGGTCGGGGTTCGCAATGTTGCCGTGCGAATACGGCGGAATGTGCACGTTGTGCAGCCACACCTCGCCGCCGCGCACGAGCGCGAAGCAATCCGTCAGCTGGCAGTGGTTCTCGCGCAGCGACCGCACCTCGGTGCCCGTGAGCTCGATGCCCGCTTCGAAGCGCTCCATCAGCTCATACTCGTGGAGCGCCTTGCGGTTCTTGGCGATGGTTGTTGCTTCGCGCTTCATACCTTACGCCACCCCAGTTTCGTCGAAACGGCGCTCAGCGGCCGTCTCGTGAGCGGGCGCATCGGCGCGCGCTTCAGCCGCCAAGTCGCGCTCGGCGTTGTCTTCCTCGTCCTCAAGCGGCGTGCGGAAATCCTCCATGCCCGGCACGAAGCAGGCGCTTTCGTCCAGGTCACGGACGAAGCGCTCGATGAGTTTCACCGTGGCGTCAAGGTCGGCCAGACACACCACCTCGGTGGGTGTGTGCATGTAGCGCAGCGGCACGGACACGAGGCCCGTGGGGATGCCACCGCGCGCCACCTGGATGGAGCGCGCGTCGGTACCGGTAACGCTGGGCTCGGCCTCCAACTGATACGGCAGGCCCTCAGCCTCGGCCGCGGCTACCAGCCGCTCGAACACGGCAGGGTTGATGTTGGGACCGCGCGCGATGACCGGACCACCGCCGCACACAATCTTGCCGTATTTGGACTGCTCAATGCCCGGGTAGTCCGTCGCATGCGTCACGTCGAAGGCAAGCCCCACGTCCGGATGCACGCCATAGGCCGACGTCTGCGCGCCGCGCGTGCCAATCTCTTCCTGCACGGTTGCCGCGAAAATGAAGTCACCCGACTGGCGCTTCCCCTTCGCGAGCTTTTCCAGCACGCGCGTGCCAATCCACACGCCTGCCTTGTCGTCGAACGCGCGGGACACGGCCATGCCCTCGCCGAAGCGCTCAAAACCCACGCCGAAGGTAATCACGTCGCCAACACTCACCAGCTTCTTCACCTTTTTGGCGGGAATCCCCAGGTCAATGACCAGCTTGTCGATGGGCGTAACCTTCTTGCGCTCGTCGGGGTCAATGAGATGGATGGGCTTGCGCCCCACCACGCCGCGCAACGGCTCGACAGAACCCGACGCATGCACGTCCACACGCATGCCGGGCAGAATGGCCGCGTCCACGCCGCCCACGGCCGCCACCGACAGAAAGCCGTCGTCGGAAATATAGGTTACCATCAGGCCGATTTCGTCCATGTGAGCCGACAGCATGAGCGAGGGTCCACCGCCCGCGCCCTTCAGCGTGGCGTGCACCGAACCCATCACATCGGTTGCCACCTCGTCGGCGAACGGGGCCAGCCGGTCGCGCACGAGTTGGGCAACGGGCGTTTCACACCCGGTGGCCGAGGGGGTTTCCAGCAGTTGTTTGAGGAATTTCACCTGTTTGTTCTTCATGGCGCTCCCTGATACACAAGGCGCGTTGCGGGCACGTGGCCTGCGCGACGCGCGAATCCGTTGGTTGTCGGGTGCCATTATAGCGCCTTGTGGCGAGCGAAACCGTCTCTTTCACACGATGACGCGAGGACGTCATCAGCGCAGACTACGGGAGGTAAAGAAGGTCGTGCGAACGGGGGGGCATACATGCGTGTGCGTGTGTGTGCGACCACGCGTGCGCCTACCACCATTCCTTCGTCTTGGCACGCTTGCGCTGCTTCTTGGGCGGGCGGAAGTCCAAGGCAAGCTGACCATCCTGCGTGTCGGTGGTCGCCTTTTTGCGCTCGATACGCTCGATCGTCCACGATACCGCGTCTTTTCCGTACAACTCCAGCATGCGCAGGCGCGCATCGTGCTGGTTCGCCTTGGTGTTGATACGCGCGTCGCTTTCGAACTCAAACACCCCGGTTGCCCGGGTGTCGGAAGCTGCCGGTGAGCGATAGTGAGCGAGGTAGGTCTGCATGTCCTTCCTTTTCCCGTGTCGATTTTTGGAGTCATCGCATCATAGCACGGAACGCGGCACTTTCCACCGCTGCCTCACGAGCGCCGGGCGTGGTGGCGGTCACAAACACGCTACGGAGACGCAACGGGGCCTTAACCGCTTTTCGGCGGGCCGGAAGGCACCCCTACAATGGCGGGGGACAACGAGCAAGCAAAAGGTGGATCGCATGGATAAGCGCCTCATTATCGTATCGAACCGACTCCCCTACCGCGTTGAAGCGGAGGGGCAAGACGGCTTTTCCTTCACGCGTAGCGTGGGCGGATTGGTTGCAGGTTTGGAACCGCTGCACGAGCATCCCGGGAACCTGTGGATTGGCTGGGCGGATGAGCCGGAAAGCTTGGACGAAGGGGCGCGGCGGCGCTTTGAACAGGCCTTGAGCGAGCGCGCCTGCAAGCCCGTGCACTTGGACGCGCACGACGCGGAGTTGTACTACGAGGGCTTTTCGAACTCGGCGCTGTGGCCGCTCTTCCACGGCTTTCCCCAGCACACGCGCTTCGACGAAGAAGCGTGGGAAGCTTACGTGCGCGTGAACGAGCGGTTTCGCGATGCGGTGCTGGCCGAGGCGCGCGAGGGTGACACCATTTGGGTGCACGACTACCACCTGATGCTGTTGCCGTCGATGCTGCGCGAGGCGCTGGCCGGCGCCTCGATTGGGTTCTTCCTGCACATTCCCTTCCCCGATTTTGAGACGTTTCGCATGCTGCCGTGGCGCAGCGAGCTTCTGCGCGGCGTGCTGGGGGCCGACCTCATTGGCTTTCACGCCTACGATTACGTGCGCCATTTTCTGTCGAGTTGCCGGCGCGTGGCAGGCATCGAGAATGCCAGCGGCACGCTGTTTGTGGAGGGCCGCCTCGTGCAGGCGGACGCCTTCCCGCTCGGCATCGACTACGAACGGTTCCGCACGGCGGCGCGCAAGCCCGAGGTGCGCGAACTGGTAACGGCGTTTTCCGAAGAGAAGGGCCACGAGGGCTGCAAGATCATGCTTTCGGTGGAGCGGCTGGACTACTCCAAGGGCATTCCCGATAGGCTTCAGGCGTTCGATGCGTTTCTTGACAGGCATCCTGAATGGAAGGGACGCGTGGTATTGGTGCTGGTCACGGTGCCTTCGCGCGAGGGGGTGGCGTCGTATCAGGCGCTCAAGAAGCAGGTGGATGGGCTCGTGGGGCGCATCAACGGGAAGCATTCCACTATGGATTGGACGCCCGTGGACTATTACTACCGGTCGCTACCGTTCGATCAGCTGGTCAGCCTGTACGCGGCGAGCGATGTCATGCTGGTCACGCCGTTACGCGACGGCATGAACCTGGTGTGCAAGGAGTATTTGGCCTGCCACGATGGCGAAGGTGGCGCGCTCGTGCTCTCCGAGATGGCGGGCGCGTCCTACGAGTTGCACGAGGCGCTGACGGTGAACCCCTTCGACTTGGAAGGGGTTGTGGACGCCATGGAATGCGCTCTCACCATGCCGGTGGCCGAGCAGCGGCGACGCAACGCGCCCATGCAGGAGCGCCTGGCGCGCTACACGTCGAAGAAGTGGGCGCGCGAATTTCTTGCTGCGGTTGATAGCGTGAAGGATCGCCAGGCCGGGTTGAGCGCGCACCTGTTGGGGCCCACCTCATCTGAGCGGCTTGTGGAGGCGTTTCGCGCGGCACGACAGCGGGTGCTGCTTTTGGACTACGACGGCACGCTGATGGCGTTTTCGGATGATCCGACGCGCGTGGCACCCGACGAGCGGCTGCGTGCACTACTGCGTCGCCTGGGGTCCAACCTGCGCACCACGGTTGCCGTGGTGTCGGGCCGCGATCGTGCGACGCTGGAATCGTGGCTGGGCGATTTGCCGGTTGACCTGGTGGCCGAGCATGGCGTGTGGTATCGCGGCCGCGGACAGGACACCTGGGAGATGGAAGAGCCGCTTGACGATTCCTGGAAGCATTCGGTGCGCGGTGTGCTGGCTGATTTCGTGGATCGCACCCCGGGGTCTCTTCTGGAAGAAAAGGACTATTCTTTGGTGTGGCATTATCGCATGTGCAGCCAGGAGCTGGCCGAACGCCGCGTGATCGAGTTGAAAAACGCGTTGGGAGACGGCTTGGCCGACCGCGGGTTAGCACTCATGGACGGCAATAAGGTGGTGGAAGTGAAGCCCCGCGGCGTCGATAAGGGCCATGCCGCCCGCCGCTGGTTCCGCGATCCCTCGTTCGACTTTGTGCTGGCCGCTGGCGACGACCGCACCGACGAGGACGTGTTCGAAGCCGCCCCGGAGACCGCCTGGACCATCAAGATAGGCGACGGCCCCACCCGAGCCCGCTTCGCGCTGAAAAACTGCGCCGAGATGCGCGAATTGCTGGAAAAGCTGGCGGCCGTATGCGACGAAGAAGCCCTGCGTGCCGAGTGCAACGGGTTGCAGGTGACCGCAGAAGCGCCGCGGGAGCGGGCGTTGGCGTAGGACTCAGGCTGGCGCGCGCGTGCGCTTTAATCCGGGCGGCGGGAGGTGCCGGCGCTGCACGCGCACCTTCCACAACTTTGCGCACATGAAAGGGCTTATCTCTTATTGGTAAGAAGCGGCGTTAGCCTCCCCCGTTTCGCCCCATCGTTCTGCGAGGATGTTGGCGAAGTCTTCCGTGCGGGCGCGGGCGAGCAAGCGTTCTTTCGCGCTGCGCGATAGGCGTTTGAAGTGGTATTCCGCGCTCATGGCCTCGTGCTTGGTGGCAAAGCGAGCCTGCGCCACCACCTGCACCGGCGTGCGCGAGCGCGTGTATTTCGCGCCCTTGCCGGCGTTGTGCACGCACACGCGCTGCTCGACATCCGTTGTGTAGCCCGTGTAGAGTGTGCCGTCGGCGCAGGTGAGCACGTACATGAAGAAGGAGGGAGAGTCAGAGGGGTCTGCGGAGGTGGGTTCCGCTGTTTGCTTTGCGTGGTTCTTCGCCTCGGCGGTCGTAGGTTTCTGCAGCTTGCTGGCCTGCTGTTTCGAGCCGTTTATGCCCACTTGTACGACACTCCCTTGCCGGCGGCGGCAGCCTCGTTGCCCCAGCGTTCGAACAGGTCATGGAGCGTTGTGTCGGGTCGATAGTACTTCGCTTGCGCATAACCCTCGCGCACGAGGATGGCGTTCAGCATGTTGTTCGCAATTTCGTTTTCATTACGCAGGTCAGTGGGTTGTTTGAGCCACACGTAACGCAGCAGCCGCCCGTAGCGGTCGGTGTCGGACACGTCGCGCGAGAGCCACACGGTGCTTCCGGAGGCAACGAGCGACTTCGTGTAGTTCGAGGCGATGACACCCTCTTCACAGTTGCGCCATTCCTCCTGCGCGACGCTTTCCGGCGTATCCATACCGATGAGACGCACGGTGGTCTCGCCTGACGAGGTGCGCACTTTGAGCGTATCCCCGTCGACGACGCGGATGACTTCCGCCTGCTCAAGCCCCACTTCATCGGCGACGGCTAGCTGCGATGCGTCAACCTGGGTGGGCGCTTGGTTGGACTCAGTGGCTTCCTGCTGCAGCGAACCAAGCCAGCTGACGCCGACCACCGCCACCAGCACAAGCGCAATAAGGAGCGCCACGAGCGGGTTCTTCCGTCCTAGTTGCATAAGCGCCGCGCTTGTTTTGCGAATTTGTTGCTCGTCGATGGTTGGCGGCTTTGTAGCGTTGTTTCCCATGATGCGGCGTCCCCTAGGCTCCCGGCGCGAAGCAGTTGTCACCGGCCGCTTCCTGCCATGCCGAGGCCGCAAGCGAGTAAAGGGCCAGGTCCTGCATGAGGCCGTCCGGCGTCGCCTCGCCGCCATGGAGCGTTCCTTCACGCATGAAGCCACATTTCTCGATGACGCGGCGCGAGCGGTTGTTGAACGTGTAGTGCGTGCAGGTGATGAGGGGGAGGCCCAGCTCTTCGAAGCCGTAGCGAATGACCTCGCGCGCGGCCTCGGTCATGAGACCGCGACCCCACGCCGGTTTTGCGAGCGCGTAGCCCAGCATGAGACAGTCAGGGTTGCGACGCTGCGGATCGGGGATGAGGCCGACTGAGCCGATGCAGGGGCCTGTTGGCGGCAACTCATTGGCGGAGAGGACCGCCGGCTGTTCGCACGAAACATTACCTGTTTCATCGGTATTGAGGCGCTCGAACACGCCAAACACGTGCGGCGCAGCGCCCGCCGTGCGAATGAAATCAAGCGCGTCCGCCTCCGAGCGATGCGCGGGCCACCCCGCATCGGCCCCCACGTCGCTGTCGCAGCAGTAGGCGAACACGTCGGGGGCATCACTTTCGGCAAGCGGACGGAGCACGAGACGCTCCGTCACGAGAGCGGGACATTCCTGCGCAGACGATGCCAGGACCGGCGGCTTGTGGCCATGCCCGTGCGCTTCCGCCGCTTGTAAGCAGGCGCTGAGAAGTTCCTCGCTGATCGCGCGGATACCCTCGCCACGCAGCAGACGCGCCGCCACGCCATAGCCCGGCACCAGCGTGTTCGAAAATGTGCCATCATAGATGCGCCCACACCCGCACGAGGGGCTTTTCGCCTTCAATATGGCCAGGTTACAGCCCTCGTTCTTAACGAGTTCCACCACCTGACGAGCACCTGCAAGGAAGGCGTCCGTTTGATCGGCCCCCTGCGCGTCAATGACGCGAAGAGCGCGCTCAGCCGTGACAATTTCACACGGCGGATGTGGAATCGGCAACCCACCAGCCACCTCAGGGCACACGGGTACAAGATCATGGGTCGCTTTGAGCGCGCCGACCACCTCCACCGGCTTAGAAGCCCCATCATACCGACAAGGCTCCCCCAGCATACACGCACTCACCGCAATCTTCATTTTTATGCCTTCCGCTACCCGACCAGCCATTCTACCACGCCCCCACCCAACCCCCACGATTCAACGCAACGGTTGATTGCGACCCGAGGTGCAAGAAAAGATGCCCCTGATTCTACTATTTCCTCGCCGCAAAAGCCTTTCTCTTTTGATGCATTCCAGCCGATGATGGGCAACATAAGTCGACTTACCTTCACCAACTTGCTATCATCTTGATAACATCAAAAATCTTGCTACTCAATTTCCTCCAATGCGCATGAAACGTGATAGTCTTTCTCGCCCCATCCACTTCGAAACGTACATGATCCGTTTTTCCCTTCCTTTCCCTGATACGATCAGATTCCAACCGAACCCTGCAAATCATCTGTTTCATTTCCTGTGGCATTTATGACCCCTCTCATTTAATAATGAAACAAAACTACTAATAATAATGCGTTTACCGATTAGAAGAACATTTTCAACTCAGAAATTTAATTACATTATTTATCTTATGATTATAAAAAAGTAATATATGTCAACGGCTCTGTCAACATGGAAGCAGTATCAACACTATAAGCACCAACCTGTATAGTAAAGCTTTAGTTACTTTTGCTCGTTTAACTAAGCGTTATGCTGGCCGAACCTATTAAACTCTTCAATACATCTTTGTTACGAATTACATACCTTTGCGCATTCCCGTTGGAATCTTTTTCTCTTGGTTGGTCTTGGTAATGCAAGAAGCGATAATGGCGGCGTTGGGTTGTGTTGTGGTGGTGGCAATCTGCTCTCTAAGGAGACTGACATGATTAATACCTTTTGTAAGAAGCCGTTGTGGGAGTGTTCGCAGACGTTGGCGGGGGTGGCGCAGGGGCGTGAGGCGGCTGACCTCGTGATCACACATGCGAAGCTGGTAAATGTGTGTACGGCCGAAATCCAGGAGGACATCGACGTGGCTATCGCCCAAGGGCGCATTGCTTACGTCGGTCACGCCGACCACTGCATTGGCGAGAACACGCAGGTCATCGACGCGCAGGGGCAGTATCTCGCACCCGGGTTCCTTGATGGGCACATCCACGTGGAGTCTTCCATGATGGGCGCCGGCGAATACGCGCGCGCGGTTGTGCCGCACGGCACCACGGGCATCTACTGGGATCCGCACGAGGTCTGCAACGTGCTTGGCCTCGACGGCGTGAAGGTGATGGCGGAAGACGCCGCGCGCACGCCGCTCAAAGCGATGATCACCACGCCCTCGTGCGTACCGGCTGTGCCTGGCTTCGAAGACACGGGCTCGTTCGTGGGCCCCGATGACATCGCGGAATCCATGAACTGGCCCAACGTCGTCGGCCTCGGCGAGATGATGAACTTTCCCGGCATCCTCGCCGGCACCGACCACGCACACGGTGAGGTGGCCGAAACGCTGAAGGCCGGCAAGATTGTCACCGGCCACTACTCGCTTCCCGAGACCGACCAGGGCCTCAACGCTTACGTCGCCTCCGGCGTGCGCTGCTGCCACGAGTCCACGCGCGCCGAAGACGCGCTCGCCAAGATGCGCCTCGGCATGTATGCACAGCTGCGCTACGGGTCGGCCTGGAAAGATTTGCCGGTACTGGCCGAAGCGGTGCTCGCACAGGACATCGACACGCGCTTCGCCCTGCTGGTGAGCGACGACACGCACCCGCACACCCTCGTAGCCGACGGGCACCTCGACCACATCGTGCGCGTAGCCGTAAGCCTAGGCATCGACCCCATCACCGCCATCCAGATGGTCACCATTAACTGCGCGCAGTGCTTCCAGATGGACCACGACCTAGGCTCCATCACCCCAGGCAAGTGTGCCGACCTCGTATTTTTGGATGACCTCGAGCACCTCCAGGTAACACGCGTACTCATCGACGGCGAAGTAGTGGCCGAAAACGGACGCGCGACGTTCGACCTGCCGCCTTTTGAATTCCCTGCGTGGGTGACGCACTCCATGCACCTCGACCGCAAGATCACGCCAGACGCGTTCGCCATCCCCGCGCCCAAGGGCACCGCCGAGGACGACACGGTGCGCATTCGCACGATTGAGGTTATCCCCGGCAAGGTGGGCACGCGTGAGACGCACGTGGATTTGCCCGTCGTAGATGGCCGCTTGGAATCAGACGTTGACCAGGACGTCCTCAAGGCATTCGTATTCGAACGTCATCACGAAACAGGAAAGTTTGGCTACGGCTTTACCAAAGGCTTTGGCATCAAGCGCGGCGCGATGGCCTCCACGGTGGCACACGACGCACACAACCTGCTAGTGGTGGGCACGAACGACGAAGACATGGCGCTCGCTGCAAACACGCTTGCCACCTGCGGCGGCGGCATGGTTGTCGTCGCCGACGGCGAGGTGCTGGGACTCGTGGAACTGCCCATCGCCGGCCTGATGGACGCCCTGCCCGCCGAAGAGATGAGCGAAAAGGTTCACGCCCTCGAAAAGACCTGGGCCGAGATCGGCTGCACCATGCCCTCCCCCTTCATGACGATGGCCCTGATTCCGCTGGCCTGCCTCCCCGAACTCCGCCTCACCAACCGCGGCCTGGTAGACTGCACCACGTTCCAGTTCGCGAATTTAGAAGTTGAGTAAACCTCCCGCTCGCTGCAAAAGCGGCAGGAACCTTCCTCTACACGAAAGGTCGGCGAAGCTCACTGCTTGCCGACCTTTCTTCTACCTACAAACGTACCTCACGCGCGCCCACATCACCTCACGCATGCGGTGGCTTGCAGACCTTGCAGGGTCGATAGCCTCTCGACTGCGCAGAGCCGGCGCTCATATACGTCAGGTTCTTTGACCTGCTGAGCGTCGGGCACCAATCATAGTGATAGCTTTTGCCCGATTTGGTCACGCACACCGTCGCACTCAAATCTGGACCCGGCGGCACAGGTTCCGGCTCCGGATTCACCACTGGCGGCACAGGCTCCGGTTCAGGCTCTACGACAGGCGGCTCATAGCGCAGAGGACCTTTGTCAAACCAGATGCTCGACGCATCGGTAAAGCCGCTGATCGTTCCCTGAATGTCCGTCCGGAAAAATCCGTTGCCGGTCAGAAGCGACAGCACGTTATCGCTCGGAGCCGCTCCGCATGAGATAATCGAGAAGTTCGGCGTTGCCTGCGCGACAAGCGCCTCGTTCGTGCCCGCATCAGATCCATGGTCGCTTACCTTGAGAACATCCACATGACCAGGCGTGCACTGCACCAAGGCATCAGCGGTGGCATCGCCCGTAAAGAGGAACGTCTTACCCGCGTAGTCGATATGCAGAACCGCCGAGCCAGCACCAACCGTCGCATCAGGCGCTACAAACGTAGCGGAGTAGGTCGCATCATACGCCCCGTCGCTCCACCCTTTCCCTGCAACGGCGCGCGTCACCGTTGTGGCCTTGGCGTTCAGCGTGTCGAGCATACCTTCCCAGCTCTCGCCCTCAGCGCACGGCGACGCATATACGGTGCCGATGGCAAACGCCTCCGCAACCGCTGCCATACCGCCCACATGGTTAGCATCAGCGCAGGTAGCAACCACGTAATCAATCCGCGTGTAACCAAGCGACTTCACGTACTTCACCACGGCAGGCCCATTCGCTGCCGAACCAGCATCAATAAGAAGGCATGTTCCTCCGGGAAGTTCCACGAAGGTGGCATCGCTCTGGCCAACGGCAAGGAAGTGGCTTTTCAGCAGGTCGGGCTGGCGAACGCCACCATCGGACAGCACGAGCACCATCTTAGCCGTCTCGGCACGCGTGGCGCCGTTGCGTGCATTGATGGTAGGCGTTGCCCCCATGATGCCGTTTTCCGCTGCCCACGACACGGGGCCCTCAGCCCACACGTCGATGCTCGAACGATCGGCGTATTTGCCCAGGCGATCGGTGTCACTCACCGTTTCCACACCCATGAACGTTTCAGCAAAGCGCGCCACCATGGCGGCAAGCTCCTGACGCGACACCGGATCATAGGGGCGAACGCGACCGTCGGCACCCTTGAGAATGCCCGTCTGCTCAGCCCAGTTAAGCGCTCCCGTGAACCACTCGTGCGACGGAGCATCCGTCCATGACGTCGCATTTTCCGGATAGTCGCCCTGCAAATCCTCGCCCGCAAGACGCGCGAGAATGGTTGCCACCTGCGCGCGCGTCACCTGCGCATCAGGCTGAAAACTCACCGTCCCATCAGGATTATCAACACCCTTGATGAGCCCCTCTTCAACCGAACGATCCACAATGCCCGACACCTGCGCCCAGTGATCGTCAGGCACGTCGGCGAACTGGCTTGCCCACGCGCTCGGCGCACACAAAAACGCACACACGAGCGCCAGCGCGGCCGCAAGCAGCGCCGCCCGGACAGACACCCTCTTCCTCACGCGTTCCATCTTCTCATCCCCTCTCTTCGCTTGTCGATCTGCTTAGTATAATCCTTTCACACATATAATGGACACGTGAGAAGACGAGCGGCACACGAAGTAGCAAACGGGTACAATACCCCCATGACACTCATTGACGACATACGCAGTTACCAGCCTTTTAATGAGCAGGAAGAGGTTGATCGGCAGGTTATTGTGCGGCAGATGGAAAGCGACCCGTGCGTGTTTGATCGCGACTCGCTGGCGCATATGGCGTGCTCTATTTGGACGGTTGACCCCACCGCCTCACAGACGTTGCTTGTGTACCACAACATCTATAACTCCTGGTCGTGGATTGGTGGGCATGCCGATGGGGAGCGTGACCTTGCGCGGGTGGCGCTGCGTGAGTTGCAGGAGGAAACCGGCGTGGTGGGCGCGCGCCTTGTCACCTCGTGCGGACCGGGCGGCATCTTCTCACTTGAGGTGCTCACGGTGGATGGGCACGAGAAGCGCGGCACGTACGTGGGCTCGCACCTCCACCTCAACGTCACCTACCTGGCGGTGGCCTCTCCCGACGAGCCCTTGCGCGTCAAGCCTGATGAAAACAGCGGCGTGCGCTGGGTGCCTCTAGAAGACGCCATCGCGCTTTCCACCGAACCCTGGATTCGCGACCGCATCTATCGCAAACTCATCGACAAGCTGGCACTGGTTGACCTCGCGCTTCTTTCGTAACGCGCCCCGAATATCCGTGCATGAACTTCCTCCCTTTTCCAAAGTTCGCTTTTCTTGCGGAAATTATACGAACTAACGTTCTTATACCTTATACTCTTTTTAAGGCTTCAACGCAAGGAGGATCATGATTTCTGAGGACGAACTTGAGCGGCACTGCTACGCGCGCACAATGCAGCGCGCACGCGCCATTGCGTCCTCCGACCGCAACATCCTCACGAAGCAGGCGCGCTACGAGGGCAGCGAGGCCATCCTCAGCGCGTTTGTGGCCAGCAGCCACGGCTGGAACGACCGGTACCGCACCTCAGCCAGCATCGACGAGGACGAAGACCTCATTGTCGACTACTCCTGCAGCTGCCCCGCCTTCTTTGAATACGACGGCATGTGTAAGCACTGCGCGGCGCTCGTGCTTTCGTATAACGACGCGCCCGAGCGGTTCCTCGGCTACCGCACCCACCGAACGCACACGACCACTGCCGGCCTTTCTGACCTGCTGCAACGCGGAAAACTAGCAGCCGCAGATAAAGCCCACGGCACCATCGACATCGAAACGGCGCTCACGTATGGCTACGGCAATTGGTCCGCGCGCTTCAAACTGGTGGGGCCGCACGGCTCCTACGTCATGAAAAGCATCTCCGAATTCGTTGCACGCATGCGCACCGGCGAGCGCTTTTCCTACGGCAAAAAGCTTTCGTTTGCCCACGTCCCTGCCGTGCTGAACGATCACGCACGCGCCGTGGCCCACTTTCTCGAACGCGCGGTTTCGCTGCGCGGCCAGACAAGCAGCGCGCTTTACGGCCGGTTTGGAAGCCATCCAGAAGTGGGCCGCAGCCTGGATTTGTCGGCCTTTGAACTGGTCGAACTGCTCGACATACAGGCCGATCACCCCTTCACCGTAGAAGCCACCGACCGCTCCATGCGCTCTGTTACCACGGCCCATATCGTTGAAGGCAATCCACACCTGGAAGTGACGCTGCAAGAAACCTCAGGCGGCTACGACATCACGGGTCCCGATGACGCGAAAGCGGCAGCCGAAGGCGGGCGGCTCTACGTGTGGCACGACGATATCTTTTACCGCTGCTCAGCAGACTACGCGCGCACGGCCGACTTCCTCTGCGCACTCTTTGACAACGGAGGTCACCTCTTTGTGAGCGAGGAAGACCTGCCGCTCTTCTGTTCAACACTGCTCCCTCTCATTGAAGAACCCCTGGTGGCGAACGTGCCGCCCGAGATCGATGCCTACCGGCCCGTCCCCTGCCAGCTGGAATTTTACTTCGATAAGGACAACCACACGGTTACCTGTTCGGCCCAAGCGGTGTATGGCGAGCGACGCTTTCACCTGTTCGAAGAGGGAAGCACGGACGCCGCGCGCACGACAACCGGTGAGCACGCAGCCTCCCGCCCCGCGCCATTGCGTGACGAAGCGGCGGAAGCGCAGGCACGCTCTTTGGTGGAGCGCTACTTTGATACCAGTAGCAAACCCCCAACGATACCACTGGCCGACGATGCCGCGGTGGGTGACCTCCTGTTCGGCGGCCTCGCCGCGTTCCAGGAATTGGGCACGGCGTTCACCACGCCCGCCTTCGACCGCCTCCTGTTCGACGGCTCACCACACGTCACGGTGGGGCTCTCGCTCGTGGGCAACCTTATTAACCTGGAGGTATCCGCGGATGAGTTGCCAGCCTCGGAGGTGGCGGCGCTGCTGTCAAGCTATCGGCTGCGCAAACGCTTCCATCGGCTCAAAAGCGGCGTGTTCCTTGACCTTGCGGGGCTTGACCTGGCGCACCTCGACCAGCTAGCCGATGACTTCGGCATCTCGGCGCGCAAGCTGGCCTCCGGCACCGCAGAACTTCCCGCTTACCGTGCTTTCTACCTGGACGAACAGCTGCCCGAAGCCCGACGCGAAGAGTCCTTCTCGCGCTACCTCGAAAGCCTGCGCACCAAAGGCGAGCGCATCCACCCGCTGCCGCCGGACTTTGCGGGCACCCTGCGCCCCTACCAGGAAGAAGGCTTTCGCTGGATGAACTCGCTCGCCGACCGGGATTTCGGCGGCATACTGGCCGACGAGATGGGACTCGGCAAGTCGGCCCAGCTTATCGCGTTTTTACTTGCGCGCCGAGACGAGGCACGTGCCGTTGGTCCCAGCCTTATTGTGTGCCCCGCCTCACTTGTGTACAACTGGCTCGCCGAATTCGAACGCTTCGCACCCACGCTCGACGTGCGCGCCGCCGTGGGCACAAAGTCCGAACGCCTGCGCATCCGCGCCGAAGCGTTCTCTGGCGGTGCACAGGCTTGCGACGTGCTGGTTACCTCGTATGACCTGCTGCGCATCGATGCCACCGACTACGCGGGGCGCGCGTTTTACACGTGTGCGCTCGACGAGGCGCAGTACGTCAAGAACCACGCCACCAAAACGGCACGCGCCGCCAAGCGGGTGGAGGCGCGCCACCACTTCGCCCTCACGGGAACGCCGATGGAAAACCGCCTGAGCGAACTATGGAGCATCTTCGACTTTCTGATGCCCGGGCTTCTGGGGTCCTATCTGCGCTTTCGCGAGCGCTTTGAATTGCCCGTTATGGGTGGTGACGAAGACGCCGCGCAACGTTTGCGCACGCTCGTGGGCCCCTTCATGCTGCGCCGCCTGAAAAAAGACGTGCTGGATGACTTGCCCGACAAGCTGGAATCGGTCGTGCACGTTCGTTTGGAAGGCGAACAGCGCAAACTCTATGTCGCTCACGAGCAGCGCCTGCGCGACCGCCTCGCCGAACAAAAGAAAGAACGCCGCAAGAAGGGTTCCCATCGCCCCGCGAATCCGGAGAAGCGCGTGGAGGTGCTGGCCGAACTCATGAAGCTGCGGCAACTCTGCTGCGACCCGCGTCTGATTTACGAAAACGCCGCCGAGGGCGCAAAGCTGGCAGCGCTGGTGGAGCTGGTGGAATCCGCCCGCGACGCTGGCGAGAAAACGCTCGTGTTCTCCCAGTTCACCAGCTTCCTTGCGCTCATTGCCGAGAAGCTGGAAGAGCACGGCGTACCTTACTACACCATCACGGGCGCCACGCCAAAGAAGCGCCGGCTGGAACTGGTAAACGCCTTTAACGCCGACGACACGCCTGCCTTCCTCGTATCGCTCAAGGCAGGCGGCACGGGCCTTAACCTAACCGGCGCCTCATCGGTCATCCATGCCGACCCGTGGTGGAACGCCGCCGCGCAGAACCAAGCCACCGACCGCGCCCACCGCATCGGCCAAACCCGCGTCGTGGGCGTGTGCAAGGTAGTGGCCGAAGATACCATCGAGGAACGCATCCTGCGCCTACAAGAAGCAAAGAGCGAACTCGCCGACCGCGTGGTGGGTGCGGAGGGCGTTTCGCTCTCGTCTCTCAGTGAGGATGAACTGCTGGAATTGTTAGAGGGCTAGCGCGCCTTTCACCTAGAACCGAGCAAACCGCGCACGGCGGGCGCGCAGCAGTTCATCGGCGGGCACCGCACCCAGCTCGTCAAGCGCCGCAACCACATACGCACGCACGCCTTCAGCCGCACGTGCGGGGTTTTCATGCGCGGGAGCAGGCCCTTCGGAAAGCACCGCATCCACAATGCCCATCTGGCGTGCCTCTTCGGCGCTCATCTTCATGACGGCCGCCGCCTCGGGTGCGCGCGTGCGATCCTTCCACAAAATGGAAGCGAAGCCCTCCGGCGACAACACCGAGTACACCGCATGCTCCTGCATGGCCACGCGATCAGCCAGCGCCAACGCCAGCGCGCCACCACTGCCACCTTCGCCCAACAGCACGCTCACCACCGGCACGCGCAACCCCGCCAGCGCCATGAGGTTATCCGCAATAGCATTGCCCTGCCCGCGCTCCTCGGCCTCCATGCCACAGAACGCACCCTGCGTATCCACCAGACACACCACCGGTCGCCCAAACTTTTCAGCCTGCCGCATCAGCCGCAAACTCTTGCGGTAGCCTTCCGGCTGCGGGCACCCGAAGTTGCGACGGATACGCTCCTTCAAGTTGGCACCCTTCTCCTGGGCAATAACCGTGACAGCTTGTCCGCCAATCCAGCCAAGCCCACACACCACCGCCGCGTCATCACCGAACGCGCGGTCGCCGTGCAGCTCAATGAACCCTTCCACAAAGGCGTCAATATAGGCAAGCGAGGTAGGCCGATGGGTGTTGCGCGCCAGCTGCACACTGTGCCACGCACGGTTCGCCGGATCTGCCCCACGCACCTCGTCCGCATCATCAGGCACTCCATTGACCTCAAGCGATGCGCCTCCTTCCGCATCAAACCCGCCGCGGGAGAGCGCCTTTTCCAAACGCTTGGAAGACACCGTACTCGCATGCCGCTGCTCGAAGCGCCCCGCGATATCCGACAGAAGGCGGCGCGCCCGCCCCTGCCGCCACGTCGACGACTCACCAAAGGGCAACCCCTCAGGCGACAAGTCACCATACGTCACCGTGTTGTACGTATCGGTGCCATGCTCCAAGTTGTGCTGCACCGTCTCGTAGTCCACCAAAATGGCGCGCTCCCCCGGCGCCGGCGCACTCTTATCAACCGTCGCCAGGTGAAGAGCCAACAGATGCGCCAAAGTAGCACGCAATTCACTGCGCTCCACAATGGCATCGATCAGACCATGCTCCAGCGCGAACTCTGCCGTTTGGAAGCCCTCCGGCAATTCCTGCTTGATAGTATCTTTGATCACGCGCTGGCCCGCGAAACCAATAAGCGCGCGCGGCTCAGCCAGAATCACATCGCCCTGCATGGCAAACGATGCCGTCACGCCACCGGTCGTGGGGTCAGTCAGCACCGAGATATACGGAAGCCCCGCCTCGTTGTGACGCGCGAGCGCACAGGACACCTTCGCCATCTGCATGAGCGACACGAGGCCCTCCTGCATACGCGCCCCACCCGACGCGGTAAAAATCACCACCGGCAGGCGCTCTTCGGTGGCATACTCCACCAAACGGTGCAACTTCTCGCCCACCACGGAGCCCATCGAGCCCATGAAGAACTGCGACTCCATGATGCCCACTGCCACGTGCAGCCCCGCAATGCGGCCAACGCCGGTACGCACCGCTTCCTCAAGCCCCGTTTTCTCCCGCTGAGCAGCCAGTTTGTCAAGGTAACCGGGGAAGGCAAGCGGGTCACCTTCCGCCACAACCTGGTCCATCTCAACAAAACTCTCGGCGTCAAGCAAATCGTTGATGCGCTCAATCGACGACATACGGAAGTAACCGCCACAGGTGGGGCACGTGTAGTGCCCCGAAGCCAGGCTTGCTTCGTCGAACTTGAGGCCGCAGTGCGGACACGCGCGCCACGCGCCACGCTCGATGGCGGGCTTATCAGTGGTGCAGAGCACCCACCCCAAAAGCGGCGCCTCGGCGCTGAGCGGCTTAAACACACGCACGCCCTGCGCAGACGCACGCGCAAGGAAACTATCAACCTCAGCAAGCGGCAGCGATTCGTCACACAAAAGCACCGTCGACGCGCCACATTCCTCAACCGCCGTAAGCACCGCATAGCTGTTACAGAAGAGCGCATCGGAATACTTCTCACCCAAACACACCGCACGCGGCGCCGCCTTGAGCGGCGCCTCAAACCGATGATCCTGCGTGTAAGCAACACACGCGGTAAACCCCGCGTCGGACACCGCCTGCAACAGGCGTTTCGCCGTTTTGGGTCGCGCCATCAAAAGCGCAACAGGCAACGCATCGTGCTGCGCCGCGCCACCTTCCGCATCAGCAGCGCCCACCTGCGCGGCAGCAGGACGCGGCGACGACGTGGCCACACTCTGCGGAATGGACGTGTATTCCGACATGTCGGCCGCATCGAGGGCGTTCGGCGCAACCGGCAGGGCCGCCGCAGCCTCTTCCGCCATGCGTGTCAGGCGATAGGCAACGTCAGCCGCCTCACACTCCGGCTCCTTGTCCGCGCTCACGGCGCCCGGCATGAGCACCGTGCCGTCGGATGCGATGGTGATGTAGTCCTGTCTGCGCTGCTTCATCGAACAACCTCTCGCTTCATTACGCCTGTCGACTGCCTAGGCCTCCGCCTTCGCCAGCACATACTTCTGCGTCGCCGTGGCACACACCGCGCCCTCAACGCTCGCCTCCACCTCGGCCACGCACAAACGCGACGAGGACTTCACTATGCGCCCCTTGAGCGTGAGCGTCTCCCCCGGCTCCACCTGGCGGCGAAACTTCGCGCCATCAATGCCCGTGAGAAAGCCGATGGATCCTTCCGCGCCGCGCTCCACCAGAATGCAGAACGAGGCTGCCTGCGCCAACGCCTCCATAATGATGACCCCCGGCAGCACCGGATGCCCCGGAAAATGCCCCGTAAACAGGGGAAGCGAAGGATCAACGTCAAGCTCCGCCGTCACCTCAACCCCCGGCTCACACGCCACCACGCGGCTCACCCAACAAAACGGCTCCCGATGCGGCAAAACCGCCTCAACAACCTCTCTCCCACAAGGATACGTTATGTCCACAGTGGTTCTCCTTCTCATTCAATGCGTCGCCCGCCTCCCAACGAACCAGTGGGTCAACGGCAGTTGGCGGCAAGGGCAGAGCCCTTGCCCTACGGTGAACCCGCAGCGCCCTCGGTTGTCATCCCAAGCGGCAACACCCAAAGGCGAATTCTCAACTTCGGCCAGCGCGGTACGGGGTGATGTCCACAAAGCGAGTTCCGCAGCGAAGCGAGGACTGTCTGAGCGACTGGGCATTACCCCGTGCCGCGCGTCCCGCAGGTTGCCCTAAGCGCAATACGGCGAAATCGCCAACGACGCGTTGTGTCCGCCGAAGCCCAAAGAGTTCGACAAAGCCACCTTCTGCGGATACCCCATCTTAGCCTCGATCACCACGTTCACCGGACACTCCGGATCCGCCTCCGCAAATCCGCAGGTCGGCGGCACGCACTCGTTCGCCACGGCAAGCGCCGTCACAATAGCCTCAATAGCCCCCGCCGCGCCGAGCGTATGCCCCGTCGTACCCTTCACCGAGGTCACCGGCACCGCGCGCCCCGCCTCGTCGCCGCAGAGCGCCAACAGCGCCTTGGACTCGGTGGCGTCGTTTGCCGGCGTCCCCGTGCCGTGCGCATTCAAATGCCCCAGGTCATCAGGCGTGAAGCCCCCTTCGGCAAGCGCCTGGCGCATCGCCCGCACCACGCCTTCGCCCGAGGGCTCAGGCGCCGTCATGTGGTAAGCATCGCCCGTCGAACCAAAGCCCGTGATCTCGGCCAGGATGTTCGCTCCGCGCGCCAGCGCGTGCTCCAGCGACTCAAGCACCACCGCGCCCGCACCTTCGCCCGCCACAAAGCCCGCGCGCCGCACGTCGAACGGCAACGACGCCTGCGTAGGGTCTTCTTCCTTCGAAAGCGCACCCAAGTTCGCAAAACCCGCAAGGCAGATAGGCGACACCGATTCCTCCGAACCGCCCGCCAGCGCCGCATCAATATAGCCATGGCGAATATCGCGCACCGCCGTGCCAATAGAGTGCGCTCCGGTAGCGCACGCCGTCACCACGTTCAGACACTCGCCGCGCAGCCCGTAGCGAATGGAGAGGCTCCCCGCCGCAATATTGCCAATCATCGTAGGGATGAACAGCGGACTCACACGCTTCGGCCCCTTCTCGGCCAGCGTAAAGAAGCCACTCTGCAACTCGTCGATGCCACCGATGCCGGTGCCAAACACACACGCAATGCGCGTGGTGTCTTCAGCTTCCAAATTGAGCCCTGACTGAGCAAGCGCCTCGTCGGAAGCCACAATGGCGTACTGCACGAAGCGCTCGAAACGGCGCGCCTCCTTCTTGGAGAGGCCGTGCTCGGTCGCATCAAAATCGCGTACTTCGGCGGCGATGTGCACGTCGTAGTCCGTCGTGTCGAAGCGCGTCACCGGACCAATGCAGCACGTGCGCCCCATGACCGCGTCCCAGAGCGCCTGCACGCCCACACCGGCGGGCGACACCGCGCCCATGCCCGTGATTACCACGCGATGCGTACCGTCCGCGCGGCGCGTGGCCGCGTTCACGTTCTCATTCATAGCGCCATCCCCCCATCAATGCAGATCACCTGGCCGGTAATGTAGCCAGACCCCGAACTTGCCAAGAATCGCACAAGCGCCGCCACCTCTTCCGGTTCACCAAAGCGACGCGCCGCAATGCGCTCAGCGATGGCGTTGCGCTGCTTGTCGGACAGTTCGTCGGTCATGTCGGTGGCAATAAAGCCCGGCGCCACCGCGTTCACTGTGATGTTGCGAGCGGCCAACTCGCGCGCAAGCGACTTCGTGAGGCCGATGACGCCCGCCTTCGAAGCCGCGTAGTTCGCCTGCCCCGCATTGCCGGACACGCCCACCACGCTCGCCATGTTCACGATGCGCCCGTAGCGCTGCTTCATCATACGCTGCGCCGCCGCCTTGCAGCAGTTGAACGTGCCCTTGAGGTTGACGTTAATCACCGCGTCGAAGTCCTCTTCTTTCATGCGTACGGCCAGGCCATCGCGCGTGATGCCCGCGTTGTTCACCAGCACGTCAATACGGCCGAACGCCTCGTGTGCCGCGTCGATCAGCGCCTGCGCCTCAGCCGCATCGGCCACGTTCGCCGCCTTCGCGATGGCGCGCACCCCATGAGCGGAAGCCAGTTCGTCGGCCAGCGCCTGCGCATCGGCAAGCCCGCGCTCGCTCGAGCAGTTCACGCACACATCGTACCCAGCGGCGGCCAGCTTCTCAGCCACCGCACGCCCAATGCCGCGGCTCGAGCCAGTGATAACCGCGCTGCGACGCAGGGTTTCGGTATTCTCGGTCATACAGGCAAAACTCCTATTCAGAATCGGAAAGGAAGGCATCGAAACTCGCGCGATCCTGCACACAAACGCGCGTCGCTGCCTTGTCGATGCGCTTCACCAGGTTCGTCAAAACGCCGCCGAAGCCCACTTCAACGAACGTGTGAGCCCCCGCCGCACCAAGCGCCTCAACGCTCTGCTGAAAGCGCACCGGATGCGTGAGGTGCTGCACCAGGCTCTCACGCGCCTCATCAGCGGAAAGCGGAGCAGCCGTAACGTTGCACACAAGCGGAATACGCGCCTCAGCAAACGCAACATTGGCCAAATAAGCAGCCATCCCCTCAGCAGCCGATGCCATGAGCGGACTGTGGAAGGCGCCAGACGTGGCCAAACGCGAAGAGCGCTTCCCCACCTCAGCCCAGGCCGCCTCGGCGCGCTCAACCGCCGCCGGTGTTCCCGCAATAACAATCTGCCCCGGACAGTTAAAGTTCGCCGGCACGAGAACGTCCCCCTGCGCACATTCTTCGCAGAGGGTAATAATGCTTTCCTCATCAGCCTTCAAAAGCGCACTCATCACCCCCGGATGTTCGGCAGCCGCCTCAGCCATAAGTTCGGCGCGCGCCTTCACGAAGGCAAAGGTGTCCTCGTCAGAAAGCATGCCCGAAAGAGCGAGCGCGCTCACCTGCCCAAGAGAGAACCCCAGCACCGCCGCCGGCTCCACCCCCCGCGCCATGAGCGCCCGAGCAATGGCTACCGTCAGCACACACAACGCCGGCTGTGCATTCCGCGTATCATTCAACGTGCCAGCGTCCGCATGCAACACAAGGTCAGCCACATCAAACCCCAACACATCAGAAGCGCATTCAAAGACGCCAGCCACTTCAGGCACGTCCAAAAGGTCCGCCCCCATGCCAGGCCTCTGCGCCCCCTGCCCCGAGCACAAAAACACCGGAGCACCAGCAGGAATGGCAAAAGGAAGCGCCCCTGAACCGGGCTGGACAGCGGAATCAGCCAAGCGAGCCTCCCCTTCAGAGTCTTGCTCCGTTTTCTCTAGCAACCCCCCACAGGGCTGGGCGGCGGTGTCCACCAAGCGAGTTCCGCACGAGCCGAAACGTCCAGTGGACGTTTCGTGCGAGTCAGGACTGCCGAGCGACTGGGCACTGCCACCCAGCCCTCCCCCAGGTTGAAATTCAGCCATCAAAAACCCTTCCTACAAAGCCCGCTCGCGCCGAGCATTCGCAGCCGCCATCGCACTCAAATCCAGCGCTCCTAATGCCTGCGCCTCACCCACCATCTGCGCAATCACCTCAGCAGCCGTCCCGCGCGCCCGCACCAATGCCGCCGACTGCCCCGCCATCATGGCGCCATTATCCACGTCGCCCTCAACCGCGCGACGCAAGGAGCCCACATACATGGCCTCCAACTCGTCACCGTTCGCAGCCACGTTGCCCTCAAGCGAGCGCACCTTACGCGCAAACTTGTTCTTGAGGCAGCGCACCGGATGCCCACTGCCGCGCCCGGTAACAATGGTGTCGGCATCCTTCGCGGAAAGCACCTTCTCCTTGTATGCGTCAGCGATAGTGCACTCGTCCACCGTGAGGAAGCGCGTACCCACCTGCACGCCCTCTGCGCCCAGCGCAAAGGCGGCAGCCATTCCGCGCCCATCAGCAATACCACCTGCGGCAATGACTGGGATAGACACCGCGTCGCACACCGCCGGGATAAGCGCCATCGTGGTGAGTTCACCAATGTGGCCGCCCGCCTCGGTGCCTTCGGCCACCACGGCGTCCGCGCCAAGGCGCTCCATACGCGCTGCGAGCGCACTTGAAGCCACCACCGGCACCACCTTGATGCCCGCTTCCTTCCACATCGGAAGATAGTTCGCCGGGCTGCCCGCACCTGTAGTAATCACATCCACGCGCAGCTTCACCAACAGTTCGGCCAGCTCGGCCGCGTTCGGATCCATGAGCATGACGTTCGCACCGATGGGTTTATCGGTGAGTGAACGGGCGATGCGCACCTGCTCTTCCACCCAGTCGAGCGGCGCGCCGCCGCACGCGATGATGCCGAGACCACCCGCCTCGCTCACCGCACCCGCCAGGCTTGCGTTGGCGATGCGCGCCATGGCGCCTTGGATGACGGGCACCTCAATGCCCAACAGTTCGGTTACTCGCGTATTCATGCCCATGCTTCTCCCTCTCAAAAACGTGAGGCCCCTGATCGGGGCCCCTCCAACCCTCTGTTACAGCGAGTCGATGTGCGCAACCAGCTGGCCGATGGTCTCGATACCCTCGGGCTCGCCGAATTCAACGTCGCACTTTTCCTCGAGGTCGCAGATAAGTTCAACCATGTCGAGCGAGTCAATGCCAAGCGACTCCAGCGTGGCGTCCTCGGTGATGGCATCAGCGTCGAGGTCGAGGTTCTCAACGAGCACTTCTTTCACGGTATCAATGGTAGCCATGATGTTCCCTTTCGTTCCAAATTAGTTTGATAATCAAAGTATTTCTCTACGGGTAATGATACGGGCACGTTGCCTCGCCGACAAGACCCGCGCTGCGCCCTCCACGATTTCTGCGCCGACGCGCCTCACGCGAACCGCGATGCACGAACCGCGCATACGCACACAGGCCTATTCTTGAGCGTCGAAAAACGCCTTCACCTTGACAAGCGCATCGGCAAACACGCGCTCTTCTTCGTCGGTGAGGTCGGCCAGAGCCTCGTCAATCATTTGATGATGGAACAGATTATGGGCGCGCAGCACCTGGCGGCCCTTCTTGGTGAGCGACACCAGCACCACGCGACGGTCGTCTTCGGAGCGCGAGCGCTCGATGAAGCCCTTCTTCGCCAGTTTATTCACCGCCGTGGTGAGCGTGGCCAGCGTGACGCCGAGGCGGGCGGCTACCACGGTCATGGGGTTGCGCTCATGCAGGCCCACGGCCACGATGGTGTGGACCTCGGTGATGGTGAGCCCGTGCGTCAGTCGGTTGTCGAGTGAGCGCTCTTCAATGCGCAAAATGGAGTTGAACGTGCCGGACAACAGCTCATCAAGCTGCTCACGCCGCTGCACTGCTACCGGGGGCATTTCAGTTTTCCCCACGACGTCCTCCCCCCGTTGCTCTCTCTCACGCTTCTGCATGCGGCACCTGCATCATGCCTCGTCATTCGCCAGGCGAAAATCAAGCCGACGCGCACGCGTATCAGCGTTCGTCAGCACCACGGCAAGCCGCTGTCCCAGGCGAAACGAGCGCCCCGTCTCCTGCCCCGTCAACCGATGCTGCACCGCGTCGAACGCAAAGTATTCTTCGCCCAAATAGCGCACCGGCACCAGCCCCTCCGCCGTATTGTCAAGGCGCACGTACAGCCCATACGTTGCTACGCCCGACACCACCGCTGAGAACCGCTGCCCCACAAAGGCCTCCAGGTACTCAATGATCTTGAGCTCCTGCGACTCGCGCGCCGCCTTCTCGGCCACACGCTCCATGTCGGAGGAATGCTCAGCAATCCAAGGAAGGGAGGAAACCTCCTGCGAATACGTTTCAGAGCGCTTCGTCAGCTGCGCCTTCAGCATCCGATGCACCACAAGGTCAGGATAGCGCCTGATAGGAGATGTGAAATGCGTATACGCCGCACTCGCAAGCCCATAGTGCGGCTCACAAACCGGCCGATACACCGCGCGCTTCATAGAGCGCAGCAGAAGCGAGGACACCAACTCACCCTCCGGCCGCCCCGCACTCGCCGCCAGCACTTTCTGCAACACCTGCGCATCCCCCGCCACGAACCTGTTCTGATCCACGTCCTTGAACCACGGGAACTCCTGGAACACGGGAATAAGCGCCGCCAAATTGTCAGCCGCCGGCTGCTCATGCACGCGAAACAAGCTGGGAAACTTCGCATCCCGCAAATGCGCCGCCACCGTCTCGTTCGCCAGGATCATCGCCTCTTCAATGAGCGACGTAGCATCGGTCTTGCGGCGCAAGTCAATCCCCACCGGATGCCCCTCACCATCCAGCCGCACCCGCGCCTCCACCGTATCAAAGTCAAGCCCTCCCGCACCCTCCCGAGCCGCAGCCCGCGCCCGAGCAATACGAGAAAGCTCCTTCAACCGCCAAGAAAGTTCCTTGCCAAGCTCCGAACCCCCCTTGGAGCCGATCTGCTCGGAGGTGTCCACAAAGCGAGTTTCCCCTTCGGGGACTTGCTCCGCTTCGCTTCGCGGCGCCGCACCCCATGAGCCGGACAGTCCAGTGGACTGTCCGTGCGAGCAGGACTGTCTGAGCGACTGGGCTCCTCCGGGCAGATCGGCGGTGTCAGAGCGCGAATCAATCATCTTCTGCGCCTCATCATAAGAAAGCCGCGCAGAAGAACGAATAAGCGCCGGATACAAGTCGTACCCCACCAGCTGAGCCCGCTCATCCAAGTAAAGATCAGCCGTTATGGTGCGCCGCACCTCACCAGGCTTCAACGAACACAAATCGCCCGACAATTCCTCCGGCAACATAGGGATAACCCGGTCAACAAGATACACACTGGTAGCCCGCCGCCGCGCATCAAGGTCAAGCGATGAATTCCACGGCACGTAGTGCGAAACATCCGCAATATGCACCCCCAACCGCCACCGAGCAGCCCCCATCCCCCTCTTATCCACGACGCAGACCGACTCAGGAATGTACTCTGAGGTTGAACCCTCACCCTCAGAAGAGAAACTATTCAACCCAGAGCGGCTGTTGTCGGAGGTGCTCACCAAGCGAGTTCCGCACGAGCCGAAACGTCCAGTGGACGTTTCGTGCGAGCAGGACTGTTTGAGCGACTGAGCATCTCCGGCAGCAGTCGCGCTCTCGCAGGTTGAAATCGCTTCCAAAGACACCGCATCGTCAAAGTCCCGCGCATCGGCCGGATCAATAGTAAACGTGAAGCGCTCACGAAGGTCGCGATACTCACTGGCCAGCGCCCCCGTTTCATCGAGTTCCGCCGCACGCGCCTCCGCCAACGCCGCGTCGGAAAACGAGGTTTCCAGCTTGTGGCGCGCCACAATAACGTCAACCGAGACGCGCGCGTCATCCGCCATTCCTAGAACTTCTTCAATGATACCCATGGCCGCCGTATTGCGCGTAGGAAACTCCGTCACGCGCACACGCACAAGCGCTCCATCAGGCACGTGCGGAAAATCAGCGCGCATCGTAAAAATGTCGTAGGGAATGCGCGTGTCCTCAGGGACTACCACGCCGAAAGGTTCCGCCACTTCGTAGCGCCCCACCAGTGAGTCATGCGCACGGTCGAGCACGCGCACCACACGCGCCGCAGGCTGGTCATCGGATGAGCCGCCCTGATGCGGCTGTTTACCCGATCCACGTGGGGGAAGCGGGGCCACCTCCACGAGGTCGCCGTCGAACGCGCCCCCCATTTTGGCGGCGGGCACGAAGAAGCCCCCTTCGGCCGTTTCCACAAAGCCGAAACTACCAGAGCGCACGGACAGTACGCCACGGGGATTGCTGCGAGGACGGCGGCGCGTATGCGACCGCGTGCGCGGCATGAGGCTACTCCTGCACGAGGGATTGAGCGGTTTCCAGAGCGAGGCTCTTCTGACTGTCGCCGGCAGCCTCACCAGCGAGGCCAATGGTGATATTAGGCGCCACACCCACGCCATTGATCTGGCGACCCTGCGGGCTCAGATAGTAGGCCGCCGTGTAACGCAGCGCCCCGCCGAAGCTCAAGTCGCGCACCACCTGCACTGAGCCTTTCCCGAGCGTAGACGTGCCCACCAGTGTGGCACGCTGACTCTCCTGCAAAGCGACAGCCAGTACCTCGGCGGCCGCGGCCGTGTTTTCGTTCACCAGCACCACCAAAGGCTTGTCAGTAGCTACCGAACCCGTAGCCGATTTCGCACTCTTACCATCTTTGGTTTCAATCTGCACGATGGTGCCACTCTTCACAAAGAGGCTGGCCACATCCACGGCCTGCGTAAGGAAACCACCCGGGTTATCGCGAATATCCAGTACGAAGGAGAGCGCCCCCTGCGAGGCCAACTCGCCCACCGCTTGCTTCACCAACGAGGAAGAGTTCTGCGTAAGCTGACGCAGCTTGATGTAGCCCACCTTGTCGTCAAGCTCGGTCGTGACGTTCTTCACGTCATACGTGGAGCACGTAAGCGTTGTAGTGAATTCCTCGCCACCTTCGGCCTCAAGCGTTGCGGGGCGGCGCCACGTTACCACGACGCTTTCACCTTCGCCACGATCGAGCGCACTCGTCACCTCGTTCATGGACCATTCCTGACCTCGGTCGCCGTCAACGGCCACCACGAAGTCGCCCACGCGCACGCCCGCGGCCTGCGCCGACGAGCCGTCGAACACATCAACTACGTAGGCAAGCCCGTTGTACTCGGAGAACAGAACGCCAATGCCCGCATAGCTGCCGGAGCTATCTCCCACCAGCGAAGAATAGCGCGCCGGATCGTAGTAGCGCAGGTAGGCGTCTTGTGTGACATCGGAGAAGGCATCAAGCACGCTGTCGGTGGCGGCATCGAGGTCGTAGGAATCCAAGCTGTCGTTAGCCAGCGCATCTTCCACTTCTGACACGCGGGCCGACAGCGAGTTGTACGTGGTTTTGTCCTTGCCCGACGCCGGCCCCACGGGAGCGCCTGTGGCTTCCAGCACCGGGCCAAAGCCGAGCGACTCCAGCAACGGCGCATCGCCACGCACAAAGAAGCCGGCAACAAAGGCAACGCACACGCAAATGACCAGCGCAAAACTGCGCGCGAGGCGCTGGTTGCGGAGCCGCGCCTTATGCGCGGAAGCCGCCTCAAGCCTGTCCGTGTGCTTCGCCATACCGCTTAAGCCCTGCTTACACCTTCAAGTAGCGGCGCATGGCCAGAGCCGAGCCCAGCAGACCGATGATCAGGCCAGCCAGAACAAGACCACCGTAGATAAGCAGGAAGGTGTCCAGCCCCACGTTAAACGACAGGAATTGCAGCGCGCTCTGCAGTTGCGGCAAAGCCACATTGCGCAGAAGCTCCAGCACCCCCACCGCCAACAGCGAGCCAATAATGGCGTGCAGCGCGCCTTCCATAAGGAAGGGCCCGCGGATAAAGCCGTTCGACGCACCCACCAGGCGCATGATGGCAATCTCCTTGCGGCGCGCCAAAATGGCCAGGCGGATGGTGTTGTTGATAAACACCATGGCGATGAAGATAAGGAGCGCGATGAGCGCGATACCAATGTAGCGCACGTAGTTCGTCACCGAGAAGAGGTTCTCAACGGTCTTCTGACCATACTTGAGTGCTTCGGCCGGGTCGGTCGGGTTGTCCGTGATCTCGCGATACGTGGCGTCGCTTTCGATGGCCGAGGCCACCTGCTCCACCAGCTGCGGGTCGGACAGCTCCACATCAATAGAGCGCGGCAGCGGGTTTTGTCCGTCGAGCGAGTCGATGATGTCGGAGTTCGACGTGGAGCGGAAGTTCTCAAGCGCCTGATCCTTGGTGGTAAAGCCCACCGAAGCCACGCCTTCAAGCCCCTCGATGTAGCTCTGAACCGCCTTGATGTCGGCATCGGAAGCATCGTCGGCCACGTAAGCTGTGATGGACACTTCGCTTTCCAC
The DNA here is from genome assembly GCA_019113915.1 of Candidatus Gordonibacter avicola. Classification (GTDB taxonomy): domain Bacteria; phylum Actinomycetota; class Coriobacteriia; order Coriobacteriales; family Eggerthellaceae; genus Gordonibacter; species Gordonibacter faecis. The sequence goes on from DXGM01000018.1 coordinate 60,679, forward strand.
CGACGACACAATGTTCTCCACGATGATGCCGCCCACCAAAAACACGCCGATGATCAGCAGCGACAGGAAAATGGTAACAATGGAGCCCAAGGCCGTGGACAGGTTGCGCGTGAAGCCCGTGAGGGACTCCTTGAGGAAGTACACGAAACTAGACATCGAAGCCGTACACCCCCCGGTCCTGATCGCGAGTCAGATGCCCGCGGTCGAGCGCGATAACGCGACGACGCATGTTGTCCACCATCTCGCGGTCGTGCGTAGCCACCAGCACCGTGGTGCCGGTGCGGTTAATGCGCTCGAGCAAGTCCATGATGCCGCGCGAGGTTTGGGGGTCCAAGTTACCGGTGGGCTCGTCACACACCAGAAGCGGCGGGCGGTTCACGATAGCACGCGCAATGGACACGCGCTGCTGTTCGCCACCGGAGAGTTGGTCGGGACGCTTGTTGAGCTTGTCCTGCAAGCCCACCAGGCGCAATACCTCCGGCACCTGCGTCTTAATAACGTGGCGCGACTTGCCAATAACCTCAAGCGCGAACGCGACGTTTTCAAACACCGTCTTGTTCGGCAACAGCTTGAAGTCCTGGAACACGCAGCCGATGTTGCGGCGCAGATACGGCACGCGCCAGTTGCGCATGCTGGTGAGGTCTTCGTCCGCCACATAGATATGACCCTGCGTGGGCTTCACCTCGCGGATGAGCATGCGAATGAACGTGGACTTGCCGGAACCGGAGTGGCCCACGAGAAAGATAAACTCACCCGCATAAATTTGCAGCGTAATATCGTTGAGTGCCGGCTTGTTAGGCTGGGCCGGATACACCTTCGTCACGTGGTCAAACGTGATAACCGGTGTGCCCGCCTGCTGAGGTATATCGTCTACCTCCAAAACGGGCAGCGACGCGGAAAGTTGCGTGGTCGCTTGCCGGGAATGAGCCGCATGGGCGCCGCTGCGGCCAGCTTGGCGCGCGGATCCCCCTTGGCTGGGAACGTTCGTCACAGAGTGCTCCGTTCTTGTGGTGATGTGCTGAGACGGGCTAGATTCTATCAGACTTACTTTCGCGCCATGGCGTTCTTCACAGCTTCGACAATCGCCTTCGCATCCAGGTTGAAATAGCTTAACAGCTCTTCGAACTCGCCCGACTTGCCGAAGGCATCGCGCATGCCCACGAACTCTACGGGAGCCGGATGCGTGCGCGCAAGCGTCTCGGCAACGGCCGAGCCCAAGCCACCCATCACGCTGTGCTCTTCGGCCACCACGGCGCAGCCAGTCTTGGCCACCGATGCAGTGATGGTTGCCTCATCGAGTGGCTTCACGGAGAAGGCGTCAATCACTTCCGCGGAAATACCCTCGGCCGCTAGCTGTTCGGCCGCCTTGAGCGCCTGCTCAACCTCCACGCCGCAAGCGATGATGGTGGCATCCGTGCCTTCGCGCAGTACGTAGGCGCGGCCCACCTCAAGCTCCACGTCGTCGGCGTACACACACGGCACCGAGGCGCGTCCCATGCGCACATACACCGGACCCGGCGTGGCGGCGGCCAGACGCAGCGCAGCGCGGGCGGCGGCGTAGTCAGCCGGCACGAGCACGCGCATATTCGGCAGACCGCGCATGAGCGACACGTCTTCGAGCATCTGATGACTTCCACCATCAGGGCCAACGGAAATGCCGGCGTGCGTCGGCGCCACCTTCACGTCCAAGTTGGAGTAGCACACCGTGTTGCGAATCTGGTCGTAAGCGCGCCCCGTGCCGAACACGGCGAAGGAACCCGTGAACGCCACGTGGCCCGTAATGGCCAGGCCAGCGGCCACGTCTATCATATTCTGCTCGGCAATGCCGCAGTTGAACAGGCGATCGGCGAACCCTGCGTCGGCGAACTTCTTCGTGGTGGTGGAACCCGTGAGATCGGCGTCCACGGCCACCACCGGCACGCCTTCTTGGGCCAACTCCGCCAGCGTCACGCCAAAGGCCGCACGCGTTGCTTTTTTCACCTGAGCCTGAGCCTCGTCTGCAAGCTTAACCACGGCTAGGCCTCCTTCCCTGCGTCCGCCGCGAGCGCGGCCAGTGCCTCTTCAAGCTGTTCGGCGTTGGGAGCCTTGCCGTGCCACCCTGCCTGATCTTCCATAAACGGCACGCCCTTGCCTTTGATGGTGCGCGCCACCAGCACGTGCGGCGTGCCCGTCCGGTCGGCCTTGGCCGCCGAAAGCGCCTCCACGAGCGCGGGAATATCGTGCCCGTCCACCTCGCGGGCGTCCCAGCCGAAAGCGGTGAACTTTGCAGCCACGTCCCCCGGATCGCACACATCACTCGTGCGGCCGTCAATCTGCAGGCCGTTGCGGTCAACGATGGCCACCAGGTTGTCCAAGCCGCGGTGCGCCGCGAACATGGCTGCCTCCCACACCTGGCCTTCCTGGCATTCACCATCACCAAGCAGCGTAAACACCGCCTGCGGCGCGCCTTCAAGCTTCAGCCCAGCCGCCGCACCCGCGGCGATGGACAGGCCCTGACCGAGCGAACCGGTGGACACTTCCACACCCGGCAACTGGTTCGAATCAGGGTGGCCCTGCAGCCGGCTACCCAGCTTGCGCAACGTGAGCAATTCCTCGCGCGGGAAGTAGCCCGCCTGCGCGAGCACCGCGTACAGCGCCGGCGCCGCATGGCCCTTCGCCAGGATGAAGCGGTCACGCCCCTCCCATGTGGGGTTCGCCGGATCATGCTCCATGACTCCGCCAAAATACAGCGCGCACAGAATGTCGGTACATGACAGCGACCCACCCGGGTGCCCGCTGCCCGCCTCCGCTATCATGCGCACAATGTCGACCCGCATTTCATTCGCGCGCCGTTCAAGCTCAGCCATGCTTTCGTCCTTCCCTATTGAGAAACTCGCCACTTGTGGTAGCCTATCACGAATTCTTCCAGGTCACCATCGAGAACTGCCTCGACATTTCCCGTTTCAATACCGCTGCGCACATCCTTCACCATTTGGTAGGGGTACAGCACATAGTTGCGAATTTGGCTGCCGAACGTGTTGTCACGGCGCTCGCCGCGCAGCTGGGCCAGTTCCTCCTGGCGCTTTTGCTCTTCCACCTCGTAGAGCTTGGCGCGCAGCACGCGGAAGGCGGCTTCCTTGTTTTGGAGCTGAGACTTCTCGTTTTGGCAGGTAACCACAATACCGGTGGGAAGGTGCGTGAGGCGCACGGCCGAGTCGGTGGTGTTCACGCACTGGCCGCCCGGACCGCTTGAGCGATACACGTCCACGCGCACGTCGGCGGGGTTGAGGTCCACCTCAATGTCCTCCGGCAGCACAGGCAGCACTTCCACGCCAGCAAACGTGGTGTGGCGGCGCTTCTTGTCGTCGGTCGGCGAGATACGCACGAGGCGGTGCACGCCGTTTTCGCTCTTCAGCATGCCGTAGGCGTTGCGGCCTTCCACCTGAATGGTAGCCTTATCAAGCCCAATGCCCTCGCCGGGCACCACATCAAGAATGGTAACCTTCCAGTCCTTTTTCTCGGCGTAGCGCACATACATGCGGTAGAGCATGTCCGTCCAGTCCTGTGCCTCCAGGCCACCCGAGCCGGGGTTTACCGTGAGAATGGCGTCGCCGGAATCGAAGCGATCGGAGAACCACGAGGTCACTTCCAGGCCGTCAAGCAGCACGCCCAAGCGCTCAAGGGCCGCCTCGGCTTCCTCGGCAAACGCTTCGTCTTCGTCCGCCAGCTCAAGCGCCGCGCGAGCATCTTCCAGAAGGGCGGCCGCCTCGTCGTATTCGCGGATGGTCTCGCGCAAGTTCGACGCCTGCTTCGACACGGACGAAGCATGGGCCGCGTCGTCCCAAAACCCGGGCGCCGCCGTTTCCTCGTCGAGCCGCGCAAGCTCGGCCACCTTGTCATCGATATGCAAAAACCCCCGCGCATCAGCCACGCGCGCAGCCAACTGCTCCAGGTCTTTGTCGTTAGTATCAGCCATGTTCAACCTATTGATTCTTGCCGTGACACTTTTTGTACTTCAAACCTGAGCCGCAGGGGCAGGGGTCGTTGCGGCCTACGTTGGCGAAGGGGTCGTCCTTATCCTTCTCATAGGTCTGCGCCTTGGCGGGAGCGGGCTTCGGTGGCGGGGCCGCGTTACCGGTGGCGGCGGACTGGGCGGCAACCTCGTTGCGCACCGCACCCACACCCGTCTGCTCAAGTGCCTGCTCAGGAGCCGAATAACTCACCTTGCCGTCAAGCGGGCTCTTCTCTTCTTCCAGCTGCGGGGCCTGCTGCACTGCAATTTGCAGGCGCAGCAGCGTGCGCAGGTAGTCCTCATACATGGACGCCGTGAGGTTTTGGAAGGCGTTATAGGCCTCGTTTTTGTATTCCACAAGCGGGTCACGCTGACCGAACGCGCGCAGACCAATGCCCGCTTTGAGGTAGTCCATCTCGGAGAGGTGGGCCATCCAACGCGTGTCGATGATGCGGAGCATGACCTGCGCCTCAAGTGTCTTCATAACCTCGCCGAGGATCTGAGCCTTCTCGTTGTAGACCGCCTCCAGGTACTCCACCAGGCCCTCAGATACCAGCGCCGGGTCGTCGTCGTGGTCGAGCGCGTCCACCTTAAAGTCCTCGCGGCCTGTCATGTTCGCCGCCCAGGTTTCAATGGCACGCACATCCCAGTCGTCACTGGCCGTCTTGTCCGGGCAGTTCTCGGCAACAATGGCCTCGGCGGCCTCCTGCACAATTTCAGGAATGCGCTCGGACATGTCCTTGCCGTCGAGAATGGCGTTGCGCTCGCCGTAGATAGCGGCGCGCTGCAGGTTCATGACGTCGTCATATTCCAGCACGTTTTTACGCGCGGCGAAGTGCATGCTTTCCACCTGGCGCTGAGCGCTCTCGATGGCCTTGGACACCATGCCCGCCTGAATAGGCATGTCATCAGGCATGTCAGTCTTTTCCATCATGCGCGCGATGGAATCCATGCGGTTGCCACCAAACAGGCGCATGAGGTCGTCTTCCAGCGACAGATAGAACTGCGTGGTGCCCGGGTCGCCCTGACGGCCGGCACGACCGCGCAGCTGGTTGTCGATACGGCGCGACTCGTGGCGCTCGGTGCCAATAACCGTGAGGCCGCCGGCCTGAATGACGGCGTCGTGTTCCTCAGCACACACGCGTTTCGCCTCTTTAAGGGCGGCGGCGCGCTCTTCTGCCGAAGGTGCGGGCGCGTGGCCCTCTTCCACCTCGGCGCCTTCCTCCAACTCAGGGTCATAGCCGCGCTCGCGCAGCACGTCGTCAGCCAGCACGTCGGGGTTGCCGCCAAGCAGGATGTCGGTACCACGACCCGCCATGTTCGTGGCGATGGTGACCGCCCCCACGCGACCCGCCTGCGCAATAATATGCGCCTCGCGCTCATGGTTCTTCGCGTTCAGCGTCTCATGGCGAATGCCGCGCTTGTCCAGCAGACGCGACAGCTTCTCGGAACTTTCAATGGACACCGTACCAATAAGGCAGGGCTGCCCCGCTGCGTGGCGCTCGGCCACGTCGTCAGCCACCGCGTTGAACTTCGCGTCCACCGTGCGGTAGATCAGGTCGTTTTCATCCTTACGCGCCACCGGGCGGTTCGGCGGAATAGCCACCACCGGCAGCTTGTAAATCTCGCGGAACTCGGCGTCTTCGGTCATAGCCGTACCGGTCATGCCCGAGAGCTTCTCGTACAGACGGAAGTAGTTTTGCAGCGTGATAGTGGCAAGCGTCTGGTTCTCTTCGCGCACGAGCACGTGCTCTTTAGCCTCAAGCGCCTGGTGAAGGCCCTCGGAGTAGCGCCGGCCTTCCATGATGCGGCCCGTGAACTCGTCAACAATTTTCACTTCCCCGTTCACCACGACGTAGTCCACGTCGCGATGGAACAAAAACTGCGCCTTCAACGCCTGCTGCAAGTGGTTCGCCAGTTGGCCGGACGGGTCGGCGTAGATGTCGTCGATGCCCAGCATGGCCTCAATCTTTTCCAGACCGCTTTCGGTTGCGTTGATGGTTTTCTTCGCCTCGTCCATGTCGAAGTCTTCTTCAATTGTAAGACCCGGCATGACGCGCGCGAACTTGTTGTACGTCTCGGCCGCCTGCGTGCCCGCGCCCGAAATGATGAGCGGGGTGCGCGCTTCGTCAATGAGGATGGAGTCCACCTCGTCGACGATGGCGAAGTGGTGGCCACGCTGCACGCGGGCATCCGCGCGCGTAACCATGTTGTCGCGCAGGTAGTCGAAACCGAACTCGGAGTTCGTACCGTACGTGACGTCAGCCTTATAGGCGGGAATCTTTTTGTCCGGGCGCATGCCGTTTTGGATGAGGCCTACTTCCATGCCGAGGAAGCGGTAGATGCGGCCCATCCACTCGCTGTCGCGCCGCGCCAGGTAGTCGTTCACCGTGACGATGTGCACGTTCTCGCCCGAAAGCGCGTTCAAGTAGCCCGCCAGCGTAGACACGAGCGTTTTACCTTCACCGGTTTTCATCTCTGCAATTTGGCCGTCGTTCAAGGCCATGCCGCCGATGAGCTGCACGTCGAAGTGGCGCAGCCCCAGCGTGCGCACCGATGCCTCACGCACGGCGGCAAACGCCTCGGGAAGCAGGCTTTTCAGGTCCTCCCCCGCCTCAGCACGCTCGCGAAACGCGGCGGTAAGCGCGCGCAATTCCTCGTCGGATTTGGCCTGCATCTGCGGTTCTAAGCTGTTTATCTTCTGCGCGGTGGCCTCGTAGTGTTTCAGCTGCTTGCCCTCGCCGAGCGTCAGCAGCTTGGATAGGAATCCTGCCATGTAATGCGCCGTCCTTTTCTTGACTGTGAACAGTAGTTACTACTCTAGCATAACGCGTCTGACCTCAAAGGAAATCCATAGGGCGCCCGCCTTCCCAACCACCCCTCACACAGCGGCTGGGAAGGCATGTGAAACGCGCCGCTACTCCAACAGTTCTTCGGTTTCGATGATGCTGTGGTAAAGCTCCACGATAGCGAGCGAGGGGTCGATGCCCAGTTCGTTCGTAAGAAAACGTCGGCAGGAGAAGTAGGTTTCCAGCGCCGCGGTGCGTTGACCTGCGGCTATTTGCGCACGCATGAGGGCGAGGTAAGCGTCTTCGCGCGTGCGGTCGCGCTTGAGGGCGGCGCGGGCGAACCAGAGGCCCTCCTGCGCGTCATCGGCAGCCACGAGGCGCTCGGCCGCAGCCACCAGCGCATCGACCAGCTGCACGCGACAATCGGCGCGGGCTTGCACGATAATCTCGTTATCTTCCTCGCTCGGCATAAGATCGTCGGCGAAGGCGTCGTCTATTTCCGCGTAGAGCTGCGCCCAGCCCTCGGAGCCCGGCTGGCCAAACAGGAGCATGCGACACACCGCGTCGAAACGCGCGACGTCGCTCACCAACAGGCGCTCATCCAAGCGGCAGCCGTTTTGGTGGCGCACCAGGTAGGGGCACGTGCCCGACCCGGCCGAAAGCGTGCGGCGCAACATTGACCAAATTGAGTAGAAATTCTTGCGCGCCGTGTCCAGTTCGCTTTCAGGCCAAAGCGCCGCCACAAGCTTGTCGCGCGGGTATTCGCGCCCGCGGTTGAGCACGAGCAGGGCCAACAGCGTCTTCACCTTGTGGCGGCGGAAGCGGTTGAGGTCCACCGGTACATCCCCTATGCGCACATCCAAGCCGCCGAACAGGTTTACCGTGAGCACCGGCGCTACAGAGTTGGTGCGGGTGCGCGTGGGCAGGTAGCGCCCGTCCAGGTAGGCATCGGGAAGCGTGGTGGCGCGCTCGGCGCGGCGCTCGATACGCTCACGCGCCGCGCGCTCAAAGGCCCTCCGCTGGGCGAACAACTCCATTTCGACGCGATGCAGCGCAAGCACCTCGGCCGCCCCGAGCGGCTTGCGCAGGGTTACGGTACCGCGTTCGCGCGCCCGCTCAAGCGCAAGGCCCGCTGCGGCAGTGAACAGGTCACAGCATTCACCGCCAGCCTGAGTTACGCGTTCGCGAACGTAGCGACCCACTCGCTCACCCACGTCCACCTTGGCATGCGCGTGTGCGCCCGCCGCGCGCGGATGATCGAGCACATCTGTGATCACCCAGGCAGTCACCAAGGCAAGCGCCCCTTCGTCGGCTCCCCGCGCGCGCCACGTAGTGCCCTCCTGTGCAAGTTCGGCAGGATCGTCTTCTAGGGCAAGCTGCGCCAGAGCAAGCGGGCGCCAAAACGTCTCGGTGGGCGCAAACGCCGCTGCGTGGCCTCCCTCGGTTGAGCGCACGATGCGTTCAAGTTCATCGAGCGCCTTGTCGCGCGTGGTACCCTGCGCGCGCCGGGCAAGCACCAGGGCCGCAATTGCGCGGGCACCTTCGGATACACCCAGATCAAACGCGATGCGCCGCGCACGACTGAGCGCAGTGGTCTCTTCGCCGAGGACCACCAGTCGCACCACTTCGCCCAGCTCAAGCACCGTATCGCCCGAAAGCGAGCGCCGCCCGAGCGAGCCGTACAACTCATGTGCTGGCAGCACACACGTCGATTCCATAAGCTCCCGCGAACGCGCCGCCAGCCACGTCGCCCGCGCCTCACGCGTGCAGAGCGCCCCCACAAGCGCACACGCCCGCTCGCACTCCGCACGCGCCACCAGCGCATCCGCCCACCGAGCCACCAGAGCGTCGCGGTCGGCAAAGCGCGAATGTTCCGCCAGCGCATCAAGCTTCCCCGTCACCGCAGCGGCAAGGGCGCCAACTGGAAAGCTAGGCGTATGGAAGCGTTCGCGACGCGCGTCCATACCAAGGTAGGGATAACCCGCTTCCAGCAGAGCCACCACTTCCTCTCCAAGCGGGCCAAACACTTCAATGTCGGAGAACGTTCCTGTGCACAACACCAGCGCGGTGGTCATCGCAAGCATCACTTCAGCCGGCAGTTCTTCGCGCAGAGCGCCCGCCACAAACGACGCGGCCGCTTCCGCACCCCACCGCAGAGCCGGCACACGCTCACAGGTGGGAACGGTGGCGGCGGGACGCTCCGTGCGGTCGGCCGCGCCGCGCACGGTATCCACTTCCGCATCGGTGAGCAAAAGATCGGCGGGGGTCAACTTCATGCGATCGTGCTGCAGTGATGCGAACGCGTCGCACGCGGGAGTGCAGGTGGCCATCACTTCGCATCCGCGCTCCAACAGTTCATCGAACGCATCTGAAAGCGCCGTGGCGCGCACGACATCAAGCGGCGGCACATCCTCCACTACCACCAAAAACGAAGCGCTCTCCATTTGGGTCAGTGTCGAGGCAATGATCCCGCGATCCAAATCGCGCAAGAAACAAGGGCTGCGACCGTTGATCCAGAACGTGTGCTCAAAGGAAAACACCGTGTCGGCATACTCCGCCACAAGCGACGTCTTACCGAATCCGTCCGGCGCCACCAAAAAACGCGCTACATGGCGCTCACGCAAAAGCCGCGTGATAAGGTCGGGGCGGTCAAAATGGCGCTGTGCACTCAGATGACTCGGACGACGACCATTGCATGAAGATTTTGCTAAAAAGCTGGGCATGGGTGTTCCCCCTTCCTCGTCTGAGGGAACCGCGTCCAAGGAGTGCTTATACTAGTCATAGGGTCAAGGTAATGCAAGACGATACATTCGTTCGCTCGGAACTTTTTGCGAGAAATGGACGCGGACAGCAGAAGAAGTAACCCCTGAAAGCACGCATGTTTTCGACCCGGTGTACAATGGAGAGCGAACCCTTGAGAAAAGAGGAATATATGCTCCATACTGCCTCTCTAACCGACCTATCCGCTTTCCACTGCGGACACGCGCACAACAACGACGCCGGTACCGGGTGCACCGTGGTGGTAGCGCCTGCGGGTGCCACGTGCGGCGTGGACGTGCGCGGCGGCGGCCCGGCCACGCGCGAGACCGACCTGCTGCGTCCCGAGAACATGATTGAGGCTGTGCACGCCGTGGTGCTGTCGGGCGGCAGCGCCTTTGGGCTGGCAGCTTCCACGGGGGTTATGGAAGAGCTGGCCACGCGCGGCATTGGTTTCGAAGTGGGCGGCGCACGCGTGCCTATTGTGGTAGGTGCGTGTCTGTTTGACCTATTGGTGGGCGAAAACGCACACCCCGATGCCGCGATGGGACAAGCGGCATGTCGCGCTGCCTTGGACGCCGCCCCGGGCGCGGTGCTTGCGGAAGGCAACGTGGGGGCCGGCACGGGAGCGAGCGTGGGCAAGCTTCTCGGGCCTGAGCGCGCCATGAAGGCGGGCTTTGGCGTGTGTGGCCTGCGCATGGGTGAGGTGGTAGCATGCGCCCTGGTGGCCGTGAACGCTCTTGGCACCGTACGCGGCGCAGATGGCACCTGGATTGCCGGCTGTCGCAACGACGCGGGCCAGGTGATGGAGCCGCTGGAAGCGTTTGCCGCGCTCGCGAGCGCGGGCGCCGGGGCGGGCGCGGAAGCGGGCACAGCCCCTTGCACCAACACCACCATCGGCGTGGTGCTCACAAACGCACGCCTCACGAAAGCCCAGGCCAAAAAGGTGTCTTCCACCACGCACGACGCCTACGCGCGCGCCATCAAGCCCGTGCACACCCTAAACGACGGCGACACCATATTCACGTTCGCCTCGGGCGAAGTGGACGCCTCCCCTGACGCCGTTGCCATACTTGCCACCGAAGCCATGCAGGGAGCCATCGAACGCGCCGTACTCACCGCCACGAGCGCCTACGGCCTGCCCGCCGCGAGCGACCTGCCCGCCGCGCACTAAAAGGACCCATCCGTGAAACCCACCACCCTTGCCAACCGCACGCTGTTCGTCATCTCGGTCATTGCGACGGGCGCCATTGCGGGCGCTTTCGTCTGGCTGTTGCTGTTTGTCATGAACCTGGGTATCACGTTTCTCTGGGAGAAACTGCCCGCGTACTTCGGCCCCTACTTTCCGCTGGCCGCGTGCGTGGTGGGTGGCCTCATCATCGGGCTGTTTGCGAAGCGGTTTGGGCCGTATCCCGAAGACCTCAACACCGTCATGAGCAAGGTAAAGAAAGAAGGCCGCTACGACTACCACGACCTGGGGCCCATGTCGATTGCGGCGCTCCTGCCGCTGTTCTTCGGCGGGTCCATTGGCCCGGAAGCGGGCCTCACGGGCGCCATCGCCGGCATCTGCACGTGGGTGGGCGACCGCATGAAGCGCTTCGGCGCCGACTTCCAGCAGCTCACGTCCGTGGGCACCATGGCCGCGCTCTCAGCCATCTTCACTGCCCCGCTGTTCGGCTTCGCCGCACCCCTCACGGGCGACAGCCCCCAAGGGGAAGGCGCGCAAACCATCGAGCTGCCGAAAACGTCAAAGGTGGTGGTGTATTTCTGCGCCATCGCAGGCGCGCTGGGTGCGTTTATGGGCCTGGGCGCTCTTACCGGAGGCGGCGGCCTGTCGCTGCCGCGCTTCACCGACCTGCACCTGGGCACGCACGAACTCGCCTGGGCGCTCCCCATCGCAGCGGTGGGTGCAGCGGGCGGCTGGCTCTACTGCGTGTTTGACAGCGTGCTGGCGCAGGCCTCCACCAAGATGGGCGACAAGCCCGTTCTTAAAGCCGTCATCGCTGGCATCGTGCTGGCCGTGGCGGGTATCGCACTCCCCTTCACCATGTTCGCCGGCGAAACCCAAGCCGAACAACTCGGCGAGATGTGGACCTCGCTCAGCGCCCTCACGCTTATTGCCACCGGCCTGGTGAAAGTATTCGTGACCCCCCTCTGCATCCGCTTCGGCTGGCGCGGCGGCCACTTCTTCCCCGTCATCTTCGCCGGCATCTCGCTCGGGTACGGCATGGCCACCCTCACCGGCGTGGACCCCGTTTTCGCCCTCTGCGCGAGCACCGCCGCCCTCATGGGCGCCGTCATGAGAAAACCCCTGATGACGGTCCTGTTACTCTTCATGTGCTTCCCCGTAAAAGCCCTGGTAATCCTCCTCCCCGCCGCTGCCCTAGGCGCCATCATCCCCCTGCCCAAGTTCGCACAAGCGAACGAGAAGAGCCAACAACCGCAACAGGCGCGCCCGTGATGGGAAAGCGCGCCTGTTGGGTTTGTGCGGCCAAGGCGGGTGGTCCTGGCCGCTTGAGTGGGTGATTCAACCTCTAGGAGATACTAGCCAGGTGCTACCACATACGAAAGGTTCGCAATAGTAACCGGCTTATCAGGTTGGTAGTTAAGTTGCGCCCCACTTGGAAGCGCCAAGCCAAAAGCAACTGCGAACCTGGTTGGCGTCTCTATGCTTCCGGCAGGAATGGTCCAACCATTGTTGGGAATAGTGGTAACCGCCGAGGTCACAAGAGGCACCCGCACCGACGAGCCACTTGAGGTGGGTGTCAGTTGAATGCCCACACCATCAGGGACAGCGTTGTTGGCAAAAAGCGAAGCAGCATTTGCACCCTGATTGATGGTTATGGCAGCTACTCTCAGATCTGCACTTGAGGTAGAAACGAACTCGGGGTTCGTGCTTGTGGTACTTTTTCCCGATGCGTCAATCTCAATGTCAGCAGAGGTAGGAATAGAACAGTTAATTTGGAAAGCCCAGTGTGCGTAAAGAGTGGCATCTGATTCTTTATCCCAGACATGGATACCCACCCCATTGGCATCGTAATATTGGGCACCTCCCGTCACGCTGTCGAAATAACCCTGAAACGTATAACCATCTCGCGTCGGAGGTGTCACCGATTTTGGGACTCTATAGTATTGGACATCAACAGTAACAGTAGGCTCTGTGCCGTCGTTATTGTCAAATGTAAGGGTATAGATTGAAGAATTCTTCACGTTAATACTGAGCATAGTGTCTTCAGTACTTGCAAGAGCTTTTGCTTGAGGCATGGACGTCATAGCTGCCAAGAAAACTAACAAAAGCATAACTAGTAGGGGCCGGATGCTTGGCTTTAGGGTATGTCTCATGCTCTGCATGGTTGACACGTTCCTTTCTTTGGGCCTACAGCTTGTTGGCTGCGAAATAGTAACTAGTGGTGTGAGGAAGTGAGGGGAATCTGCCGGGACAAGGCCCGGCAGATTCTGGATGCTGGATTAGAGGCAGAAACAGGGGCAAACACCAGAGCCGTTATGTGCTTGAGTGGAACCGACCGGTACACCGCCTGCACCAATGAAAAGAAAATCCGAAGAGTTGTTGGGATGTATGGAACGCTGCCACCAGTTTACATATGATGAAGGACTGGACTGATAGCCTTTCCTTAAAGCTGAGTTATTACCAGAGTTGCTGGTCACCTTGCCTTTCCAGTACTCATACTGTGTACCTTCAGCGGCAACATTAGGAAACATAGACCACTCGCTATACAATGACCCTGTGTACTCGATATAAGCTGCAAGAAAAAGCTTGTCGCTAACCGCCGCCAACTTGGTGCTAGATCCCCAGGCCGCGTTGTAATACTTCGTGACTAACGCAATTTGGCTTTGAAGATCAACAGGAACCATTCCCCAGATCGTTCCACTGATCATATCCCCCCTCAGAATAGAGGAGCCCCAGGCGCCTGAATTGCTCCAGTTACGGCCTATCGCGGAGGGCGTGTTTAGTAGGTTTTTGAACTGGAAAGTAAGGCCAGCCACAGTAGGACCACCAGGCACAGGTTCTGCAAGTTTATCGTGATTGATACCAATAATACGGACGTCATACTTGGTATCACCCCACACAGTCTTGCACTCATAAGTAGACTCATTAGCGATATAGGCTTTATATACTGCTTTGATAGTTTCATTACCTCTTGCAATTGCATCAGCATGCGTTTTGACTTCTGCGGCCGTGTACACCTCACCGGTAGTATTGTCCTTCAGGTAGAAGGGCGATGACTCAACCTTGCCGGATCCGAGACCAAGAAGGGGCACTGTTTCAAACGTATACATTAAGGAGGCAAGGTTTTTCGTCTCGATGTTTTTGCTTGCAGCGCCTGTTAGCACCTTCGCATTGGCAAGTTTGGTTGTGTCGTTGGTGAGGTTCAAGCGAAAGATAAAAGAAGATCTAACACCTGGCTGTATGATAAAAGCACTTGGATTATTGGGGGACGCAGTGTTAATGTCCAGACCGCACCCAAAATGCATTGCCTCTCCTTCGGCCCCTTCAGGATAGAGACTGAAAAGCTTTTGATCCACAACAAGAGTCGTGGCACCAGTATTCCCCACAAGAACGTTCCCAATATTTTGATTAACGCAATCAACCTGGGCAAGATAAACAGGAACATCCATGTTGTTCTGAAAGTACTCCGTTGATTGCATGGATGCTGGAGGATTAGCATCCGCGACGTCGTAGGGGGTGTCTTCGCCGAAGGTGACACCAACGGGAGCTGTGACATTGAGTTGGGTTTCGCGAGCGTTAGCGAGATAGGCAGCAGGTAGGGATACTTCGGAGTTGAGAATGGCGATGTCGGCTTCTCCTTCTGGATTTGGGGAGACTTCGACGGTGCGGGTTGCGCGAGTGAGTTCTACGCCGTCCAAGGAGAGGACGGCGGTTACATCGGTGGTGCCTGCTTTCTTGGCGCTTACACGACCAGCATCAACCGACAAAGGTGTGGCCGCATAAGAGTAGGAAACTTCTACGGAATCAGGTGCTTGGAGGTTGCCGCCTTCTAGGAGGTTGGCTTCTTGACCCGCTTCGACGGTGAGGGGTTCTTTCGCCAGAGACACCCCATAAGGCAGAAGGTGATTGTTGTGAGAGGGTATGCCTGGGTTCCAAGAGTCTTCGGAGCCAGAGGGGACGTAAATCGAAACGTTGGTGCAGCCAGCGATGGCATCGCTTGCTACTTCGGGAGTGCCGAGAGCTACCACGCGCTCTAGATCGGAGCATGAAGCGAAGGCACGAGAGTCAATGGACTCGATGCTGGCAGGGAGCCAAATGTCCTTGAGAGAGGTTGCTTCGAAGGCTCGCACACCGATGGCGCTCAGGGTGTTGGGGGACTCGATGGTTGAGAGGTTAGCGCAACCGGCGAAGGCTGCGTTGTTGATGGTGGTGATGGTTGAGGGGAGCTTTACGCTCGTGAGTGAGCCTCGGTTGGCGAAGGCGTTTTCGGCGATGGTGCTCACGCGATAAGGGACGCCGTTGATCTCGGCGGAGGTGGGGATTTCGAGGTTCGCCTCAGGGTCATCCTTGCTTTGCCAGGAGACGGCGAGGGTGTAGTCATCGAGCAGAGTGTAGGTAAGGCCGCTGGTTTCGTTGGTGTCGGAGTTTGTGGTTTCGCCGGGCTTGGCGGGTTCAGCGAAGTTTTGGAACCCAGCCGCTTCCCATACGGCTTTACTAGTTTTGAAGTCCTGGCCCGAAAGAGCAACGACGGCTGTTGCTTTGGTTTCGTCAGAGAAAGCAGTGGGGTCGATCTTTTGGATGTTGCCCAGGGCGGTGATGGATGCGAGGTCTTTGCAGCCAGCAAGAGCATCCTTATCGATGGTTTCTGTCTCGGTGGGAATCACGATGGAGGCACCGATACCTGCGGGGCAAGCAACCAGGGTTTTCAAGTCTTTGGAGTAGAGCACTCCGTCGTATGATGCAAACATGGCGCTGTCCCCGACCAGGATTTGAGAAAGCACACTGCACCGGGAAAATGCAGTGGCAGAGACAAGGGTGGACTGGTCGGGGAGAGAAGCAGCGCCCTCCTTGCCCTCGGGAATGAGCAGGAGTT
>DXGM01000019.1 GCA_019113915.1 Candidatus Gordonibacter avicola
GGTACAATCAAAATCGTCTTAAGACGTTCAAAAGAAACGGCAAGAAGATATCCTGCGAAACCATCGCAGGCCGCCGTAGAAGACTCGGGCTGGTAGCCTGAGTAAGTCCAAGAATCCTGCCGCACGCCCTAAAGGGCGATTTGTGCCAGTAGGGCACTCTTTCGCTGTTACCTCGCCATTGACGGGCCGCGACTCGAGCATCTTCTGTCATCCTAGTGAAGCGCACACTCGGATAGCAGAAAACGCACGGGGTGTCTTTGTGTATACTTCGCAAGAGAAGCGGCCGGCGCGGCCGCGCGCCGCGCGCGTCGCCCTCGCGCACCGCGCGCATAACCTGAAAGGAGTCCCATGAAAGCCAAGATGGTTCATGAATGCATACATGTGCTTGACCTTGATGCGTCGCTCGCGTTTTATGAGCGGGCGCTCGGCCTTACCGTGCAGCACCGCATGGGGCCAGACGACGGCTCGTGGGAAAACGTCTTCATCGGCAACGACGAGGCGCCCTTCCAGCTGGAACTCACGTGGAACCGCGGGCGCACCGAGCCCTACGACAACGGCGGACGCGACACTCACCTGGCCTTCGAGGTGGACGACATGGACGCCACCCGCGCCCTGCACGAAGAGATGGACTGCATCTGTTTCGTGAACGAGCGCATGGGCATCTACTTCATCCAGGACCCCGACGGCTGCTGGCTGGAAATTCTGCCCGCCGGCGAAACTACCCGCTAGGACACCCGCGTGACCGAGTTCGCCTCCATCGAAACCCTGCTCGCCGCCGAGGATAGCGTGCACATTGAGTGCAACCGCGAAGTGTCCGCCGCCCTGCTCACCGCCGTGCGCGAACGCTACCACACGCGCCGCTGCGCGTTCATCGTGGAAACCGACCGCGGCTGCGAGCGCGACACGGTAACGCGCCACTTGCGCCTGTTCAGCAGCCTGGCCGGCCGCTCGGTGCACCACGAGGACGCCATCACGCACTTCGGGCTGCGCGCCCTCGCCTCGCGCCGCATGCGCGACCTCTCCCCCGCCGAGATGATGCTGGTGAACCTCGCGCGCGCCAGCCTGTTCGAACCTGAAGTGTGCTTCATCGAACGCCCGCTGTCGGACCTCGACGCCACCAGCCGCGCCTCGGCACTTGCCTGGATGGACGAGCGCACCGCCCTCGGTTGCCGCTTCATCACCGTTGGCCAGTCGCTGCGCGAGGCGCTGCTCATGCCCGGCATTGCCTGCTGGCACGAGGACGGACGCTTCTACGTGGCTGACCAGGACGACCCCACGGACGACATCGACGCCGAACCCGCCGACGCCTACGACGGTGACGAGGTGCGCGTCCTCAAAATTCCCGCCAAAACCGAAACGGCCACGCTGCTGTTCGACCCGCGCGAAATCGACTTCGCCGAAAGTCTCAACAAAGCCACCTATCTCTCCGTGCGCGGCGAACTCTACCTCACCCCGCGTACCATGGATGAACTTGAGCGCGACCTCAGCCGCGCCGGGTTCTTCCGCTGTCACCGGTCGTTTCTCGTGAACGTGCAGAAGGTGGCGAAGGTGGAACGCTACACCCGCAACAGCTACAACCTGCTGCTGAACGACGCGGCGGGCTCGTCCGTGCCACTGGCGAAGGGCCGCGCCGAGGAGATGAGGCAACGTTATGGCTGGTAGAACCTCCGAAGGCACCCGCACCACGCTCGTGCTGACGCGGCGCTATCTGGCAGACGTGGTTCACAACCCCGCCCTGCTGGTCAGCTGCCTGGTGCCGCTGGGGCTGACGGTCATGCTGTGGTTTCTAGGGCAGGGAAGCATCGAAGCACCGGAAGAACGGCAGCTGTTCTCAACGGCGATGTTCAGCTACGCCGTCTTGTTCGAAGTCATCATGGTCACCACTATGATTGTCGTGTACGCAATGGCCGAAGAACGCGAGAAGCACACACTGCGCACATTTCTCCTGGCGGGCGTGCGACAGAGCCAAATCGTGCTCGCCCACGGCCTTGCCGCCAGCTTCATTGTGGCAGGAGTGGCCGCACTCAGTGCCCTTGCTGTTGGCGCGGCAGCTCTCAACGCCGTGCTTGTCGCCCCCGTGGCGTTGGTGGGCGCACTGCCCCTTACCATCGTTTCGCTGGCCGTCGGGCTGGTGACGCGCAACCAGATGAACGCCATGACCCTGGACACGCCCTTCATCATTGTCGGTGTGCTTCCCCTGTTCACCATGGTGAATGAGGGGATGGCTGCCCTCACGCCGCTGTTGCCCACCGGCGGCCTCTATATTCTCACGCAGCTGGCGCTGCAAGGCATGCTGTTTACGCCGACGGCCGTGCTGCCCGCCGTAAGCATCCTTGTATGGACCGCCCTCTCCGTTGTAGCCCTGGCGCTCGTCATCAAGCGCGCGCCCCAAGAGGCGTAAGCGCACTTCGTCGTTCCACTCCGAACAACGCCCATCCCGCGCGCGCTTCCACGCCGCATCGCCGCGCCTCCTTCCGCGCCGCATCGCCGCGCACATCCCCCGTGCTCCTTTCGTCCCCCCGTATGCTCCTGTCGTCGCGAACGCACGCCTGACGTCGCGAAACGGTTGTGAGCGCGCAGGGGCTCGGCAATACTGGGCCGCGTTGGACAACCGAACTCGGAAAGGAACATCTCCCCATGCTCACCATCGATCAGTTAGCCGTTCTCGTGCTTTTGCTGGCGGTTGCGTTCGTCGTAACCGTCATTGTCACGTCATATGCTGTTGTGCGCCTCACCCATCAGGCGAAGGCGCTGCAAGCCGACCTCGTTGCGCTTCGCACGGCGCGGAAGGGGGCGTAAAACCATGGCACCCCTCCTTTCTATGGAAGATGTCTCGCTCGCCTTCAAAGGCAAGCCAGTGTTGCGCCACCTGACGTTTGCAGTGGAACGCGGCGAATGCTTTGGGTTCCTGGGCCCCTCGGGCGCGGGCAAAACCACCACCATCAAGCTGCTCACGCGCCAGCTGGTGAAAGACTCCGGGCGCATTACCCTGTTCGGCCGCCCCATTGAGCACGCCACGAACGCCGACTACGAGCGCATCGGCATTCTGTCGGACACGAGCGCCCTCTACGAGCGCATGACCATCGAGGAAAACCTGCGCTTTTACGCCCAGATCCGCGGCGTGGGTGCGGGTAGCATTACCACGCTGCTTGAGCGCATGAACCTGGCCGACAAGAAGAAAACGCTCGTGAAGAACTGCTCGAAGGGCATGCGCCAGCGCGCCGCACTGCTGGCCGCACTCATTCATGCGCCTGAGCTGCTGTTTCTCGACGAGCCCACAAGCGGCCTCGACCCCGCCGCACGCGCCGAGGTGCACAAGATGCTGCGCGAGATGAACGACGCCGGCACCACCGTATTTCTCACCACGCACGACATGGCCGAGGCCGACGCGCTCTGCGGCCGTGTGGGCATTTTGGACGCCGGACACCTGGTGGCCTGCGACGCACCCGAGGCGCTCAAGCTGCGCTTCGCCCGCAACGAACTGGTTATGCGCACGGCCGACGGCCGCGTCGTGCACACCACGAAGGATGCCGCGGGTGCCTCCGTGGTGGCCGAAGCGCTGGCCGCGGACGCGTGCCTGTCGCTCCACTCGGTGGAGCCCAACCTGGAAGAAGTATTCCTCGAACTCACGGGAAGGGAGTTTTAACATGGAAGCCGCTCTACGCAAAACACAAACCCTCTTGACGAAGGACCTCATGGACCTCGTGAAGAACCCCACCGTCCTCATCTGCTGCCTCATGCCCGTCGGATTCACGCTGTTTTACCAGTTCACCATAGGGAAGAACGGCGATGGCTCGCCCGAGAGCGCCGCATTCATCACCGCGTTTCTGTTGTCGATTGCGCTCTGTACCACCGCCGGCATGGTGAGTATGACCGCCGCGGCCACGGCGCTTGCCGAGGAGAAGGAGAAGCACACGCTGCGCACGCTCATGTTGGCGAACGTGGGCGCGGGCCAGATTGTGGCCTCGCGTGCCGTGGTGGCACTCGCGGCCGTGGCTATCATTGACACCGTCTGCTTTTTCGTGGTGGGTGCCTCGCGCGAGATGCTGCTTCCGTACCTGGTCATTGGCGTGGTGGGCGCAGTACCCATCGTTCTTGTGTCGCTATTGATGGGCCTGGCCGCGCGCGATCAGATGACGGCAAGCTTGTACGCCACCCCCGTGTTCATTCTGGCCATCGCCCCCATGGTGGGCAACATGAGCGAAGAAGCCGCCGAGGTCATCCGCTTCTTCCCCACCGGCGGCATGGACGCGCTGCTGAAGCTGCTGCTTGACGAGCGCTTGTTCACCACCGACGCGCTTATGCCCGCGGCCATCACGCTCGCCTGGATTGCTGTGGCAGCAGGTGCGTTCGCCCTGCTCTACCGCCGACTAGTGCGCGACAACTAATGGCAAGGCGTGGGGGTGTCGGGGTGTCAGGGGATGGTGCGGCGCGGCGCGTGTGCCAGGCACGACACTCCCCGGCACCCCCCGTCGCACCCGGCGCCCTCACATGATTTTTGTTTCTTCCAGTTTGCGAATGACGTAGTCATTGAGGCGGATGACGGGGCGGCGCAGCACCAGGCCAAGCAGCAGCGCGGGCACGGCGAACAGTAGTAGTTTCCCCAGCTGGACGGCGTACTGGTTCCCGTAGATGCCGCCGATACAGGAGTGCAGGGCGCTGATGGCATGCGTGAACGGCAAGTACGGATAGACGGCTTGGAAGAAGTCGGACATCATTTGCACCGGGAACGTGCCGCCCGAGCCCGCCACCTGCATGACCAACAGCACCACGGCTATGGCCTTCCCTATGTCGCCGAATGACACCACGAGCGTGTACATGATCAGGCAAAACACAAGGGATGCTACCCAGCCGGCCACCATGAACAACAGCGGATGCTCACACTGCACACCCACAAAGAACAGGTCGCCCGCACACACCACGGTACTTTGCAGCAAGGCTAGCACGGCAAAAATGCCGAAGCGGCCGAAGTAGCGCGCCGAGAGCGACACGTTTCCGCCAAGCTGCGCGATGCGACGGTCGGACACCTTCACCTCCAAAAGCGCCACCAAAATGATGGCGCCCACCCAAAGGCAGAGGATGGTGTAGAACCCCGCCATGGCCGAGCCGTAGTTGGCGATGCCGTAGACGGCGTGGCGGTCGAGCGACACGGGCGCGGCCAGAAACGAGGCGAGGCCCTGCGGGTCGGAGCCGATGAGGGCACGCACTTCGTTGAGGTCACCCCGAGAAAGCGCGTCATCGAGGCGCGCTTTCGCTTCGTTCACGTTGGCGGAGGCGTCGGCGAGCGCGCTTGCAGACTGGTTGAGCGTGTCGCGCGTGGCGGCGAGGCTGGTTTCCAGCGAGCCGGATGCCTGCGAAAGCCCCGCGGCCGTGGCGGCCAGGTCGTCGGAGAGCGTGGTGGCCGACGACTGCGCCGCAGCAAGCGATGACTTGAGTGCATCCACCGAGGTGGCCAGGTTGTCGTGGAAGGCGTGACGCGCGTCTTCCAGCTGCTGGCGTGCTTCGTCAACAAGCGTGCGCACGGCTTGGCGACTGGCGGCGGCCTGCTCCGCCGCGCCGTCCAGGTCGGTGGACGCCTGGCTGAGCGCCTGGTCAAGCGATTGCAACAGTGCCACGGCGCGATCGAGCGCGCCGAGCGCGGGACTGGTGGGGTCGGCCGCGGCCACGGCATCGCGCACGGCCGCGTACGATTCGGCAAGCCGCCGCACATCTGCGGCGGCGGAGGTCAGGTCGCCCGCCGCCGTGTCGGCGCGGCCATCCAGCGCGCCCAGGGCCGCTTCCACCCGTTCCGCCACGGCATCAAGGCCAGCCATCCCCTGCGTGAGCGCGTCATCTGCCAGGGCCGATGCGGCATCAAGTGCGCCGGATACGTCCTGCGTTCCCGCCGCAGCGTCTCCCAGCAGCTCACGCGTCGTTCCCACCGAGGCACCCGCGCCATCCAACAGGTGCGCGGACGTACCCGCAAGCGCCGACGTGGCCCCGGCCAGCGCCGCAAACGAGCGCGCCTGTGCCGCGGCACCTTCTAAGTCAAGCGCCGCCGAGCCCAACGAACGGCTGAGCGCGGCCGCGTACGAACCCACCGAATCGCTGTCGAGATACGCCGCCAGCTGCGACACCGTTTTGAGCCCCACCTGATCCACCGTTTCGGCGAAGGTCCTATCAATGTTGGACTGCACGTCGCTCGCGCCCTCGCTGGTGACGCGCGGCGCGATGGCGTTTTCCTTCTGGTTGGTGTAATACACGATGTCAGAGTGGTGAATGTCATCGGAGAACAGCGTCATCATGTCGTCGCTAAAACTTTTCGGAATGACGATGGCAGCGAAATACGCGCCCGACTTCACGCCTTCCACCGCGGCATCGGCGTCGGTAAACACCCAGTCCAGCTGCTTGTTTGCGCGCAGGGCGTCCTCAACGTCGTCACCGATGTTCACGTCCAGCGGCACAAGGTCGCCGTGGTAGCCCGCGTCCTCGTTCGCCACCGCCACCTTGAGGCCGCCAGTGTTTTCGTACGGGTCCCAGCCGCCCAGGATGTTGAACCACGCGTACAGCGCTGGCACCACCACCAGGCCCAACACCACCACGAGCCCCACCACACTGTGCGCGAGGTTGCGCACGTCGCCCGCGAACAGCTGCCACGCCGCCCTCATGAGGCGTCACCGTCCTGGGGCGGTTGGCTTTCGGGGGTGTTTGCACTTGCTCCCGCCCCGTCCGCGCCTGCACCTGCACTCGCTCCCGCCTTCGCGCAGCAGGGCACGTGGGCGCGCGCTTCGCTTCGCATCTCGGTTTCATCCAGGGTGCTCAGACGCACCTGGTAGTTCAGGCTGGCGCGCACGTACTCCACCACAATGAGGAACGCGGACACGGCTATAAGCAGGGCAATCCATATCACCAGCATGACAATCTTGCCGTTCGGCCCCACGTCAAGCACCATCATGAGCACCGCCATGCACGCGGAAAGCCCCACCAGCAGCGCGAACCCGGTGCGCACAAGGCGGGGGTACCCGGCGTCGAACCGCGCAACCCGCGCTAGCAGCGCCGTGCGATAGTCTGCGGTATCCAGCAGCGCGCGCACCACCGTACGCAAACGGAAGCGCCCGCCGGGTTGCCCTTCGCCAGCTTCGCCCACCAGCACGTCGGTCTCGGCCAGCTTGCGGTCAAACAGCAGGTTCACATTGAGCAGATACGGCCGCGCCACCAACCCCACCAGCAGCGCCACGGGCAAGAACAGCGCCAAATACCCCAGGTCAATGAAGTAGTGCGCGCCATACATGCCGCCAATAGCCTCGCGCAGCGCGTCAATGCCGTACGTGAACGGCAAAAACGGGTGCACGGCCTGGAAGAACCCGGACATCATCTGCACGGGATACATGCCCGATGAGCCGGGAATTTGCATGATAAGCAGCACCACCGCCACCGCTTTGCCGATGTGTCGAAACGCCACCGCCAGGGCATAAATGAGGCCCACGTACACAAACGAGGCGAAGAGCCCCGCTCCCATGAACGCGGCAACGTTCGTACACTGCACGCCCATGATGAGGTCGCCCGCGCACACGATGGTTGCCTGCACGAGGCCGAGCGTCCCCAGCAACAGCCAGCGCCCCACGTATCCCTGCGCGGCCGAAACCGCGCCCTCCCCTTCGCGATCTACCTCCAGCTTGAAAATGGTGACCAGGATGAGGCCTCCCACCCACAGCGCCAGGTTCGTGTAGAACGGTGCGACGCCTGCGCCGTAGGTGTTCACCGGGTAGATGGTTTCGGTGTGCAGCGTTACGGGCGAGGCCATAAACCCGCCCGCATCCTGGGGGTTTATGCCAAGCAGCGTCGAGAGGCCCGCCGAAGCGGCCGAACCTCGAAGTGCCGCGAGGTCTCCCGCCGTGCGCGCCAAGCGGTCGCGCAGCGCCCCGAGCGCGTCGTCGGCGGAAGTGAGCGCCTGGCCCGCCTCGTCCAGCACGGTTTGAAGTTGCCCGGTGGCTGCATCCGCGTTCGCCGTGGCCGTTTCGAGGCCCGCCACCGCCTGCGACAGCGTGCCCGTTGCGCGCGAGAGGGAGTCGAGCGCGCTTGCCAGCTGCGGCGCCACTTCAGTAGCGAACGAGCGCTGGGCCTGGGATAACACGCCCGCTTCGTCCTGCGCCGCCTGCGTTGCGGCCTGAAGCGCGTCGGCCGCATCCTGAGCGGCACCGGCCAGGGCATCGCTTGCCGCGCGCAGGGCTTGCAGGGTGGCTTCTTGCTGCGCCACCTGGTCTTCCAGCTGCGCGAGGGCGTCGGCCAGCTCGGGCCGGTCGGCCGCTTGGCGGCGCAGTTCATCGAGCGCCTGCTGGCTGGTGCTGGCAAGGTTTTCAGCCGTTGCGAGCGCGCTGTCCACGCGCCCCTTGAGCGCCGCGAGCGTGCTCGCCGCTTCGCCCACCGACTGGTTGGCCTTTGACGAGGCGTCACCCACCAGCATCCGCGCCCGCTCGATGGCATCCGTGACCGCGGCGGTGTAGGCGCCTGCGTCACGTCGCGCCTGGTCAAGCAGCGCCGCGTTCTCGTCGAGCGCCCGGGAAAGTTCCGGCAGTTGCGCCTGCACGTCCGCAAGCGTGCAACGGACATCAGCAGCCGCACCCTTCGACGCTTCCACGGTTGACACCGCGCACGCAAGCGACGCGCGCATCTGGTCGAGCGCGGCCAGCGCCTGGTCAACGCCTTGCAGAAGCCCGCCTTCGGCCTGAGATTCCGCCTCAAGCACGCTACGCCCTTCCGCCTGCGCACGTTCCACCACCACGCGAGTGAGCGCACCCACAAACGCCTCGTTCACCTGGCGTTCCACTTGCGCAGCGCCCGCGTCGGTGATTTTGGGAGCCACCGCGTTCTGCTCTTCGTTCACGTAATACTGCAACTGCGGCGCCGGAGCCTCGCCGCGCGCTGCGCCCACCATGTCCGCGCTGAAGTGCGGCGGGATGACGATGGCCGCGAAGTAAGTCCCCGCGTACACGCCCTGCACCGCTTCCTCGGACGAGACGAACGTCCACCCCAGCTGGTGGTTATCGCGCAGCGCCTCCACCAGCTGAGCACCCGCGTCCATCCTGCCCGTGAGATTGTTGTCCGTACCCTCGTCCTCGTTGCTTACCGCCACGCGAATGCCGTCCGTGTTCGCATAAGGGTCCCAGTTCGCCGCGATGCAGTACCACGCATAGAGCGACGGAATCACGCACACGCCCAGCGTCACAATAATGGCCACCGGATTGTGCGCCAGCCGCCGCACATCCCGCGCGAACAGCTGGAATATAGTCCGAACACCCCCCGGTCGCACCGCGCCCCCTTCGTCATCTTATAGTGGAGGTTCCCCCTGACAGAAGTAACCCCCAGGAGCCTAGCGCGCCAGGCGGGCAAAGGCGGAGCGTCGAAAGAAATGGAAGCCATCCCGTCAACGAACTTGTACCATTCCGTAGAGAAGAAACGTTACGCTTGCAAAAGTCTGACGCGCTTCGCGCTATCTATTAGGATTCAACCTGTCCGGCTGGGGGGTTTGGGAGGATTCTTGGCGCGCCGCTCCGCTGCTCAAACGTCCTTTCGCGCTTTGCGCGGAAAGACGTTTTCGTGCGCTGCGCTCCTTCATGCTTTAGAATGCGCCCTTCGGGCGCTAAGAAAATGGTGTTCAGAAGCGCCAAGAACCCTCCCAAACCCCCCAGCCTACGTTGCCCTGCTTATGAACTGGCCGGAAGGCGTTGACTTGCAATTGGCATAATCCCCGTAGCGGCGTTCTCCAGAGCGCCGTTCGCGCGAAGCGCGAAAACGCAGGTCATAGGTTTATCCTCAACCTTCGGCGGAAAACTTTAACCATTCGTTCACTCAGGCACGAAAGCCCTCGTCATAATGCGAGAGAGCCGGATGTCTCTTGGCCTATTAGCCAGCGCGGAGCGCGTCACACTTTTTCGCGCGGC
Organism: Candidatus Gordonibacter avicola; assembly: GCA_019113915.1. Classification (GTDB taxonomy): domain Bacteria; phylum Actinomycetota; class Coriobacteriia; order Coriobacteriales; family Eggerthellaceae; genus Gordonibacter; species Gordonibacter faecis. Next base: position 9,921 of record DXGM01000019.1, read on the forward strand.
AGGGACACAGGACCCCAAAACCACAACGGGCGCGCCTATGGGGTAAGCGCGCCTGCGGGTTGTGCGGCAGGACGGGTGGGTCCTGCCGCTGAGTATGTTGGCTTTACTGCGGGTTAGCGAGAGAAACTGTTTAGGAAATGCTGGCCATCTCGGCCGTGCCATCGTTTGCTAGGTAGTTCAAGCGGGCAGTAGCAGGAAGATACAGACTGAAAGGAACAGGCAAGGTTCCCTTCGTGTCGATCTGGAAGCCAAGACTGACAGGAGTTGTTGTCGCCAGCGGAATAGACTTTTGCACACCTCCCTGGGGAGTGATAAGGATAGCGACATCCTTTCTTGCCGCATCATCAGGAAACAAACTGTTGGCACCTGCAAGCAGCGTGCTTGTTGCAGAGGTCACGACTATGGGAGCGGTAGTCTGAGAGGCAAACTGATGGGTTCTGCCAGTAATGCCAGTTACCTCTCCCTTAGCATCCACTTGAAGCAGGGTTGAAACAGGAACCGTACACACAATATGCTCCGACCACTTGGCGTAAAGGGTGGTGTTCTGCGTTGGCTTGTCAGTTTGGAAGTTCCAAGGGACAGTAAGCCCCTCCTTATACCACCCATCAAACTTATACCCAGGACGAGAGGGTTCCTGCGGTGGAATCACCAGCGCATCATGGTTGACCGTGGTAGTCTTGTCAGCAGTAGAGCCAGCCCAGCTACCTCCATTAGCCTTCCAAGTAAAGGTGTAGGAGTCTATCTGCCACTGAGCATAGAGGGTGGCAGTATCACACACCTTGTTCCATTTGGTGGCGCTCGTAAGATCAGCGTTGTAGTACTTGGTGCCACCACTTTTTTCGTCGAAGTAACCCAAGAAGGTATGGTTGTCCTTTGTGGGCTTAGACGTAATAGCAGGCATATCAGAATCATACGTAGCAGTCACCTGACCAGTCTGTCCACCTGTTCCTGAGTTTGGGTCAAACGAGACTTGAGTGGTTTTAGCTTGCCAATGGGCGAAAAGAGGAGTGTCTTTTGCTATCGTCCAAACAAGGGTGCTCTTGCCATTTTGATCGTAGATTTGATTGCCACCCACTAGTGTGTCGTAGTAGCCAAGGAAGGTATAGCCCGTACGCGTTGGAGGAACAGGAGCATCGGGAAGAAGCTGGTTGTAGGTTGCAGTCACCGTTGAGCTATTCCCCGAGCCATCGTTAAAGTTGAGCGTGAGCGTGTACTCTGTTTTGAATTCGACGCTGGAGTTGGTCACACGGATGCCAAGATTAGTAGTGCCCGGGGAGACGCTTTGACCCTTGGAAGAGTCAATGATCATGATGCCAAGCGAGGTGCTTCCACCACTTGCTGCATAAGCCTTAGCAGCAGGCAAGACGAGCGTTAACGCTGTTATGAAGACAAGCAGAAGCGCAAGCACATTAACACCTACGTGCCGCGTACTTGGCTTCGATATATATCTCGTGCTCGGCATAACTGGCACGTTCCTTTCTTTAAGCCCCGCAGCTCAATCGCTGCGAAGATACCTGCTGCAATAACAAAGGTGTGAGACGAATCTGCCGGGGAGGGGGACACAGTCCCGGCAGATGCTAGATGCTTGATTAGAGGCAGAAGCAGGGACAAATACCCCACGAGGCGTTCGCGTTGTTGTAATCGCTGGGGTCACCGCCGTCACTCACACGAAGGAAGGTCATGGAGTTGCTCGGGTTCGCAGAACGCTCCCACCAAAAAACACCCTTCGACGGCGGAGTCGATTGAAAGCCCTTCTCCAAGGCAGCATTATCGCTGTAATCATTAGTCACTTTACCGTTCCAGTACTCGTATTGAGTACCTTCATTGGCAAGCCATAGCCTGGATGACCAGCCGCTCCATACAGACCCCGTAAGTTCGAAATAACTTGCAAGAAAGAGTTGGTCTTTGGAAGTACTCACCTCAGCAGAGGTGCTGGTACAGTCAGATCCATAGTACTTTTTGTCAGTGGCAATCTGCCTTTGGAGGTCTGCTGGAACCATGCTCCAGATATCACCACCTTGATTCATCCTCGCACGGAGTTCGCTTACGCCCCAGCTGCCGGCGTCGATGCCTGAGGTGTTCATCGGGTATTTCTCGTTCAGCAAGTTCTTAAACTGGAAGGTAAGGCCAGCCTTACTCGAGCTTGAAGCGAGTTCGTCATGATTGATTCCGATGATGCGCACGTCATAGGGAGTACCACCCCAGATGGTTTGGCAGGTATAAGAATTTTCTTTATTGAGATAGTCGTTGTACTGGTTCCAGTAGGGAGAATCCTCTCCGCTTTCAGCAATGCTGTTCGCGTGTTCCTTTACATCGGCGAGAGTATAAAAGTTACCTTCATTATCTTTCAGATAGAAGCTCAAGTGCTCGAAAGTGCACATCACAGAAACGAGGCTGCGAGAGGTAATGCCACCATCAGCAATACTTGGATTTACCTTGGCGTTTGCAAGGGTGGTATCGTTAGTAAGATTTAAGCGGAAGATATAAGAGGATAGAGAGTTTGGCTGTATGACAAAGGCACCTCGATCATCGGGAACCACGCTGTTTAGCTTATCGTAGTAGCCAAAGTGCACAGCTTTGCCAACTTTGCCTTCGGGGTAAAGGCTGAAGAGTTTTTGCTTGCTGAGGGGAAAATCATTATTTATTGGCGTGAGATAGTTGGCAATACCATCAATCGAACAATCAACCTTAGCAAGCTGTACAGGAAGATCCATATTGTTTCTAAATGAAGCAGGGGCCTCTATTGATGCAGCTGCTGCTTTGTTTTCTGCCACATCGTAGGGCTTATCTGCACCGAAGGTGACGGCGAAGGGAGCGTCCACGCTGATTTGGATGTCGCTAGCTTCGGAGAGATACACCCCTGGTAGGGCTACCTCGGAGCTCAATTGGGTTATGTTGGCCTCGGCTTCTGGGTTCGGGGAGACTTCTACGGTGCGGATTGCGCGAGTGAGTTCCACATCATCCAACGTGAGCACAGCGGTGACGTCAGAAGTGCCTTCCTTCTTGGCTGAGACGGTTCCGGCATCGACTGACAGAGGTGCGGCAGCGTAGGAGTAGGAAGCTTCTATGGGATCGGGAGCTTGGAGGTTGCCACCTTCGAGCAGGTTGGCCTCTTGTCCGACTTCGATGGTGAGGGGTTCTTCGGAAAGGGAGACACCATAAGGCATGAGGTGGTTGTTGTCCGAAGGGAGGCCTGGGTTCCAGGTGTCCTCGGAGCCGGAGGGAACGTAGATGGAGACGTTGGTGCAACCAGCGAGGGCGTCGCTTGCTACTTCAGAGGTGCCGAGGGCTATTACGCGTTCGAGAGTTGAGCAGGAGGCGTAAGCGCGGGAACCGATGGAGTTGATGCTGGTGGGAAGACAGAGGTCTTTGATTGACGTTGCTTCGAAGGCACGTTCGCCGATGGTGTGGAGAGTGTTGGGGAACTCGATGATTGAGAGGTTCGCGCAACCAGCGAAAGCAGCGGTGCTGATGGTGGTAATGGTCGTTGGGAGTTTCACGCTCGTGAGAGAGCCGCGGTTGGCGAAGGCGTTCTCGGCTATGGTGCTCACGCGGTAAGGGACTCCGTTGATCTCGGCGGAGGCGGGGACTTCGAGGTTGGCCTCGGGATCGTCTTTACCTTGCCAGGAAACGGCGAGGGTGTAGTCATCAAGCAGAGTGTAGGTGAGGCCGGAGGCTTCATTGGCGTTGGGACTTGTTGTTGTGCCAGGTTGAGCAGGCTCAGCGAAGTGTTGGAAACCAGCCGCTTCCCAAACGGCCTTGCGAACTTTGTAGTCCTCACCTGCTGGGAGCGCTACGACGGCAAATGCTTTGACCTCGTCAGCAAAGGCAGTTGGGTCAATTGAATGTACATTGCCTAACACTGTGATCGACGCAAGGTCTTTGCAGCCAGCGAGAGCATACTCGCCGATTACCTCAGTCTCGGTTGGAAGTACCACAGACGTCCCGTAAGCCGGTGGAACTGCAACCAAGGTCTTCATATCCTTTGAGAAGAGCATTCTGTCATGAGTTGTAAAATTGGTGCTGCCATCCCCGGCAGAGAGTGAGGAGCCCAGATGGCACAGGGACAATGCCTGGGCGGGAATGAATTTGGTAGAACCGGGGATGGCGATAGCACCCTCCTTGCCCTCGGGAATGAGCAGGAGATGCGAATAGTCTTTTGAGAAGAGCATGCCGTCCAACGACGAAAAGCCCTCACACTTGGGGCTTATCTGGACATGCTTGAGAGACGAGCAACCTTTAAGGGCCTCGTCGTCGATTGCTTGGATTGTTTCAGGTAGGGAAAGAGATTCTACGCAAGAATCAGTGAATGCCCCCCCCCCCGCAAGGGTTTTGACAGCAGTAACCGTGTAGGTATCGGAACCGCTGACTACCTGGGTGGGGACGGAGATGTTTTTGAGATCGGTGGCATGGATGCCAACCAGAGCGACGGACGTACCGTCTTTGTTCACTTCATAGATGAGGCCTTCGGACACAAAGCTTCCGAGTGTTGCTTTGGGAGTTCCTTGTACAAGAGGCAGAGCGCCTGTAGTTTGGGATTCGAGAAGTGCGACTGAGGTAGCGAGAGATTCGTTACCGGTGGTTCCTGGGGTTCCGCTTGGGGCAGCTAAAGGCTCAGAAAGCCCCCCCCCCCGGAGATTTTCGGATTCTGCGGTACCTGCAAAGGCAGGTAGTGGACCGGCAGCCAAAGCAAGCGTAAGCGTAGCTACGCATGCAACTTTGCCGTACCGTGACATTCGGTTTCGCATAATTATCCCTTGTCCTTTTGTAGTGCTTCTTCCCGTTTACACCGCCACGACATCGTTTCCCGGTCCGTCGCTTACATGCGGTATATAGTCGGCATAGTAGCATGCGATTCGGGATTGTGAAGAGTGGCCGTTCTTGGCCGCTGTAAAGACAGCCCAGGTTTCATGAACTCATTATCGCAGGTAGAACATGCTTCCTACCCCACCTCAGAAGCTATCCCCAGCACTTATTAGCCTCCATACTTTCTCCACAAACAGTTACGCACTTCGCGCTACCCAACTAGAGCAACAACGCCGAAGCCCTTAGCCTCCTCTTGTCATCCTGAGCGAGCGAAGCGAGTCGAAGGATCCCGTGTGGTGCCAACAGGGAGACTTCCTGCTAACGCCACACGGGATCCTTCCCCTGCGGGACTAGCTTCGCGTCGCGACTACGCGCCTGCGGCGCTTCGCTCAGGATGACAAGAGGAACCGTCTAGCGATGCTCAGGATGACACTTCTGCCGCAGCTCGCACCGCGCTTGCGATGGAGCGCATGCCGCTTCGGCGTTGAGCCTCAAACAGGTCATCGAGGCCGGCGCGCACGGGCAGGTCGAACTCACAATCCACGATGTCGGCGGGCGTGCGACCCGAATAGATGAGTTGCATCACGCGCAGAATGCCGCGCACGATGAGGGTGTCGCTTTCGAACGCGAACAACAGCGTGCCGTCGGCGTTGCTGTCCGCCCGCATCCACACCTGCGACTGGCAACCCTCCACCTTCGCCGACCGCTCCTTATCCGCGTCGGACATGACGGGAAGTTCGGCGGCTAGCCCTAGCAGATACTCATAGCGAAAGAAGGGGTCGTCAAGTTCGTTGAAGTCACCAACAAGTTCGTTTTGCGCCTCGCATGCCGGATTCACGTCGGCCTCCTTCGTCTGTGCTGTTGAGAAAAGGAATGTATGCTCTGGTCGTACAGTAACACAAGGAACCCCTATCCGCGTGGGGTTACCAGCCTTACTACTCGCTCTAGCGCTTCGCCAAAAGCGTCAATCTCTTCCCGCGTGTTGTAGAACGCGGGCGACACGCGTACCACTTTATGGATACCCAACGTTTCGTCCAGCAGGGGCTGGGCGCACTGCGAACCCGAGCGAACCGCCACGCCAAGCTTGTCCAAAAGCGTCGCGATGTCGAAGGGGTGCGCACCCTCCACGCAAAACGACACGCAACCAGCCCGCCGCGCGGGCGAGCCCACCACCTGCACGCCCTTCGTTGCGCGCAGACGCTCCTCGGCGTAAGCCGTAAGTGCCGCCTCGCGCGCGGCCACCGCCTTACGACCCACGCCCTCCACATAGTCAAGCGCGGTCGCCAGCCCAAGAGCGCCCACGTAGTTCGGCGTGCCGGGCTCGAAGCGCAACGGCAGTTCTTCAAACGTTGTAAGTGCGGCAGTGACCTGCGCAACCATCTCGCCGCCATACCAACTGGGCGCCAGCTGGCCCAACAACTCTCCTTTTCCGTACAGCACGCCGATGCCCGTGGGTCCCAGTACCTTGTGTCCTGAAAAGCACAGGAAGTCGCAGCCAATCTCGCGCACATCCAGCGGCTCGTGTCGCACGCTTTGCGCCGCATCCACCAGCACGGCCGCCCCGTGCGCGTGCGCCAGGCGCACCACCTCGCCCACGGGCACCACCGTCCCCAGCACGTTGGACACGTGCGCCATCGCAACCAGCGACACCCCGCCTGCGGCGAGGCGCGCCTCAAGAGCACCCAGGTCAACCTCGCCTTCCGCCGTCAAAGGGCACACGAAAAACTCCGCACCCGAGCGCATGCACGCCTGCTGCCACGGCACGAAATTCACGTGATGCTCAAGCGCCGACACCACCACGCACTGCCCCGGCGCAAGGCGCGCCTCCCACGCGCATGCCACCATGTTCACCGACGCCGTCGTGCCAGACGTGAACACAACCTCGTCCGCCGACGCTGCGTTCAAGAACGCACGCACCACCTCGCGCGACGCTTCAAGCTTGGCCGTTGATCGCTCGCTCAACGTATGAATGCCGCGGTGCACGTTCGCGTTGTCCGTGCGATAGTGAGCCACCACCGCGTCAAGCACGGGGTTCGGCACCTGCGTGGTGGCACCGTTATCCAAATACACCAACGGCCGCCCATTCACCTCCTGCGACAAGATGGGGAAATCAGCGCGCACGCGCTCGACGTCAAGGGCGAATTCAGTGTCCATAGCAATACCTCCTCGCAGCAGAATACCCCCATGATAGCAGGAGGCTGCAACAAAAGCCCCTTACCCGCCAGGTTCTCCGTGCGGTAAGGGCCCTGCCCTTGCCGTCAACCGCGTTTTACCTGACAGATTTGTTCTCGCCGAGCGGCAAGGGCAGAACCCTTGCCCTCCGGACAACCTGCAAAGGGAACTTTTATTACAGCCTCACTACAATCTGTGTAAACAGTGCGAAGAGCAGGACGCGCCTTCCCTAGCCCACCGCCAGCGGCTCCAGGCCCACACTCTTCGCGAACAGCACCATCTCTTCGAACCAGTCACCATACACCAGTGTCGTGTGGTTTCCGGTCCACATGGTGGCCTCGCGGAACGCGCGTCCGTCGGGCACGCTGAAGAACACGCCCTCGCTGCAGTTCTCGTCCCGCTCGCCAATGCCGCCCACCACCGTGCCGCGCGCGATAAGCATCTTCGAGCACGTGGGGTCAAACTTCGCCAGCGTGATGGGCTCGCCGATGTCGCGCTTGAAGTCGTAGCGCACCGTGGCACCCCAGCGGCCATCCATCGCAAACGGGCGAATGTCGTAGGATGCCGGCTCCGCATCATAGCCCTTGAACTGGCGGTTCGGCACCGCGTGGTAAATGGACATGATGGCGTCGGCCTCTTGCTCGGCCAAACGCGGGGTTTCCTCGTCGCACGAATTCGGGCGGAACATGATGCGCGTCTTGATGCGCAGCTCGTCATTGGCATCCAGCTTCACCGGTACGGTGTTGCCCATGTAGGGCGCACTCTGCGACACGGCGGACAGCGCCACCATGGACAGCAGCGCCGATACGTCCTGCTCACAGGCCGAGCACACGCCACACTCGTTGTTGAGCGTGTGGTTCAGGCACAGTGTGGTCTGCTCGTGGTTCAAGCGGCGCGTCGCGCACATGTCGGGGCACGGCGCGGCAAACGCGTTGCAGTCCAGCTTCGCAAGCAGCTTGTTCACCAGGTAGTGCGCACGCATGGAGGGAATAATCTTCTCGCGGTCCATGTCGCACGTCGTGGCGCCCGCCATGAATTCGTCAACCATCGCCTCGATGGTTGCCTGTTCCTCTTCGGTGATGTTATCGGCTTTGCGCCCCGGCAACGTGGGGTTCGAATCGGGCGGCACAATATGCAGCTGATCAAGGAATTCATGCAGGTTGTAATACGTGAACGACGTGCCCAGCTTCCGCGTGACGTCGAAGTGATCAAGGAACGAATCGTAGTTCGTCACCGGGTGCACCGAGTTGTTGCGCACCACCACCATGGCGCGCGTGTTCGCCATGACCTTGCGGGCGCGCAGGGCCACCAGCGTCTTGCGCGCGTCTTCGATGGTGGCCGGGCTATGCATTTCCAGGCCGCGCCCACGGAACGCCGCCGACATGTGCGCGTCGTTGTTCGGCGTGGGCAGAATGATTGAGGGCTTGCCGTACTTCTGCGCGAATGCAATGGCCAAGTCCGCACCAAACACCGTGAAGTTGAACAGGTACAAGTCCACGTCTTCCACGTCGGCCGCCATCTCTTCCAACATGGCGTTCGTCAGCGGAAACGTCTCGTCGCGACGGATGACAATCTGGTCCATGATGTTCACGCCAGGGATGTCGCCGAACTGCTCGTGCAGCATCTTCTCGTCGTTTTTGGCCTTCATCTCAATGACCATCATGTCGTGCTCGCGCGTGAGCTCGTCGCCGCGCCCAAAGCGGCACGGCCCCTCGAACACGTAGTCGTGATACAGCCCAATCTCGATGGGGCGCACGTTCAGCGTAACGTCCCGGTTATTGCGCAGGTGGAACTGTTCTGCAAGTTTCATAGTTCTCCCTCCCGAGACAAGCGCTTAGGCGCGCACCTCGTCCTGATCGGCCACGGCTGCGGCACCCTTTTTGGGCAGGCGCACAAACAGCGAGCACACCGTGCACACGGCCACGATGCCCGCGCTTACCAAAAAGCCCGTGGTGCACGCGCCCGTGGCGTCAAACGTGGCACCCACCATGGTGGCTATGGGGGCAGACACAATCGTGGTCACCAGGATGCCCGTGCTGAGAATCTTGGAGTAGTGACCAGCACCGAAGTAGTTCGCCAGCGCCGTGGGGCCCACCGTGTTGATGGCGCCAAAGAAAAAGCCCAGCAGCAGGTAGTAACCAAACATCATGACCGGCATGCTCGGGCTTGCAAACGCACCCAGCAAAATGGCGATAATCAGCATGAGGCCGCACAGTCCCATGAGGCGAATAGGCTCAAAGCGGTCGGAAATCACACCCACCACCAAGCGGCCCAGCAGCATGGCGAAGCCCATGACCGACACGGCGGTCACAATGAGGTCGGGGTCGAAGCCCAGCTGCGTGAAGTTCATTACGCCCTGCGAGGTGTTCAGGCTAAACGCCGTGTAGCCACCCGCCAGCGTGAGCGCGATAAGCCACATGGCCGGCGTCTTGAGCGCCGTCTTGTACGTGATGTCGTTGGGGTTCTTGTACACCTTCGATTCCTTAGCTTCGGCCACCACAGCCTGGCTGTCCGCCACGCCATCGGGAAGCTGCCCGATGGAAGCCGGCGTGTTCTTCACCAGGAACAGCGCCAACAGCGTGCCAATGAGGGCGGCAGCAATGAGCGCATACCAACCCGCCTGCCACGCGCCGCCAGCCGCGTCAATAACAGCCTTCACAATCTTGGGCGCCAAGATGGAGCCCGCGCCGCCAATAACCATCACAATGGTCATGGCCTTGCCGCGGTTGGCGATAAACCAGCTGCCGGCTACCGTTTGGGTGGACAGCTGCCCCAGCGCCATGGAACCCATGGACATAAGCACGCCGAAGAACAGGAAGTACGACCACGCCTCATGCACGAAAAACGACATGGCCAACGTGCCCACCAGCATGACGCAGCCGCCAGCAATCATGGTGAAGCGGGCGCCCTTCTTCGCGATGAGCTGGCCCAGCAGCGGCGTGGGAATGCCCTGGCACAGAACAAACAGCGTGAAGCCCATGCCGAGCATCGTGGCGTCCATCTGAATTTCGCCCGACTTGAACATCATGGGATTCACAATTTGGGCTGCGGCCAGCACAAACGCGCTCGAACAGAAATAGATGATGCCCAGCACAACGGCGAGCTTCCATCCGTAGAACGATTTCTTTTGCTCCATAGTTGGTTCCTCCTCCAGGTTTCAGAAATACCCGCGCGGCGCCCCGTGCCCCGCGCGGACGACGATGGTCGTCTGCGCCCCCTTTCGATCGATGCCCGCAGAATGCGTCTGCAACGGGCGTGCGCGACAAGCAGCCAGCCGATCGCGCCTCCCCCGTCTCTCGCAGATTCGCGATGGCCGCATCGTCGCGCGGAGCGGGCGTCCAATGCATCGACTTCACATGTTGAAACGCCGGCGCGCTTCATACGCAAAGGTTGAAACCGCCGGTGAGCGGCCCTCTCCGCTTGCCAAGTTGATGCCGCCGGACGTGCGAGGGGCTACCATGGTGAACGCGAGGGCGCGCGGGGGATGCGGGCGCTGGTGCCCGGGGCGAAGTGCGCACCGGCGGGCGGCGAGTGGAGAAAGAGGTCACATGAGCAGGACGGATTACCTTAAGCAGGCGAAAGCGCGCTCCGATGCGGAATTGGAAGCGCTCGCGAACGCAACGTCGTATGACGAGGTGTATGCGCGCCTGAAAACTTTCATCACCTGCCGCTATCTCATCGACGACGGGTTTTGGAGTGATGACGTGAACGAACTTGCCGAACACAGCATTGCGCTGCGCCTTTCGTCGCTTGAAAGCGGCGATAGCCTGGGAGATTTGTCGATGAATTGCGCGGGCGCTTCATCGGTGGAAACGAAGTACGCGCTTTTGCTCATCACGCTGCGAAAAAGCCTGAACCTTACCATTGAGCCCGTTCAGGCGACCACGCTTGACACGGTGCCGCTGCTGGCAACCGAGATTGCCCGACAGCTTGCGCAGCGCAGGAGCGCTTGCTAGAATGGCGCCAGCCAGCCGATCGTCATACCTCCCCCACCGCCGCGTGCGGCGTTTGACGCATGCCCGAACCAAGGAGGATACCATGACGAAGTTTTGCACGGTCGATACCGAAGAAGCCGCCGATCTTAAGGCCTGCCAAGTTTATCAGTACTTCGACGCCGATCTCATTGTGTACAAGACGCCTACCCCCGAGGAAGCCACAGGCGAAGGCTTGTGGTTTGAGGATCCCGCGGCCGACGATGCCGTGAAGATTTTCTGGCTGAAGAACGACAACCACGCCGACATCCGCATCTTCTTCGCGAACGCCGCCTTCGAGGCTGGTTGGAAGCCCGACAACGAAGTGCACGCGAAATACGACGGCGTGCTGTAACAGGTCACTTTACCTGGGGCTGAATCTAGCCCGCCCACCTGCCAGGTTGACCGTAGGGCAAGGGCTCTGCCCTTGCCGCCACCTACGTTTAACCTGGCAGGTTTGTTTTTGCTGGCACAAAAGTGTGACGCGCTTCGCGCTGGCTAGTACGCCACGAGTTTTCCCGCATTCCTAACCTTACGACGTGGGCTGACTGGCTTGAAGGCGGAGTCTTGCAAGAGTCATAACCTAGCCGTCATCCTCATCTACGATGTTCATGAGGTGCTGCTGGGAGTTGATGCCCAGCTTTCGGTAGATGTGGTAGATGTGCGACTTCACGGTGGCGGGGCTCACCACCAGCTGCTCGGCGATGTATTCCGCATTGCGGCCCTTCGCCAGCAGGAAGAACACTTCCTCTTCGCGCGGCGTGAGGCCATACCGTTCGGCGGCGTGGTCGCAGCGCTGCTTGAAGGACGGCGGCCGCACCGCCTGACCCTCCCCCGCCGGCTCGTCTTCCGAGGCCACCAGCTGCTCCACCACCGCAGGCGTCAACAGCGCATTGAGGCGCTTTTTTGTGGCCGATTCGTTCCCGCCATACACGGAGAACACCACCACTACCACCAGCGCAAACACAATCATGGCCAGGTGATACGTCCAGCCTTCCAAATGCAGCGTGAAAATGAACACGTACGCAATGATGGATCCTAGCAAAAAGCCCACCCAGTTAGGAGCCTCGCGCAACGCAAAGCGGTCGACCGGATGCAGCCGGAACTCGTAGTTGTCGATGCTGGTTGAGTACCACGCAATGATGGACGAGTGCGCCAGCGCCGTGATAACCAAGCAGCCACACACAATGCGCCCCGCGCCGTCGAACAGCGGAAACAGCAACAGCCCCGCCAGCAGAAGCGGCAACGAGATGCGTTGCACCACCCCGGTGTCAACGTCAACCTTCGGCCCCAAGTAGCCCCACAAAAGCGCGAACCCGCCGCCCACAAGGCCACTCGCCCCGCCCAGAAGCGCCGCTACCGGCCCCATGGAACACAGCGCAATGGCCATGAACCCATACACCGCGCCATGGCACGCCACCGACAGCGATGCCGGCAACGTGAGAACCGACGTCCGGTTAAACTCATGAACAGGCAAAATGCGCTCCTGCGGAATGCGTGTGGTGAGAAACGCCACCATCCCCACCGACGCCAGCATGAGAAGCCCAATTTCCGTGAGGTTCATCCACAAAGAATCCGAGGCATTCGCAAACACGTACATGAGCGTGCCCAAAGCCGATGCCAACCCAATGGACACAGCCGTGCGCCGCGTGGGAATGAGGCTGAAAAACACGCACCAGTACGTCATGATGCAGCCCTGCGCAAACCCAAAGAGCCCCCACGCGACCATCGACACAAAAAGCGGTATGCCGTCAAACGCAAGGTTGGCCGCCGTGTTCGCCACTGCCACCAACGCAAGCAGCGAACCCAGCGTGAGGAAGCGGTTGCGATGCTCGAACACCCAGTCGGCCTTCCACGCGCAAAAGCCAAACGCGGCGGCCAGCGTGAGCACCGACACAATGCGCAACAGCACCGCCTCGCGGATGTCGCAGAAGCTTAAGAGCGTGAGCGCCGGACTGAACACCGCCGAGAGTTCCCAGCCAATAAGGCAGGCGAACCCGAAGCTGGCAAGCACATACGTCATGACTAAGTCGTCTGGTGTGTGCGTGCGTTCTGGCGAAGAAACCGCAGATGAGACGCCCATAAACCCCCCACTTCAACATTTGGGTATGACATCGAAAACCCGAAAAACCCTTTTTCAACCTTAGCAGTTGTAGATTATTTTTGCCAGACGAAAAATACTGGGCCCCACGAGTTCGGCCCCGCACGGCGGGCCACACACCACGACGAGAAGGGGGCGCGGTATCGCGATGGAAGATCGAGGATACACATTCGTCGAGCACGAAAAACCACTGCGCTATGAGGAAGACGGCCACACCGTCACGCGCGGAAGCGCATGGACGGGCCCGGGATGTCACCTTGGCTGCGGCGTGTTGCTGCACACCGACGAACATGGCAAGCTGGTGAAGGTTGAAGGCGACCGCGAGAACCCGTTCAACCACGGCAGGTTGTGCCCGCGGTGTTTGGCACTGCCGGAAGTGGTGAACCACGAAGATCGTCTGACACACCCGCTGAAGCGCGCCCGCGCCGACCGCGGCAAGGACGCGTGGGAGCGCATTTCGTGGGACGAGGCGTATGAGCTTATCGCCGACACGTTCCTTGCGCTGCGCGACGAGTACGGTCCGGAGTGCGTCACGTTTTGGCAGGGCACCGGGCGTGACATCGCACCGTGGATCACGCGCCTTGCGTGGTCGTTCGGCAGCCCGAACTACACGGTGGCCCTCTCGGGCACGGCGTGCTACGCGCCGCGCATTGCCGGCTGCCGCGTGTCGAGCGGGTCGTTTTGGCTGGGCGACTACTCCCAGCAGTTCGCCGACCGCTACGACAACCCCCAGTGGCGCGTCCCCGGCATGATTCTCATCTGGGGAAACAACCCGGTGGTGTCCAATTCCGACGGCCTATATGGCCACTGGGTCACCGACTGCATGAAGCGCGGCAGCAAGATTATTGTGGTTGACCCGAAGCGTACGTGGCTTGCCAGCAAGTCCGAGGTATTCCTCCAGCTGCGCCCCGGCACCGACGCGGCGCTGGCTATGGGCATGCTGAACGTCATGATTACCGAGGGCATTTACGACCAGGACTTCGTGTCGCGCTGGTGCTACGGCTTCGATGAGCTGGCCGAACGCGTGAGCACGTTCACACCCGAGCGCGTGGAGGAAATCACCTGGGTGCCCGCGGACAAGGTGCGCGAAGCCGCCCGTGCGTTCGCCGCCGCCGATAGCGCCATCGTGCAGTGGGGCGTGGCCGTGGACATGACGAAGGAAACGCTGCCCGCCGGTCAGGCCATCAGCGCGCTCTTCGAGATCACCGGCAACGTGGACAACCCGGGCGGCATGATTGCCCCGCCCTCCATCCTCTACTACGCCGCCGGCTGGGGCCGCGAGCTAATCCCCGAGGAATTCCGCCAGGAAAAGAAGATCGGTAATGACGTATATCCCCTGTTCAAAGCAGCCATGGGACCCGCGTCTACCGACGAGACCATCAACACGCTGGAAACGGGCAAGCCCTACAAACTGCGCGCTGGCTGGTTGCAGACCACGAACCCGCTCGCCTGCACGGGCCCCGACCCGAAGCGCACGCTGGCGGCGCTCAACACGCTGGAGTTCATCGTGGTGGTGGACTTGTTCATGACCCCCACCGCCATGGCGCTGGCCGACGTGGTACTGCCGGCCTGCACCTTCCCCGAGCGCGACGGCATTCGCGTGGGCGATGGCGTGCAGCGCGGCGAGTCCATCAACAAGGTAACCACCATAGGCGAATGCAAGTCCGACATGGAAATTAACCTTGAACTGGGTAAACGCTTCAACGCCGACGCCTGGCCATGGGAGAGCGTCGAAGACATGTTCACGTTCATCCTGAAAGACACAGGCATGACGTTCCCCGAACTGCAGGAACATGCGCCGGCTTATCTGCCTTTCACGTACAAAAAGTACGAGAAAGGCCTCATGCGCGCAGACGGCCAGCCCGGTTTCGAAACCGGCACGGGACGCATCGAGTTGTGGTCAACGCTGTACAGCATGGTGGGGCTCGACCCGCTCCCCTACTTCGAGGAACCCGTTCCCGGCCCCGTGAGCACGCCTGATGCCTACGAAACCTACCCGCTTGTGCTGACCACAGGCGCGCGCCAGGTGGGCCTCTTCCACTCCGAGCATCGCCAGGTGCCGCACCTGCGTGCCCTGCACCCCGACCCCATCATTGAGATGCACCCCACCACGGCCGCGCGCTTCGGCCTTGAAGAGGGCGATTGGGCCTGGGTGGAAAACGAGCGCGGCCGCGCTAAGCGACGCGTGCGCACCACCAACGCGCTGGACCCCCGCGTGTGCTCAACCGATCACGCCTGGTGGCGCCCGGAAGCGCCCGCCGCGCTGGAGGACGGCCTATTCGACCTCTGGAACATGAACATCAACCAGCTGATTACCTGGACGCCCGGCAAAAGCGGGCTTGGCAGCAACTACAAGACGCTGCTCTGCCGCGTGTACAAGGTTGAAGAGGGGGAAGAGCAATGACGCAGTACGGAATACTCGTCGACTACGAATGGTGCTCGGGCTGCCGGGCGTGTGAGGTGGCCTGCCAGATGGAACACAACCTGCCGCCCGAGCGCTTCGGCGTGGTAGTAACGCCCGTGGGCCCCTGGCAGATTGAGGGCGAGCGCTGGCAGCACGCCTTCGTGCCCACGTTCACCGATGAATGCACCCTGTGCGCACGCCGCACCAGCGCGGGGAAACTCCCGTCATGCGTGCACCACTGCCAAGCCGCCGTCCTCACGTACGGCCCTGTGGATGAACTTGCGACGCGGCTTGCCGAAAAGCCTCGTCAGCTGCTGGTTTGCCCCTGTTAGATGCCTTCGTCGGGCGCGGGGAAGCGCCCGACGTGCGCATAACCGTCTCCACCCAACCATGCGGGTCGCACCCGCAGAAAGGACCAAGCCATGTGCTTCAGACCGCCCACCATTGATAACGGACCCGTCAAGTGCCCGCAGTGCGGCGCGGAGGTTGACCCTTCGCTCGACCAGTGCCCGAACTGTGGCGCCAAGGCCGCGCCCGCTCCTGGCATTCCCACCCCTCCGGGCGCGCCCACGCCGCCGCCCGTTCCCGGTGTCCCCGGCGCGCCCAAGGTGCCAAGCGTTCCCAAGCCGCCTGCGCCCACCGCATAAGTGCTGGTTGGCGCACCTGCCTTGCACAACACAGAGCACGTCACATCTCAGAGAGGAGATAGCATGGGGAACAACGTGAAGGGCACGCCTATTGTGAAGGGCCTCGGCTTCAACAGCTTTGGCATCGGCACGAATGCGTGTACCGTCGATATTGACGAGGAAAACGACAAGATCCTGCGTATCCGCCCGTTCCACTTCGACGAGCACTACACACCGGAAGACCTGAACGCCTGGAAGATTGAGGCGCGCGGCAAGACGTTTGAGCCGGGCTTCAAGACGCTCATCTCGCCGCTGTCGCTGTGCTACAAGAAGCGCGTGTACTCGAAGAACCGCATTCCCTACCCGCTCAAGCGCGTGGACTGGGACCCCAAGGGCGAGCGCAACCCGCAGAACCGCGGCACCAGCAGCTACGTGCGCATCAGCTGGGACGAGGCGGCGCAACTGGTGGCCGACGAGATCAAGCGCGTGCACGAGCAGTACGGCCCCGAGTCGGTGCTCTGCGAGTACGACGGCCACGGCGAGACCAAAATTGTGCACGCCTCCCACGGCTGCATGGTGAAGATGCTGGAGCTGTGCGGCGGCTTCACGTCACAGGCGCGCAACCCTGACAGCTGGGAAGGCTGGTACTGGGGCGCGAAGCACGTGTGGGGCATGGACCCACTCGGCCAGCAGAGCCTGCAGAACAACATCATCAAAGACATCTCCGAAAACGGCGACGCGGTGCTGTTCTGGGGCTGCGACGTGGAAACCACCCCGCTTGGCTGGGGCGGCTACATGGCAAGTCGTCTGTGCTATTGGTTCACCGATTTGGGCGTGAAGCAGATTCACATCTCGCCCGACGTGAACTACACCAACGCCGTGCACGCCGACAAGTGGATCCCCGTGCTGCCGAACACCGATGCGGCGCTCCAGCTGGCAATCGCCTACACGTGGATCAAAGAAGGCACGTATGACCAGGCCTATCTTGACACGCACAGCGTGGGCTTCGACAACTTCAAGTACTATGTCATGGGTGGCGAAGACGGCGTGCCGAAAACCCCGAAGTGGGCCGAGAAGATTTGCGGCGTGCCTTCCTACACCATCAAGGCACTCGCGCGCTACTGGGCCACGCACGCCGTGTCCATCGGCCACTGCAACGGCGGCAGCTACATCCGCTCCACGTTCTCCCACGAGCCGGCGCGCCTCGAAGTGGCACTGCTGGGCATGCAGGCAGTGGGCAAGCCGGGCGCGAACCAGTTCAAGTTCATCGAGTGGACGCTGTTCGGCATGCCTACGGTCACGCCGCTGCCGCCTTCCACGAAAATCCCGAACCTGGGTGCGGCCTACCGCGGCTGGGTGCATGGCTCGCAGCCCAGCTTCATCCCCAAGACCATGATTCCCGAGGCCATCATGAACCCGCCGGTGCAGTGGTACGGCCACGTGTCCGCCGGCCTGCCGCGCGAGGACCAGTTCACCGGCCCGTTCCAGTTCCCGCTGGAGGGCAAGGAGCGTATCCACATGGTGTGGTCCGATACGCCCTGCTGGGAGACGTGCTGGAACGGCGGCTTCCACATGCAGGACGCACTGCGCCACGAATCCATTGAGTGTGTGGTTGTGCAACACCCCTGGATGGAAAACGAGTGCCTGCTGGCCGACATCATTTTGCCGTCGAACACCAAGTTTGAAACCGAGGACATTGGCACCGACTCCGACTCCGGCCAGTGGAACGTCGTGTTCTACGAGCGCCAGGCTATCCAGCCCATCGGCGAGTCGAAGTCCGACAAGGAAGTGGTGGCCGAGGTTGCCAAGAAGCTGGAGCAGTTCGGCGGCCCCTACGAGGATTTGTTGAACCGCTACCTGGGCGGCAAGACCGACGAAGAGTGGATTGAGTTTGGCTTCGAAACCTGCGGCGTACCCGATGACCTCACGTTCGAGGAATTCAAAGAGAAGCAGTACTACCCCTTCCCCACGCGCGAGGACTGGAAGGAACTGCCCGTCGGCCTGAGCCAGTTCTACGAGGACCCGGAGGGCCATCCGCTGAAGACCCCGTCTGGCAAGCTGGAGTACTACTCCACCACGCTGGCCCAGAACTTCCCGGACGATGAAGAGCGCGGCCCCATCCCCCGCTGGGTGGCCACAAGCCCCTCGCACCAGGAACGCCAGGCCACCGAGCGCGGCCGCAACTTCCCGTTCTTGCTGGTGTCGAACCACCCGCATTTCCGCGTGCACGCGCAGCACGACGACGTCACCTGGTTCCGTGAGATGGAGGAATGCAAGGTGACCGGCCCCGATGGCTACAAGTACGAGCCGCTGTGGATTCACCCCATCGACGCTGGCAAGCTGGGCCTGAAGACGGGCGACGTGGCGAAGATCTACAACGAGCGCGGTGCGGTGCTGGGCGGCGTGCGCGTGACCGAGCGCATCATGCCGGGTGCGGTGTACCAGGACCATGGCTCGCGCTGCGACACCATCAAGCTGGGCGAGCACGGCCTTGACCGCGGCGGCGCGAACAACCTCATTGCGCCCACGGCCACCACGTCCAAGAACACGGTCGGCGAAGTGACGAGCGGCTTTTTGGTGAACGTGGAAAAGGTTGACGTGTTCCAGCTGGCCGAAGAGTACCCTGAGGCGTTCAACCGCGCCTATGAGCCCGCGTGCGGCCTGGTTGCGACCGCCCGCATCGTGGAAGGAGCGTAAAGCTATGGGCAAGGCATTCATCATTGACGTGGCGAAATGCAGCGGCTGCCGCAACTGCCAAATCGCCTGCAAGGACGAGCACGTCGACAACGACTGGAGCCCCTGGGCCAAGCCGCAGCCTGACACGGGCCAGTTCTGGACCCGCGTGGACGAGCAGGTGCGCGGCCAGGTGCCGAAGGTGCGCATCAGCTACACCGTGCATATGTGCCAGCACTGCGAGAACGCGCCCTGCATGGCCGCGGCACCGGAAGCGGTGTATCGCCGCGACGACGGCCTGGTCATCGTGGATCCGGAGAAAGCCGCCGACAAGCGCGAGCTGGTGGAGGCATGCCCCTATGGCGCCATCTTCTGGAACGAAGAGCTGGCTATTCCCCAGAAGTGCACGGGTTGCGCGCACTTGGTGGACGCCGGCGAGGTGCCGCACTGCGTGGACGTGTGCCCTCACGGCGCGCTGCGCTTCGGCGAAGAGGAAGAGTTCGCTGAGGAAATTGCTGTCGCTGAGGCGCTTCTGCCCGAGCGCGCCGCAACCGACAAGCCGCACGTGTACTACCTCAACCTGCCCAAGCGCTTCCTGGCCGGCATGGTGGTAGACCTTGAGGCCGACGAGGTGATTATCGGCGCGAAGGTGACGGCCGAGAACCTGGATTCGGGCGAGGTGCTGGCAAGCGAGACCGACGAGTTCGGCGACTTCTGGTTCCACCAGGTAGCAGCCGCAAACTGGCGCGTGTACGTGGAAGCCGAAGGCTACCTCACCCGCATGCTGGAAGCGTCGACGGTCGACGAGGACCGCAACATGGGCCCGATTGAACTGTTCGCTGCTGAGTAGGCCTAGCAACCCGACCCCCAGCCGTAATGGCCGGGGGTCGGGAGAAGGCATCGGGGAAAGCGCAAGGGGAACGTGCCTTCCCCGATGCCTCAAACCACGCGCCGCGGACGCGCGACGCACCAAGGGGGCGACCGTCCGGCGCTTCGGCACTCGGCGATCGCATGGTTAGGAGGAAACTATGGAAAGTACCAATGTACCTCTGAGCAAGCGCCTTATCGGTATAGGACTGGCCGCTGTGTGCATCATCGGCTCGATGTTTATTCCCGGTACGGAAGCGCTCGGCCACCAGGGCATTATGACCCTGGGTTTGTTACTTGCTCTCGTATCGCTTTGGGTTACCTCGGCTCTGCCGCTGGGCGTTACAGCCCTGTTCGTGGTGGTCATGTGCCCGGTTCTTGGCATCGTGGGTGGCCTGGGCGAGGCCATCGGAGGCTTTGCCAGCCCCGCACTGTTTTTCATCATCTCGGTGTTCTCACTGCCCGTTATCATGCTGAAGACGAACTGGGGCGTGCGCCTCATCAGCACCATCATCAAATGGACTGGCACCAACTCGCGCAAGCTCGTACTGGGCTTCATGATTGCCACCACGCTCGTGTCCACCGTTATGTCCGACGTGCCCTGCACCGTATTGTTCCTGGGCTTCGCGCTCACCATCCTGAAGGCCACGGATGCCAAGCCGCTCGAGTCCAACCTGGGGCGCTGCCTCATGATTGGCATTCCCATCGCGGCTGTTACGGGCGGCATGGCCACTCCGGCCGGCAGCTCGTTCAACGTTGTGGCCATGAACATTCTGCAGCAGGCCACCGGCACTTCTATCTCGTTTTTGAACTGGGTGTGCGTGGCGCTGCCCGTTGTGATTGTCATGACGCCGATCACCTGGTTCTTCATCACCCAGATCCTCAAGCCCGAGCCTATCGCCGACAGCGCCTTGCAGGGCATCCGCGACCAAGCTGCCGCCGCCAAGAAGGTTGAGCCGCACGAGGTGAAGACGCTTGTAATCATTGTGGGCCTGTTGGCTCTGTGGATCATCGGCAACTGGGTGCCGGTGCTCAACGCCACCGTGGTAGCTCTCATCGGCCTTACCCTTATGTTCGTTCCCGGTATGCAGCTGCTCACCTGGAAAGAGTTCCAAAACTCCGTGCCGTGGGGCATCGTGCTCATGTGCGGCACCATCATGTCCATGGGCAGCGTAGTTGAGAAGACAGGCGGCGCGAAGTTCTTGGCCGACCTCATCGCAGGGAGCGGTGTCATGGACCTGGGGTTCTTCGCCGCGTTCGCGCTGCTGCTTGCGCTTATCTATCTCATTCACACGGTGTGCCCGATTGGCGTGGGGCTATCCTTGGCATCTTCTTGCCCATCATGATCACGCTGTGCGCCGGGTTCGGCGTATCCCCCGCCGTGCCCACGATTGCGCTCGCTGTGGTGGTGGCCGGCAACTACCTCATGCCCGTGAACCCCACCGTCATGCTGACGTACGGAGAGGGATACTACACATTTGGCGACATGTTCAAGACGGGCATCGTGCCCGCTATTGCCCTCATACTCATCATGGCAGCCTGGATGCCGTTCATCGTAGGAGCCATAGGTATTTAGCTGCGAAGTAAGTGCAGTTCAAGAAAGCCGTCACCCGAAAGGCCCGCCCCCGCGGGCCTTTCTTTTTGTCAGGGAATGGGGTGACGCGCTTACGCGGCAGTCAACAAGAGCAACAGCATTTGAAGCCCCAAGCCCCCCTTGTCATCCTGAGCACTGATAATAGTTATTGGGTTGAGGGGTTGAAGAAGATGTGCTGCAATCCTATGCGAAGGCGGACGTGGTGACTCAATCCTGAGCAGACGCTTGAGGGCTGTCTATGCTGCGAA
>DXGM01000020.1 GCA_019113915.1 Candidatus Gordonibacter avicola
ACGGGGTTCGAACCCGCGACCCCGACCTTGGCAAGGTCGTGCTCTACCAGCTGAGCCACGTCCGCATTTTCAAAAAGCACTTCCCAGGGGGGAAGTAGTTGGAGGCGACGCCCGGATTCGAACCGGGGGTGAAGGCTTTGCAGGCCTCTGCCTTACCACTTGGCCACGTCGCCACCTAGCGATCCGTCATAAAAAGGCCGGCCAAAACTCAATGGGTATGACCGGCCTTGCGTTGACGATGGAGCGGACGACGGGGTTCGAACCCGCGACCCCGACCTTGGCAAGGTCGTGCTCTACCAGCTGAGCCACGTCCGCATCGCGAGGAAATATGATACTGGAACGAACGGTTGCGCGCAAGCCTTAATTTTGGAAATTTGTAAACTTCGCCGGCATTCACAGCTACGAACCTCAACCGCAGGCTGAGGCGTGCTTCAAAAAACTGTTGAAACGTTTTACGAAGTGCACTCTAGTCAGTTGCGCAACCTGAGGATATACTTGAGCGATTGCTGGCAGCATCGGGAGTGAGTGCTGCATTCTGAAGGGAACAATATGGACGCGTGCGCGCCCTCTCAGCGGTTTGGTGTCGAACTCAACGACACACCCCCTCTTCCGTGTGAAGGGGCCCTGACCCGCCAGCTTCATACGCACACGTTCGTCACTCTTTCCTTATCCTGTCTTAGTGCGAATGTCGGGCTTTCCGACAGTGCGGAGGCGACCGGCACGTACGGATGCGCTTCATGAGCGCCGTTGAGAGGCGCGCGTTGCCCGGTGAGCGCGAATGTCAAAAAGGTACCTCATCCATTACTTTGACCAGCGGTGCGCCGTTTGACCATCTCGTTGCAACGGATGAAAGCCAATGACGGGGATGTGGCGGCGTGGCGCTGCGAAGTCCCCGCGTCAATCTCGCCGAATCTTTCCGTACGCTATCACTGTTGTGGTGGCGGCACTCCTTATCGGGAGCGGTTACTGGTTCTATCGCCAGAGCATCACGCAGGCCGTGAACTTCACCACCACCTCGTTTATGAACCAGATTGCCGACCACGATGCTCAGAGTATCTACAACCAGATATCGCGCCAGTGGGATTCGCTCGACACGCTTCTTGACCGTTTGGCCACTACGCGCGAAGAGGACTTGTCCGACATATCGTACCTGATGAGCGTTGAGGCGCAGGCTTCCACGTTCGGTAAGTTCTTCCTGGTGTCGGATAAGGGGACGGTGCACGACAGCGCGTATCTCACCACCGAACTTGACCGCATGGACTGGGCCGATACGTATCGCTCGACGCGCATGCGCTCGGTGGTGCGCTATGACTTGGATGAGCCAGAACTTTGGGGTGAGTATCTGCTCTACGTGGTGAAGCTAGAGAAACCGGTGCACTGCAAAGGTGAGCTGATTGAAGGGGTGGTAGGTCTTTCGCCGGTGCACGACATCGAAGAAGGGCTGCGCTTCGAAAGTTTCGACGGCAAGGGCCTGGCAATCGTAGTGCAGGCCTCGGGCGATGTGGTGACGGCAAGCAAATATTACAAGCGTGCTGGCAACGAGAACTTCTTCTCGATTCTTCATGACGCAACCTTTCTTACGGGGTCTTACGAAGAATTGCTCACTTCCGTCTCGCGCGATGAAGATGCCTTCATCGAATACGAACTGTCCGATGGTACTTACTATGCTTCCATCAAGCCTATCGAGGATAGCGACTGGTTTGTCGCTGTTAAGGTGAACTCTTCAGTCATGGCTGATCAGGTGAACGGGCTGCTCATGCGCTCGCTCGCGTTCTTCGGAGTTATGGCCGTTCTGCTGGCTGCGGTCATTGTGATCATCACGCGTTCGGTGCGTGATGCGCGCGTAGCTCGTGCCTCTGAACAGGCGAAATCAACCTTCCTTGCCAACATGAGTCACGAGATACGCACGCCGCTTAATGGCATCGTGGGGCTTTTGTACCTCATGCGCCAAAACCTCGACGACCGCAAGCGTCTGGGCGAGTACCTCGATCAGGCCGACGCCTCGGCAACGTTTTTGAAGAGCGTTATCACCGACGTGCTTGACATGTCGAAGATTGAAAGCGGGCAGCTAGCGCTGTACGAAGAACCCTTCAGCCTCACGTCGATGGTGGGTGACATCGAAGCGCTGATGATTCCGCAGACACGCTCGCGCTCGCTTGCGTTCTCGGTTCATCTTAACAACGTGATGGTGCCCGACGTGGTGGGCGACGAAATGCGCATCAAACAGGTAGTGGTGAACCTGCTGGGCAACGCTGTCAAGTTCACGCCAGAAGGCGGGAGTGTGACACTTTCCGTGTCGCAGCAACCGCGCGATGACGAGGTGCTTACTATCATGGAGGTGTCCGACACGGGGCGCGGCATGAGCCCCGAATTCCTTTCTCGCATTTGGGAGCCGTTTGAGCAGGAGAAACGCCCCGGTTCGCAAAATGGCACCGGCCTTGGTACGGCACTTTCCAAGGTATTGGTGGATGCCATGGGTGGCTCCATTGACGTTGCGAGCACCGAAGGGGAGGGAACCACGTTTACGGTGACGCTGCCTCTGCCCGTTTCCCGTGATGAGGTGGGCGGCCATGCGGCAGGCAACGAGGAATCGGTGGACACGCTTGAGGGCGCGAGCGTGCTGGTTGTGGAAGACAACGCGGTGAACCGCATGATTCTGGTCGACATCTTGGAAGACGAGGGCTGTGTGGTGACCGAGGCGAGCGATGGGCGCGTTGCACTTGAGTGCTTCGAGGCCAGCGAAGTGGGCTCGTTTGATGCCGTGCTCATGGACTTGCAGATGCCCGTGATGGACGGCTACGAGGCAGCAGCGGCTATCCGTGCGCTGCCGCGACCAGACGCTGCGCGCATTCCTATCCTTGCACTCACGGCAAACGCGTTCAGAGACGATGTTGCTCGTGCGCTCAACAGCGGGATGGACGATGTGATAACCAAGCCGCTCGATGTCGGGCTGCTGTTCGAAAAGCTCAAAACGCTTGGTTCGGTGACGCCAACAACGAAGGGAGAAGACGGTGGAAGGGACTAAACTGTTGGGGGTGGTGCTGGCAGGCGCGTTGTGCCTGGGGACGGCTGGATGCGCCGTCGGGGAAGGAGCGGCACCGCCTGCCGAGAAGAAGCAGGTAACCATCAATGTAAAGTGCCCGCCCTTGGCGCTGCCCTACGACGGGGAGCATACCGACACCGAGGCCATTGATTTGCTGCAGGAAGCGGCAGAGGCGTTCGCTGCTTCCTATGAAGATGCCGATGTCACCTTTACCTTTACGCGCTTTCCCTATGTGGAGGAAGATCAGGCCGTGCTTGGCTCGTTTGGAACCGACGATGCGGCTGACGTGGTGCTGGCTGGCCAGTTCAACGTGCCCACCTACCTGCACTCAGGCCGCGCCGCTGCGCTCGACGACGTTATTGATGAGGGGCTGCGAGCGGATGTGGACGAAGCTATTTGGAACCAGTGTTCGCAGGATGGAAGCACCTATGTACTGCCGTTCTACCAGCTACAAAACATTATTATGGTGAACCCTGACCTCATGCGCGCAGCGGGCCTCGAGCGCTTCATTCCCGAGGACGGCTCCGTGGCCCAGTGGTCCACCACCCAGTTCGAAGAAATTCTCGCGGCTCTTAAGGCGTCGATGCCGGACGATTCCACCTACCCGATGGCGCTCTGGGCGGCGAACAACCAGGGCGACACGCACACGATGGCGCTCTTGCGTTCACAGGGGTCAACCATCTATGACGAAAACGGTCGCTTTAACTTTGAGACGCCTGAGGGGGTGGCGGGCCTTGCGTGGTTCGACTGGCTCAACAAGATGGAATACATTCCGAAAGGTGCCGAGAACCTGGAACTCGCCTCGGTCATTAAGCTCTTCGACAACGGGCAGTTGGCTTTCTGTCCCGGCAACAAAACAACCATGCTGAGCGAGCGTGCAGCCGGCTTCACGCCGTTTGCTGCGAACTTCCCCACGCCTGATGGCAAGGGGTGTGCCACGACGTTTCTTACCGGGTTCACGGTGTTTGATAATGGCGATGTCGATAAGGTGCGGGTCGCTAAGGATTTTGTGCGCTTTATCGTAAGCGACGACGACTATCTGCGCTATACGTTCTCCGGTACGCCGGTGAACAAGTCGTTTATTGAACGCAGTGGAGAGACGGGCGTAGCTGCCGAGTTGGACAAGGCGTTTGTTGCCAACTCTGGCAACGTGTATGACTTCCTTAACAACACGCCGAACTGGTCGGGTGTGCGCGACGTATTTTACGTGGGTATTCAAGAACTGCTGCGCGGCACAGCAACTCCCGAGGAAACCGCAGCCACTCTCGACGAAACATGCAACGCCGCCATCGACGAGGGCTATGCAGCTGCCGCAGCATAGAAACGCGCGAAAGACGGTACAAAAAAGGCCGCCGGTAAAAACCGGCGGCCTGCAAGTACGTGGTGGGCGATACAAGATTTGAACTTGTGACCCCTACCGTGTCAAGGTAGTGCTCTCCCCCTGAGCTAATCGCCCACGTAGCTTAAAGATGCTGAAACGTTTCCGTTCCAGCAAGCAGATAGTCTACCAGAACAGAAGCGTCTGTCAAAGCATTATTTTCTGGAATTATAAGGGTTGTGGGCAGGAAGTGCTCTCGCGGTGCGTATCGGGCGGGACGGCGGATGTTCCATTGCCATCCCGCCCGTGCGCTGCAAGGCGCGAAGGAGGGGGAGACGCGCCTGGAAGCGTGCTAGTTCTCTTCCTCGAGTTTCTCGAACTCGTGATGGCCGCAGTTGGGGCAGGCGGGAAGTTTCTCTGTGTCGCTGGTAATTCTTACAATGTAGCCGCAGTTCTCGCAGCGGTAGCGTCCCTCGCCGGGTTGGTCACCTGTTTTGAACTCCATGGCCGATCTCCTTTCGTATGCGGGCAGTGGGTCAGCAGCGAGCCTACCATGGGTTGCGTTGCGTACGGTGGCGCGGGGGAAACGCTTCGTCGAGCATTCGGCGACGACGCTTCTTTCGATGTGGGCGAAAACGCGCCGCGCTGAGCACGAGGACGGATATAATAGGCAGGAGAGAGGGGTCGCGAAACGCGTCGTCGTAAGGGCGGGTGTGCGGGTTCGCGAAGAGGCAGCGAAGGGGAGGCGCATGGGCGCATCAAATTTCAGCGAGGACGTGCTCGCGGGCAAAAGCGAGCACTACGGGCGCGTCGTTGAGGACTTGAGGGCGCGCTACCACTTCGACTTCGTGGCCATGGGGCTCACAGCGTTCATCGGCGCGCCGCTCAAGTGGATTTACAGCGCTGGCGCCTCCGACGAGCGGCACCATCGCATTGTGCTTGCGCCTGGTCACGGCATTGGTGGCATCACCATCAAGGCGGGCAAGCCCATGATGTTCACGAACATCGACGCCGAGATTGACCCGCGCGAGTATTCGTCGTACCCCATCGTGTTCGCCGAGGACCTGCATAGTTTCTGTGCGCTGCCGCTCGTGAAGAAGGGGCGCGTGGTGGGCGCTATTTTGTGCGCCTTCCGCACGGTGAGTGACGCGCACCGTGGGTGCTACGAGCGCTTCATAGCTGACTTGGGCGGCCATCTGGCCGACTTCGACGTAGTCACCGACGACTTTATGGACTTTGAGCGCATAGCCGAAGAAAAGCGCGAAGACGACGCAGCCGACAGCCCCGTGCTGGTACATTCCGAAATATCGCGCGTTATTGCTGCTCAGGAGGCCGAACGCAAGCGCATTTCGCGCGAGCTGCACGACGGCATCGCGCAGGAGTTGCTGGGCATCTCGTTTCTGCTGAAGCGTCTTGAGCCACATCTGTCGCACGATGACGAAGCGCGCCAGCTGTTCTTCGAGGCGAACAACGACATCGACCGCATCTTGGACGAGTTGCACAACCTCTCGGTTGAGCTGCGTCCCTCCGCGCTTGACCACCTGGGGTTCATTCCCGCGCTGCGCTCGCAGGCGGCGGTGTTTGAGAAGACGTATGGCACCGAGATTGTGTTTGAAGGTAACCTCTCGCGTAAGCGCTTCGACCCGGCGTTGGAAACGCAGGCGTACCGCATCTGCCAAGAGGCCATTCTTAACGCGTGCAAGTATTCGGGTGCCGACACGGTGTACGTCACGCTGGAAGATGCCGACGGCTGGCTGCATGCCACCGTGGTCGATCACGGCTGCGGCTTTGATGTGGAGCGGCCAACCATTAAAGGTTCAGGGTGCGGCCTTTCGGGCATGCGCGAGCGTGCGCGGCTTATTGGGGCGTCGCTCACGATGGAATCGAGTACAGAGGGTACCTGCGTGACGCTGGTGGCACCCTTGTCCATAGGCGAAGGGGGGCAGCGGTGATTCGCATTGTATTGGCCGACGACCACGAGGTGGTGCGTGCCGGTTTCAAGATGATTCTCGAACAGGATGCCGAGATTTCGGTGGTGGCGGAAGCGGCCGACGGCGAGCAGGCTTACGCCATCGTGGCGCGCGAGCATCCGGATGTGCTGCTGATGGATATCTCCATGCCGCCGGGGCAAAGTGGGCTTGTGGCCTGCGAAAAGATTGCGCGGGACTTTCCGTCCACCAAGATAGTAATTCTCACGATGTTTGCCGAGCCGGAATATTTGTTCTACACGCTGCGCGGCGGCGCGTCGGGCTATGTGTTGAAGAACTCCACGTCGGAGGAATTGCTCAGCGCGGTGCACGCCGTGGCGGGCGGGGGAAGCTACATTCATCCCAAGATGGCAAGCCTGCTCACCAAGCAGCTGGTGGGCGCGAGCGAGGAAGAAGATCGCTCGTACCAGCACCTGTCGAACCGTGAACTGGAGATACTCCAGCTTCTGGCCAAGGGCTACACGAACAAGGAAATATCCGAACGTATCTTCCTCTCGGTAAAAACCGTGGAGGCGCATCGTTCGAAGATCTACAAGAAGCTGGGGTTCGCGTCGCGTGCCGACTTGGTGTCCTACGCGCTCAAGCACAAGCTGCTGGATGTGTAACGCCTCAGGTTACACGCGCGGGTAAGGGGCCCGCAAGTCTACGCTTCCACCCGCTCGCCCGCAGGTGCTTCGGCAGGCTTTGCGCTTCTGACCAGGCCCAACGCCAGTGCGCGCGTGGGGCACGCATCCACACACGACCCGCAGGCCATGCAGTCGCCGGCGCGCACGAGGATGTCGCGCTCGGTGAGTACCGGGTCAAGGATGGAGGGGTCGGCCAGGCACGCCTTCCGACACGCGTCGCAGTGGATGCACGCCTCGCGGTCGTACTTCACGTTCACCATACCCACGCGGCCGAGCGCCTCGTAGAAGCCGCCGAGCGGACAGAGTGCTCGGCACCACACGCGGTGTCCCCAGAAAAGCTCGGCCACCACAATGGCGGCAAGCACCCACACGCCAGCCACGGCGCCGAACACGATACCCTTGTTGAGCGCGCTGATGGGTGAAAACGCTTCAAACACAGGAAAGCTCGTCAGGGCCGACAGCACCAGCACCGCCAGTGCAATCCACAGCTTCGCATGTCGCGGCACCGGCGTTTCGCGCACCTTCAGCCCCAGCTTGCGGCGCACCGCATCAACCAGCTCCAGCAGCAAGTTCACCGGGCAAATCCACCCACAAAACGCCCGGCCACGCACCAGTCCGTACACAATGAGTACGGGCAGTGCCGCCAAGAGCCAGTCAAGTTCGAACGTTTTTGAGGCGGCGACGACCTGAAGGGCCCCGAAGGGGTCCAGGAGGGTTACCCCTCCCACGGTTGAAGAGGAAAGACTGCCGAAAAAGGGGAGGTCGGCAGGAGTGGAAACAGGGTCGTCGCCGCCAACGGACACCCCGAACAGGCTCCAACCAGCCAGAAGTACCGGCGCCGCAAACAATACGAGCGCGACTACCTGTACGCCATGGCGCAGCCAGGACCATTTGAATGAGTGCGAGGTGTTCGGGGTGCGTTTCATTTCGTTGATGCCTTCTGAATCGTGGGGTCGTCCTCAAAGTTGGCGTATACCAAATTGACGCCGGTCACGCCTTCAATACCAATAAACGTGCTGGCGATGTCGTGTGAATCATCCAGCGTGTCGGCTTCCACGGTCACCACCACTTTGTAGTTGTTGATCTCGTGCACCTCAACGCCGTTAATGTGCGCCAGCGCCTCGGCCACTTGTACGGTGAGCTGCGGTGCCGTTTCTACGACGAGGCTTGAAATAACCATGGTGCGCTCCTTGTTTAGCCTAGTGGTGCCGGGGCGACGGAGGGGGTCGCCCCGGCGGGGGAGGAACAATGAAAGGTGCTAGCCCTGCACGTGGCAGGTGTTGCACTGTTCGTGCGTTGGGTCAATCTCAAGCGTTTGCGCCGAGCCGTCCACATAGTGGTCGTCGGGCAGCGCCACCGAGCCGTTCAGCATGGGGTTCGCGTTCTCGTTCGCGCCGTGGCAGCCGTAGCAGCCCGAAGCGCCCAAGGTCTCGAAGCGCCCCTCGTGCGTCGGCGGCATGACCGGAGGAGCGCCCGCCGGGGTGTCTGCGCCGCTGTTACTTGCAGGAGCTTCGCTCGCGCAGCCTGCCACCGCCAGCGACCCCATGGCCATTGCCAGCACGAGCGCGCCCGTTACCAGGTTCTTTCTCATGGCACTCACCCCTCAGCCTTCGTGATAGAGACGCAGGTCTTCTTGTAGTCCGGCTCTTTCGATAGCGGGCAGTACGTGTCCTGCACCGCCAGGTTAATCAGCGCTTCCTCGGCGAAGAACGGTGCGAACACGATACCTTCCTGCGGCTCGGTGCGCCCGGCTGTGGACGCCTTGATGTCGAACTCGCCGAAGCGCGACTTCACGTGTACGAGGTCGCCATCCTTCACGCCCAGCTTGGAGGCGTCGTTCGGATGAATGTTCAGCAGCGCCTCGGGCAGTGCACGGTCAAGCTCGGGCACGCGGCGGGTCATGGTGCCGGTATGCCAGTGCTCCAGCAAGCGGCCGGTGCAGAAGTAGAACGGGTATTCCTCGTCGGGTGTTTCCGCCGGCGGCTCGTAGGGGCGGAACACCACGGAGGGCTTGGTGTTGGCTGACTTGTAGAAGCTGATATTGTTCGCCAGGCCCTTCTTGCCGTACTGGGCCACGCCCACCTCGTCGAAGCCGTCGGTCTGCTTGCCGTCGGCGAAGCGCCAGTGCGTTTCAAGCCACTTACCGTCAACTTCGCGCACGGGCCACGTCATGCCGTGATGCGTCAGGTATTCCTCGTAGGGGGCCAGCTGCTTGGCTTCCATCTTCAGCTTCGCGCCGAACGTGCCGTCGGCGTCGTCGTTGATAGCCTTGGCCTTGTCGTTCATGCTCGGGTTCGAGAAGATGCGGTATTCCTCCCAGAGCAGGCGGTTCGTCTCGCGGTCGTCGTTCTTGAAGTTCGCGGCATCCTTGTCGTAGATGAAGCCGAACAGGTGGTCAAACGCGTCCTTACCGTCAATCTGCTCGCCGTCGAGTACGCGGCGCGCCACTTCCATGAACGCCCACAAGTCCCACTTGGCCTCGCCCGGCGGATCCACGGCCTTCTCGAACACCGACGAGCGGCGCTCGGCGTTGCCGAACTGGCCTTCGCGCTCAACCCACAGCGCCACGGGCAGTACCACGTCGGCGTACTGGGTGGACAGCGTCGGGTACACCTCGTTCACCACGATAAACGTGTCGAAGATGCCCTTCTTGTCACCGCGACCGAGGAAGCGGGTGAGGTTCGGCATGGACTGTGCCCAGTTGTTGTGGGCCGACCACAGAAAGTCGAGGTTGCCCTTGGACATTTCGCGGAAGATTTTCACCGTGTGCATGCCGGGCTTCTGGATGGCGTCGAGGTAGCCCTCGGGCAAATCCCAAATGGCCTCGGTGTAGCGGCGGTGCTGCGCGTTGGCCACCAGCAGGTCGGCCGGCAGGCGGTGTGAGAACGTGCCCACTTCACGCGCCGTGCCGCAGGCGGTCGGCTGGCCGGTGAGCGAGAACGGGCCGCAGCCCGGGCGGGCAATCTTGCCGGAGAGCAGGTGGATGTTATAGATGTTGTGGTTCATCCACGTGCCGCGGTTGTGCTGGTTCACGCCCATGGTCCACAGCGACATAATGTTCTTGCTCGGGTCGGCGAACTCCAGCGCGAGCGCCTTCAAGTCCTCCACCGGCACGCCGGAAAGCTCGGAGGTGTATTCGAAGGTGTAGGGCGCCAGGCGTGCGGCGTATTCCTCAAAGGTGATGTTGCTCACCTTGTCGACGGACTGGCCGATTTCGCTCGCATCGTAGCCGTCCTCGGTGGCGTTGCCGATATTTTCGGTACCCTGTTTGAACTGCAAGTGGTCGTTCACGAAGGCCTCGTCGTACTTCTTGTTCTGCACGAGGTAGTTTGCGATGCAGTTGGCTATGGCAAGGTCGGTGCCAGGCTTGAATAGCATGACGGTGTCGGCGCTCACGGATGTGCGCGTGCGCAACGTGCCCAGGTCGTAGTGTTTTACGTTGCGGCCGGAAAGCTTGCGGGCCGTCAGGCGCGAGTACAGCATGGGGTGCGCTTCGGCCATGTTGGCGCCCCAGGTGACGAACACGTCAGCGGTGTCAAGGTCAGCGTAGCAGCCAGCCGGCTCGTCGGTCTGGAATACGTTCATGAAGCCCACCACAGCACTTGCCATGCACAGGCGTGCATTCGGGTCGACGTTGTTGGACAAAAGACCCGCCTTGATGAACTTGGCGCACGCATAGCCCTCGGTGATGGGCTGCTGGCCGGAGAGCCAAAACGCCAGGCGGCTCTTATCGTTCTTCCACGTTTCCTTCAGCTTGGACGACACTAGCTCAAGCGCCTCGTCCCACGTGGCCTCGCGCAGGCCCTCGTCGGTGCCCTTGGTGGACTTGTCCTCGCGAATGAGCGGCTTCGTCAGGCGGTCGTCTCCGTAGAGAATCTTGCCCAGGTAGTAGCCCTTCACGCAGTTCAGGCCCTTGTTGGACTGGTTGTCTGGGTCGCCGGTCACGCTGATCAGCTTGCCATCTTTCACCTCGCACAACACACCGCAGCCGCAGCCGCAGAAGCGGCAGACTGCCGTGTACTTCTGACCCTCACCCGATGCGGCGCCTGCCGGCTGGGACCCGCTTGAGCAGCCGGTTGCCGACGCGAGCGTTCCCGCTGCAGCGGCGCTTGCCAGTGCGACGGCGGTCGCCTTGACAAATGCTCGTCTTGAGATGTCCATGACACCCCTCCTTCTATTCGCTCCCTGTACGCTCTTCATGCTGTTCCACCCGTTTCCTCAAACGGAGTAACGCAAACCTCAAGCTGGCCGCGCGCGTGATGCGCTAGCCAGACGCCTGCTCGGCGCGCTCGGCGGCCGGCGCAATGCGAATGGCCACCACGGGGTCGTCCACCACACAGCGCTCTACGCAGAGGCCACATCCAACACACGCGTCTTCGTCGATGACGGGGGCGAACACCGAATGGATGGCGTCGCCCTCGCGCAGGCGGTAATCAATATGAATAGCCTGGTCAATGAGGGGGCAGGTGCGGTAACACACCTCGCAGCGCATGCCTTGGAAGGCGATGCAGACATCCTCATCAATAACGGCTACGCCCATGCGCACCTCCGAGCGCGCGCTAATATCGCGGAGCGCGCCGGTGGGGCAGGCGGAAACACAGGGGAAATCTTCACAGAGGCGGCACGCCTGGGCGCGCGCGTCGATGACCGGCGTACCCACGGCAAAACCCGCATCGTCGCGGGCCGGGGAAAGGGCCAGGTAGGGGCATGCTTCAATGCACTTGCCGCACTTGATGCAACGGGAGAGGAAGTCCTGTTCGCTCTGCGCGCCGGGCGGGCGCAGGAGGCTTGCCTGACCACGCGCGGCGTAGGCAACGCCCTGGAAGGCAACGACTGCGGCCGAAAGGCCTGCTATGATGCTCGAAAGTTTCATCCACTGCTCCCTCTTTGTGTGCATCTTATGATGCGCTAAAGCAGGCCCGCTGCCTATCGGGGCAGTCCCGGGGCGCATTGAGGGAACCCCCTCAAAGAGGCGAGGGTTTTTTCCTATTCTTTCAGTGGGTGAAAGAAGTGCGTTACTGAGAAATGCGTATGCCCACGTACACGGCGGTTTCGGGCAAGCCTTTCACGCTATACACGTCAGAGAGCGCGATGGCGGAAATGCGCCAGTTGTACGTGGTGCCGTTTGCGTCCATTGACCCGGCCAAATAGGTGTTGCCCGCCTCGTCTTCGGCGGGCTCGCCCGCGGTAGAAAGGTCGAAGCCCTCGGCGGCTGCAGCGGCCTGAAGAGCGC
Organism: Candidatus Gordonibacter avicola; assembly: GCA_019113915.1. Lineage (GTDB taxonomy): Bacteria > Actinomycetota > Coriobacteriia > Coriobacteriales > Eggerthellaceae > Gordonibacter > Gordonibacter faecis. Next base: position 12,209 of record DXGM01000020.1, read on the forward strand.
CCACTACGCTGCCGGAAGAGAAGTCGGCGTACTTCACGCGCAGGCCGGAAGAGCCGTCGGAATCCTTCGTCAAGCGCCACGAGCCGTTGAGCAAAAGTGTGGCATCGGCGGCCGAGAGGCTGGAAATGCCCTTCGCGTAGAAGGCGGCGGCCTCCAGTTCGCTCACGTCGTCGGGCAACTTTACCACGTCGAGCACGCCTGCGTCGTCGCCTTCGGTGGCAGTGAGATCAAGCACGGTGTAGCCCGCTTCGGCAAAGGTGCCGCGGATGCCCTCATCGTCGAGGGCCGCCAGGGAGGCGAGGTTCGGTAAGCTTTCAGTTGAAGCAGGGCGGGCGAGGTTTTGCTCGATGCTTGCCTGGGTGCGCTCGGCTGAATGGGTCACCGTATCAATGATGGTGAAGAGGAATATTCCCCCTATGATGGCCGCCGCCACGATGAAGCCAATCATGACCATCATCTGGGGTTTTGGCGCGTCAAGGGGGCGCGCGAGCGAGCTTCCGTCCAGGTAGCGAACGGGTCCGTCACCCGCGTTATAAGCGTTTTTGCGCGCGTTGAAAAACATGAGTATACTCCTGAGGGGTTTGTGTGCTTTGCGCATTATAGCATTGTTCGCCAGCACGCCTCATGATAGGATACGCCACGCCCATGGGGGAGTAGTTGGCACGACAGGTCGTGCGGTGCGTTCAACATCATGGCGCTTACGAGCGTCTGGCGTACCTTAATCAACGAGACTCATGGTACGAGGCCGGTTCATACCCGCTTCGTACCATGAGTTTTTTTGTGCCCACACCCGCGCGGGACCCCGCTTATAACGGCCGGGGGGAAGGTATTCGACAAAGGAGTAGACAAGCAGTGGATCTCTCGATATTTACGACACCCGAAGCCTGGATCAGCCTGATCTCCCTTATCTTTTTGGAGATAGTACTCGGTGTGGACAACCTGGTGTTCATTTCCATCACCACCAACCGTCTTCCCGAAGACAAGCAGCACATTGGTCGCAAGCTCGGTTTGGCGGGCGCGCTCGTGATGCGCATCGTGTTTTTGTGCTTCGCGTCCTACCTGGTGCATATGACCACGGCGCTGTTCACCGTGGATTTGGGCCCCTATCAGCACGGGTTCTCCGTGCGTGACCTCGTGTTGCTCATTGGTGGCGCTTACCTTATATATAAAGGTATCTCAGAACTTGTTGACATGCTGCGCCTCACCGAGATCAAAGCCGAGCACTGCGAGGAACACAAGGCGCTGCACATGATCACGTTGCCGCAGGCCGTGGGCACTATCATGGTGATGGACCTGGTGTTTTCCATTGACTCGGTCATTACGGCCGTGGGCATGGCCGACCACCTTATCATCATGATTATTGCTGTCATGCTGGCGGTTATCCTCATGATGGTCTTCATCGATCCTATTTCAAACTTCATCAACGGCCACCCGGAAATGAAGATGCTCGCGCTGACGTTTATCGTGGCCATCGGTGCGCTCTTGGTGATGGATGCCGCCGGCTTCCACACGGGTATTGAGCTTTTGCACATGCCGTTGGAGAAGCTCATCGTGTACTTCGCCATGGTGTTCTGCATTGTGCTGGAGCTTATTCAGATGCGTTACAACGCGAACTTCCTCGCGTGGCGCAAAGAGCGCTGGGCGAATGAGACGGCTGCGCAGATTGAGACCGTGCGCAGCGAAATGATGGAGCAGATGGAGCGCGAGGCGGCTGCCGACAAAACGGCGAAGACGGAGTCTCAGAAGAGCGACGAGCCGCGGCCTGAGCGCATCACGCCGGTTATTATTGGCAACAACGTATATGTGATGATGCCCATGGCCGGCGAAGATGCCGCGTCGTTTAAGGAGCTCATGGCCAGCTCCACCTCGGCAGGCGACACGTTCTCCCAGCCCCTCGAAATCGACGCGGGCAATGTGGAAGTAAAAGACGCCGAGCCCACGTACGAGGAACCCGCGAGCAAGTAAGCACTGCCTCGCAGGTTAACTGTGGGGGCTGTGGAATGCGGCGGCGAGTCTGCGCCGCCGCATTCCTCGCTTCGCAAAAAGTGTGACGCGCTTCGCGCTCCTGATTACACCAAGAGGCGACCAACATCCCTACCCTTATGACGCGGGCTGACTGACTTGAAGGCGATATCTTACAATTGGGGCTACCCCCGTAGGGATGCACTCCAGTGCATCCGTTCGCGCGAAGCGCGAAAACGCAGGTCGTGCTCGTATTCTCCGCCTAGCGGCGGAGCGGGTGCTCTGGAGAGCACCCCTACGGAGGTTACCGTTCTTGTGAGAAAAACTTACAAGTATGCGCCCTCGTCATAGGGACAGGGAAAAGAGATACCTTGCGGTTTAATCAGTAGCGCGAAGCGCGTCACACTTTCCCTCTATGCGTGCTACCATACATTTATGACTTATGAAGTAAGAAATTCTTTGCGGCTCAGGAGTTGGGATTATTCGAATCCTGGCTGTTATTTTGTCACTGCTTGTACTTTCGAGCGATTGCCTCTGTTTGGTTATATTGAGGTGATTGATGAGGGCTTTTCGCACATGGCTAGGATGCGCTTGAGTGACCAAGGTCGTTTGTGTAAGTCTGCCATTTTGTCCGCCAGCGAAACGTATGGGCAAGTAGATGTCGATACCTTTGTTGTCATGCCTAATCACATTCACTTGCTTGTTCATCTTCAAGATAGTTTGCAAGATGGTACCCCTCGGAGTTTGCTGTCTCGATTTGTGGGATTTATTAAGGGACGCGTTACCCGTGAGGCGCGAAAGACATGGCCCGAAGCGCAGATTTGGCAGAAATACTTTTATGACCATGTTGTAAGAGATGAAGCCGATTATCTGCGCATTTGGGAATACATCGAGAATAATCCCGCACGTTGGGCGCAGGATCGCTATTGGTTTGACGAAGGGGATGGGCAGTAAGCAGAAATCTCCCAACGCAGATCAAGTGTGACGCGCTCACGCGCTGGCTAGTACACCATAAGATGATCAACATCCCTATCCTTACAACGCGGGTTGACTGACCTGTAGGCGTTAACTTGCAAGAGGCATAACCTCCGTAGGGACGCTCTCCAGCGTCCGTTCGCGCGAAGCGCGAAAATGCAGGTCACGGTTGCATTCTCCGCCTTCGGCGGAGCGGATGCACTGGAGTGCATCCCTCACGGGGGTAACCTAACAGGTAAGGTTAACGTTATCTGCGTATGCCCGCGTCATAATGCAAGGGTAGGCGGGGGTCTTCTGGCGTAATCAGCAGCGCGAAGCGCGTCACACTTTTGTTGCGCGGGGGCTTTTGCAGTCCCCTCAACTACGCTTCACTTACTCCTTCTGCGAAGAGGCTGTAGCCTTCTTCGGAGATGAAGAAGCGGGCGGCGCGGCGCATGATGTGGGCGGTGAAGGGGGTGGTGAGGCGCGTTGCCTCGCCATCGTACTGCACCTCCATGGGCGGGTCAGCCTCCACACGCACCTCACTGGCGCGGTGCAACTCCAGCGAATCGGTGCGGTCGGGGAAGTCGCCGCCGCGGTCGAGCAGCCCCGCGAACAGGGCGGGGATCAGCTCAAAGGCGTTTTGCGCTTTCAGTACCACCACGTCAAACACCCCGTCGCGCGGCTCGTTTTCGTGCGTGACCGTGATGTCGAACTGGATCTTTGAGAAGTTCACCAACAGGATACCAAGGCCCTCACTTTCCACCTCTTCGCCATCAAGCGTCAGCTTGAACTTGGAGGTTTGCGGAAGCGGGTTGGCAATGGCGGCCGAAAGGTACGCCATGGGCCCCAGCAGGCGCTTCGCGGGTGCGGCGCCGTGCATGATGGCGGCATCGTAGCCCGCCCCGGCCATGATGCCAAAGCCGAAGCGGCGGTCGTCTACCTCTATTTCACCCAGGTCGAAGTCGAGCGTGCGATCCTCGCGCACCAGCTTTGCGAGTGCGTGGGGCTCAAGCGGCGAAGCCAGGTTGAGCGCAAGCAAATTCGCCGTGCCAGCGGGGAAGGGCAGGATGGGCACGCCGGTGTTCGCCAGCCGGTAGCTCACCGTGGCTACCGTGCCGTCGCCGCCGCTTGCCACCACGGCGTCGAAGTCCTCGGCATCGTGGAGTAAATCGCGCACGTCGGTGGTGCCGTCGGTTGAGCGGATGCACACCTCGTCGCCATCACACACGAACGAACGGATGAAATCGTACACGGCTCCTTCGCCGAAGCCCGACGCGAGGTTATTGATGACGAGCAGTTTCACGGTTTCCCTTCCCGATGGTTTGCTATGATGGCATGGTACAACATGAGGCGCGGATGACAAGGCAGGGAATCTCGTACATGTATATTGCTACTCAAGAAAACCTCGTGGCGTTTGTTGAACGCGCCCGTACGTCGAATGTGCTCGCCATCGATACCGAGTTCCTCCGAGAGAAAACGTACTACGCAAAGTTGTGCCTGCTCCAGCTGGCGACCGATGACGAGGTGGTCATTGTTGACCCGTTTGAGGTGGACGACCTTTCCGTGTTGGTGCCTCTGCTGTTGGACGAAAACATGGTGAAGCTGTTCCACGCCGGTGGACAGGATTTGGAAATTATCCTGCGTGAAGTGGGCGTATTGCCGCGTCCCATCTTCGACACGCAGATTGCCGCCGCACTGCTGGGGCACACGCAGCAAATTGGCTATGCGGCGCTTGTGCATGCGGAATGCGGGGTGTCGCTCAAGAAGATTGACTCGTTCACTGACTGGTCGCGTCGGCCACTTTCGGCCTCGCAGCGCGATTATGCGGCCGATGATGTGGTGTATCTGCCGCGCCTCTACAACAGCATGCGCGCGGCGCTCATCAAGAAGGGGCGCCTGTCCTGGCTTGACCACGACTTCGCGGAGTTGTCTGACCCCAAGCGTTACGAGACGAACGAGCGCGACCGCTACCGCCGGTTGAAGCGCGTGTCGCAGTTGTCGCGCCGGCAGCTGTCCGCCGCGCGCGAGGTGGCGGCGTGGCGCGAGCTGGAGGCGCAGCGCCGCGACGTGCCGCGCAAATGGGTGATCACCGACGAGCAGATTGTGGAAGCCTGCAAGCGTGAGGCGCGCACAATTGACGAGCTGTTTATGGTGCGCGGCATGTCCGAGCGCCTGTCCACCAAGGACGCGCGCGCCGTGGTGAGCCTCATGGCCTCGGCGCTCGATGCGCCGCCCGACACGTGGCCCGAGATGGATCGCTGTTCGAAAAGCGAGCCGAATGTTGATGCGGAACTCGACCTCATGAGCGCCATCGTGCGCCTGCGCTCTAAGCAGCACGGCATTGCGTTTCCCACGCTGGCCAGCCACGATGACCTTGCGCGCGTGGCGCGCGGCTACCGCGAAGATATCGACCTTCTGCGCGGCTGGCGCCGCACCATTGTGGGTGAGGAACTGCTGGAGTTGCTGGAAGGGCGGCTTGCGCTCAGCTTGCGTGAGGGCGAGTTGGTTATCGAGGGCCATAACCCCGCCTAGGACGGCGTAACGTGCGCTGCGGCACCGTTGCGGCGCGGTTGCAACTAGTTCACGAATTGGCAACAAGCGTTTGGTGATTCAGCGGTGTTTGCAAGCCGTTTTTCGCCCGCATTCGGGCTCCGGTATACTACGGATGTACGTATAAAAGCGGCCCTGCGTGGCCGCGCGAGACTATTCCTCTGAAGGAGTGGTGTAAACCATGTTCTACGGATTCGATGCGAGCTATTTGGCGCTCATCGTGGTGACGCTGGTCATTGGCCTGGGTGCCACGTGGTACGTCAATTCCCAGCTGAAGAAGTACACGCATGTGCCGGTGTCCAACGGGCTGACGGGCGCGGAGGCGGCGCGACGGATGCTGGCGTACTACGGCATCACGAACGTTGAGATTCGCCGCGGCGGGCCTGGTCAAGACTTCTTTGACCCGCGCACGAACTCGGTGACGCTCTCGGCAGACGCCTACGATGGACGGTCGATCACGGCCACGGCCACGGCCTGCCACGAGGTGGGTCATGCGTGCCAGTATGCCCAGAATTATGCGCCCATGAAGATTCGCGGCGCGCTGGTTCCCGTGGTGAACCTTGCGTCAAACGCCTGGATTTTCCTGCTGCTTATCGGCATCCTTATGAGCTTCCCCTCGCTTATCACGCTCGCCATTATTTTGTATGCGGTGGCAGTGCTTTTCCAGGTGGTTACCCTGCCGGTTGAGTTCAACGCCTCGCGTCGCGCGATGACGTACATGAACACCATCGGACTTCCGCAGGGCGAGCAGGCGGGTGCCTTTAGCGTGCTGCGTGCCTGCGCGTTCACCTACGTGGCGGCGGCGCTCACCTCCATCCTGCAGCTTTTGTGGCTGCTTGGTCAGAACCGCGAATAGCGGCGCGCCATGGGGGAGCGAGGAGAAGGGGGTCGCGCGAACGTAGATGCGGCACTGAGCCGTGCCCGCGCTGCGACCTCGGGAACTGCCGGTGGTGAATCTCGGGACGCGCAAACGCTGTCGGTGTCGGCGGCGATGGCGCTTGCGAAAGGCGCGCTGGAAGGCGTGGTGGTACGCCTTGTGGGCGAAGTGTCCGAGGTGTCGTGCAAGCCGGGCTACAAGGCCGCCTATTTCACGGTGAAAGACAAGAGTGCGTCGTTGCCGTGCATGATGTGGAACAACCGCTACGAGGCCTCGGGTGTGCGCTTGGTCGTGGGTCAGCTGGTGGAGTTGACCGGCCGTTTTACGCTCTATGCGCCGAAAGGGCGCATGAATTTCGATGTGTTTTCCCTCTCGCTGGCGGGCGAGGGTATGCTGCGCCAGCAGGTGGCCGACCTGGCCCGCAAGCTGGAAGCCGAAGGGCTCATGCGCGCCGAGCGCAAGCGGCCGCTGCCGAAACTGCCGCAGTGTATTGGGCTTGTGACCTCGCCGCGCGGTGCGGCCGTGCACGACGTTTTGCGCACGCTGCGCCGTCGTTTCCCGCTGGCGCGCGTGCTGGTGGCCGGCGTGCCGGTAGAAGGCCGTGAGGCACCAGCGCGTATAGTTGAGGGTATCCGGTGCGTGTGTGCTGCGGGTGCTGAAATGGTGCTGGTGGTGCGCGGCGGTGGCTCGTTTGAGGACCTCATGCCATTCAACGACGAGGGGCTGGCGCGCGCCATTGCGGCGTGCCCTGTGCCTGTGGTGACGGGCATTGGCCATGAGCCGGACACCTCCATCGCCGACATGGTGGCCGACCTGCGTGCTTCTACGCCCACGGCCGCAGCTGAGGCGGCGGCGCCGGCGCGCGAGAGTTTGGAGCGCTTCTTCGAGGCGCGGGCGCGCTCGCTTTCCACCTGTGTTGCGCGCTCTCTGGAGCGCGAAGGTGCCGCGCTTTCTCGGCTGGCTGACCGGCCGGTATTCTGTGACGCAACCTTGCTGTTTGCGATGGAAGCCCAGACGCTCGATATCTACGCCGACCGTCTGGCGCGCTCCCTTCCGCGGGCACTTGAGCGCGATGGGGCGGCCTTGGCGGCGGCTCGCGCACGCCTTACTCATATGTTGCCGCGTGCGACGGAGCGCGAGCGGGCGCGTGTTGAATCGCTGCGCGGCCGCCTCATTGTGCGCGGCGGTGAGATGATTGCGCCGTACCGCGCCCAGACGGGTATTGCGGCTGCTCGCCTGCATGACCTTTCGCCACTGGCCATCATTGGGCGCGGCTATGCGGTGGCGCGCACCGAAGAGGGCGCGGTGGTGAAGAGCGTGGATCAGGCTCCGCCCGGCGCACCTGTTGTGGTGGCTGTAGCTGATGGTGAACTGGCATGTCGCGTGGAGGAAACGCGGCACATCGAGACGACCGTACTTACGTGGGAGGAGAAAGCATGACCGAGCAAAAGCCTATCGAGGAAATGACGTTTCGCGAGGCTATGGCTGAGTTGGACGGCATCGTGGGGGTGCTGGAGAGCAACACGCTGGAGCTGGAAGACAGCCTGAAAAGCTACGAGCGCGGCGTTGCTTTGCTTGCGGCCTTGCAGGGCCGGCTCGCCGAGGCGCAGCAGAAGGTTGACGTGCTGATGGGCGAACTTGTAGGCGAAGCGGACGACGCATCGCGTGATTCTAGCTTGTCTTAGAGAAGGGGTTTATTATGCGTAAAGATGATTGCTTGTTCTGCAAGATTGTGGCGGGGGAGATTCCTTCGACGAAGGTGTATGAGGATGACCGCGTGCTCGCGTTTGAGGATGTCAACCCACAGATGCCCGTACACACGCTCATTGTGCCGAAGAACCACTACGACAACATCGGGGATGGCATTCCCGATGAAGAGATGGGCTATCTGTTCAACACCGTGAAAAAGGTGGCCGAGATCAAGGGCATTGCCGAGAGCGGCTACCGCGTTATCGTGAACACCAACGACGATGCCCAGCAGACCGTGCATCATATTCACGTCCATGTGCTCGGCGGCGCGCCCATGAACTCTGGTAATCCTTCGAAGTAACTGGTGAAGTAACCTCAAGCCTTTTCGGTGAGTGGCACGCCGTTTGCCGAAACATAGGGGGCCAATCATTCGATGACCATATCGCATCCGTACAATTGTTAATTTAGGGAATAACACCTAAAAGGAGGCGGGTCGTTGAACGTACTAGTTATCAATGCAGGATCATCTTCCTTGAAATATCAGCTGGTGAACGTGGAAAATCACCAACTGCTCGCCAAGGGTATTTGTGAGCGCGTGGGTTCTGCCGAGGCGTTTCACAAGCACGGGCTGGATAAAAACGAAGTGGTCATCGACGCGAAGATGGCCGACCACGACGACGCAATGGCACTGGTGTTGGAGTCGCTCACAAGCGGCGCGACGAAGGCCATTGAATCGCTGGATGAAATTGACGCGGTGGGGCACCGCATCGTGCAGGGCGGCAAATACTTTGACCGCTCGGTGCTCATCGACGACGACGTCATCAGCAAGATTGACGAGTTGGCCGAGCTCGCACCTCTGCACAACAAGGCGGCACTCATGGGCATCCATGCCTGCCTCAAGCACATGCCGGACGTGCCTATGGTGGCAGTGTTCGACACGTCGTTTTTCCAGACGCTGCCGCCGAAGGCCTACATGTACCCCTTGCCCTACGAGCTGTACGAAAAGTACGCCATCCGCAAGTACGGCGCGCACGGTACGTCGCACCGCTACATCTCCGAGCGCGCGGCAGTGGTGCTCGACGAACCGCTTGAGGACCTGAAGCTCATCACCTGCCACCTGGGCAACGGCTGCTCCATCAGCGCCATCGACCACGGCGTGGCGGTGGACACCTCCATGGGCCTCACGCCGCTTGACGGCCTCATGATGGGTACGCGCTGCGGCGCCATCGACCCGGCCATCGTGCCGTTCGTCATGGAACACGAGAACCTCACGCCCGCTGAGATGAACGACCTTATGAACAAGAAGTCGGGTTTGCTTGGCATTTCCGGCATCTCCAACGACCTGCGCAGTGTGCGCGACGCCTCCGAGAAGGGCGACGAGCGCGCCATGCTGGCCTACGACATGTACTCCAACTCGGTGAAGAAGTACATCGGCCAGTACATCGCCGTCATGGGTGGCGTGGACGCCATCGTGCTCACGGCCGGCGTGGGCGAGAACTGCGAGAAGATGCGCCGCATGATTTTCACGGGCCTGCAGCCGCTCGGCATCATTCTCGACGAAGAGAAGAACCGCCAGCGCGGCTTCGAGCGCGAGATTTCGTCCGACAACTCGCAGGTGAAGATCATTATCATCCCCACCAACGAGGAATACATGATCGCCCGCGACACCTATGAAATAGTTCACGAACGCGTCAACGAACCACTTTTTACTGAGTAAATAATTTTGTCATCCTGAGCGAGCGAAGCGAGTCGAAGGATCCCGTGTGGTGCCAGCAGTGAGACTTCCTGCTATCGCCGCTCGGGATCCTTCGACTACGCGCCTGCGGCGCTCCGCTCAGGATGACAACGGGGGTTACACCCGGTGAAACTCCTACGCCTTCGCCGCCTGTGCTTGTACGCAGGTGATGGCAATGACGCCTACGATGTCGTCGGCGGAGCAGCCGCGCGAGAGGTCGTTCACCGGGGCGGCGATGCCCTGGGTGATGGGGCCGTATGCCTCGGCCTTCGCCAGGCGTTGCACCAGCTTGTAGCCAATGTTGCCGGCATCCAGGTCGGGGAATATGAGCACGTTCGCCTGCCCGGCCACCGCAGAGGTCGGTGCCTTCGACGCTCCCACGGACGGCACGATGGCGGCATCCAGCTGCAATTCGCCATCCAGCGCCAACTCCGGCGCTAGTTCTTTGGCGATGGCGGTTGCCTCCACCACCTTGGCGGCGTCCTCGTTCTTCGCCGACCCATAGGTCGAATGCGACAGCAGCGCCACCTTCGGCTCGGTGCCCAGCAGCGTGCGCCACGACTTCGCCGAGTTCACGGCAATGTGCGCCAGGCGCTCGGCGTCGGGCTGCACCTCCAAGCCGCAGTCGGAGAAGATGAACGTGCCCGCTTCGCCCATCTCGCAGTTCGGCACCACCATCACAAAGAATGAACTCACCAGCGCCACACCCGGCGCAGTCTTCAAGATTTGTAGGCAGGGACGCAGCACGTCTCCCGTGGCGTGGCACGCGCCCGCCACCATGCCGTCGGCGCGGCCCATCTTCACCATCATCACGCCGAAGTACAGCACGTCGTCCATAAGTGCAAGCGCCTGATCAGGCGTCATGCCCTTGTGCTGGCGCAGTTCGAACAGCTTGTTGGCCAACTCTTCGCGCATATCGGAGGTGCGAGGGTCAACAACAAGGGCCCCGTCGAGAGCATACCCGCTCGCCTGTATGGCATCCGCGTCGCCAAGAATAATCAGGTTAGCCGTCTCCTGGGCCAGAATGCGCTCGGCGGCAACCAGCGTGCGTTCGTCGTCGCCTTCGGGCAGCACGATGGTCTGCTTGTCGGCCGCGGCACGCGCGAGCATGGAATCGAGGAATGAACTCATAGCACCATCCTTTCGTAAGTTATCCGGTTTGTATGATAATCCACGCAGCGTTTCGGCTTCCCGGTAAAATAGCTGCTCGGTGTAATAAGCATATAGTTCGGGCCGGCGCGGCCCTGGTAAACCTCAGGATAAAGGAAGGTGCCCCCATGGGTGTGCAGTACTGCGATTTCAAGGACGTCGACATCGACGAGGTGGACGCTGTTGTTGTAGGCAGCGGTTTTGCCGGCAGCGTGATGGCGCGCGAGCTGGCCGAACGCGGCGGCAAGCGCGTGTTAGTCATTGAGAAGCGCCCGCACATCGGCGGCAACATGTACGACGAGCTGGACGAAGCGGGTATCCTCGTGCACCGCTACGGGCCTCACATCTTCCACACCAACGACAAGCGCGCCTTCGACTACGTACGTCGTTTCACCGAATGGCGTGACTACCAGCACGAAGTGCTCGCCGACTGGTACGGCACCTATATGCCTGTGCCGTTCAACAAAAACTCGATGGAAATTGCCTTTGGCGAAGAGAAGGCCGCGCATCTCACCCAGAAACTCATCGACACGTTTGGCGACGAGCGCAAGGTTACCATCACCGAGCTGCGCGCCCAGAACGACCCTGAGCTGGCCGAAATCGCCGACTTCATCTACAAGAATGTGTTTCTGTACTACACGCAGAAGCAGTGGGGCCTCACGCCCGAAGAGGTTGACCCCTCCGTCACGGCGCGCGTGCCCGTGTTCGTTTCGCGCGACAACCGCTACTTCCAGGACGCCTACCAGGGCATGCCGCTGCATGGCTACACGCCGCTGTTTGAGCGCATGCTCGACCACGAAGGCATTCAGGTGTGCCTGAACACCGAGGCAGAAAGCGTGTTTGACCTGGAGTTCGAAAGCGACGATGAAGACGCACCGCTGTCGGCCATCAACATGAAGGAGCGTCCGTTCACGGGCCCCATCATCTACACGGGTCCGCTGGATGAACTCTTCCTGTCGCGCTTCGGGCGCCTGCCGTACCGCAGCCTGGACTTCGTGTACGAGACACACGACACCGAACACGTGCTGCCCTGCGGCACGGTGAACTTCACGGTGACCGAGGATTACACGCGCATCACGGAGTTCAAATACCTCACCGGCCAGACCGCCGACAAGACCACCATCATGAAGGAGTACAGCCACTCCTACGACGACCCGAAGACGCAAACGCCGTACTACGCCATTCTGTCCGACGAGAACACGGCGCACTACGAGCGCTACCGCGCCCTCACCTCAACGCTGGACAACTTCCACCCGCTGGGGCGTCTGGCGGAGTATCGCTACTACAACATGGACGTTATCATCGGGCGCGCGCTGGCGCTGGCCGATGAGCTGGTGGGGTAGGGCAGCGCACCATGAAAACCCTTTCGTTTGCCGTGCCGTGCTACAACTCGGCCGCCTACATGGATAAATGTATCGAATCGCTGCTTGCCTGCGGTGATGACATTGAAATTATCATCGTTGACGATGGGTCGACCAAAGACGACACGCCCGCGAAGGCCGACGAGTGGGAGCGCCGTTACCCGGACATCATTCGCGCCGTCCATCAAGAAAACGGCGGGCATGGCCAGGCCGTGAACACGGGCCTGGCGCACGCGACGGGTCGCTACTTCAAGGTGGTGGACTCCGACGACTGGCTTGACGAGCGCGCCATGGCCGAGATCATGACGTATCTGCGCCGCCAAAACGAGCTTGAAGACGCCACCGACCTGGTCATCGGCAACTATGTGTACGAGAAGGTGGCGGAAGGTGCCCGCACGGTCATGCACTACCGCAACGTGTTTCCCGAGGGGCGCGAGTTCGGCTGGGACGAGGTGGGCCACTTCGGTCAGAGCCAATATTTGCTCATGCATTCGGTTATCTATCGTACCGAGCTGCTGCACGAAATGGGCCTCCAACTGCCGAAACATACGTTCTACGTGGACAACATCTTCGTGTACGTGCCGCTACCGCACGTGAAGACCATCTACTATCGCGACGTGGACATGTACCGCTACTTCATTGGCCGCGAAGATCAGAGTGTGAATGAAAGCGTCATGATGGGCCGCATCGACCAGCAACTGCGCGTGACGCGTCTCATGATTGACGCGGTGCAACTGCCGGGTGGTGTGCCTGAGAAGCGCCTCGAGCGCTATATGGAGAACTACCTTTCCATGATGATGTGCATCTGCTCCATCTTCCTGCGCATGATTGACACCGATGAGGCGGAGGATAAACGCGAGGCCATCTGGGGTTACCTAAAGGCGCAGAACCCCGACGTCTACCGCCGCATCCGCCGCAGCGCCCTCAACATGGGCACCAACCTCCCCACGGAACTCGGCCGCAAAATAGGCATCACCGGCTACCGCATGGCCCAAAAGATTTTCAAGTTTAACTAACGAGGTGCCAGGGCATCGCCACACCGCCGATAAAAATGTGACGCGCTTACGCGCTACTAATTAAGCCAAATGAGAAAGCCCTCCCTCTCATTATGACGAGGGCTTTCTTTTTTGGTTTTCTTTACTGAGCAGGGTACGTGTTTCTATTTTTCTTCCAAAAATAGAAACATTTGTACGTGTATTTATGCTATACTACTCTACACAATAGAGCCAGTGCAAGTGCCGTTACAATCCTTTCGAAAAGGGCGACGGGCCATAGATGACAATGGTGTTCCTCATTGTCCGTACCATGCTTGCAAGATCCTCTCAACCCAGGAACAAGGCAAAGGAGCCATCATGGTCTTATGTTGCTTTGTCTCTCAAGGCAGGAAATACCATGAATATGACATTGATTATATGTCTAAAAGAGGTATAATCGCTATAGAAATGGGGTCGAATCATGCAATTTGAATATGACCCTTATAAAAGCGAGCAAAACTTTGAAAAGTATGGTATGGATTTTGAACTGGCGCAAGATCTCTGGCTAGATGAAGATCGAGTTGAGTTCAAAGTCGCTCACTCTGGTGAGCAGCGGTACGGTGTTTTGGCTCGGTTTGCAGGAACGTGTTGGCTTGCGGTAGTTACCTATCGAAGCGATCGCATACGCATCATATCGGTGAGAAAAGCGACGCGTAAGGAGATGAGCCTTTATGACAAAATCAATAACTGCTGAAGAATTTGATCGTATGGTCGACGAAGGCCAAGATATTACTGAATTTATCATTGAAGATTCTATTTGCCAGCCAGGAAAGGGCGACGAGCCGCGCAAGGTAAATGGCACGATGCCAAGCTGGCTCGTTGATGAACTTGATCAAGAAGCCCGTCATCTTTCCGTGAGTAGGCAAGCAATCATCAATATGTGGCTTTCGGAAAAGGCGGAAGAAAAGCGTCGAATGAGAGCCGTAGCGGTCTAGCGAGGTTCTCTTTAAGAGGGTCTCTTTCTACGAAGCGGTAATTCTTTCAAGAACTGGGGTGCTGTGCGCTATTGCGGGCAGCACCCCAGTGCTGGTTATACTGATCGTTGTCTATGTTTTCTCAATAGTCGGCCCGCGTTAAAATGCGAGGGTAGGTGGTGATGCATTTGGCGTAATCGGTAGCGCGAAGCGTGTCACTGTTTATGGAGAAAGTATGGAGGCTAGTAGGTGCGGGGGATAGATTCTGAAGTGGGGTGGGGTATATGTCCCACCTGCGGCGATGTACTGCTGAAACGCTGGCTTTTCTTACAGCGGTCAAGAAAGGTCACTCTTCACAATCGAAAATCGCGTGCTACTATGCCGGATATATGCCGCACTGAGCGACGGACCGGGAAACGATGTCGTGGCGGTGTAGACGGGAAGAAGCACTACAAAAGGACAAGGGATAACCATGCGAAACCGAATGACACGGTACGGCAAAGTTGCATGCGTAGCTACGCTTACGCTTGCTTTGGCTGCCGGCCCACTACCTGCCTTCGCAGGTACCGCAGAATCCGAAAATCTCCGGGGGG
>DXGM01000021.1 GCA_019113915.1 Candidatus Gordonibacter avicola
ATTCATCTCACAGTATCCAGTTTTCAAGGTTCTCGCGGGCCTCTTTCGAAGCCCTTCGCCGCTTGCCGTGGCGAGCAGCGCAAGGAGATACTTTACTCTCCCGTTTCCCTCTTGTCAAGAACTTTTTTCAAAACTTTCGAAGTTTTTTCGAGCGACTGCTTTGAAACAGCTTCCCGATCTTCGAACTTGAAACAAGCCCTTTTCGAAGAAAACGGCGCGCTCTCCTCAAGCGCGGGTTTTGTATAATACCCGTAAGGCAATGATCATGCAAGCGTTAATTTCAACTTTTTGCTTCTTTCTTTCCGCTATTTTGCGTTTTACCTGATCACAAGTTTTAGTACCATGATGAAAATGTGAATAGATGTGGCATGAACACACCTATGAGTGAATAACGCGGGGGATCGCCCCTGGGTTTACCTTGTTCTGTGAGGGCACAGAACAGCGTGAAAGAAGTACCCCTTTAATTAGTAGGCTCCGCAGAGGCACCTTGTCCACGGCCGCGTCCGTCCTGGGCGCCCCTTCCTTGGCCATGGCCCTTGCCCGCGTGATGACCCTCGCCCACACCGGAGCCCGTGCCCATTTCCGCGCCGGAACCCGCGCACGTAGAATTATCCGCTGCGGCTTCGGGGTCGAGGGCGGCAATGCGCACGCGCAGTTCGTGCATGCTGAGCGCGGCACAGTCTTCAAGGGTGACGGTACTGTCTAACTCCATGAGGCGCAGGGCTGCTTTATAGCGACCGCCACCCATACCGGCCGCGTGGGCTTCGTGGCGCGTCTGTTCGTCGAGGGTATGGCACGAGCTTTCGCACGGAAGGCTGCGCAGACACACGTCGCTTTGGGTTTGCAGCTGCGCGGCGCGGCTCTCGTCGTCGGACGTCACGCTTATCTCTATATAAGTAGTGTTGTTGAGGTAGGGCGCGAAGGCCTCGCTTGAGGTGAGTGCGTCCATGGCGTCGGGGTAGCGCTTCCCCACCACGGGTGCGGCGGCAAGCAACGCTTCGCCATCCTTATTAAGAGCGTGCGCTGACACCACAATGTCGAAGCGGTTCATGCCAAGCTCAAGCGAAGGGTTCACGTCGATGCCCACATGGGCCACTTCTTCAAAATAGAGACGCGAGCCGAAAAAGCCAACGGCCGCCACGGCGAGACAGGCTGCCAATGCGACGGCAGCGCGACGCCAGCGCACGACGCGGGGGCGACGGGGTGTCGGGGTGGCTGCGCCTGAGGTGTTGGTTTGAGAGGCTGCGTTCGAAGGATCGACAGCGGGTTGGCGCGAGGTAATGTCTTCCGTAGAGGGGGCGGAGGCGGACGCGGAAAGTTCGTCAATGGCGGCAAGGGTGCGCGCAGTCACTTCGTCGGGAAGCTCAATGGCGTTGAAGGCGTCGCGGACGCGGCGTTCGAGATCGCTCATGACAGGGCCTCCTTCAGCATCGTTTTGCCGCGCGCAATCCAGGAATAGACCGTGTTGACGGGGGCCTCGAGCATGTCGGCGATTTCCGGCGCGGAGTAGCCTTCGTAGAGGGAGAGGTAGAGCGGCGTGCGCGGTGGGTCGGTGAGCGCGTGAAGCGCATCGACCACTTCGCTTACGAATGAGGCAGGCTGCGCAGCTTCGTCTCGCGAGATGAAGCGGTCGGCGCACCCCACCTCGTCGAGGGGTGCATTGGTGCGACTGGCTGCTTTGAGCATGTCCTTACAAACATTGGTGGCGACGCGCAAAAGCCAGGCTTTGCGATGCTCTTCGTCGTTGAACGCCTTGTCGTCGGCCAGGGCGTACTTGACCATGGTGTCTTGGAAGGCATCCTGCGCGTCGGCAGAAGAGCGGAAGTACAAGACGCACACACGCCAGACTGCCGAACCGTGCGCCGCAATGGTGCACTCTATGTCATCATGCGGCCGCACGCTTCGAGGAACGACTAACGATTCCAGCAGCCGCCGTGACCGCCTCCGTGATGGCCGCGACCTTGGCCGTTGCCGTAGCCGTATGCGCCACTACCCTGGCCGTTGCCATGGCCGTGCCCGGGGCAGGTGCCGTTTCCATAGGAGTCACACACGCCGTCACCGTTTGCGTCAACGTAGCCGGGGCAGGAACCGGTTGTGCTGCCGCAGGTGTCGCACGCGCCGTCGCCATTGGCGTCAATCCAGCCAGCGCACCCACCTTGCGGGCAAGTTCCCTCGGTGCGGTTGTCGCATACACCATTGTTGTCGGTATCGACGTAACCCGGGCAGGTTCCTGTGGCGCTTCCGCAGGTGTCGCAGACGCCGTTGCCATCGGCATCGACGTAGCCGGCGCAGGGGGCGGCAACCGGCGTGGTTTCAACCCGGTTGACGGCAGCTGCCACTTCATCCATGAGGGCAGGCGCGGGGGTGGCAGGCACTTCGTGCGCAGCTGGTGCCGCAGCGGGCGCGTTAGAGGCGGTGGGAGTGGGCGCCAAGCCGTGGAAGCCGGCAGCGAATGCCAGAGTGGGCACGGCGAGCGCGACGAGGGCGATTGCCGCCACAAGTGCGATAGTTCTTTTCTTCATTGAAGGATCCTCCTTGACCGTTCGTTCGTCTGTACAGAACTAACACGAACGAGCGGGGCACTTCCTTGCAGGAAATTTGAAAAATTTTCCTGCAAGGTGCTGTGCGGTGCGCTAGATAAGCTTCATGAACTTGCGCTTGCCCACTTGGAGCGTGGCATCCTTCAGCAGGGAGGGCTCCACGTTGTAGGACTTTGCGGGAAGCGCTTCGCCGTTCACTTTGACGCCACCGCCATCGATGAGACGGCGCGCTTCGCCTGCACTGGCGGCAAGACCTGCGTCGGCCAAAAGCTTCGCCAGATATACCATGCCCTCGTCGTTGGGCGTGAGATCGGCGGCGAACTCCGGAATGTCGTCGGGCACGGCGTGCTGCTTGAACACGAGGTCGAACTGTTCCTCGGCAGCCTGCGCGGCGGCCTCGTCGTAGTAGGCGGCCACGATGTTTTGCGCGAGCGCGCGCTTTACCTTATTAGGATGCAGTTCGTCAGCGGCCAGACCGTGCTCGATTTCGTCGATCTCATCCACCGGAAGCGCCGAGGCCAGGCGGTAGTACTTCACCATGAGTTCGTCGGGAATGGACATCACTTTGCCGAACATGTCGGCGGGCTCGTCGGTGAGGCCGATGTAGTTGCCGTAGCTCTTCGACATTTTTTGCACGCCGTCGGTGCCCTCAAGCAGCGGAAGCGTGAGGCACACCTGCGGCTCCATGCCCATTTTCTCCATGAGTTCGCGGCCGGCGAGCAGGTTGAACAGCTGGTCGGTGCCGCCCAGTTCCACGTCGGCTTTGATGACCACCGAGTCGTAGGCCTGCATGAGCGGGTAGAGGAACTCGTGGAGACTGATGGGGAGGTTCGAGGTGTAGCGGTTGTGGAAGTCGTCGCGTTCGAGAATGCGGGCCACCGTGAAGTTGCTGGCCAACTTCAGCAGACCCTCCATGTTGAGGGAGAGCAGCCACTCGGAGTTGTAGCGCAGCGTAGTTTTCTCGGGATCGAGAATTTTGAACGCCTGATCGACGTAGGTTTGCGCGTTGATTTTGATTTGCTCGGAGGTGAGCTGAGGGCGCGTGGAGTTGCGGCCGGACGGGTCGCCGATGAGGGCCGTGCCGTCGCCGATGATGAGCGTAACGCCGTGACCGAGGTCTTGGAACTGGCGCAGCTTGCGCAGCGGCACCGCGTGACCCAGGTGAATATCGGGCGCCGTAGGGTCTACGCCCAGCTTGATGTTGAGGGGCTTTCCGCGCTTGAGTTTCTCAAGCAGCGCGGATTCCGGTACGATTTGAGCAGCGCCGGAAGCGATGGTGTGAAGTTGTTCTTCGGCTGATAGCATCGGTCTCTCTTTCCTTACCTATATATAGGTAGCGATTCTAGCATAAAAGCAGACAGGTCCCTCAAAGTCGGCGCTTCGCAGCATCGAGCCGTTCCGCTGTTCGGCAGAACGGCAGAACGGCAGAACTAGGACACTCCGCGGAAGAGGTGGCCGCTGGTAGTGCCCGGCACTTTTGCGAGGGAGTTGCCATCGCGCTGGGCGACGTCACGGGCGCGAACGGCACGGGCGACGGCTGCCGCGGCTTCCTCAGTATTCATGAGAGTGGTGTCCACCATGAGGGCCGACACGCCAGCGGCAATAAGATCGGGTACCGCATGCACCACGTCGAGCGCCACGCCGTTGTAGAGGTGGCTACGGCCGAGCGCGTCGGTGACCACGGGGAACTCATAGTCTTTGCGATCCTTCAGATAGTGGGGGCTCTTGCGGCGCACGCACTCATCGCAACGTTCGTTGCAGGGGCCCTGGCTCATGAGCAGGCAGTGCTCGCACACCATGAGTTCTTGCGCGCCCATGATGACAAGGCCGAGCGCCACCGGCGCGTCTTCCGCAAGATCAGCAATCTGGCCCAGTGTTAACTCAGGCGAAAGCCACACGCGCTGCACGCCCAAGTCGGCTGCCGTCCTGAGGGCCAGGCGGTTCGTGAGCGGCAGGTGCGGGCCTGCTTCCACCTGAGCGCCGAGCGCCGTAGCGCGCACGATGGAACCCAGGCTGTCGGCGAACACCGGCTTGTCTGGTTTGACGTAGCGCCAGGGGTCGAAGTCCATGAGTTCTTCGCGCGTGCCGGGCAGCGGGTCGTGGTCGACGACAGGCAGCGCCGTGACGCAGCGGTTGGGATAGCCCGCCTGCTCGGCCGTACCGGTGCGCTGACCAGCTACCACCGCTTCGCCGCGCTTGTAGTTGAGGGCAGGCACGTACACCACCTCAGCACCGGCGCGTTTCGCGGCACGCGTGCACGCGGGGTTTGTTGCCCACGCGGTCACCATGCAACCCGGGGCCTGCGCCGGGGCGTGGTGTTCGCGCTCGTGCACGCGCGGCAAGATGCGGTCGCGATAGGGCGCGAGCAGGCGAGCGGCCAGGTTATCGAGCGCAGCGGTGCGCACCTTATGTAGTTGGGAGAACCCGATGCCCACGCCTTCGTCCAAGTCCACCTTGAGATCCACCAGTTCGAAGGGGGTCTGGCCCAGTCGATCAACGTGTGCGCGCACATCGGCGGCTGTAACCGCCTTCGTGCGAGCAGCTTCCACGACGGGGCCTTCCGCTTCGCCCACCAGCGATGCGTGGCTGCCCTCGCCTGCGTCGGCGCGGTAAAACTCCATACGCAGGGGCTCGCCGATGTGCAGGTGCACCGACCCTACAACCGCCATGCGCGGAGCAAGTGCATCGTCGGCAAAGCCGCCGGCTGCGTTACGTACGCGGAACACGCGATCACCCTTGCCAACAGGGCGCTGCGGGGATGTGCGCACATACCCAGCCTTGTCGCGCGACAGCGGGCCGAGCGTGTGGGCGAAGTGACCCTTGTTGGTCCAGAACTCCACGACGTCGCCCTCGTGCAGTTCCTCTTCGGCAGCGATGGCGGCCACACCGTCGCGCACGGAGGCAACACGCCCCACGAAGACGCCGCGATTGTTCGGCCGACCGTAACTCATGATGTCGTTGTCGCGCTTGCCCTGGAGATACGCCGTGGTGAAGCCGCGCGAAAACGCCTCTTCGAGCGCCCGGCGTTCCTCGGCCGTGGCGCGCAGGCCCGCAGCTTCGGCTTCCTGCCCTTCGGGCGCGCGACCCTCGGGAGAAGCGTGCTTCGCGGCCAGCACGCGGTTGAGCACCGCCCGGTAGGCCGACGTGACGACGAACACGTAGTCGGCCGACTTCATGCGGCCCTCAAGTTTGAGCGATGCCGCGCCGGCATTTACCAGTTCAGGCAAAAGGTCGATGGCGCACAAGTCCTGCGGCGAAAGCAGGTGCTCACCCGGCGCGGGCAAACTGCCGCGCGTCGCGCGGTTGCGCAGTTCATAGGGCAGGCGACACGCCTGGGCACACAGCCCGCGGTTCGCCGAGCGCCCGCCAATCATCGACGACATGAAGCACTGCCCGGAGTAGCACACACAAAGCGCCCCGTGCGCGAAGGCTTCAACTTCTACGCCCAACTCGGTGCCAACCTGGGCCAGGTGCGCAATTTCTGCCAGCGATAGTTCGCGCGCCAGCGTCACACGGCGTGCGCCTAGCGCGGCGGCAGCCTCAAGCCCTGCCGCGTTATGGGTGTTCATCTGGGTTGATATATGCAGGCGCGCCTCGGGCAACGTGCGCGTGAGCTCAGCTGCCACACCGATATCCTGCACGATGAAGGCATCGGCACCTGCGCGATACGCCTGACGGGCGCATTCGAGCGCGCGGGGAGCCTCGGAAGGCAGCACAGCCGTGTTCAGCGTGACGTACACCCGCACGCCGCGCAAATGCGCGTAATCGCACGCTTCCGCAAACGTCTCCGCTGTGAAATTGTCGGCATTGCGACGGGCATTAAAATCCTCTAGCCCCAGGTAGACCGCATCGGCACCGGCCGTTACTGCCGCATGCAGCGCCTCGATGCTTCCGGCGGGTGCCAGCAGCTCCACCAACCCCTGGCTCGTCTCACTTTTGTTCGTCATGTAGGTCCTCATACCGTATTCTTGAGGCTGCTCCGAAGCTTTACCCATACGAGCAGCCGTTTTGTGATGTTTTCCTTCCGCATGTCAGCTACGTTACCCTTCGGTAACGGCCGTATGCTAGTATACTTGAACCATGAAAATACGGCGAAAACAGCGCGAAACGCGCACCCATGCCGCGAAGTGGCTTGTGCTCGTTGCCGTAGCGGCTCTCTGCTTCGTGGCCTACCAGGGCGTTCAAGGCGTGCTCCATGTCATCGACGAATGGACGCAAGACCTTCCCAGCTTGGAGAACACCGACGCGTTCAACTACGCCCGCGACTCGCACATGTTCGCAGCTGACGGCACTACGATGCTCGCCGAATTTCAGCTGGAAAAGCGTGACCCCGTCACCTACGATCAGATAAGCGACTACGTTCTGGAAGGCACCGTCGCCACCGAGGACGTGCGCTTTTACCAGCACACCGGCGTGGACATTCCCGGTATTGCGCGCGCCGTGCTGGTGAACCTGGGCGGCGGTGCCTTGGAGGGCGCCTCCACCATTACCCAGCAGCTCGTGCGCAACACCGTGCTGTCGCAGGAAGCTACCGAGATTTCGTTCGAGCGTAAGATTCGCGAAGCTCAGCTGGCCCTTGACCTGGAGAAGGTGCACACCAAAGAAGAAATTCTCGTGCTGTACCTCAACACTATTAACTATGGTGATGGCTGCTACGGCATTGAGGCGGCGGCGCAGAACTACTTCCAGGTGTCCGCAAAGGATCTCACGCTGACCCAGGCGGCCACGCTTATTGGCATTCCACAGTCGCCCACGTACTTGAACCCCAAGGAGAACCCAGAGGCGTGCCGCCAGCGCCGTAACGTCGTACTGGACCGCATGCTGACCGCCGGCAGCATCAC
Organism: Candidatus Gordonibacter avicola; assembly: GCA_019113915.1. Taxonomy (GTDB): domain Bacteria; phylum Actinomycetota; class Coriobacteriia; order Coriobacteriales; family Eggerthellaceae; genus Gordonibacter; species Gordonibacter faecis. The sequence continues at coordinate 7,382 of DXGM01000021.1, forward strand.
GCAGGCCGAACACGATGCTGCGCAAGCGGAGGACCTCGTGCTGAACCCGGCGCCTCCTGCGCCTGATCAGGGTATTTACAACTACCACTTCTTCACCAGCTACGTGCGCAACCTGCTTTTGAATGACGGTGCAAAGTACGGGCTGTCCGACGGCGACCTGTTTGAGGGCGGCTACACTATTTATACGACGCTCGACCCCGCGTTGCAGGACAAGGCCGAAGCTGCGTGCGCCGACCAGCGTGCAAACATGGCGGAGGATTTGGATGCCGCTCTGGTGGCGGTGGATCCGTCGAACGGGTACGTGAAGGCGCTTGTGGGCGGCAAAGATTTCCAGGCCAGCCAGGTTAACCTAGCCACCGGCGGCGGCGGAACGGGCAGGCAGGCGGGTTCATCATTTAAGGCCTTCACGCTTGCGGCCGCCATTCAGATGGGCATCAGCCCGCAGACGCTTATCGATTGCACCTCCCCCATGACCTTGCCCGACGGCACGCGTATCGAAAACTTCGGCAATACGAACTACGGAGTGCGCTCCATTCAGCGCGCGACGGCGGTGTCGTCGAACACGGGCTATATTCGCTTGGCACAGGAAATCACGCCGGAAGCTATCGCTGAGATGGCTGAGTTGGTGGGCATTACCAGCACGCTCAACCCCGTGCTGACGCTGACCGAAGGTACGTCGGAAGTCACGCCGCTTGAAATGGCCAGCGCATATGCCACCTTCGCCGCCAATGGCGTGAAACATGAGGCCACCGCTATTACGAAGATCGTCGATTACGAAGGCAATGTGGTGTATGAGGCGCCCCAAGACGGTGAGCAGGTTCTTTCCGAAGAAGTGGCGGGTGCGGTGACGAAGGTGCTGCGCACCGTGTTTGAAACTGGCGAGGGCACTGCCTCCGGATACGGCCCGTCGAACGGTCAGCCCGTTGCCGGCAAGACCGGCACGACGGAAAACTTCGCCGACCACTGGCTGGTGGGCTACGCGCCGCAACTGGCATGCGCTGCGTGGATTGGCAATCCGGCTGGCAACATCCCAACGGACTCCACGCTCACCTGCAACTGGTTGTGGCAGAACTTCATGTCGCGCGCGCTTGAGGGCCAGGCCATTGTGCCCTTCCCCACAACGAAGGATCCCACGTACGACAACGAGTTTAACAAGAAGCAAAATGACAAGCTGAGCGACAAGAGTGACGAAGCGAAGGACCCCACGAAAGCTCCTGACCTGACCGGACGTACGCTGGAAGAGGCGCGTCAGCTTCTCGGTGGCTATAAGGTGTACACCATCGATGAGTACTCCGACACGGTACCAGCGGGAACTATCATCAGCCAGTCGGTGCAGGGCGATCGACTTCTGCTGCATGTGTCAGCCGGGCCCAAGCCCGTGACACCCGATCCCACACCGACACCACCACCAACGCCTGACCCAACGCCAACACCCGATCCCACGCCAGATCCGCCGACGCCTGACCCTCCTCCTACGCCTGACCCGCCGAACCCCGACCCGCCTACGCCGACGCCGCAACCAACGCACGCGGGGCAGGAATAACGAGAGCATGAAAAGACCCGCCGAGTGATCAGGCGGGTCTTCTTTTAGAGGGTGCTATTTGTGGCGATGCAGACCTTACTTCTATCCCAGGTCTTACTTCTTATCTTCTTTACCGTTCAGTTCGTTGGCTTTGTTATCGCCGGACTGGAGTTTGCCGATGCCTTCGTCGTAGGACTTCTTGATGTCGGCAATGCGGCTGTCATAGGTTGACCAGTCGAAGGGCTGCGCGTCGGTGGCGCTTTCAATCTCGGTGTAGAGTTCAATGTAGGCGTTGAGCGCGTCCTTCAGCTCGTTCGTGCCGTCTACGTATTCTTTCTGGATATCCTTCATCTGATCGGGCACTTCAAGCTTGTTCAGATCGTCGAGTGCCTTGTAGGCATTGTCCGCCTGTGTACGCATACCCACCACATCGTTGCGTGATACTGCATCGGCGAAGCCATCGAGGCGGCTCTGCAAATCTTCCATCGTCTGGTTGACTTGGGTCATGTAGTGGCGATTCTCCGCCTGTTGCTTCGTGGCCGCCGTTTCCTGAGCGGCGCAGCCGGAAAGCGTTGCGACGAACAACACGCCCGCGCAGAGGGCGCAGATGAATTTGGTAAACGTACGATGTTTCATGGGCATCCTACTTCCTTATCGTTGAGGCGCCCGCCCAGGTAAGGGGCGGGCGTCGTCGGTACCTGTGCTGTCGCGGCAGGGTGGAACCGCTTATTCAGTGGGTTCCGGGGCTGGCACGAATGCCGGTGGTGTGGTACCACCCGATCCGCCGCCCGAACCGCCACCGGATTCTCCACCCCCCGAGCCTCCGCCACCTGAGCCGCCTTCGCCACCAGGCGTGGTGCCACCACCGTTGGGCGGGTCGCTGCCTTCTCCCCCTGTGTTGCCACCAGGGGTATCGCTTCCGCCGGGCGTAGTTCCCGGCGTATCACCCGGATTGGTGTTACCACCCGGCGTTTCTCCGGGCTTGTCAGTACCACCGGACGGATCCGTTGTGCCAGGCGTTTCGCTGCCCGTAGGCTTATCGGTAGTATTCGAATCGTTGTCAGACGAACCTGAGTTGGACGAACTGCTTGAACTATAATACCCGCCCACGTGATACGTGGAGTTGGAGAACGACTGATACACCGGGTCAGAGGCATACGGGAAGTCCTCGAGAGGCTGGCCCTGCAAGGCCTCGCTCACGAAGTTGCGGAATACATCTCCCGCGCCAGTGTGCTCGGGAACTTGCGTGTCGTTCTCGGGGTCTCCCAACCAGATAGCCACGGACAGCTGGGGCGTGATGCCACAGAACGTGATATCCAGGTAATCGCTGCTGGTGCCCGTCTTTGCCGCCACGGTCTGACCGCTTGGCAGATAGGCGTCGGTGCCCGTACCTTCGTAGCTGCTGACAACGCCCTTCATCACTTCGGAGGCGGCGTGGGCAACCTCGGGCGAGATAACCTGGTCGCCCGCCGGGGCCGAGTTGTCCGTCACACGACCCGAACTGTCGACGATTCTCAAAATGGGTGTGGGGTCATGGTGCACGCCAGCGTTTGCGATGGTGGCGTATGCGCCGGCCATGTCGAGCATGGTCACGTTATGTGTTCCGAGCGTAAGCGACGGATCTTCGTCGCTGAGGGGCGAAGTGATGCCGAGCCTACGGGCCATATCGGCCACCTTATCAACACCAACAGCCATTTCTAAGCGAACAAAGCCCGTGTTCGACGATACGGCGAAGGCGCGCGCGATGCTGCGCGTACCGTAGTTGATGTTATCGATGTTCTGCAGCGGGATACCATAGCCCTGAATGTTCGCCGGCGACGAGCAATCAACCATGGTCTGGGGCGAGATTCCCTGCTCAAGGGCTGCCAACAGCGTGAATGTCTTAAACGACGAGCCACAGGGACGTCCTCCCCCGCCGCCGGTGCCCGTGGCAAGGTTCACCTGGCTGGTGTAATAATCCTTGCCGCCTACCAGCGCTTTAATGTGACCCGTCGCCGGGTCCACCGCCACCAGCGAGCCATCGATAGACTCGGGCATCGTTTCCAGCTTGGCAGCAACGGCCGCTTCGGCCTGCTGCTGCATGGTCAAATCGAGCGTGGTAGTGATGCGCAAACCGCCCTTGAACACCTCGTTCACCGAGTACTTGTACGGGCCATCGGGGTCGGTGAGCAAGTCGCGCACGTAGCTGGCGAAGTAGGGATACATCACAATGCCGTCATTCGAGGGCACCGTGGGGTTCAGCACGAGCGGTTCGGCCTTGGCGGCCTCATGCTCCTGAGGCGTGATGACGTTGTTCGACTCCATGCGCTCAAGCACCACGTTGCGGCGGGCAATGCAGTTGTCCGGGTTGTCGATGGGGTTGTTGTACGACGGCGACTGCGGAATACCGATGAGCGTGGCCGCCTCGGCAATAGTGAGGTCGGTAGCATCCTTCGAGAAGTAGCGCTGCGAGGCCGCCTGGATACCGTGAGCGCCCGAGCCGTAGTTGATAGTGTTGAGATACATGAGCAGTATCTCGTCCTTGGAGTAGCGTTCCTCAAGCTTCACGGACAGATACATTTCGCGCACCTTGCGCTTAAGCGAGATGTCATCCATTTCCTCGGCAAGGATGGTATTGCGCACGAACTGCTGCGTGATGGTGGACGCGCCCTCACGGCCCGAACCGGTGATGTTCACCACGAGCGCGCGGGCGATACCCCACAGGTCGAAACCGCCGTGCTCGTAGAAGCGCTCGTCCTCGGTGGCGACGGTACCCTTCTTCACATAGTCGCTCACCTCGTCAAGGGTGACGGGTTCGCGGTTCTCCAGCTGGAAGCGGGCAAGCAGCGTTTTGTCGTCGCTCGCGTACACCTCCGAGGGCATGGCCGTGTTGAATGCATCGGCGTCCTCGTAGTCGGGCAGGTCCTGTAACCAGGACGAACCGAGGGCGTACACACCTACCCCACCGGCAAGAATGACGGCGGCAAAAACCGTAACTATGACAAGCAGCGCGATGGATGGATGCTTCTTTTTCGCGCTGGGCCTGTTCTTTATGGAACGTGAAGCCACGTGAACACCTCCAAAAAACTCCCGACATTGTATCATCGGGCCCCGACACCCCTTATATCCTCACAAGTTTGTTGGAAAAAGGTCACACGGGCCAGGGGGGTCAACGGAAAGGTGTAGGAGGATTGCCCGCACAGAGGTGATGAAAAGACGAAGGGCCGGGCTGTTAGTTCGCCCGGCCCTTCGAGAAAGGTGCGCTAGTTTGAAACGGTGGTTTCATCAGTGGAGAGAACGGCCTTC
>DXGM01000001.1 GCA_019113915.1 Candidatus Gordonibacter avicola
GTCATTCGGTTTCGCATGGTTATCCCTTGTCCTTTTGTAGTGCTTCTTCCCGTTTACACCGCCACGACATCGTTTCCCGGTCCGTCGCTTACATGCGGTATATAGTCGGCATAGTAGCACGCGATTTGGGAATGTGAAGTGTCCCCAATCTTCCCTAACCCCGGCAGAAGCGAGCCAATACTTCCCTATTCCCGCAGGTAGAATATGCTCTCTACCCCACAACAAGCGATATCTCCAAAACCTCCCCGCCTCCACACTTTCTCCATATAATATGACGCGCTTTCGCGAGTTGTCTTCAATGTGGGACATGTTTGCACGCCGTCCAACCAGAGCAACAACAACGAAGCCCCTAGCCCCCTCTTGTCATCCTGAGTGAGCGAAGCGAGTCGAAGGATCCCGTGCGGCGGCAGCTGGGAGACTTCCTGCTGGCGCCACACGGGATCCTTCGACTACGCGCCTACGGCGCTCCGCTCAGGATGACAAAGGGGATCGGGAGCCTTTCTGTTGTTGTTCGGGATGAAGGTCGTAGCTCATTCGTGCGCAGCGCGAAAAAACGCAGGTCATAATTACATTCTCCGCCTTCGGCGGAGAGGGCGTTTCATGAAGCGCCCCTACGAAGGTTACCTTTTTAGTTATGTTTATGATACTTGGAGGAGCCCGCGTCGTAGTGATAGGGGGGGCATCATCTCTTGGCGTAATCGGTAGCGCGAAGCGCGTCACACTTTTGGTGGCGTGGGTGGTTCCTTCTCCCCTTCTCTTGGTGCCTTTATCGCGAAGAGGGTTACAGCTACAAGCAGGGGGACGGCGGCGATGAAGGGGTAGACGTAGCGGGCGGCGGCTGTTGGGGAGACGAGGATGATGAGAAACGACACCAGGATGGGCGTGAGCACCCACAGGTGGTGCCGGGCTTTGTAGATAAAGAGGCTGGTCACCGCCGCAACCAGCCAGCCACCGTAGAGGCCGGACGTGAAGAGGATGCCCAGCGGCATTGAGGCCATGAGGTCATACATCCTGTTCATCACCTGGGTCATGGCTTTGCAGAACGGCGGGGAGTCCAGCACGATGTTGGCGGGGCCCTCGAATTCGGCCATCTCGGGGACGCAGAAATCGCAGGATAGGGACGGGAGGTCGTAGGTGCGCACGGGAGCCAACAGCGGGTAAATGAGGTTGAGCGCGGCTTCCGCGTAGATGACGGGGTGGCGCACGCCGAGGGCTGCCCACGTTACCAAAAACGCGCCGATTTCGCCCGTGGTGGCGGTTTGGATGAAGCGCTTTTTCACGGGGTCGGCGAGCGTGGGGTTGAGGTCTTCGGCTGCTTCGCGCACGGGCAGCACCGCCTCGATGGACGCGCGTTCTTGGGCGGATAGGTCGTCGGGGCGCTCGGCGTAGACGGTGGCAACCTGCTGGAGCGGCAGGCTGAGCATTTCTTGCTTGCCACCAGGTACGACACCGAACGCGGGATATGCCAGCGCGGGCACCAGGACGGCGCAGACCACCCAGGGGACAAGCGTGACCAGGGCGGTTCGCACGCGCTGTCCGCTGCACGCGCAGATGAGCGGCACGGCCGAGAGCAGCATGAGCCAGCCGCCCGCCTTCTTGGTGAGCACGCACAGGGCGCACGCAAGGACAAGCACCACCAGGTAGCCGCGCGCGGGCAGTTCCCTTCCCTGCACCCGCGCTCGGAAGAATTCCACGTAGCAGAGGAAATACACGGCGAAACAGGGTGCGAACAGCATGTCGTTTTGCAGGGTGACCGCGTTGCGCGGGATGGCGGGCATGAGCGCAACGAACAGCAAGCACGCGAGGCGTATCGGTGCCGGTACGCCCAGTTTCTCGCCATAGCAACAGCCGACGGCCAGGGCGGCCGCCGTTGCGAGGCAGAGCAGCATTGCATAGAGCCAGAAACCCAGCTGCTGGGAGCCGAGAAACGTGCCGAGGCGCCAAAAGAGGCCGTACACCAACGTGGTGAACACGGGTTTGTGGTCAATGAACTGGGCATTGTATACCTGGTCGATGCCCATGGGTTGGTAGCTCACCGGCGCGGGCGTGGCGAATTGGAACAGCTGCCAGACGCTGTCCCAGTCGCCGTAGCAGGGAAACGCGAATGCAATCCAGGGAAGCCAGAGAAGCACGATGACGCCCGTTGCGCGCGCCACGCCACGCGGGGTGAATGAGAGGTCGAGCACACGCAGTGCGCGCGGCGTTGCGGTGCTCGCGCGGCGCAGGAGCGAGGGGGCGGCTCGCGCGGCTGCGTAGAGAAGTGCCGCCAGCAGCAGGCCGAGGGGGATGGCCGCCGGTACGGCGCAGACGAGCGGTGAGGGCACGGGGATATCGCTTGAGGTGAGCGGGCGCGCCAGCAGGTCGGCCAGCGCATACGTATAGGCTAGGACGAAGCCGAGCGAGAGCGACCACGTGAGGCGGTACCGCGAACACGGGATGCGTTCGGGAGCGCGCGCCTTGCGTGCGTGGGTCGTGCACCACTGTTTGGTCATGGGATGGCTTTCTGATTTGCAAACTTTTAGTTTGCATAGTACCACCCGTTTGATAAATTGCAAACTCTCTGTTTGTAGAATATGCTTTCATCAGGGGTTATTGTCTCTGCATGCAAACGGAAAGTTTTCAATCATTTCAGAAGATGCTCGGTGCACGCATCCAGAGCATTCGCAAGACGCGCAAACTCTCACAGGAGGAAGTGGGCCACCTGCTGGGTATGGATCGCGTCTCCATCGGCTACATTGAACAGGGCAAACGCGCGCCCAAGTTGAGCACCTTGCACGCGCTGTCAAAGGTGTTCGATGTCGATATTCGCGAGTTTTTTGATTTCCCGGGGAAATGAAACGAAGGGCGCGCAGAGTGCGCTCTCTTTGGGAGCGATGTTTCGGCGGGACTCTATCCTCGTTTTATTTTCGCGCTTTGCGCGAAAGGGCGATTCGTGAATCGCCCCTACGAAGTTTACCTTTTAGGTAATATTTATGTGTGAAGGTATTACATTCGTCATGATGTTAGAAAGGGCAATACCTTGTGGCTTACTAGATAGTGCGTAAGCGCGTCACATTTTGCGCCAGCGCGTTACGCCTCGAGCAGCTTGCCGCGGAGGATGATGTGGCGTATCTCTAGGTTCTCGTCCAGCACTACGGCGTCGGCTATGTGACCGGGGGCGAGGGAGCCGCGGTCGCGCAGGCCCAGGGCGCGCGCGGGGTTCGTGCTGGCGGCCTTTATGGCACTTGGCAGGGGAACGCCCATATCCTGCACAGCAATGCGCACGCAGGACATGAGGTCGGTCGCCGAACCCGCAATGGTGCCGTCGGCCAGCGTGGCGCGGTTGCCGCGCACGGTGACGTTTTGGCCACCCAGGTCATATTCGCCATCATCCAGGCCCGTGGCGCGCATGGAGTCGCTGATCAGAATGATGCGGTCGTCGCCGAACGCGGCCATAAGCAGGCGCACCATGGCAGGGTGAATGTGCACGCCGTCAGCAATGAGTTCCGCCGTCACCTCCGGGCAGTCGAACGCGGCGGCAATGGGGCCGGGCTTGCGGTGGTGCAGCGGGGGCATGGCGTTGCACAGGTGCGTCATCTGGCGCGCGCCCGCCTCGATGGCAGCGCAGGTTTGGTCGTAGGTGGCCTGCGTGTGCGCCACCGACACGCGTACCTCGTCCGCCACGGCGCGAATAAACTCCAGCGCGCCTTCCACCTCGGGCGCCACGTCCACCAGCTTCACAAGACCCTGCGCGCGCTCCTGCAGCCGGCGGAACATGCCCTCATCCGGTACGTGCAGGTAGGCGGGATTTTGCGCGCCAATGTTGTCGGGCGAAAGATAGGGGCCCTCCATGTTGATGCCCACAAGCGCCGCGCCGTCAGCAGGCGCGCTGTAGGCGGTGGCCGCGTCCATGAGCGGGCCCAGCACGTCCTCGGGATACGTCATGGTAGCCGGGCAGATGGCAGTCACGCCGCGCGATGCCTCAAAGCGCGCGATGGCGTTCAGCGCCTCGGGCGTGCCGTCGCAGAAGTCAAAGCCCGCACACCCATGAAAGTGCAGGTCAATCAACCCGGGAATCACGTAGCAGCCCGTCGCGTCCACGACGGCGCCCTCCCCCGCCGTGCCCGCAGCCAACACGAATCGCCCGTCTTCAATGGCAACGTCCCGTTCGGCAAACTCGTCGCCCGTAAACACCTTTCCGCCCGTGATACGCATGCTGCGTCCTTTCGCATTCATCCCGCGCCCCAGCAGCGCACTGCCACCGGAAGTCGTTTTCTCCACCATACCAGCACGACGGCCCCGGTGAAACACCAGGGCCGTCCTCATCATCGTTTCGTCAAAAGACGCCGTGCGCCCGGGCGCGCTTTACACCAGGTCGCGGCAGAGCTTGCCCGCCTCCGGGTCCACGATTACCGTCACGTCGGGGTGGAACTGCAGGATGGACGCCGGTACCTGCGGCGTCACCGGGCCGAAGAACGCGCGCTTCACGATGTCGGCCTTGTGCGCACCCTCCACCACCATGAGGATGGAGCGCGCCGCCATGATGGTGCCGATGCCCATGGTGTAGGCCTGGCGCGGCACGTCGTCGATGCAGTCGAACAGGCGGCTGTTTGCCTGGATGGTGCTCTCCGTGAGGTCGACGCAGTGCGTGGTCTTCGGGAAGGTGTCCTCCGGCTCGTTGAAGCCGATGTGCCCGTTCGGCCCCAGGCCCAGCAGCTGCAGGTCGATGCCGCCCGCAGCCTCGATGGCTTCCTCGTACGCGGCGCACACGGCGTCCGCGTCGGGGTTCGCGCCCTCGGGCACGTGCGTGCGCGCCTGGTCGATATCCACCTTGTCGAACAGGTGCTGTTTCATGAAGTAGCGATAGCTCTGGTCGTGCTCCGGCGCGAGGCCGCGGTACTCATCCAAGTTGAACGTGGTCACGTCGGCAAACGACAGCTTTCCCGCTGCGCAATCGGCCACCAGTTCCGCGTACAGGCCGATGGGCGTGGTGCCCGTGGCCAGGCCTAACACGCACGCAGGGTCGGCGCACACCCAGTCGGCGATGTGGTCGGCGGCGCGACGGCTCATGTCCTCGGCGCTGTCGGCAATGATGAATTCCATGGAACCTCTCTTCTCTCGCATGCGGTTAGTGAAAGGCCGCGCCGCAACTGCGGCGGAACCGTGAGCGCTCCCCGACGGGCGCGCGTGTTTACTCGTTCGCTACGTCCAAAACTGCGCTGTCTCGATGACGTTCTGATACGCCCACGGGTACACGTCGGAGTACCACCCCGTCTCGGGCACAAAACACACCAAGGCGCTGTACAAAACCGATATCGCCACCAGCGCAAGCAGCACTTTCATCAGCAGATTCGCCGTCTGCGAGCGCGGATCCAGGTTTTCGTTCACAATGAAGGCCAGAAGCACCACCGCCGCCAGGAACATGAAGCTGAAGTCGGCGAAGTAACGTTGCAGGATGCCGGCCATTTCCGCGTCCAGCAGCGCCACCACCACGCCCGAGGCCAGCAGCACCACGATAACACCCATGATAGTGCGCGTGGAGCGCTGGCGCACGCGCAGCGACAAAATGCGCTTCGCGAACGGCAGAATCCACAGAACCGGCAGGCACGCCAGGATGCCGCCGAACGTGACTTCCTTGATGGTTTGCCCCATGTAGGTGGTGTCAAACGGCGCCGGCTGCACGAACGGGAACACGCCCGTGACGCTGGGCGGTTGCAGGAAGTACGCGAACAGCGCGGGTGCCAGGCGGCCCAGCTTCCAGCCGCGCTTCGTCATGTCGTTCACCGTGAGGTTGTAGTTCGCGCCGAAGTCGGTAAGCGACCCGAAGCGCGCGTAGTTGTACCCCATGAGGCCTGCCGCCACCACCACGTACGGCGCCACGAGGCACGCGAACTCGCGCGCGCCGCGCGGCGTGAACAGCCGCCGCTCAGATATGTAGGCGCGCCAGAACAGCGGGAACGCCAAAAACGACAGCACCACCAGCTGCGGACGACATCCTACCACCAGCGCCATGCAGAGCGACCCGGCCAGGTACCACTTTTCCGGCCCCGACGAGCGCGCTGCTGCCACGCGTCCGCGCATCCAGAAATACAACCCCCACACCGAAAACGCCAGCCCCAGCATGATGGGCAGCGAATAGAACGTCGGGAATTTCAGCAGATACAGCACGCCGCAACACATGACAAGCGGTATCTGCAACAGCAGGTAGAGGCCCAGGCTCACGCGCTTGAAGTGGTAGCGCGCGAAGCGGTCAAGCAGCGCCGAGCACCCCAGCACAAAGGCAATGCACGCCAACAGCACCCCTATAGCCGTGGGGAAGTTAGCTCCCGTGAGCAGGTAGAACGGTAGGTAGAACAGCACTACCGGCACCACGCCGAAGTAGACGTAGTAGTGCCCGTCGTGATACGCCACGTCGAACAGGTACGGCTCGCCCGTTTCCTTCTGCGCCTCGTCGCGCGCGCCCTTGTCGTAGGGGTCGGACATGTCCTGGAGCCACTGAGGCGGCTCTTCTTCCAGGTAAAGTTGCCCGTGCGCCATGGCCTTCGCCAGCTCCGCGTACTGCTGGGCGTTGTCGCCGCCCACCTCGAACACGTTTACAATGCTGTGGCCATCCCACGAGCCGTTGTTGTAGTCCTTCGTGGCCACGCCCACGAGGTTCGACCCTATGAACAAAAACGTTGCCATGAGGTACACCTCGATGACCACCGCGGCGATGATGGCCGCCTTCGATTTGCGCGGTTCGTCCACAATACCAATGCGATAGATGGCCGAGCGCGGCCGGAACGCGAACGCCAGCGCCAGGATGCCCACCGTGGCAAAGAAGCGCCCCGTGTTGAAGTCGAACGGATGGCGCGCGTTGATGCAGATGTCCGAGAGCTTGATGGGATAGCCCACGTCGTCGCCCACGATGTCGATGCGCAGATTGTTGACCAGGCCCGAGGTGTTCAGGTTGATGTACTCACTCTGGTCGGACAGCGTGGACACCGCCACATCGGGCACGCCCACCGTGTACTCGGTGGAGTCGAAGTAGGTGTGGTGCGCGTCGTCGGTGAACTGGATTTTCACCGTGAGTTCCTGCGCAGGCTGGCGGTAGTCGAAGTTGAGCCACACGTTGTGCACCTCAACGTTGAGGTTCGAAAACTCCAGCGTGTGGTTCACCGCCGTAAGTTTGTACTGCTCGTCGGCCGTTTCTTGCAAGTTGAGACGACTGTTTAGGCTGATGGTGTTGTAGTTCGCCGTGAGAAAGTAGTTGATGTTGAAGACGAACGTCTCCAGCAAAAGCGCAATGAGCACAAGGGCGAACGCGCTTTTCACCAGGTGTATCACCGCCGGCCGATGCGCCTGCATAAAGCGACCGTAAGCGTAAGATATGTTCTGTCGAACCGTAGGCATACTGGTTACGAATTATACGGCACGAGGGGGCGCGCAGCAGCCAGAAAACAAAAGCGGACGAACTGGATGTCCGTCCGCTTTTGCAGGTTTACGTAGTTCCGCGAACTGCTAGAGGCCGAGAGCTTGCTTCACGTCGGCGTACACCACGTCGGGGTCGCGGTCGCCGTCGATGGTGACCAGCAGATCGCAGCCGCGATAGTAGTCGATGAGCGGCGCCGTGGACTTCTCGTACACGTCGAGGCGGTTGCGCACCGTGGCCTCGTTGTCGTCATCGCGCTGGTACATTTCGCCACCGCACTTCGGGCAGGTCTTATCCGCGGCGGTACCGATGTAGTTGCAGTCACGGCACATGCGGCGCGAGGTGAGGCGCTTCACGATAACCTCGGAGTCCACGTCCACCAACAGCGCGGCATCCAGCGGGCGCTCAAGCTTCGACAGCTCGGCGTCCAAGGCCACGGCCTGGGCAGACGTGCGCGGGAAGCCATCAAGGATGAAGCCCTTCTCGGTGTCCGGCTCCTGCAGACGCTCCGTCACAAGGCCGATGATGACGTCGTCGGGCACAAGCTCGCCAGCGTCCATGTACGACTTGGCCTTCTTGCCCAGCGGCGTGCCAGCCTTCACGGCAGCGCGCAGCATATCGCCCGTGGAAATGTGCGGCGTGCCGAACTCTTCCACCAGCTTGGCCGCCTGCGTACCCTTACCAGCGCCCGGCGCCCCCAACAACACAATGTTCATGTGATTTCCTTTCAACCTGTAATCGGTAAGTAGTATTGTAGCAAACCCCTGCGCACAGCAATCATATTTCAGAAGAAAGACAGCGAGCGCCGGTGCCGAAACCCTGTTTCAGGCGCGCAGTGCGTACGGGAACTCATCGCTCATCGCGCACTTTCAGCAACTCTTGTCGCGAATTCACACCCATTTTCTGGTAAATGTGGTAGGTATGGGTTTTAACCGTATGCGGCGACAAAAACAGCTTTTCAGCCACCGAGTTCGTGTCATAGCCTTGCAAGAGCAACACCAGCACCTCACCCTCACGACGTGACAGTTCGTACTCTTCGGCAAGCACCTTTCCTTTCGCCAGATTGCTATCAGCCGATGTGATTTTCAACCCATCGTCTTTTAGTACGTCACCCGGCGTGTCGCGCGGCATGACGTCAATCTTCCCGCTGGCAGCCACCATGACAAACAGCAGCACTGCAAGGAAAAACGGCATGACGAAGGCATAGTCACGCGACAGATCGAAGAAATTCATGAGTGTGAGATCAATGGCACCCGCCGCCACCATGCCTGCTTGGATATAAATCCTCCCGCGCGTGATATTTTTGATGGGAACAAGATGCAACTTGTCGGTGAGTTCAAACAGAAAGCAGAACGTGGCCGCATCAAACGCAGTCAGCAGCATGAGAAGCAACAAATACATGATCCACTTCATGGGGCCTGATACACCCGTCACCACCATAAGAATGAGGGCAACGGCGGGTAGCAGCACCGTAATAAACGTGTCGAAGGAAAGCGTACGCTTTGAGCGAACATCGACCACAAGAAGGCCCACCACGCCCAAAGCAAGCGCCAAACCGGTCAGAGGATAGCTGACATAAACCGGCAGGTCGGGAGCCATACAAGCGTAGATACCCACACCAAAGACCGCCCCGTAAATAACAAGAACCACGTTACTCTTCCTGAGAGAACGTGCCACTTCTTGCGTCAGAGGACGCTCATGGCCCGATGGCTCTGGGCGGAACTGGTGCGTGAATACATAGCAAACAAGTGAGAAAAACGCCAAAAGCAGCGCGATGAACATACCCGCAGACGCTGCCACCAGGGCTGTGAGCACAAAGAGAGCAGCACCTATGATGATAGACAGGTACAAATAGCGGCGGATAAGCTTCATATCCAGATACATGAAGGCTTCGGCCCACAAGATATGGAATGCTCCCTGCCACATACCCGCAGCAAGCATGGCCACTGCACTGGGCCACCCTCCCGCATTCACTGATCCGTCAAGGGCGCACGTGACCACCATGAGTGCAAGTGCCCCGTAGGCACCAAGCGCAAGAGGAATGCGGAAGCGCTTGGTACCCAGACGGTCAAACAACATATACAGCACCACTTCGAACACGACGATGCCGGCAAGATACCCTATACGACCCACATCGCGCTGGAGCGATGAGAGCGAATCTAGCGGCATAAAAATAAAGCTGTACGCAATGATATACATGACGGCCCAGCACAGACCGAACCCAGCGACCACGAAAGGCGCGCAGTGGTGATACGCGATCCCGCCCGCTTTCGCTTGCGCCTTTTCCGACATGAGCGCCCCCCTTTCGACGACTACAGCCACCCCTTCCGAGTCGGCTGCGCTACCGTCGCACCGCGAATGCGCTTCATTATACGATTCACACACCGGCGCTGCCGAACAATTACAGAGAGTGCATCACTGTATGGGAATCTAAGCTGCATATTACCTGATCATACGCGCGTATGAATTTCTTCATACTCACTTTGAGCGATACGACAAAACGTATGAAGAACCCTTTTCAACCAGAACGAGCGAAGCCTCACCACCTGAACCGCACCTAGAATCGAACACGCTTTGCAAGCACTGAGCAGAGCGAGACGAGCGAAGAAGAAGGCACGCGGAAGGAGCAGCATGAGCAAAGACGGATACAATCTCGTTGAGCACGAGAAGCCGTACCGCTACGACGAAGATGGCCTGCATGTCACACGCGGGAGTGCCTGGTCAGGGCCAGGATGTCACATTGGGTGCGGTGTGCTTCTGTACACCGACGATGAGGGCAAGCTGGTTAAAGTTGAGGGCGACCCAGAGAACCCTTACAACAAGGGGCGCTTATGCAACCGCTGTTTGGCGCTGACCGAAGTGGTGTACAACCCCGACCGCGTGACGACGCCGCTCGTGCGCGACCCGGCGCGCCGCGGCGAGAACGCGTGGGAGCCCGCCACGTGGGACGAAGCGCTCGACCTCGTGTATGAGAAGTTCACCGAAATCAAGGAGAAGTACGGCGCCTGGTCTATCCCGTTTGTGCAGGGCACGGGTCGCGACATCGCCGCGTGGATCACGCGCTTGGCGTGGTCGTTCGGCAGCCCCAACTATATGTTCAACATGTCGGGCATGGCATGCTACCTGCCGCGCGTCGCCGGCTGCGCCGCCACAACCGGCAACTTCTGGGTGGGCGACTTCTCCCAGCAATACCCCGACCGCTACGACAACCCAGAGTGGAAGCCTGCCGACTACATCATGGTATGGGGTAACAACCCTCTCATTGCGAACTCTGACGGATTCTATGGCCACTGGATGGTAGACGTCATGAAGCGGGGCTCGAAGCTCATCGTCGTTGATCCGCGCCTGACGTGGCTTGCTCACAAGGCAGAATGGTGGCTGCAAATTCGCCCCGGTACGGATGCAGCACTCGCGCTGGGCATGCTGAACGTCATCATCTCCGAGGACCTCTATGACCACGACTTCGTGGATCGCTGGTGCTACGGCTTTGACGAATTGGCAGAGACCGCTGCCGCTTATCCGCCCGAGAAGGTAGCGGCCGTCACCTGGGTGCCCGAGGAAAAGATTGTTGGCGCCGCACGCACGTGGGCGCACGCTGACAGTGGCATCGTGCAGTGGGGTTTGGCGGTAGATACCACAAAAGAGTCGTTGCCCGCTGCGCAGGCTATCGGCGCCCTGTGGCAAATCTGCGGCTTCTGCGAGCGCCCCGGTTGCATGATTGTGCCCCCTGAGATTCTGGCCTATTCCGGCGGCTTTGGTGGCGAACTGGTGACGCCAGAAATGGACGCGCATCGCATTGGCCTGGACAAATACTCACTCTTGAAGTTTGGCTTCCAGGTGGCATCGTCTGACGAGGTCATGAAGACACTCGAAACGGAGAAGCCCTACAAGTTGCATGGCGCATGGCTACAAACGTCGAACTTCCTCACCTGCACCGCACCCGATCCAGAGCGGTCGATGAAGGCATGGCGCACCCTGGATTTCATTGTGGTGGTAGATCTATTCATGACCCCCACCGCCATGGCGCTGGCCGACGTCTTCCTACCCGCTTGCACCTACGCCGAGCGCGACGGCATTCGCGTAGGCGACGGTGCACAGCGAGGCGAGACCATCAACAAGGTATGCCAGGTGGGCGAATGTAAATCCGACATGCAAATTAACTTGGAGCTGGGGCGCCGCTTCAACCCCGAAGCGTGGCCGTGGAAAGATGACAAGGAAATGTTCAGCTCCGTTATCGAATGCACCGGCTACACGTTTGAAGAGCTGCAGCAGGTGGCTCCGGCCTACATCCCCTTCGAGTATCATCGCCACGAAAAGGGGTTGCTGCGCCCCGACGGACAGCCCGGCTTCAACACGCAAACGGGTCGCATCGAGCTGTGGTCAACGTTCTACAACAACGCCGGCCTCAGCCCTGTGCCGTACTTCGAGGAGCCCACGGAAAGCCCTGAGGCAACGCCCGACCTGTACGAAGAATACCCCTTTGTGCTTACCACCGGCGCCCGCAACTGGTTCATGTTCCACTCCGAGCATCGTCAGGTCCCCCACCTGCGTGCCGGTCGTCCCTGGCCGCTTGTGCAAATCAACCCGAAGGCCGCCGAGAAGATTGGCGTACACGATGGCGAGTGGGTGTGGCTGGAGAACAGCCGAGGACGCTGCAAGCGTGTTGTGGAATGCACGAACATCATGGACGAGCGCGTAGTCATGTCCGATCACGGCTGGTGGTTCCCTGAGGCTCCTGGCGAGGAAAAGGATGGCTTATTCGGCATGTTTGATTTGAACGTGAACAAGCTTCTGAACTCTTACGTGCCCGGCAAATCGGGTTTCGGCGCCAACTACAAGTCCATGCTGTGCAAGATCTACCCCGTGAAGGACGGTGAATAACCATGACGGACTACGGAATGCTCATTGATTACGAGTGGTGCACCGGTTGCCATACCTGCGAAACCGCTTGCCAGATGGAGCACCATTTGCCCGTGGGACAATTCGGCATCAAGCTGGCCGAGGTTGGCCCCTATGAGTACAGTCCCGACCAGTGGCAACTGGCCTACGTACCCATCCCCACCGATCAGTGCGACTTTTGTGCTGCGCGGCTGGCCAAGGGGAAACTTCCCAGCTGTCAGCATCATTGCCAGGCGCAGTGCCTTGAAGTAGGGCCGCTCGATGAGCTTACCAAGAAGGTAGCCACCAAGAAGAAGGTTGTGCTGTTCCACAACTAGCACCAGTAGCGTTCGCGGGGCCGCGCCAACACCTGTGCGCGGCCCCGCCGTTTGAAGGGATGGAAATTCATGAGCAAAGTGAAGGGATGGGTACTCGCTTTTGCGGTTGGCGGCCTGTATGCCGTCATCGGTCAAATCATCTGGACCGCTTTTGCCGGAGCCCTGGGAGCCGACTTCCCCTATCTGGGACAACTCACGTTACTGGGTATGGGTGTAGTAGCACTTGTGTTGTATATCCCAGGTATTCACCAGCGAATTGCAGCAGTAAGTGGCTTCGGCTCAATCTTGCCGTTCAACGGCTTCGCCGGTGGTGTCGCAGATGCGTACGAAGGTGCCGTTGCTGAAACTGGTCAGGCGAGCAAAGGCGTGAGTGCGGCCATCAAGCTGGTGCTGCTTGTTATCGGCATCGGCGGACTTGTAGATGTGATTGTTGGCGCAATCGCGTTTTGTGTGGCGTAGAAGGGACTCGTATGGAATTCATCATGGCGTTTTTGGTTGGTGGCGCTCTTTGCCTCCTGTTCCAACTCATCTTGGACGTAACGAAAGCTCCCGTGCCCTACATTCTGCTGGTTGGTCTTGCCGTGGGAGGTATTCTTACGCCCTTTGGCATCATGGACGTGTTAGCCAACTGGGGAGGTGCTGGCTTTACCATCATGGTAGTAGGTGCGGGACAGGCGATGTGCGCAACAACACAGGCCGCGCTTGCTGGCAATCCCTGGCCACTGTTATCCGTCATTGGGGTGTTTTTGGTTTTGACCGTTGTCGGGCTTGTGTGCGGAAGTTGCCATCGCGCGCTGCACCCTTCGAAAGCTTCGGCGAACGCAGCTGAAACAGGGACTCAGCAGGCAGCTAAGAGCCACCTGTAGAAAAGAGACACGACGCTCGCATCGCGCGTCGTGTCTCTTTCTGCGCCACCTACGAGATCGAGTAGACAAAAGTTTTGTTTGAAAGGATTGCCTATGTCGTGCGGATACGCCTGCGTGGGCTGTGGTCGCTGCCGCGGCACACCACGCAAACTGAACATAACCACCGTATGTTTCCGCTGCGGTCACGACAACCCCAAAGGTTCCACCCACTGCGAACACTGCGGCCTCGAACTCCCCCGCCCTCCAAAGCCGCCCACAACTCCTCAAACACCGAAGCCGTAGAGAAGAAAAACCTCCTCTACGGCTTCGGCCGCTCTATAAAAACTTCTGCACTGTTTCCCAGTAAAACCAAAGCTATTCAAAGCCTTCACGCATAAAAAACGCCCTGATCGGTGTGTTGATCAGGGCGTTTACTTCTTACGGAAGGCTACTTAAAGAAGCCGTCGTAGTTGTGCATCTTTAGTTGGCTCTCCACCTTGCTCATGGTGTCGAGGGCCACGCCTATCATGATGAGGATGGACGTACCACCGAATGCCTGGATAAGCGTATTACCGGTGAAGAAGAACACGATGGACGGAACCACTGCGATGGCGGCGATAAAGATGCCACCCGGCAGCGTCACGCGGTGCAGCACGTTCTTGATGTAGGTAACCGTTGCCGTGCCCGGGCGCACGCCGGGGATGAAGCCGCCCTGCTTGCGCAGGTTGTCGGCCGTTTCCTCCGGGTTAAACACCATGGAGGTGTAGAAGTACGCGAAGAACACAATCAGCAGCACCGTGAGAATCCAGTTAATCCAGCCCGTGGACATGGCGTTCGCCACGTTCGTCAGCCACTCAATGTTGAAGAGGGCCGCCAGCTGCGCCGGGAAGTAAATCAGGCAGCTTGCGAAGATGATGGGGATAACGCCCGCCGCGTTCACCTTCAAGGGGATGTACGTGGACTGGCCACCCATCATTTTGCGACCCTGCACGCGCTTGGCGTAGTTCACCGGGATGCGGCGCTGAGCACGCTCCACGAAGATGATAGCCGGGATGCAGGCCAGCACCACAAGGATGATGAGCGCCGTAATGGCAATGCCCATGCCCAGATCAGCCGTCAGGTTAATGGACGAGAAGATGGCGGAGGGCACACGCGACACGATGCTCACAAAGATGATGAGCGACATGCCGTTGCCAATGCCACGCTGCGTGATAAGCTCGCCCATCCACATGATGAACGCGGTACCAGCCACCAGCGTGAACACCACAACGAAGTCGGTCAAAAGCTCGGGCACCTCGGTGCTGAACACAACGCCGTACGCCTGCGACTTGAACAGGAACAGGTAGCCGATAGCGTTGATCAGGCCCAGGCCCAGCGTCAGGTAACGCGTTACCTGCGTGATCTTCTTGCGGCCCGACTCGCCCTCCTTCGCCCAGCGACCCACCGCCGGGATGACGCCCTGCATCAACTGCATGATGATGGACGCCGTGATGTAGGGCATGATGCCGAGCGAGAACACGGAGAAGTTCGACAGAGCGCCGCCCGTGAACAGGTCGAGCATCGTCATGGACACGCCACCGCTCTGCGTGAACTGATTCGCGAACTCGTTAAACGGGATGCCCGGCACCGGCACGTACGCGCCGAAGCGGTACAGCGCGAGGATAGCCAGCGTGAAGAGAATCTTCTTACGCAGCTCCGGTACCTTGAATGCATCGATGATAGAGCTTAGCAAGGCTCTTCGACCTTTCCTCCGGCTGCCTCAATTTTCGCCTTGGCCGAGGCAGACACCTTATCAACCTTGACCGTGAGGGCCTTGGTGATGTCGCCATCGCCGAGCACCTTCACCAGCGCGTCGGCATGCTTGATGATGCCCTTGGCCTTCAGGCTCTCGCCGTCCACCACGTCGCCGGCCTCAAACTTCTCGTCGAGACGGCTCACGTTGACGGGCAGGTACTCCACATGGTTGATGTTCTTGAAGCCCGGCAGCTTCGGCAGACGACGCGCGAGCGGGGTCTGACCACCCTCGAAGCCAACGTTCTTGCCGCCACCAGCGCGGGACTTCTGGCCGTTCATACCGCGGCCGGACGTCTTGCCCGTGCCAGAGCCATTGCCGCGACCGACGCGCTTGCGCGCCTTGGTGGAACCTTCTGCCGGCTTAAGATCTTTCAATTCCATGGTGATACTCCTTTAGATTCGCTTTTCCGGACTCCTGTCCGGCGCTGGCAGCTCGCCGCCAGCTAACTACCAAAAACAGCTTGATCGACGCTGCGGATACCCGCAACGCCAATCAAGCATTGTACCTTATCGAAACGAACCTCGGTGAATATTTTCAACACCCCACAGGTTCGTCAACACCTCACCGATTCGCAGCGTCGACAAAGTACGGCGACCGTAAGGCCGCCGTACGATTTAGATCTCCTCTACCTCGACGAGGTGCTTGATCTTGAAGATCATGCCGCGCACGCTGTCGTTGTCAACCTGCTCGACCGTACGGCCGATCTTGCCCAGGCCGAGCGCACGCAGGGTCTTGCCCTGGTCAGCCTTGCGGCCGATGGAGCTTTTTACCTGGGTGATGCGCAGCGTCTTTTTCGCGTCTGCCATTACTCCTTCTCCTTCCAGCCGTAGATCTGCGCGACGGACAGGTCGCGGCGCGCAGCCACTTCTTCCGGGCTCTCCATGTTCTTGAGGCCCTCAGCGGCGGCCTTCACAATGTTCATGGCGTTGCTCGTGCCGAGCGACTTGGTCAGCACGTCGGTGACACCGGCGAGTTCCATGATGGCGCGCACCGGACCACCTGCGATAACGCCGGTACCAGGCGTAGCCGGCTTGATGAGCACGCGGCCAGCGCCATAGACACCCAGAATCTCATGCGGCAGCGTCTTCTCGGGCGTCAGCGGCACGGTGAACATGTTCTTCTTCGCGTCCTCGACACCCTTCTTGATGGCGATAGGCACTTCCTGCGACTTGCCCATGCCCACACCCACGCGACCGTTGCCGTCGCCGACAACCACGAGCGCGGTGAGCGCGAAACGGCGGCCGCCCTTGACGACCTTGGACACGCGGTTGATGTAGACGACGCGCTCCTGGAGCTCGGGAACCGCGGCGTCGTTTTGCTGTTTACGAGCCATAAGCTATAACCCCTTCTAGAATTTCAGGCCGGCTTCGCGAGCTGCATCGGCCAGAGCCTTCACGCGCCCGTGATACAGATGTCCGCCACGGTCAAACACAACCTCCGTGACGCCGTTTTCCTGCGCCTTCTTACCGACGATCTCGCCGAGAGCAGCAGCGCCTTCAACCGTAGCGCTCTTCTTGCCCGTCGCCTTGAATTCGGGGCCCAGCGTGGACACACCGCACAGCGTCTTGTGAGCGACGTCGTCAACGATCTGGACATACATATTATTGTTACTGCGCGTAACGCACAGACGCGGGCGAACCGGCGTGCCGGAAACCTTGCCACGCACGCGGCGATGGCGGCGAGCCAACCCGGCTTGTTTCTTCTGAAGCTTGTTCATGATTATCCCTTCGATCTCAAACCGTGTAGAGGCTCAACGTTAGTCGCCCTTGGCGGCCTTGCCCAGCTTGCGACGCACGAACTCGCCCTCGTAGCGAATACCCTTGCCCTTGTAAGGCTCCGGCTTGCGCCACTTGCGAATGTTCGCGGCCACCTGGCCAACCTGCTCTTTGCTGGGGCCAGACACGATGATCTCGGTTTGGCTCGGGACCTCAAACGTGATGTTCTCCGGCGCCTCCACCAGCACGGGGTGCGAGAAGCCGAGCTGCATCTCCAGGTCCTTGCCCTTGAGCGCGGCACGGTAGCCAACGCCAACAAGCTGGAGCTTCTTGGAGAAGCCGTTCGAAGTGCCCTCAACCATGTTCGCGATAAGCGTGCGCACGAGTCCGTGATAGGCCTTGGCCTCGCGGGAATCGTCCGGGCGCTCGACGATGATCTCATCGCCCTCGCGCTTGATGATCATGATTTCGGGGAAGCTGCGGGTGAGTTCACCCTTGGGGCCTTTAACCGTCACAGTGGTGCCATCAATAGTCACATCAATGCCAGCAGGAACGGTGATGGGCTGTTTGCCGATACGAGACATATCTACCTACCTCCCTTTCCTACCAGATGTACGCGATGACCTCGCCGCCAACGCCCTTTTTGCGGGCGTCGCGATCGGTCATCACGCCAAGGCTCGTGGATACGATTGCAGTGCCAAGTCCACCGAGCACGCGGGGCAGCTCGTCCTTGCCAGCGTAGATACGCAGGCCGGGCTTCGAGATGCGCTTGATGCCGCGGATGGTTTTGGCCTTCTTGTCGCCGTACTTCAGTACGATTTCCAGCGTTGCACGAGGCTCGCCGTCAATGACGTCATAGCGCTGGATATAGCCCTCTTCCTGCATGATGCGGGCTATCTCGACAAGCTTCTTGCTCGACGGCATGGACACCGTCGGCTTGCCGGCAGAGTTTGCGTTACGCACGCGCGTAAGCATGTCTGCGATGGGGTCGGTCATGGTCATGGTTTGTTCTCCTTTGGTCCGTGATGAGCCGCGTGCACGGTTCGTCGGCGCCCATAACGCCTCCGCCTTCTACACGGGCACACCCTTAAGCGTGCAGGTCGTTCGGCTTACCAGGACGACTTGGTCACGCCGGGCAGTTCGCCTTTGTTGGCCAGCTCGCGCAGACACACGCGGCACAGGCCAAACTTGCGGTAGTAAGCACGGGGACGTCCACAACGCGTGCAGCGGTTATGCTGGCGCGTCGAGAACTTCGGCTCGCGCTTGGCCTTGGCGATCATCGATTTCTTAGCCATGCAATTCCTTCTTTCCTATCCTCGACCCGCGCGCCGGCGCGGGTACAAGTTCGAACGGGGTGTGCCCTACTTCTCCTTGAAGGGGAAGCCCAGGGCGGACAGAAGCGCGAAAGCCGAATCGTTGTCTTCGGCCGTCGTCACGAACGTGATGTCCATGCCGCGCGTGCGGTCGATCTTGTCGTAGTCGACCTCGGGGAAGATGAGCTGCTCGGTGATGCCCATCGTGTAGTTGCCGCGACCGTCGAAGCTCTTCGGCGAGATACCGCGGAAGTCGCGCACACGGGGAAGGGCGGTGGCCAGCAGGCGATCGAGGAACTCCCACATGCGGTCGCCACGCAGCGTCACCTTGCAGCCGATAGCCTGGCCCTCGCGGACATGGAAGCCAGCGATGGACTTCTTGGCGCGCGTGATGCAGGGCTGCTGGCCCGTGATGACGCGCATGTCAGCCATGGCGGCGTCGAGCAACTTGGAGTCGGACGCAGCAGCGCCCACACCCATGTTCACGACAATCTTCTCCAGGCGCGGAACCTGGTTGATGTTCTTTACGCCCAGCTCTTTTTCGAGCTGCGGCACAATTTCGGTGCTGTACTTTTCCTTCAAACGAGGAGCCATGTACTCTTTCCTTTCGATGAATTAAACGCAGGATTTCCGACCCTGCGTCCCTCGCCGCTCAAAAAGCAGCAGGGGTCATAATACCACTAGTCAACGCGAACTTCACTGGTCGTTTGTAACGTCAGCGAGGGCGGCTGTGGTGCCCCGAATTCGCGGGATCGCGAAGGCGAAGCGTACTTTGGTACGTGAGCCTTCGTGATCGTGCGAAGGCGGGGTGCCACAGCCGGCCACAGCGTCGACCAGTTCCGTTGGCCGTCAGGCCGACGGAACCTATTTAATGTCTTTGCCGCACTTCTTGCAGACGCGGGTCAGCTTGCCGGCCTCGTCGCGCTTGCGGCTCACACGCGTGGGCTGCTTGCACTCGGGGCACACGAGCATGACATTCGACACATGGATGGGAGCCTCAACCGTGGAGATGCCACCCTGCGGGTTCTGCTGCGTGGGGCGCAGAGCCTTCTTGATCAGGTTGACCTTCTCCACCACCACACGCTCCTTCTGCGGAAGCGCGCGCAGTACGACGCCCTCTTTGCCCTTATCCTTGCCGGACAGAACTTTGACTTTGTCGCCCTTCTTGATATTCATACCACTCATTTTACGCACACCTCCCCTACAGCGTTTCCGGTGCCAGAGACACAATCTTCATGTACTTCTTGTCGCGCAGCTCGCGAGCGACGGGCCCGAAGATACGGGTGCCGCGCGGAGCTCCATCGTTGTTGATAAGCACGCAGGCGTTCTGGTCGAACTTAATATAGCTGCCGTCGGCGCGACGAACTTCCTTCTTCACGCGCACGACGACGCAGCGCACGACTTCGCCTTTTTTGACGTTGCCGTTCGGCATTGCTTCCTTCACGCTGCAGATGATCACGTCACCGAGGCCCGCGTAACGGCGCTTGGAGCCGCCGAGGACCTTGATGCACTGCACCTTGCGAGCGCCGGAGTTGTCGGCCACTGCGAGCATGGTTTGCATCTGAATCATTGCTGTAACCTAACTTTCCTCTGACGAGCATGCATGCGAACACGCAGGCTATTTGGCCTTTTCCACGATCTCGATCAGACGCCAACGCTTCATCTTGGACAGCGGACGCGTCTCCATGATGCGCACGGTATCCCCAACGCCGGCTTCGTTGTTCTCGTCGTGGGCGTGGAACTTCTTCGTGGTGGTCATCATCTTGCCATACACCGGGTGCGGCTTGCGCTCTTTGACCTGCACGACGCACGTCTTATCGTTCACAGCGCTCACCACGACGCCCTGGCGGACCTTGCGGGAGTTACGATCTTCACTCATGTGTGTATACCTTCCTTATCCGCGCTCTAGGCGTTCAGCTCGCGGGCGCGCATCTCGGTTTGGATGCGAGCGATTTCCTTCTTAACCTGACCCACGCGGGCGGTGTTATCGAGCTGGCTCGTGGCCATCTGGAAGCGCAGATTGAAAAGCTCCGCGCGCGCTTCTTTGAGTTTCGCCTGCAAATCGTCGGCAGAAAGCTCACGGATCTCTGCTGCTTTCATTTATTCCTGCCCTTCCGTTTCCTTGGAAACAATCTTGCACTTGATGGGCAACTTGTTGATGGCGAGACGGAGCGCTTCTTTGGCGGTCTCCTCGTCGACACCGGCGATCTCGAACATGATGCGGCCGGGCTTCACCACGGCGACCCAAGCCTCGGGGTTGCCCTTACCGGAACCCATGCGGGTTTCAGCAGGCTTTTGCGTGATGGGCTTGTCAGGGAAGATGGTAATCCACACCTTACCGCCACGCTTCATGTGACGGGTCATGGCAATACGAGCAGCTTCGATCTGACGGTTGGTGATCCAGTGGGATTCAAGAGCCTGGATGCCCCACTCGCCGTGATTCAGACGGGTGCCACCCTTGGCCTTGCCCTTCATGGAGCCACGCTGCACCTTGCGGTGCTTAACGCGCTTAGGTACGAGCATTTACTTCGCCCCCCTCTCGTTGCGGTCGTTGCGACGGGAACGGCTCGGACGGGAGCTACCCTCAAGCGCCGGCTGAGGCGCCTTCTGGCCGGGGAGCACTTCTCCGTGATACACCCACACCTGCACGCCGATGGAGCCCATCGTCGTGGCAGCGGTGGCGAAGCCGTAGTCGATCTTCGCGCGCAGCGTGTGCAGCGGCACGCGGCCTTCGCGATACCACTCGCGACGGCTCATCTCCGCGCCGCCCAGGCGGCCGGAGCACTGGATACGGATGCCCTTGGCGCCCGACTTGCGAGCGGACTGGACAGCCTTGCGCATGGCGCGACGGAAGGCCACGCGGCCCTCGAGCTGCTCAGCGACGGACTGCGCGATGAGCGCGGCGTCAAGCTCGGGGCGCTTCACCTCAACGACCTCGATGGAGACAGGGCCGTTGGCCACTTTCTCCAACTTCTTGCGAAGCGAGTCGATCTCGGCTCCCTTCTTGCCGATGACGACACCCGGGCGGGCCGTGGTGACGATGACCTTGATTTTGTCGCCAGCGCGCTCGATCTCAACCTTGGAGACGGCGGCACGGGCGAGGTACTTGTCCAAAAACTTCCTGATGGCCAAGTCGTTTGCCAGGTTCTTAGCGTAATCCTTGTCGGCGTACCAGCGGCTGCGCCATTCCTCGGTGATGCCAAGGCGGAACCCGGTGGGGCTTACTTTCTGACCCATGCGGCTTATGCCTCCTCTCGCGGTGCAACGATGATCGTGATGTGGCTCGTGCGCTTACGGATGCGCGACGCGGAGCCCTTGGCGCGCGGACGGATGCGCTTGAGCGTGGGGCCTTCGTCAACGAAGGCGGCCTTCACGATGAGCGACTCCGGGCGCACGTGGTGCTGGTGCTCAGCGTTCGCCACGGCGGAGTTCAGCGTCTTCTCGACGGCCTCCGCGACACCGCGGTTCGTGAACGCGAGGATCTCGCGGGCCTGGATCACGGACTTACCGCGAACCTGATCGACTACGATACGCGCCTTGCGGGGCGAAACGCGGACATAGCGTGCAATAGCTTTAGCTTCCATTGTTCACCCCTTCTTATCGCTTGCCCTTGTCGGCGGAGTGACCCTTAAACGTGCGGGTCGGGGCGAATTCGCCCAGCTTGTGGCCGACCATGGATTCGGTGACGTATACCGGCACGTGCTTGCGGCCATCATGCACAGCGATGGTGTGGCCCACCATCTCCGGGAAGATGGTGCTGGCGCGCGACCAGGTCTTAACGACGTTCTTCTCGCCCGCAGCGTTCATCTTCTCGATACGATCAAGAAGCCGCGGCTCGACGAAAGGACCCTTCTTCAAACTTCTACTCACTATTACTCCTTAACGTGCTCGCGCTACTTCTTGCGACGGCGGATGATCAAGCGGCTCGAAGCCTTCTTGGGATTGCGGGTACGATGGCCCTTCGTGGGAACGCCCCACGGGGTGACCGGGTGACGACCAGCGGACTTGTTCTTGCCCTCGCCGCCGCCGTGCGGGTGGTCGACCGGGTTCATAACGGTACCGCGGACGCTCGGGCGGATGCCCTTCCAGCGGTTGCGGCCCGCTTTACCCACCTTGATGTTGGCATGCTCGGCGTTGCCGACCTCGCCCACCGTGGCGCGGCACGTGATGAGCACGCGGCGCATCTCGGAGGACGGCATGCGCAGGATGGCGTAGTCGCCTTCCTTACCCATGAGCTGGATGCTGGTGCCAGCGGAACGCGCGATAGCGGCGCCCTTGCCCGGCTTCAGTTCCACAGCGTGAATGAGCGTACCAACGGGAATGTTGGCCAGCGGCAGAGCGTTGCCCGGCTTGATGTCGGCGTCAACGCCGCTCATGACCGTGTCGCCCACACGCAGACCCTTCGGGTGCAGGATGTAGCGCTTCTCGCCATCGGCATAGTGCAGAAGGGCGATGCGAGCCGAGCGGTTCGGGTCGTACTCGATGGTAGCGACCTTCGCGGGCACGCCGTCCTTGTTGCGCTTGAAGTCGATGATGCGGTAGCGGCGCTTGTTGCCGCCGCCCTGATGGCGCGTAGTGATACGGCCATTGTTGTTGCGACCCGCCTTGTTCGACAGCGGCGCAAGCAGAGACTTCTCCGGCTTGTCCGTTGTAACTTCGGCGAAGTCCGAGACCGTTTGGAAGCGTCGGCCCGGGCTTGTCGGCTTGTACTGTTTGACTCCCATTACTGTCCTTTCTTTGGATCTTTGCTCGCACGCCTCTCCGTACCCCAAAGACCCCTTGTCGCTTCGTGGATCCCGATTGCCGCTGCGCCCTGGGGAGGCTTGACGCAGGCGACGCCGGTTTGCCACGCGTCCGGGTGTATCCATGCATGACCAGACGCAACCGAGAATTATAAACCCCTCGAAGTCATCTATCAAGAGTAGATTTATCCACACAACTTGCGCACAAGTTGAGAGGGGGGTGCGGAGGGGGAACGCTTCTCCCCCTCTTCCCTCTTCCTTACACTATTTATATATGGTTGCGGCGCTTGTTGGGGCGTGGCTTGGCGGAGCGGGAGTTGGACGGAGTTTTTGTTCCGTCTTTTTTGGGCTTGGTGGGCTTTCCGCCTGGGGTTTTGCTTTTGGGTTTTGGCTTGCTTGGGCGGGGGGCGGCGGCTTTGCCGGTGGCTTTTTGGTGGGTTGAGGTGTCGCGGGTTTTCGCGTTGGCGGGTTTTTGTGGGCGGATGAGGCACTCGGGGCCATAGCCTATGAGGTCGGTGCGGCCGGCTTTGCGCAGAGCCTCCTGCACGAGGGCGCGGTTCTTGGGATCGCGGTATTGGATGAGCGCGCGCTGGAGCGCTTTTTCGTGCGGGTTTTTGGGCACGTAGACGGGCTGCATCGTGCGCGGGTCCACGCCGGTGGCGTACATAACCGTGGACATGGTAGAGGGCGTGGGGTAGAAATCCTGCACCTGCTCGGGCATATAACCGAGGTCGCGGCAGTATTCGGCCAGCTCAATAGCTTCGTCGAGCGTGGAGCCGGGGTGCGAGGACATCAGGTAGGGCACGAGGTACTGCTTCTTGCCCAGCTTTTCGTTGGCTTGCTCGTATTTCTGTACGAATCGCTGGTAGATGAAGTTGCGCGGCTTGCCCATGTAGGCCAGCACGGCGTCGGACACGTGCTCGGGCGCCACCTTCAGCTGGCCGCTCACGTGGTGCTTGCATAGCTCGTTGATAAATTCATCACCGTGCGCTTTGTCGGCGAGCGCGTAGTCGAAGCGGATACCCGAGCGCACGAACACCTTCTTCACGCCGGGTAGCGCGCGCAGGCGACGCAGAAGAACCAGGTAGTCGGCGTGGTCGGCCTCAAGCTGGCGGCACGGGTCGGGGAACAGACAGCGCTTGTGCGAGCACGCGCCGCGCGTGAGTTGCTTGGCACACGCCGGCGCGCGGAAGTTCGCCGTGGGGCCGCCCACGTCGTGGATGTAGCCCTTGAAGTTTGGCTCGTCGATGATGTGCTGCGCTTCCGCCACCAGCGAGTCGTGACTGCGCGCCTGCACGATGCGCCCCTGATGGAACGTGAGCGCGCAAAACGAGCACTCGCCGAAGCAGCCGCGACTGCTGGTGAGGCTGAACTTCACCTCTTTGAGGGCGGGCACTCCCCCTGCCTCTTCGTACATCGGGTGATACGTGCGCGTGAATGGCAGGCGATAGACGGCATCCAGTTCCGCTTGCGAAAGCGGCTCGGATGGCGGGTTCTGCACGACGAATTCGTGGTCGGAATAGGGCTCTACCAGGCGCTTTCCGGTGAAGGGGTCGCTGTTTTCGTACTGCACGTTGAAGCTGCGCGCATACGCCAGCGGGTCGGCTTGCATCTCGGGGAACGAAGGCAGCGTGACGGCATCGTAGACGTGTTCGAGCGAGCGGGCGCGGTAGGCCGTGCCGTTGATGAACGTGAGGTCCTCGATGGCAAGCCCCGCCGCCAGCGCGTCGGCTATCTCCACGATGGAGTGCTCCCCCATGCCGTAGGACACCAGATCGGCGTTCGAATCTAGCAGGATGGAGCGCTTGAGCTTGTCCGCCCAGTAGTCGTAGTGGGCAAGCCTTCGCAGGCTGGCCTCGATGCCGCCCAGCACGATGGGCGTGCGCTTGAACGTGCGGCGGATGAGGTTCGCGTACACCACGGCCGCGTGATCAGGCCGCATGCCGGACGCGCCGCCCGGGGAGTAGGCATCCTCGCGGCGGTGCTTTTTCGCCACGGTGTAGTGATTCACCATGGAGTCCATGTTGCCGGCCGACACGAGGAAGGCCAAGCGCGGCTCGCTGAGGGCCGCAATGCTGGCGCTGTCGCGCCAGTCGGGCTGAGCGATGACGCCCACCTTGTAGCCGTGGGCCTCCAAAAGGCGCGTGATGATGGCCATGCCGAACGAGGGGTGATCGACGTACGCGTCGCCCGACACGTACACGAAATCGAGCTGGTCCCAGCCCCGCGCTTCCATATCGGCGCGGCTAACCGGCAGAAATCCCTCGCTCATGTGGCTCCCTTGTGTTCATGCCCGCACGGGCGGCGGGCGTCTTGACGTTCTGCCATCCTAGCGGAAAAGGAGGGCCGTCGCCACCCGGTCGACCGGAGCCACACGATCCGGCAACGGATTGGCGCGAAAGGGCGCGAACGCGGCGCACCTTCCCTACACTGAGCGCCGAGGTGATACACATGATGGTACAAACATACAGCCATTGGCGCGACACGTGTTTCGCGCTGCATGCATTATCCCAGATGATGGGCAAGACGAAGCTGGCCTGCCTGCCGCTTGAACCCGAGTGGGCGCAAGTGACGCTCAAGCCCGCGGCGGGCGGGTTCTCGACCGGGTTCATTCCGCACGGCTCCGACGGCTTTGAGGTGGAACTTTTGCTGGAAGACCCACAGGTGCGCTCCGTGGCAGCCACGGGCGAGGAAGCGTCGTTTGCGCTGTGCGGCGGGCTTTCAGTGGCCGACTACTACGAGCGCTACTCGTTGATGCTGGAGGCAATAGGCCACCCGGTTGACATTAACCCCACGCCGCAGGAGATGCCAGTACGCGCGCCCTTCTTCGCGCAGACGCAGCCGTTGACGTTCGATGCCGCGGCGGCGAAGAACTACTACGAGCAGTGTTTGCTCGCGCAGGTGACTCTGCTTGACTTCACGGCGGGGTTCCGCGGGAAGAAGACGGGGCCGGCCCTGTACTGGGGCACGTTCGACCTGACCAGCGTGCTGTTTTCCGGCAAGCCGTGCCCGTACGAGGGCGACGGCGGCTACGTGGAGCGCGTGGCGCTTGACGAGCAGTGCATGGAATTTGGCTTTTGGCCGGGCGACGAGACCTTCGACGACCCGGCGTTCTTCGTACTGGTGTACCCGTTTTTGGGCGCGTCCGCACCGCGCGTGGAGGTGCCAGGCGCCTTCTTCGACGAGAAGGGCGCGAAGTACGTGCTGCGCCTTGAGGATGTGCTGCACGCGGATGATCCGAAGAGCCTCGTCATGCGCTTCTTCCACGACGTGTTTGTGGAAGCCTCGGCGCTGCAGCGGTGGGAGCGGTTTGACTGGTTGACGCGGCCGCTGCCGCGGTAGCGGCGCGCGGCGCCGAAGTGCGGGCGTGGCGCTGGGGCGGGCCGGACGCTACTGTGGCATGAGGACGCGCAGGGCGGCGGGTTCGACCGCTACGTCAAAGCTGCGCGACTCGATGGGTTCGCCGTCCATCTGGGCGGGCGGTGCCTCATCGAACTCCACGTGCAGTTTGCGTATGCGGAGCAATTCGATTTGCTTGAAGCCCGTGTGACACCCGAACTTTGCCGCCAGGAAGATGACAGCCGCGCGGAAAATGGTGACCGGCGGATGGGCGATGCAAATGTCCAGAAGTCCGTCGTCGATGCGGGCGTCCGGACAGATGCGGAAGCCGCCGCCGTAGGTGGGACCCACTTGCACGGCGAACATGATAGACTCCCCCGCCACGGGCGCGCCGCCGTCGAACGAAGCCCGGTACGGGCGGGCGAACAGGTGATGAAGCAGCTGGTCAACGCCCGCCTCGGCGTACAGGATGGTGCCAGTGCGACCCGTGCGCTTGCGGCGCTCCACGGTGTCGAGTGCGATGGCAGCATCGAGGCCGAACGAGAGTGTTTCCACGAAGTAGTGGCCGTTGACGGTGCCGACGTCGGCCGGGTGCGCCTCGGCGGTAAGCAGTTGAGCCACGGCCTTGTCGACGTCGGTCGACATACCGAGTGTGCGTGCGTAATCGTTGCCCGAGCCAACCGGCACGATGCCGAACTGGGGCCGCGCTTCGGCGGCCAGGCGCATGAGGCCGTTCGCCACCTCGTGAATAACCCCGTCGCCGCCAAGCGCGAGTACCGTGCGATAGTCGCTGGCCGCGGCGGTCAGGTCAACGGCATGGTGCGGGCGCTTGGTGAACTCGACCGCAAGCGCGTCGTCGCCGAGAGCCGCGCGCAAGAGATCCGCCGCGCGTTCAGCCGCAACAGCCCCCCGGCCATTCTGCGCAGCCGGATTCGCAATAAGCAAAGTCTTTCCCAGCAGGGTAGGCATTTCGTTCTCTTTCACCAAACAAAGTAAACACCACCCCCCATTATACCCCCTGCCAAAACCACCCCACCACGAGCACGCTTCCGCAACTAAAGTGTGACGCGCTTACGCGCTACCGATTACGCCAAAAGCACCCCGCATCAAGTGTGTCACTTCTATTGTGACCTCAATCTCCCCATGCCAGCTGATGGCGGCATGGGGAGGTTTTTGTTTAAGCGGGTCTCACTTGGAAGGTGAGGCGGGCTAGGTCGGTTATGAGGCCGTCGCCTACGTAGGTATAGGTGGCTTCAGCTGGGGCGTTCATCTGGATTGACAGGTTCAGCGTGCCGGGAGTACTGGCGCTGGTAGACGCGGGAAGCGTGAAGCCGGTGGGCTTTGTGGCTCCGAAAGTCAGCGACGTTGAGGTGTCGGGGTCGACGGCGTCTTTCACCACTATCTTTGTTTTGTCAAGCGAGACCGCGTCAATCAGTTGTTCAGCAGCACCCATTTTGGTGCATGAGATTGTGCTTACCGCAAGCGGGACCGCAGAGTATGACTTGACCTGCGCAAGCGCGGGCTGGATGGCACCTGAGGCATCAAGCACCATGACCGCAGAAGTGGGCGCATCGAAGCTGATGCGCATCACTAACTTGCCGTAGAGTACCGTATCAGCCGACACCGAGGCTGAACCATCGGCATCGAAGATAAAGCGCGTGGTACACTCGGGATCCTTGTACCAGCCGTCGAAGCCGTAGCCGTAGGGCGCAGGAGCCGCCGGTGCGCGGAAGGTTCCGGTAGCGTCGGTGACTATCGTAGTGAAGTCATTCCAGTTCAGCGTTGGGCTAGCAACCTCATCAGCCGACACCACGCGCGTCTTGAACGACACTTTCTTAAACCCCTCCGGCAACAAATCATTTTTGCTCACAAGCTTGCGGTGGTGCTTCTGCAGCCAGTATTCCGATGTCGCAGCCGCATTGCTTCCGGCAACAACCGAGAGCGCCGCTAAGTCTCCACCGGCGTAAAAAGTTATGAGCGGATTGCTAGCCGTATGGTCGTTCGTCGTAAACAGTGGCTTCGCATGATCAACCTTATCTTCAAGCCCGGTAAGCACAAAAGAAGATGGTAGTGAGGTAAGACTGTAGCAGTCCTTAAACAGGTGTGAAACATCAGTCAACGCAGAAGGATTTTCAAATTTGAAACCCTCAGGCAAAGACGAAAGCGACCTGCAATGTTCGAACATACTTGCAGCATTTTGCATCGACCCTGGAATCTTGAAAGACGATGGAAGGGAGGCAAGAGACGAGCACGCATAAAACAGACCGGGGGCTTCCGTGGCATTTTCCGGAATCTTAAAGCTTTCTGGTAAACTTTTCAGGCTAAGACAGTTGCTCAGCATCCAACCAACATCGGTTACTGCTTCTGGAATAGCAAAGCCAGCAGGAAGTGACTCGATTCCGCTAAACTCTAGCATGGCATAAACGCTATTCACAGAAGTAGGGAGAGTAAAGTCAGATGGAAGCTGCTTGAGGCTTGCACAATGGCGAAACATGCTTCGAAGGTTCTCAGCGCCGTCAGGGATAGCGAAATCAGAGGGAAGAGTCGCGAGCGCAGAGCAGTTGTGAAACATTCTCCAGAGGTCCTTAGTTCCTTCCGGAATAAAGATTCCCTCCGCATCGACAAGCTGGGGCATCTCGCAGAACCAGGCCATCAAGCTGGTGGTTTTTATATTCTCATCCATTACAACCCTTTTAACCGAAGAGCGCACGGGTCCCCAGTAGTTAAAAAGCCACACATCGTTATCAGTGGAGGTCCACAAAGAAGCGATAGTCTCCCCCGGAGCACACCAGATGGACAGCGTGCCGTCGGTGGTGAGGCGCCAGCCGGCAACTGCGGGGTCGGCGTTGGTGGCGTTGCTTTCGGTAGGCAGCGGACCGGAAGCGGTCGCGTAGGAACCGTAGAGCGCGTACGGCTCTGTGGTCACGCCGTTCTCGACGAGGCTCTTCGTGAAGTCGAACAGCTTGGTGCAGGTGGGATCGGTGTACCAGCCGAGGAAGACCCGATCAATGCGATAGGGTGCCTCGTGTGGCGCAAGCATGCCGCCCGCGTTCGCTATGGGAACAAGATAGGGATTATTCATGTCGTAAGTGCCCGTGACCTCATCCGGCAGCAACAGCTTCACCTGCGGGCGATCGGCAGGCAAGCTTGTCGTAGACAACAAGTTGCGATGCATGAGAGTTTTCCAATAATTGTCTTTCGTATAGCCTTGCGGAATGAGCGCGTTCACATCATCGGAATAGTAAGTGTCAAGTGGCGCTTCGGCCGTATAAGTTGTAAACGCGAACATGGTACTCAGGCCCTCAGCCACGACACTTTCCCCAGAAGCCGTGGCACTGAACAGGTCAAGCTTCAACGAAGCAGGCAGCGAAACGAGCGATGGGCAGTCATAGAACATTCTACTCACAACGATATTTGCACGTTTGCCTGTCTCGTCAAGGTCAAAACCAAAACCTTCAGGCAGCGTCGTCAACGCTGAACACCCGCAAAACATCCGCGTAGCTTCCGTGACCGTAGAAGGAATGGAGAATCCAGTCGGGAGAGCAGTGAGCAACGTACACCCGTGAAACATAT
Source organism: Candidatus Gordonibacter avicola (assembly GCA_019113915.1). Taxonomy (GTDB): domain Bacteria; phylum Actinomycetota; class Coriobacteriia; order Coriobacteriales; family Eggerthellaceae; genus Gordonibacter; species Gordonibacter faecis. The sequence goes on from DXGM01000001.1 coordinate 29,929, forward strand.
ATCGACAGGCTTCCGTACCCTCAGGCAGAACAAATCCATCAGGCAATGTCTTCAAATTCTTGCAGTCCTTGAATAACCACGACGCATCGACCACCGTATCAGGAGTAAGCAGGCGGAATCCTTCGGGCAGTAGCGAGAGAGCAGTACCTTCAAGCATTGCTCCAAGGTTTGTCGCTGAACTTGGGATAAAGAACGTGTCAGGCTGCTTCTCCAGCGAGTAGCAGAACCTAAAGGTTCGGAAAAAGGAATCCAACTTACCCGACGTTGGAATGACCAGGTCATTCGGCAGGTTCTTCAAATTGTCGCAGAAATCAAACAGGGAACAAAGACTGACCGTGTTTTCAGGGATAATGAAGTCAGCCGTGACGAGGTTGCGCATGTTGCCAAACCACGACTGCATATCAGTTGCCAGCACATCGCTTTCCATGACAATGCAGGTGATATCTTGTCGATAGGGGCCCCAGAAGCCAACAGACCAATAAGCGTCAACATCCACCCTGTCGTTGTAAATATCCCAACCAAGGTCACCGATGGATGCGCCGCCCTCACAACCGACATAGAGCGTTTTATCGTTGGTAATGTACCACCAGGCCGTGCCCTGCCCGTTTTCCACCGGCAGGTAGCCTTCCTCCCCTTCTGACTTGTACTTGCCACCATGGGTTATGCGCTTGCCGTAGACGGTGACGTCACTGGTGGCGGGGATGGCGAAGTTGAAGGGCTCAAGGCAGTCGGGGTCAGAGGACCAGCCAGTGAAGCCGGATTCGGATTGCAGTTCGGCCAGTCGTGGCACGGTGCCAGCGGCATCCGTGAGCACGGTGGCGTAGGTTTTCCAGGTGCCGTCGTCGTTCGCCAACTTGTAGGTTACTTTGTGGCCGCGGCCAGCGGGGTCGGTGATGAGCACGCGGTTTTGACTCGCCCAGTCGAAGGCGAGCACGGCCTCGTTGGTACCCGAATAGTACGTGGGCAGCGGCGTTGTGGTAGTTGCGGGGTCAACGTAGAAGGGATGGTATTTACCCTTGTCCCCCGACTGACCCCCGAGTACCGCATCGGCCGCCAAGTTTGCCGGGAAATTGAAGCTTTCCGGGAAGTACGTGAGCTTGTTGCAACCAAAGAACAGACCATTCATACCCAGCATAGAATCGCTTGCATCAATATCATCAGGCACCGAAAAACCCTCCGGCAAGGCCGTGAGCTGCGAACATCCATAGAACATACCCGTTGCATCCACTCCTCCGGAAGGAATAGTAAACCCAGCCGGAAGCGACACAAGAGATGACCCCTGGAAAAGATAGCGCGCATTCTCAATGCCCTGCGGCAGCAAGAACCCATCGGGAACGTTTTGAATCTGAGTATTCTTCAGCAGACAGCGCGCCGACTTCAATGTGGAGGGTAGCTTGAAGCTTGACGGCAGCGAAGTAAGCCCACTGCCTGAGAACAGATAGGCGGCATTCTTTGCACCTTCGGCAAGCGTCAAGTCTTCCGGAAGAGAGGTGAGCAGTTGCGTATTTTCAAACATGCCGAATAAGCCAGTAGCACTTTTCGGAATGTGCACTTGCGAAGCATCGGTTAGTTTTACCATGTTCCGGAACCAGAAGTCACACACCTCGGCATCGAGCGATGGCTGCATAGCAATGGCCGTTATCGTCGTGCGGTAAGGATACCAACGCGGATTGCTTTCAAGATCCCACACTTCATCAGTAATGTACCATCCGAAGTCGGCTACCTTGCCGGTGCCTCGCAGATAGAGGGTGGTTTTGTCGCCGTCTTTTCCGATGGACCACCAGGCAGTACCCTGGTTGTCTACCGTGGGCAGGATGCCTGAGCTGGTGGCGGTATTGCCTGTGGCTGCAGCGGCGTAGCGGCCGTAGAGTTGGTAGGTGCCGTCGGCGGCTGCTTCGACGCCGTTGTCAGCCAGCGACTTGCCGAAGTCGTAGCGCTGCGTGCAGTTCTGGTCGGTGTACCAGAGTGTGAATACGTGGCCCGCGCGCACAGGAGCGGCAGGTTCGGGCATGAGACCAGTTTTAGCGTTCGGCACAAAGGCGGTAACGGTTTCCCATTGATCCGCAGCTGTTGTTGAGGGCACTTGGAACTGCACCTGGCCCGCCGTACTGGGCGTAACAAAGCTGCGATTTTGGGCAGTCCACCAGGCAGTTCCCTTCCCAGTGAGCGCAGTGTCGACGCCAGCATAATAGAGCGGAAGCGGCGAAGTACTCGTCACGCGGAACATGTTGTCTGCCGTGGCCGTCTCCGGCATGGTGAAGTTTTTGGGCAGAGTCATCAGCCGCGGACAATCAGAGAACATAGCCTGAATGTTTATGCTGGTAGCTTCTTTGGGAATGGCAAAAGCATCTGGCAAACTTTCAAGAGAGGTGCACCCAGCACACAAAGATGAAGCATTCGTCACTGTTTTGGGAATGCTCAACCCCACAGGCAGCGACTCAAGCTTTGGACAGTTCGCGAACATGCCTTGCATAACAGTGAGTCGAGAGTTCGTAGGAATAGTAAAGCCTGTTGGTAGCGATGTAAGCTCCGTGCAGCCATTGAACATGTTGGCGGCGTCCGTCACGCTGGCAGGAAGCGTAAGACCAGCGGGAAGCGAAGTAATCTTTGGACACGTGTCGAACAGGCGATTTGCTGAAGCGACACCCTCAGGGATATACATACCGGACACGTCTTCCAGGTTGCCCATCCGCCCAAACCACTGGGCCATGCTTTCGGCCTTGAGACCCTCAGACATAACAACTTTGGTGACGAGTGGGCGCACATCTCCCCAGTAGCCGTTCCATTTTTCGTTGCCATCAGTGCTGCACCAGCCCAGGTCTTTGATGACGCGACCAGGAGTGCAGGTGATAGTGAGGACGCCGTTTTCAAGTTTCCAGGAAGCCTGCGATTCAACCGACGTAGCCGTGCTGGGGTCAGCACCTTCGGCGAAGCTGGGTAGCGCGCCATGCGAGGGCGCGACGGTTACCGTGGTTTCAGACGTAGCAAGAACCGTTCCAGCCGGGTCACTGCTGGGACCGGTATACACCATGCTTGCGGTAGCGGTGAAGCTGCCCGACGCACCAGCCTTGCCTGCAATCGTGAGCGTGCGACCAGCGTCGCTGGTTGAAGGCGTGCGGGTGGCAAGCGCATCAGCGCCCTCCGAGAACGTCCAGCGCACTTCAATATTACTCGCGAACTGGGAACCCACGGGAATTGAGAGGTTCGTGGACAGCGTTGCTGCTCCCCCGTCGTTGAGCACGCTAAACGAGGCAGGAAGGCCTACATCATGCTTGATAATCGTGCCTTCATTACCCTGCCAAAGAGTTGGGTCGCTACAATAAACCGAGACATCACCGTCGGGTGTTGTCAAAACACTACTATCAAGCTGTATATCGCTTGCAGGGGGCAGACAGAGAATTTCGCTTCCGTGAAAAACTCTGAATGCATTACGATCGAGCAGTTTTATGCTTGACGGGATTACCAATCCCTGAATTCCTGGTCTATCTTTAATGGCACTCCGCTTAATTGTTTCAACGCCACTGGGTACCTCAAAAATAGTGCTTCTCACAGTACCCAAGTCGACGAGACTTTTTCCATCTGCGCTATACAACGCCCCATCAATAAGTTTATAGGGGAGATTTTCACCTAGCTCTATAGTCTCAAGACTTGGACAAGCAACAAACGGGGCATTCAGATAAGGTTTACCAGCAGCTTCGCCCTTGAGCGAACTGGGAAAAGTCACTCTACGAAGGTTGTCGCACATCTCAAAACAGAGCTCGCCGATGTATTCAACTGAATTAGGTATTACCAACTCTTGCAGGTTATCACAATCGCGAAAAACCGATGACTTTAACTGGGTTACGCCTGGCATGATAGGCGTTTCAGACAACCCAGTTTGATTGAATGCCCTTGTTTCAATGATCTTGATAGTTTCCGGAAGTTCAATTCGCAGCAAATCGCGGCAAGCGTTGAAGCCACTTGCAGTAACGCTTGTAACCGTATAATCAATACCATTATTTATCACCTGACGAGGCACAACAATAGCCCCAGCAGGCCTTTTAGCAATGACGGTAGATGCACCAACGGATACTTCATACGAACCAGTACCCTCGTCAGCTTTAGTGACAGTATATTTGAGCCAGGTGCCGTCTTTGCCTTGCTCGAAGTAGTCGGTGGCGGCTAAGGGCGTTATGTCGTTGGTTGCTTGTGCAGGTGCGGGTGTTTGCTGCTCAAAGGTGGTACCGAGCAGTGGGTTAGATGAGGTAGCTGAGAGGTTCATGGTGCCGGTAAGCATTTGGGGAGTTACGGCAACCTCGGTAGTGGAAGCTAAGGATTGGTTGGTGGACTGTTCGAGTAGTTCAGTTGAGACGATGTTGGAGGTCTCCGAGGGAGTGGAGGCTTGCTCACCCGCTGGGTTCTCGGAGGCGGGGACTGTTACTTCAACGGTGCGAGTAGCGCGCGCGAGTTCGTGGCCTTCGAGGGTGAGGGTTGCGGTGACCTCGGAGGTGCCTTCGGCTTTGGCGGTGGTGGTGCCTTGCTCGTCAACCGAGAGGGGCTTGGCGGCGTAGGAGAAGGAAAGCTCCACGGGACTCGGAGCTTCACAGGTGC
>DXGM01000022.1 GCA_019113915.1 Candidatus Gordonibacter avicola
CAACCATACGGCGAAGGCCGCGCCCCTGGTCCCAGGGGGCGCGGCCCTCATGCTGAAACTGCTCATTTTTTGGTGCACGCGTCGCTCAGGAACCGGCGCTCACTCGGACCAATCCTTATTGCACATCAACACTCCGCAGCGAGCCGCGCGCCCTCGCCATCTTCTCGGTGCCGGAGAGGCCGTACTTCTCGGCGACCCCCTCGATCGTCTGCAGGAGGTCGTACGCGCCGGCGCTCTGCGCGAAGCTCGGTTCGAACACGAGTTTCAGGATGCGCTCCTCGAGCCTGTCGTAGGCCTCCATCGCCTCGCGGTAGGCGACTCTCGTTCCCGGCTTGGGGAAGTGGACTGTCGGTTTGCCCATGTGGGCCTCCTTTCGTGGGGTGGACGGGGTGCGCGGCGTTTCCGCGCATAAGAGGGCTTGCGTTTTTCGCGAATCGGAAGGATCTATGCCGCCTTGAGTTCCTTGAATCCCTTGAGGACCTTCGGGATGAACTCGATTGCCCGCTTCGAGACCTTCTTCGCGGCAAGAGGGTCGACGATGGAGACGATTGTTACCGTAGCGACCACTCCCAGCGTGGCGAGAACGCCGAGGGTCTCCTGGTCCCGCTCGTGGCGTTTCTCATCGATAGCCTCCTGCTTCCCGCACTCTTCTTCGAGCCAGCCTCTGATCTCCCGCTTCTGCTCGAAGGTATAGCTGTCGCTTTCGAGCATCGAGCGATAGGTGACCGCGTTGTTCTCGCAGGTCTTGATGCGCTCGAGCGAAACCGCCCCGTTGCTCTCCACGCCGGACTTGAACGCCCCCACCGTTCCGGCAAGCGTGGTGCCAAGGTTTTCCGCCATGTTCGTGTTGATGATCTCTGCCATGATTGACCTCCCCAGATCAGGTTTTACCGTCTGAGAAAATTTTAGGCTTGGGGGGAGTATAGGAACAATATGAGATAATTGTTGTACGATGAAGTTACGGTATTAGATATATATCATTAAAAATAACTATATTTCGTTACATATACATGAATAGGAAATCTGAGTATGGATAAGACAGGGCAGCGACTTCGCTTGAATCTCAGCAGCCACGCACGTTCGACAATCGAGGCGGATATGTCGTCCTTCGGAGCCAAGGAGTCGATGGGAGGGTTTGTCAGTCGGATATTCGAATCGTTCGCGTCCGAATCGAGGGCGTCGATAGAGGCCGCCTCGAGGAGCTACGGGGAGAGTTTGGAGAGGGAGGTCCAGCTTTCGAGATACAGGAAAGCATATCCGCTCGACAAGACGTTCGAGTTCTTCGAATCGAAGAAGGTCGACCTGACTGACGATGAGGCAGGGGTGATACGCTCTCTCGTTTCTAGCTATTCTTCCAAGCTCCATGATTGGCTAAACAGTCTGGAGAAAGGAGAATCGAGCCTCGTTCGGATACGCGACTCGGTATACGCGCAGCTATACCCGACGGACGGCGAACGCTGGGAGGAGGAGGAGCACTATGGGGGGTCGAGAAGCGCGTATCTCAAGGCGCTGATGGAAGATTACGCCTCGAAGACTTGCTACGAAAGGGAGGGGATCGTCTTTGGGGACCTGCTCGAAGAGCTGGCTGTGGTCATCGACGAGCCGATCAAGGACCGTCATCTGGTGACCCTCGTTCGCAACGGGAGAAAGTTTGATGTCAAGCCCTATGCGGTCATGCCAGATGCTGGCTGGAACTACCATTACCTCGTGGGAGTCGGCAGGATATCGGGCAGCAAGTCATCCTATAAACCGATGAGCTTCCGGATAAGCAGGATTGAAAACATCCGCATTCGTACGGCATCGTACTACGCTTCGGGAAAGGTGACCAAAGCGGAACTCGGGGAGCTGAAAGCTGCGCTCCGCAAGAGAGGCACGCAGTATTTGGTCGGAGACGAGGAGGCATCTGTCATAAGGCTAAGTCGGAAGGGCGCAAAGAGGTTCGATCAGATTCTCCATGGTCGGCCTCAGCCAGTAAGGCGCTTGGATGATGAGTCGGGGTCGACGCTAGAGTTCGACTGCACGGAGATGCAGATTAGGAATTATTTTTTTGAGTTTGGAGCGGATGCGCTGATCGTGAAGCCGGCGGGATTAAGGGTTGAATTCAAAGAGGCGTATCAAACGGCTCTAGATAGTTACGGAGCTGTTGAATGACGAGTCTGGATAAGTGATTCGGGCACATGTGAGGGAGAATTGCATTTGAAAGTGCCCGAGCAACGAATCCTCTCGGGTACCCTATAGAGAGACACATCGATTGCCGTACGATTCATAGAGTTGGTACGCGTCGATAAGCGATGGGATATCGCTATTAGCGCAGTCGGATTGAATGTAGCGTTTGATCATTTTATCGACAAGGGCAAGCTGCTCATCGAAGGAAAGCCCCTCTGGCAGTTTGCAGTAATGCTGCGCAACCAGGACAGCTTCACCTATGGAGTAGCCCAACGCTATAATCCAAAAGCCCCTCTCGCTCTGCCTGCCATCTGCAAAGAAATGGGCTTTTTTGATTGGTCCGCACCCATTGTCGTCTAACTGCTGGTTCAAACTCGAGCGCATCGCCTCATAATAGTGGAACTCGAGATTGTCCACGGGCTTCCAAGAATTCAAAGTATCCAGCTGCATTTCATCGAGGCATATACTTCCTAAAAGAATATAGGCTATGTCGAAGACACAGTCGCGTATCGCCGCTACCGCGCCAAGGTCTTTGAAGTTGCTTTTATGGAACTTGCCATTTCTCGTATTGTCAAGAAAATCATCTAAGCAATTCCAGAGAAGCTCACGTACTTTATTGCGCTTCAATCGAGGGTCGTAAATTTGCTCATTGAAATACGAGTATTTCCAGCTAGCAAAAAGGTGCTGTAAAGCTCCTAGGCTTGCATCTCTCTTTTTCTTTTCGATAAAGGCAGAAGTAAGCGGCTCGCGCTTTGAGCCGGCTCCAAATGCGGCTTCCAGGCCTTTGTCTGCCCATAGGGTCAGCAAGCCAAACATTAGCTGTTCTACTGACTTGATGTACCCCGCCACGGTGCCAGTTTGCTCGATGTTTTCGGAAAGGAAGTTGAGCCTAAATCTCCATTCGGAGGCAAGGAGACTTTCGGCGAAGTCCTTGCCTCCGAATAAAACCTCGCATCTCTCGTTGGCAACGAGATTGCTTTTGATGATCTCCAGATCGTCCGGGTCGAAGCCTTTCTCTACGAGTCTGTTTTCGGTCTTCTTCATGATTTCGCTTTTGTAGGAACTTCGCATATCGCTCTGGAAGCGAAGGAGCTCCAATTTGCTTGGTAGAGGAGCGGTCGTGATGCGCTGAACGCTTCTTCCCTTCATCCTCAGCATTGCTGCTACGTCCTTCAGCTTGCTAGTTTCATCGTTGCCGAACATTTGAGAAAACCAGTCGAGCGCGGAAATATACTCTACGCCTTTGTGCGAGAACGCCTCATTGCAGCTTGCGATGTGGTCGTTTAGTTCTGACTCGTCGTCATTTGCGAGCCATACCAACTGAAAAGCATCTAGACCGTTCTCTTGTACCATTCGGAGCGCGGAGAATACGACGTTATCTTTTCTGTTGTCTAGGGGACTGTACTTGAGGTTGGGCCAGAGGACAACGCAGCCTAATCTTCGGGAGGCTTTTCGGAACAGAAACCCAGTTTTTGGCCACATCGAGGAAGGCAGGTCCGAGGTCTCATATGAATAGCACTCTGCTATGCTCCTCATGAGCTCTGAAAATAGGGTGGGAATCGAGTCTCTCCAGTTGCTCAAGAGACGGGACATTTCATAATATCCAGGATCGCCGATGTCGAAAAGGAGACAGTCAGAAAACATATCGGCCGTATAAATATTCTTTGAGATTTCCAGGTCGACGATGGCCTTTCGAGTGAATTTGTCATAGAGCGCATCGGTATTCATTGTCCACCTACCTGCAGGAATTATCGGTCTATCGTCTTTTAATCTGCAACCAATCCTAGCTTAGGCACGCGACATCCACTCTGATTTGGCTGAAAGAAATCAAACGAAGTTGATCTCGAGTTTCTTTCCAAGCCCGCGAGCGATTTTTTCGAGGGTTGCCACGGAGGGGTTGCCGTTGCCGTTTTCGAGGCGGCAAAGGTTGGAGGGCCTCATCCCGCATCGTTCGGCGAGCTCCTGCTGGGTGAGCCCCTGCTCCGTCCTCGCCTCAACAATCCGGCACATCACGTCGCGTTCCGCGGATTGCTCCTCCCATTCCCATGCGAACCCTTCGTCCTGAAGGGACCTTTCCAGGTGCTTCCTGAAATCACTCATTTCTCGACCTCCAGTCCTCGCGCATCCTCTTCGCCCGCTCGATCTCCCTCGCGGGGGTCTTCTGCGTCTTCTTGACGAAGCCGTGGGTGAGCACTATCTCCCCTCCGGCGACGAAGAAGTAGAGGACCCTCGTTATGTCGCTTCCCTGTACGGTCCTCAGCTCGAATATCCCGTCGTCGAGATGCCTGGAGAACGGCATCCCCAGGGCGGGCCCGTGCTCCTCCAGGAGCTCGAGCCTTCCGAAGACCTTCGCCTTCATCTTCGCGGGCAGGTCATCGATGAACTCCTCGACGGGGCGCCTGCCCCTGCCGTCCTCGTAGTAGTTGACCTCGTACATCAAGGCTCCTTCTAATCTTATCAAATATGATAATTTCAGGCAATCGAACCGGGCTCACTCGCCCCCCAGCAGCTCGCCGATCTCGTCGGCCGCCTCGCGGTCGTTCTGCTCGATGGCGTGCGCGTAGATGTCCATGGTGAGCGCCGCGGTGCTGTGGCCGAGCCTGCTCTGCACGGTCTTGATGTCGGCCCCGTTGCTGATGAGCAAGGTCGCCTGGGTGTGACGGAGCTCGTGGAACTTCAGCCCCTCGTATCCCGTCCTCTTGATGCGGGGGATTCCGCGCGAGTCCACGTACCTGATCGCGCGCCCCTGCTCGCCGAAGCCGTTCTCCACGCAGAACTCGCGGAACCACCTCCCGAAGATGTTCGGGTCGTAGTAGCCCCCGTAGACGTTGCTGACGACCGGGCTCTTCTCGGTCTGCGGGATCGCTATCGCGTCGGTGTCCTCGCCCTCGAGCCTCCTCTTCCTGGCCTCGAGCTCCGACCTCTGCACCCGCTTCCATTCCTCGAGGTACGCGACGATCTCGCTGTCGAGGGAGATCCAGCGCTTGCTCTTCTTGCTCTTCGGGTCCCTCGGGACCTTGTCGCAGGCGTACTGCTGGGCGACGTAGAGCTTGCGCTTGTCGAAGTGGACGTGCTCCCAGGTGAGGCCGAGCACCTCTCCGCGCCTCATGCCCGTGTGCAGGGCGAGTAGCACCGCGCAATGCTGGGCGCTCACGGGCATCCCGAGGATGGTGGAGTTGAGCCTCTGCGCCTCGCCCACCGTGAGGCTGTGCCGCTCCTTGGGCTTCGGCCTGGGGATGGATATGGGGGAGCAGGGGTTCTTGGCTACGAGCCCGTCGTCGACCGCCTGGTTCATGATCTGGGAGAGCTTCTGGTGGACGCGGTGCAGCCTGCTCTCGGTCGCGCCCTCCTTGCGCATCCTGGAGTAGGCGTTCCTCAAGGTGAAGGTGTCGAGCTCCTGCAGGCGGTACGCGCCGAAGGCCTCGGCTATCCGCTTGATCTCGTAGGCCTCCCGGTTCCACGCGAGCGGGCTCCTGAACTCGTGCTCGCGCTCCTCGTGGAAGCGCGCCGCGTATTCCCCGACGGTGATGTCGCTCGGCCTCACCGCCGAGGCGTCCATGATCTCGGCGCGGTACTCCATCAGCGCCTTGGTCGCCTCCGACTTGGTGCCGTGCACGGTGCGGCTGGGAGACTTCCTGTACTTGCCCGTCACGGGGTCCTTGCCGAGCGCGACCCTGATGCGCCACGTGTTCTTCCTGCCCGTCTTCTCCACCGACCCTATGCCGGACAATGAGCTTCTTCCCGACATCGTATACTCCTTTCCTTCGGTTCGCATGGGAAAGAAGGCACCGCCGAAGACCGGCCGCGTCAAGCGGCGTTTACTGACTCCTTTGCCCGTCTTCGGTCACAGTACACAAACGTACTGTTATGGGCAAATTTGGGCTAATTTTGGGCTAAAATGCTGAAACATCTTGAAACGCCATGGCTATCAGGATTTTTTGACGGGCTTCTGACCTGCGAAAATAGGAAATCGTGAAACAATCTGACCACTGGATAAGTTTTCTCATAACCCGGAGGTCGTTGGTTCAAATCCAGCCCCCGCGACCATTAACTCCAGGCCAGGACATATGTCCTGGCCTTTTTGATGTTTTGTTGCCATATCATCGCCATTCTACCGCCAAAAGCTTGTTCGCATGTGAGATTCACATTCTCGTGGCGTGTGAGTGGGTTGGGGAAGGCGGATGGCGGTGCCTCGTCTCATGATCACGCATCGGAACTAATACTTATTAAATAAGTCATAACTACGTTCCTTTTGGCTTCAAGGCATAGTAGAATCTCAGTAATGCATACGTTGTCGACATCGGCATGATGCAGGAGCACTGTGAGACCGCGAGTAGAGAAGAGGAACATCATGAGCGCGAAAGCTAACGTAGCAGTTGAGCAGCTGTCTTCTCCCTGGTTTGCGTGGCAGCATCGCCTGGCAGCCTTGTTTGGGCGGGATCCGCAGGTGCAGGTAGGCGAAGTGGATGAGTCGGACGACGAAACTCATACCATGACTATAACGGTCGAGGATGAAAACAAGGCTTCGGCACTGAAAGCCCTGCTAGAAACTGAACTCGTTTTTGGCAATGTGAAGATGGTGATTACCATTCTGGGCCCGCAGGGCGAACCGGAGCCCATGGTCGATGAAGAGCTGGCCGTGCTGGAGGCCGCCCTTCAGGGCAACCCTCTGTTCGTCAGAACCCTCGAAGAACAGCATGGGATAATGCTCTCGTTCTACTGCATCATGGCTGCAACCATCGTGCAGTTCTGGGACGACAACGTCAACGACTACCAGGGAAATGTCACGATCCTTCCGGCCGATCTGGCCGAAGCCGTGCTCAACACCGAGTTGGCGCACTACTGCACAGAATAACCTCAGCGTGTACAGCGTCTGCGAAATGGTGATCTGACGCTTCGCGAGCGCGCGAATATCACTATAATAGGGAACATTCGCGAATCGAGCCCCCCCGCGCGGACGCGCGCGGGTGGGCGCTCACCTGACGAGGACAGATAACCATGACCATGAAACCTTACAATCCGCATGAGATTGAGCCCCGTTGGCAGAAGCAGTGGGCCGACACCGATCTGTACAAAGTGACCGAGGACGCCTCCAAGCCGAAGAAGTACGTGCTGGAAATGTTCCCGTACCCCTCGGGCGACATCCACATGGGGCACGTGCGCAACTACACCATCGGCGACGTCATCGCGCGCTACTCCAAAATGCGCGGCTTCGACGTGCTGCATCCCATGGGCTGGGACGCGTTCGGCCTGCCCGCGGAAAACGCCGCCATCAAGCACAACAGCCACCCGGCGAAGTGGACGTACGCCAACATCGACACGCAGAAGGCGTCGTTCAAGCGTATGGGCTTCTCGTACGACTGGGACCGCACCGTGGTGGCGTGCGACCCGGAGTACTACCGCTGGGGTCAGTGGATTTTCCTGCAGTTCTGGAAGCGCGGCCTAGTGGAACGCCGAAATTCGCCGGTGAACTGGTGCCCGAACTGCGCTACGGTGCTTGCGAATGAGCAGGTGACCGAGGGCCAGTGCTGGCGCTGCCACGGTGAAGTGGAAAAGCGTGACCTCACGCAGTGGTACTTCAAGATTACCGATTACGCGCAGGAATTGCTGGATGACCTGGATCAGCTGGAAGGCTGGCCCGAGCGCGTCAAGCAGATGCAGGCAAACTGGATCGGCCGCAGCGAGGGCGCCGAGGTGGACTTCGTGCTGTGCGACCTTGACGGCGAAGTGCCGGCGAATCCCACCGAGGCCGACACCATTACCGTGTTCACTACGCGCCCCGACACGCTGTTCGGCTGCTCGTTCTTCCTGCTGGCTCCCGAGTACCCAGGCCTCATGGACCTGGTAGAAGGCACCGAATACGAAAACGCCGTGCGCGACGTGGTGGAGCAGGCCTCCAAGGTGAGCGCCGTCGAGCGAGCCCAGGGCGATCGCGAGAAGCACGGCGCGTTCACCGGCCGCTATATGGTGAACCCCATTAACGGCGAGAAGGTGCCCGTGTGGGTGGCCGACTACATCGTGAGCGACTACGGTACCGGCGCGGTCATGGCCGTGCCCTGCGGCGACCAGCGCGACTTCGAGTTCGCGCGCAAGTACGACCTGCCTATCATTCCCATCATCTTGGGCGAAGATGACCCGCTGTATCCCCAGCTCAACGGCGTGCAAGAGCGCGTTGTGACCACGGTTGACTGGGATCACGCCTACGACGCGGAGGGCGTGCTCGTGCAGTCCGGGAAGTACACCGGCATGACGGGTGGCAAGCACAGCCCGGCCGTGGATGCCATTATCGGTGACCTCGAGGCCGCTGGTAAGGGCCGCAAAAAGGTGGAATTCCGCCTGCGCGACTGGCTCATCAGCCGCCAGCGCTACTGGGGCAACCCCATCCCGGCCATCCACTGCCCGGAGTGCGGCCTGGTGCCCGTGCCCGAAAGCGACCTGCCGGTGCGCCTGCCCGAGGACATTGACCTGGCCGCGGGCGAAACGCTGGCCACGCACGAGGCGTTCGTGAACACCACGTGCCCCGTGTGCGGCGGCCCGGCGAAGCGCGAGACGGACACCATGGACACCTTCACGTGCTCCAGCTGGTACTACCTGCGCTACACCGACCCGCACAACACAAATCTGCCGTTCGCGCCCGAAAAAGCGAACCGCTGGCTGCCGGTTGACCAGTACATCGGCGGCATCGAACACGCCATCCTGCACCTTCTGTACAGCCGCTTCTTCACGAAAGTGCTGCGTGACCTGGGTCAGGTGGATTTCGACGAGCCCTTCGCAAACCTGCTCTGCCAAGGCATGGTGAAGGACGAAAACGGCGAAACCATGAGCAAGTCGAAGGGCAACGTCATTGCGCCCGAAGACATGATCGCCGAGTACGGCGCCGATGCCGTGCGCGCGTACATCCTGTTCATGGCCCCGCCCGACAAGGACTTGCTGTGGGACGAGGGCGGCCTTGCCGGCATCTACAAGTTCATGAACCGCGCGTGGCGCATCGTGAACGACCTCGTGGGTAAGGCCGACGACGAGACGCTCTACCAGGAAGGCGCCACCGAGGAGCAGGGCATCGAAGCGCTGAAGACGCTTGTGCGTGAGCGCCATCGCGTGGCGGGCAAGGTGGTCGACGATTTCGACCGCAACAATTTCAACACCGCTATTGCCGCCATCATGGAGTTGACGAACGCTGCAAGCGACTACCTGCGCAAGTGCTCGCCGGAAGAGCGCGCCGCCTGCGAGGGTTCCCGCTCCATCGACCCGGAGGTGGCTGAGGTCATCGTGAAACTGATGGCTCCCATCGCGCCGCACTGGGCCGAGGAGCTGTGGCACGACGTGCTGGGCCGCGAAGGCTCCGTGCATACCCAGCCGTGGCCGGAGTTCGACCCCGAGCAAGCCAAAGCCGACGAGGTGGAACTGGCCGTACAGGTGAACGGCAAGGTGAAAGCCAAGATCATGGTGGACGCCGACGCCCCCGAGGACGATATCAAGTCCACCGCCCTCGCCGCCGCCGAAGCCGCCCTCGCCGGCAAGGACGTCAAGAAGGTCGTCGTCGTCCCCGGCCGCCTGGTGAACATCGTCGCCAAGTAACAGCATTGCAAACCCAACGCCCTACAAAGGCGGCCCGGACCTTTCCCGAGCCGCCTTTTCTCTACCCAAACCACCACCGTTCCCCCGCAAACAGGCAAGAAATCACGCCAGCAAAATATAATCCCCAAGTCTTTGCCTATATCGGACGGGGGGATTAGTCCGATGGCGTACACTGGCGGCATGATGGATACGGTGGAGCGGCGAACAAACCTGGGGGAGCGTATACGGATGCTTCGCAAGCAGCGAGGCCTTTCTCAGGTGCGCTTATCGCAGGACGTTGCAATGGGCCGGGCGTACCTCAGCCGCGTGGAAAGCGGCACACGCAATGTTGGGTTTGACATGCTGTGCAGGATTGCCGATGGACTTCAGGTGAGCGTTGACCTGCTGCTGAGTGACCAGCCACTGCCCGACCAACTTCCACGCATCGACGACGCTCCCAGCATTGAACAGCGCAGCAAGCAACTGGGCGCGAACATCCTCGCACTACGTCTGGCGCAGGACATGACCCAGCAACACCTCTCCGAGAAAACGCACGTCGAGCGCTCGTATCTCGCCAAAGTTGAGAAAGCCCAGCGCAACGCCAGTTTCGACATCCTCTGCAAGCTGGCCGACGGCCTCGGCGTCAAACCCAGCGACCTCGCAAGCTAAGCTGTCACCAAGCACCGCGCCAACTCGCCAGCGTGAGTCACGGCGCTGCTAGCCACACTCAATCCCAGCTCAAAAGCCCACTATTCCGCGCGGACAGGTTTGATGACTATGCCGTCTTCTTCCAAGGCTTGGCGGATGCGGCGGACGAACGCAAGGGCGGTGGGGGAGTCGCCGTGCACGCAGATGGTGTCGGGGTGCAGGTCAACCAGCTTGCCGGTGACGGACAGGATGGCGCCGTCGCGGATGGCATTCTTCACGCGCTCGATGGCCACCTCTTCGTCGCGGATGAGCGCGGCGGGGTCGTTGCGGCTGACCAGACGTCCCTCGTCGGTGTAGTTGCGGTCGGTGAAGAATTCCTCAGCCGTGACCAAGCCCAGCTTGCGGCCCTCGTCGATAAGCGCACTATTCGCCAGGCCCACCAACACCAGGCGGTCGTCCACATCGCGCACGGCTTGCGCCAGGGCGGCGGCCAATTCGGCATCCACGGCGGCGTGGTTGTACAGCTGGCCGTGGGGCTTCACGTGTGAAAGCGGCACGCCCGACGCGGCGCAGAACGCCTGCAGCGCTCCTATCTGGTACAACATGTATGAGTACGCCTCATCGGGCGACAGGTGCATATCGCGCCGACCAAAGCCTTGCAGGTCGGGGTACCCGGGGTGCGCGCCAATGGCAATGCCCGCGTCGGCCGCCAGTCGCACGGTATCGCGCATGACCAGCGGATCCCCCGCATGCTGCCCGCACGCCACGTTCGCGCTGGAAACCAGCGGGATTATCTCATTGTCCATCCCCAGCGTGTAGCGCCCAAAACTCTCGCCCAAGTCGCTGTTAAGGTCGATTCTATACATAGCAGGCTCCTCGGCTTCCTGTCGCGTAATCCGAATAAAAGTTATTCCTTCAGGTCAATGTTCTTCGTGTCGGTAATGAGCATGCAGCCGGGGGCGTGAGTGATGGCGAAGGGGGGCTTGCTGTTCATCACGATGGACTGAGGGGTAACGCCGCAGGCCCAGAACACGGGGACTTCGCCCTCGTGGATGTCCACCGGGTCGCCGAACTCGGGGTGCGCAAGGTCGCGCACGCCAATGGCGGACGGGTCGCCAATGTGGATGGGCGCGCCGTGCACCTTCGGTATGGCGCCGGAGATCTGCACCGCCTTCACCACCTGGTCATGCGGGATGGGGCGCATGGACATCACCATCTTGCCGGACATGCTGCCGGCCGGCACGCAGTCCACGCCGGTCAGGTACATGGACACGTTGCGGCCCTGTGTGTTGTGGCGCATCTCAATGCCGGCCTCAATAAGCTCACTCTCGAACGAGAACGAGCAGCCAATCACGAATGACACCAGGTCATCGCGCCAATAGTCCGCGACGTTCTCCACTTCGGCCACCAGTTCGCCGTGCTCGTAGATGCGGTAGCGCGGGAAATCGGTGGCAATGTCGCAGTCGGTGGCACAGAGCGTCGCCTCACGCGCGCCCACCTCGGTCACTTCCAGCAGCGGGCACGGCTTGGGGTTGCGCTGCGCAAACAGCAGAAAGTCGTAGGCTTGCTCGCGCGGCAGCACAATGAGGTTCGCCTGCGCATACCCGGGGCAAAGCCCGCTGGTCGGGGCCGCGAACGCACCCGTGCGAATAAGCCGCCGCGCCTCCACGGGTGATGCGGACAGCATCTGCGTCCACACCTCATCGGCAACGCCCTCAGGCTTGGTAGGAACCGGCGTATTCAACATGGCGTACCCCTTTCACGTACGAAAACCTGGTAATTCGAAGGCGGCCGCTACACCTCGCCCTTTAGGAACCGCTCAATAAAGCTGGTGTCGGCAAGGCCGGCGGCGAAGGTTTCGTTTTCCATGATGGCGTACTGGAAGTCGAGGTTCGTCTTCACGCCCACCACCACCATCTCTTCCAGGGCGGTGCGCATCTTCGCGATGGCCTCGGTGCGGTCGCCGCCGTGTACTATTACCTTGGCAATCATTGAATCGTAGTAGGGCGTGATCTCGTAGCCGTCGTAAGCGGCGGTGTCCACGCGCACGCCGTTGCCGCCGGGCAGGTGCATCTGTAGGATAGTGCCCGGTGAGGGCAAAAATCCGCGCTCGGGCTGCTCGGCGTTCACGCGACACTCGATGGCGTGGCCGCGGTAGGTGATGTCCTCCTGTGTGAACGTGAGCGGGTCGCCCGCCGCCACGCGAATCATCTCCTGCACGAGGTCGGTGCCCGTCACCATCTCGGTCACGGGGTGCTCCACCTGAATGCGCGTGTTCATTTCCATGAAGTAGTAATTCAGCTGGTCGTCCAGCAGAAACTCAATAGTGCCAGCCGAGGTATAGCCCACGGCCTGGGTCGCGCGCACGGCGGCATCCAGCATTTCGGCGCGCACCTGCTCGGTCAGCACGGGCGAGGGGCTTTCCTCAATCATCTTCTGGTGGTTGCGCTGCACGGAACAGTCACGCTCGCCAAGCGCCACCACGGTGCCGTACGTGTCGGCAATAACCTGCACTTCCACGTGGCGCGGGTTCATCACGCAGCGCTCCAGATACATGGTGTTGTCGCCGAACGCGCCCACGCTTTCGCGCTGCGCAATGCTGAACTGCTCGGCGAAGTCGCGCTCGTCCAGGCTCACGCGCATGCCCTTACCGCCGCCGCCCGAAGACGCCTTAATCATGATGGGCCAGCCAATCTCGCGCGCCAACGCCAGCGCCTCTTCGGGGTGATGCACCGGGTCTTTTGTGCCGGGCACCACGGGCACGCCCGCTTCCATCATGGTTTTGCGTGCCTGGCTCTTGTTGCCCATGCGGTCGATGACCTCGGGAGCAGGTCCAATGAACACAATATCGTTCTCGCGGCACAGCTTCGCGAACGTGGAGTTTTCGGACAGAAAGCCGTAGCCGGGGTGAATGGCCTGCGCGCCCGTGCCCTTCGCGGCCGACAGGATGGCGGCAATGTTGAGGTAAGAATCGCGCGCAGCTGGCGGCCCGATGCACACGCTTTCGTCAGCCAAATACACATGCAGCGAATGCTTGTCGGCCGTGGAGTACACGGCCACGGTTTTGATGCCCATCGCGCGGCACGCGCGGATAATGCGCACGGCTATTTCGCCGCGGTTCGCTATGAGAATCTTGTCGAACATGGCGCGACCCGCCTAGCGCGCTTCGGCGGTGGCGATGCGGAACAGCGGCTGGTCGTACTCCACCTGGGCTCCGTTGGCGGCCAGCACCTCCACCACCACGCCAGGCGCTGGTGCGGTGATCTCGTTCATCATCTTCATGGCCTCCACAATGGCCAGCGTCTGACCGGACAGCACCTCCTGGCCCACCTTGACGAACGGATCCTCGTCGGGGCTCGGCGCAAGGTAGAACATGCCTACCATGGGGCTGCGCACGATGAGGGCGTCCTCGTCCACGTCTTCCAGCGCGGCGGCTTCGTGGCTTTCGGTTTTGCCGGCCAGAAGCGCGCTCACGCGGTCGGCCATAAGCGGTAGTGCAGAAGACGACAGCGGCCCGTGATTGCGCTCCAGCTCAATTTTTTGGGTGCCGTCGTCCACGCGCAGGGCGGTGAGCTCGGCCTTGTCCATGATGGCGATCAGTTCTTCGATGGCTTTCGTGTCCATGTCGCTTATTCCTCGCATTCTTATCCGGTCGAGCCGATTACTCGGTGGGTCGCTGAGCGGCGGTTTCGTACGACGCGCTTGTCAAATCGTTGCGTCGTCCCACTCGTTCGTCTCGGTTCGCGCGGTCAATCCACAATGTGTCGGCCTGCATGCGCTGGGCCTGGGCCTCCAGGATGGGTGCCAAGCGGCGGGCTGTCCGTCGGGGCGAAATGCCGTCGGCGCTGGGGCGGCGCACCTTCAGCATGAGCTGATCCATCTGGCGCGCTTCGGCCCTCAGTAGGCGCTGCGCCTCCTGTACCGACACACGCTCGAAGCGTACGCGGCTTCCCGGCGGGCGCTGCACCAACTTCGGAATATCAACCGTCGCAATGGTGCCTATCTTTGCATAACCGCCGGTAGTTTGGCGGTCGGCCAGCATGATGATGGGGCGTCCGTGAGAGGGCACCTGCACCGCGCCGAACGCAATGCCGTCGGAAATGATGTCCGACCCGTGCCGCGTCTCAATTTCCGGCCCGTCCAGACGATAGCCCATACGGTCGCACTTCGTGGTGGCAGTGTACGCTTGGGTGTAAAACGTTTCGACGCCCGCCTCGGTGAACATTTCTTCCTGAGGCCCGGGCACCACGCGCACCACAATTTCGTCCTTGCCAAAGCCGTAATACGGGTCGCCCTCAATGCGGTGCGAGCCCAGGTTGGGCAGGAAATCCACACCCTTCGTGGCGAAGGGGAGGTAGTCGCCCGCGGCGAGCGCACGACCCTTCCACCCGCCCAGCTCACATTTGAGGTTGGTCGAGCGGCTTCCCATGACCTCGGGCACGCGGATGCTACCGCCCGCGATGGCCAGGTAGCCGTAGCAGCCCGTCTTCGACGCGCCGAAGCGCAGGATGGAGCCGCGGCGCACCATGAGCGCCGTGTACAGGGGCACCGGCTTGCCGTCGATAGTGGGCGAGAAGTCGCCGCCCGTAATGGCCACAAACGTGTTCGTGGTGAAGCGCAGCGTGGGGCCTGCCAGGGCAAACTCCAGCACGGGCGCGTTGGGGTCGTTCTCCACCAGCAGGTTGGCTATGGCGAAGGCGCGGTGATCCATCACGCCGTTGGTGGCGAAGCCGCTGCCCTGGTAGCCGAAGCGGCCCTTGTCCTGGACGGTGGTGATGACGCCCGGTTTCTTCACGACGAGACCCATGTTACTCGCCCTCCACGAAGGTGGTGTACTCGTAGGTGCCGGCCGCCAGCTGCGCCTCGATGGCCGCGTATTCGTCGGCCGAGATGGGGGTGAAGCGCAGGTACTCGCCCGCCGCGTACAGGATGGGTTCTTCGCGGTCGGGGTCGTACGGGCGCAGCGGTGTGCGGCCAATGATCTGCCAGCCGCCGGGCGAGGCCAGCGGGTAGATGCCGGTCTGCGCGCCGCCAATGCCCACACTGCCTGGTTCGATGCGCGTGCGCGGCACGGCCAGACGCGGCGTGTGCAGCCTCTCGTCCAGCCCACCCAGGTAGGCGAAGCCGGGCAGGAAGCCCAGCATATCAATAAGGTAGTCGTGTGCGGAGTGCAGCCGCATCACTTCGCTTTCGTCGAGGCCCGCATGAGCGGCCACGGCAGGCAAATCGGGGCCGAAATCGCCGCCGTAACACACGGGAATCTGCACGATTTTGCGCACGCTGAGATCGGCTTCGCCCACATCGCGCAGCTTTCCGCGCAGGCGTGTTGCCAGTTCATCAAACGAGATGGTGAGCGGGTTGTAATACACCATAAGTGAGCAGAAAGTGGGGACGAGTTCCGTGATGCCCTCAATAGGGTCGTCCGTCAGATTTTCCGCAGCCAGGCGAATTTTTGCGCTCGTCTCAGGTGAGATGGTGTGCGCAAACTCCAGGTTGAGTGCCGAATCGCCGGCGATGGTTATGGTGAATCCCGCCATATGCCTCCGTCCCGCTCGTTGTCGTTGTGGGTTTCGCGCGGGCCGTCCGCCCGCCTGCCGCGACGCGTCAGCGACGCCCCGCTTCGAATGCTACACTGAACGATGTTCGTTAGAGAAGGATTGTATCACATATGCAAAAAGCACTGTTCCTTGCCGCGTTCTTCTTCGCCTATACCATACAGGCCATCACGGGATTCGCCGGCAACATCTTCGCCATGCCGGTGGGCACGAACCTGCTTGGCCTTGAAAGCTCGGTGGCCATTCTGAACGCCATGGGCTTTTTCGCGTGCGGGCTTTTGGCGCTGATGAACATCAAGCACGTGAACTGGCGCGAGCTAGGCAAAATTGTGGGCACCATGCTGCCGTTTGTGCTGGTGGGCATATGGCTTGACACGGTGCTGCCGCTGCATGTGCTCTTGCGCATATACGGCGTGGTCATTGTGGCGGTGGGTTTGAAGAACCTGCTGTCGAAGCGTCAGAAGTTTCTGCCCGAGTGGGCGCTGTGGGTCATATTGGCGCTGGCCGGGCTCATACAGGGCATGTTTGTGTCGGGCGGCGCGCTGCTGGTGATTTACGCCGTGCAGAAAATCAAGGACAAGCAGCAGTTCCGCACGACGCTCTCCATGGTGTGGGCCATCTTGAACCTTATTTATGCGCTGATCGCGCTCAGCCAAGGCCACTTCACCGGCGAGGTAGTGCAGGTCGTGCTCATGTGCGTGCCGCTCGCCGTGCTAGCCACCTTCATAGGTAACCGCCTCCAGCGCCGCATCAGCCAAGAGAAGTTCCTGAAACTCACGTACGTGTTACTACTGTTCGTAGGCGCAATGCTACTCATCACAAGCTAAACACGCGAGGGGAACCCGACGGGAATCGCGGGGGAATCAGGCGTGGGGTTCGTGGGGCTGCGGTACAATGGGGGAAGGTAGTGTGCGGCTGGCGTGAGGGCGGCTAGGGGCCTTCATTGACGGAAGAGGTGTGCCATGACACAGAAGTACACACGCATTTTCGCAGCGCTTGACGGGGCTTCGACGCAGGAGGCGGTGGCTGACCGCGCTCTTTCGCTTGCGGCCGACAATGGGGCGCATCTTTTGTTTGGGCATGTAGTTGACTCGGTTCCTAATGAGATGAACGGGGCCGATTACCAGGCCTTATGCGCCGAACGTCTGAAGCTTCTTGAGCAGGAGCTTGCTCCCACGCTCGCCCGTGCGCGTGAAGACGCACGCATCCCCTCGGTTGACGTGCGTGTAGCTGCCGGGCGCGTGGCCGACACACTCATGGAGGAACTTGCGCAACCCTTCAACCCCGACCTCGTGGTGTGCGGCGAGCGCGGCCTGTCCAACATCAAGTACGCCTTCGTGGGCAGTGTGTCCACGTTCCTTATCAGAAACATGCGCTGCGACGTGCTGGTGGTGAAGCAGGACTAGCTTCCTGCGCTCCGCCGCCCGCCGAGTGCGCCGCTCCCGCCGGGTGCGTCACGCGCCGCTCCCGGCCCTCCCACAAACGCCGACGCGCCGCCTGCGGAGGTGCGGGCGGCGCGTCATGGGGAGGGAGGGATGTGGTCGAAGCCGCTTTAGCGTTGCTGAGCGACCTCGTCCACGCTGTCAAGCGCGGGCGTTCCTTCCGAGGAACGTTTGCGCGGCAGCAGCGGGAGGGAAATGGCGTGCGCGGGGCAGGCCTCAACACACGCGCGGCACTTCGTGCACTCGCTCCAGTTGGCACCCAGCTCAGGATGCCGCGGATCGATGCCCTCGGTGCACACGGTGGCGCACGTTCCACACGTGGCGCCCTTGGAGGTTTCCAGACACGCGCTCTCATCCACCGCCGGGCGGAACGTGCGGTTTGCCTTGCCAATAAGGCTCATGAAGGCCGAAAGCGGGCACAACTTCGAGCACCACTTGCGGAAAAATACCACTTCCACCAGCAGTAATGCGGGAATAACCACCACTGACCACGTCACGTCGCCGTTCGAGAACAGCAGCATGACCAACAAAATAGTAGCGAAGGTAAGTCCGATAGGGCACACAAGGCAGAATACGGGGAAGCCAAAGATGGCCGCCGAAAGCAGCGCGCCGCCCAGCACGAAGTGGCGCGAATCCACCGCACCGCGCTTCTCGCGGCACGAGGCGCAGCCGGAGCCCTTCGACAGGAGCGCCTTCTCGCTCGCGGACAGGGGAGCCACTGCGGCGTCACTCGTCGTCGCAGTGGCAGCCCCCACCGCGCCACCCGCGTCCTCACCCGAACCGGTAGTTTTTCCCTTGCTGAACAACCCGCGCAGTTTCGACACGATGGGCACGGGGCACACCCAGGCGCAAAACGCCCGGCCGAGTACGACGATGGCTGCCACGGCAATGACCAGCGATATCACCGCTTGCGGTACGATGGACTTTGATGCCAGCATGGCGGCCAAAGCGCCCAGCGGGCACAGCAGCGACACGTCGGCCCAGCCGATGGCCGAAAGCGTTCCCACGCCGGTGTTCAGGTAAAACCCCACCGCGATAACCGCCATGACGGCGAGTGGAATAACAACGCGCAGCGTTTTTGCTTTCATGGTGTTCCTCACCGCCCTTCTTCGTACGGCTCAATAACGATGGCCCGTCGGTTCGTTCCCTGCGAGATTGATCCGTTTTGCAGCGACACGCACACGCTTTCGCACGCGCCGCAGCCGTTGCAGGGGTCCTCAATGACGTAAGGGCGATTGGCCTCGTCAAGCCCCATGGCTTCATAGGGGCACGCGTCGTAGCAGAACCGGCACCCGGTTAGTTTGTAGGCCAGGCACAAATCCCGATTTAGCACGGCCTTGCCCAAGATGGTGGTTTCCGGCGTGGCGTCCACCGGCAGTTTCAGCGCCTCGGTGGGGCACACCTTCACGCACAACGGCTCGCCGCCGTTCGCCTCTTTACACCAGTCGCACCACGACTGGGAAAACTTCAGCGTGGGAGTGCGCATTCCCAGAATGCCGTCTTCAATGTGCGCCGGTTGAATGATGTCGTGCGGACATATTTCGAAGCACTTCTCGCAGCGGATGCAGGCCGACATCAGGTGTTCCTCGTCCTGACCTCCCGGCGGTCGAACGAGTGGCGTGCTGCCCACAAACGTGAGGCCGCCCAGTCCCAGCATGACGGCAGCGCCGCCCACACCCAGGCAGAGCGTCCTGCGCGTCATGCCTGCATACGTCTTCTCGCTTGCGCGCTCGGCAGGGCGCTCGTTGTTATGCTCCGGCTCCATCCGGGCTCACCTCCGTCGCCTCGTCGCAGTGGCATTCGTCCTCGTCATCGGCCAGTACCTCGTCGAAGAAGGCGCGCTCGGCTTCCAGATACCCTTCCGCCAGCGAAGCGAGGCCACGGTAGAAGTCGGTCTTGGCGAACGTGCGCATGTCGGCGGCCAGCTGGGGAACCCAGGGCGTGAGGTGCGCGCGCAAGAATTCTTCCTGTGCGGACAACAGCTCCACGGCCCCTTCCTCATCGGCGGCCTCAAGGCGCTCCGCCGCGCGGTTGGCCATGACCTGCATGTACTCCAGCTCAAGCGCCAGATGATCTTCGCCGTCGTGCCACGAATCCTGCTTGGCCAGCCCGGCTGCGCGGTAGATGGCGAGCACCTGGTCGCGCGCCTCCTGCATGAGCAGGCGCTTCTCGGAGGTGTACACGCTCTCGTAAGGGTAGGCCGCCGAGTGCGCGGAAAGCCCCTTCGCCACAATGCCATTGCCAATGAACGTGCGCGTGTAGTCCACGGCCAGGTCAAGCACCGTGCTCTCGCGCGACCCGCTCAAATAGCGGGCGATGAGGCGATACCCCTCGTCCAGGTTCTCAGTGCCCGTGGAGGCGGGGAAGCGCATCTGCTCCAACTCACCGAGGTACGCCTCGTCCACCTCCACGCGGAACAGGCGCGAAAGGAAACCGTAGGCCGCCGCGCGCTGACGGCATGCTGCGGCAAGGTCGTGCAGAAGATCGGATTCGGCCACAGGTGCGGCACTCGTAGGTTCAGTCATGGAAGTTGCCTTTCAGTTGGTGTGCGTGGGTTGGTCGGTTTCGACGAGCAGGGCCAAGCCTTCGCGCCCCACTTCGGTGATATGCCAGGTCTTGTTCCACTGGAGAGCCCCACACTTGTCAAGCAGGTCAACGAAGTACGAGGCGTAGAAGCGCGGCTCCTGCACCAGGGGGTCATCGTCTACTGCCTCGCCCAGTGCGGGTACGGTAGCGCCTTCCTCGGTTGCGCACAGTTCAAGAATGCGCTGGAAAATGGGGAGGTAGCGCGCCTCGGTGACGAACAGGTCGCGCATGCGGCGCGCGGGATTGTCGGCGTCAAGCACGTCCTTGCCGACAGAGGTGGTCACCCACGAGAGTTCGGGCGCCTTGGCAGCCTCCAGGTATTCGATGCCGTCCACCACGATGGTTCGCGGCTCAGCCGGGGCCGCGGGATCTGCACCTTCGGGCACAATGCGCTCAAGGGCGCCTGCCTTTTCCAGGTGGGTGCAGAGGCTCGCGCTCGAGAACACGGAGAAGTCGCCGGCGCGCAACTCGTCAACAAACGCGTCAACCTCAGAAGCGGTGTGGGGTTCAACGCACAGCGACAGAATGCCCAGCAGCGTGGCGCGGTGCGGGGCCATGCGCGCGAACAAATCGTGCGTGCGCTCTTCGGCCGTACGCTCGTCGCGAATGACGACGGGCGGCGCATCGGGTTCCGGTACCGGTTCTGCGTCGGTTGGGTTTTCGGTGGGAGTAAGATCTTCGAAATCGTCATCGAAATCGAATTCGATGGGGGGATTATAAGGTGAAGTGTCGCGTTCCATGAAAGGCCTCTCAGACAATGTTGCGTTCAGATGTCGTGCATGCGCACGCTAAGCCTCACCCCTGAGACTCATCTTTTGCAACATTGTCCGCATGGCAAAGCCTCCACGCGGTTTCCCCGCGGCGCATTATAGGCCAGCCCGCCCCGAGTGTAAAGCCTGTTGTCATCCTGAGCGAAGGCGCGAAGCGCCTACGCTCAGGATGACAAGGGGCATTCCTCCCGTGCCCTCTTCCCCTTCCAAGAAAAACCGCTATACTCATGCGCTGCAAGGGGGTAGACGAGAAAGGGCGCTTATGCCATCCGCATACACCATGTTCGGTCTACTCGAAAAAATTGATAGTCCTTACATCACGGTCCATCGCGACCGCTGCGTTGCCGTACGCAACCGCAATGCCACCTGCGCACGCTGCGCCACTGCCTGCGTATCCGGGTGCCTCTCCATCAAAGACGGCGCATTTGCCGTGGCTCCCGAGAAGTGCATCGGGTGCGGAACCTGCGCCACCGTGTGCCCCACCTGCGCACTTGAGACGCGTCACCCCGAGGACAAGGAACTCTACCGCCAGTGTATGGATGCCCTGCGGGAACACGACGGGCACGTGGTCATCGCGTGCGACAAGATGCTTGCCGCGGCTGAGGGCCGCTTCGACCCGGCGAAAGTTGTGGGCGTCACCTGCCTGGGGCGCGTGGAGGAAAGCCTCATTGCTATGCTGGCCGCCAACGGCGCGCAGCGTGTCACGCTTGTGCAAGCTCAGTGCCCCACCTGCGACTATGCTGCCAGCATCGATACGGCGCGCGCGGTGTGCGCGTCGGCCAACACGCTGCTTGAAGCGTGGGGGAGCAGCACGCGGGCCGACGTCGTGGAGAAGCTGCCGGCCTCGCTGCGCCTCGATCAGCCGCTGGGCTACGACGCTCGCCGTCGCGAAACGCTTGCGCACCTGCGCGATGAGGCGGCGCGCATCGCCGGCATTGCGGCGGTGGCTGCCGTGGCGGGGGAGGCGGTCGCTCCCGGCGAGGACGAACTGCTCACACAGCAGCGCTATACGAAGGTGAACGAGCAGGGCGTGTTGCCGCAGTTTGTGCCTGGACGCCGCAAGCGCCTGGTCAAAGCGCTGGAAAGTCACGGTGCGCCGCAGGCAAGCTCCGTGGTCACGCGCCTGTGGGGTCAGGTGACCGTCGATGCCGACCGGTGCACCTCGTGCCGCATGTGCGCGACGTTCTGCCCGACGGGTGCCCTGCGCACCTGCGACAACAATGGTGTGTGGGGCTTGGAGCATCGTCCCGGCTTGTGCGTGAAGTGTGGCTGCTGCGTGGATGTGTGCCCGAAGGATGCCCTCAGTCTGGCCGACGAAGTGCCTGCGGAAAGCCTCGTGGCGGATACGTGGACGCGCTTCAATCTGAAGCCGCCCGCGGCGGTGCCCAATCAGCCTCATTCCATCAAAAACGCCCTGCAGGAACTGCTCGGCAGCACCAACATCAACGACCGCTGTTAGAGCGCGGCCTCGGCGGCTCCGGCGGCTCCGGCTCCTTCGGCAGCCCCAGCCGCCCCACCCGCGGCCCGAAACTTCTCAGACTCCTCGCGCAGCGCGTCGACGAACCGCTGCGTCGCCTCGGTGCGCGGAGAGCTGCGAAACACCACATAAAAGGGGAACTGCGCGTCCGCTTCCTCAAAGCGCAAGACGCGATGGGAGCTGTACGACATCTGCTGCTTCTGCAGCGATTCCTCCACCATCAAAATGCTGTCACCCACATCTATCAGGGGAAACTCCTGCATCGTTTGCAAGCGCACCGATTCGTACAGCGGCCGCGAGCCGTGGCGCTCCAACAGGGTGTGCGCCAGTTTCGCGCCGGCAATGAAGTACGACCCGGCAGGTGCCAGCATCTTTTGGCGGTTGAGATCCTTCAGCGAAAGCGTGTCCTTCTTCGCCAAAGGGTGGTCGGGGTCCATGATGGCCACCAGGGGGTCATCGAACAGGTGAAGGCGCTCCACGCCGGGTGGCAGTGGGTCGTCGGGGTCCAAAATGGTGAACGCCACGTCCACTTCGCCCGATGCCACCAGGTCGCAAAACGGGCGGTCGCTCGCGTTGTTGTACACGAGGTGCAGGTGCTCGTCGGTGCTTTTCAGCGTGCGCGCGATGGCGTTAATGAATCCCACAATATTTATGTTGAGGTACAACCCACCCACTGACAAGGGCGGATGCGCCTTCTTCATCTCGGCGATGCGGCGCAGCGCGTGGTCGTGTGCCTCAATGATGGAAAGCGCCTCTTCAAACAGCACGCTCCCCTCGGGCGTGAGGCGCACCTGCACGCTCGATCGCGCCAACAGTTCCGCGCCGCACTCCTTCTCCAGCGCGAGCACGTGCTTGCTCAAGGCAGACTGAGAGATGTTGAGCGTGCGGGCGGCCTTGCTGAAATTCAGGCACTGCGCCAACTCAACGAACTCCTCCAAATGCGAAAGCTGCATAGTGCCGTCCCCTCCCCTGGGATTGAAATCGCATAAAGCTATTCCGTTGTGGAATAGCAGGCTGCCATTTAATCGCTTCTGCATGCTTCATGCGCTCAGTACACTGGCCCTGATGAGCGTTCATCAAATGTACCCGAAGGTGTTTTTTGATGCAAGCAGAGGAGGGGGAATGAAACAACTGAAGTGCACGCGCCGTACCTTTCTGAAGACCGCTGCCGCCACGAGCGTTGCCCTGGGATTGACGAGTGCTGGGGCTCCCGTCGCATTGGCCGAGGGAAACGCCACGCAGGCTGCGGGCGACGTGCAGAAGATCAGGACGCACTGCCGTGCATGCGGCAAAATGGAGTGCGCCATCTGGGCATGGGTCCAAGACGGCCGCGTCATCGACCTCACCGGCGATGAAAGCGCCATCTCGAGCCGAGGCCACATCTGCGCGAAGGGCAAGTCGGCCATGCAGGCGTTGTACCATCCCGATCGCGTTCGTTATCCCATGAAGCGTACGAACCCCAAGGGCGAGGACCCGGGTTGGGTGCGTATCAGCTGGGACGAAGCACTTGAACTGGGCGCCAAGGGCTTCCAAGAAGTCATCGACAAGTACGGCGGACCGGCCATCAAGTCGCTGCACGGCACCAGCCGCATCACCAGCTACGGCTCCATGCTGTTCGGCTACTACGTGGGCAGCCCCAACGGC
The DNA here is from genome assembly GCA_019113915.1 of Candidatus Gordonibacter avicola. GTDB lineage: Bacteria > Actinomycetota > Coriobacteriia > Coriobacteriales > Eggerthellaceae > Gordonibacter > Gordonibacter faecis. The sequence goes on from DXGM01000022.1 coordinate 23,846, forward strand.
GGTTGCACCGCAGGTCAGGTGTGCAAAGGCCCCCGTACCGAGGCGGGCGCGCTCACGTGCTTCCCGGCACACTGGGTGTCGCTGAACGAGGGCTGCAAAGTGTTCTTCCAGTGGGGCACCAACCAGGAAGTGTCCAACTACGACAACGCGAACCGCGTGACCGTAGACTCCCAGGTGAATGCCCGCAAGTCCATCTGCGTTGGCCCGCGTCTGCAGAACCTGGGCAAGGAGTGCGACATCAAGGTGCACCTCCGCCCCGGCACTGACGACGCGTTCGGCATGGGTATGCTCAACATCATCGTGAACGAGATGAAGACCTATGACGAAATGTTCGCCAAGAAGTGGACCGACGGCCCCTTCCTGTTTGTGGAAGAGCTTGAGCCCACACCGTTCGACTGGCAGGCTAACCTGGACAACCAGGGGTATCCGCTCACGGTGAAGACGCGCCTTCTGAAGGAATCCGACGTGAAGGAAGGCGGCAGCGTCCGTCGCTTCATGGTGTGGGACAAGAAGGGCAACCGTCTGACCTGGTTCGATTTCGAGACCGGCCTGTGGGAAGGCGAGACGGAGTACATCAAGCCCACCAAGATGACGAAGATTGGCGAGGGCGAGGACTGGTGCGGTGGCTTCCTGCCCGAGGAAAACGGTTTCTCGACGGGTATTGATCCCGCGCTTGACGGCGAGTACGAGGTTACGCTCAAGGACGGCCGCAAGGTGTCCGCAACGCCCACGTTTAAGCTGTTCACCGACGGTTTGGCCGAGTGGACGCCCGAGCGTGTTGCCGAGCACTGCGAGATTGACGTGGAGTCGCTGCGCGAGGCGGCCCAGGAGTACGGCTGCGAACTCATGCAGGGCGGCATCCAGTACCAGCTGGCCCTTGAGCACGCGGGCAACGCCATCCAGGCCACGCGCATCCCGCTTATCCTGTCGGCCCTCACGGGCAACCTGGATACGCCGGGCGGCAACCGCGGCGGCGAGACGGTGCACTACCTGTACAACTGCTTCTTCAGCTACGTTACCCCCTTTGGCGCGCCCATGCAGGATCCGGCGCTGCGCGCGAAGGTGGCCGGCGGCGACAAGTTCCCGCTGCTGCCGTTCTTCCAGACCATTGGTGGTGCGGCGTTCCATCACGACCAGACGTCCGCCACGGACATGATCCTCACGGGCAAGCCGTATCCCATCCGTGCCATGATTTCGGCCACGGGCTCGCATCATCACTCCGGCAACGCGAACCGTAACTGGGAGGCGTTCAAGTCGCTTGACTTCTACTGGGCGGCTGAGCTCTGGCATTCGCCCACGGTGGAGCTGGCCGACGTGCTGGTTCCCGCCTGCCATTTCCTGGAAATTGACACGCTGCGCATCTCGCAGGGTGCGGAAAGCGGCTTCGGCGCGCAGGTGGCCGTGGTGCCGCCGCAAGGCGAGGCGAAGTGGGACACCATCCAGATTATCCAGCTGTGCAAGAAGATGGGTATTCCCTGGTGGCCGACCAGCGCTGAGACGGCGCCGCCGTTCTGGCCGAAGGAATGGCTGGACATCCAGTGGCCCGACGAGCAGCAGGTGAACGAGATGTCCATCTTCCACTCGACGCACGGCATGCAGATTCCGGGCCCCGAGGGCAAGAAGCTGGAGTTCAAGGACTGGGACGACTTCAAAGAGCAGTGGCAGGAACACGGCCAGTGGGACCTCCGCGAGGTGACGCCCATCGGTTACTACCGCCGCCACATGCTGGGCTACATGCGCAAGGACGGTCTGCCCGGTTGGGAGACGCCCACGACGAAGTTCGAGTTGTGGTCGACGCTGCTTGAGACGTATCACCCCGGCGAGCAGCTGCCCGTGGTGCGCGAGCCTGTCGAGAGCCCGTACTCCACGCCTGATGTGGCCGAAGAGTACCCGATCATCCTCACCTCCGGCCGCCGCATCCCCGTGTTCTTCCACAGCGAAGGCCGCCAGCAGCCCTTTGCCCGCGAGCAAGCGGTGGTGCCCACGTTCCAGATCAACCCCGAAACGGCGAAGGAACTGGGCATCGAGCAGGGCGACTGGTGCTGGATCGAGTCGCGCCGCGGCAAGATTCGCCAGGTGGCCGACTTGTTCTACGGCATTGCGCCCGGCGTGGTTGAGGCTGACCACGGTTGGTGGTTCCCCGAGCTGCCCGCGCCGACGCACGGCTACAACCTGAGTAACATCAACTGCCTGGTTGACGACACGGCCCAAGATCCCATCAGCGGCGCCACCACGCTGCGCGCCTACCTGGTGAAGATCTACAAGGCCACGCCCGAGAACTGCCCGAATGGTGTGGTGATTCCCTGCGCCGACGAGGATGGCACGCCCATCATCACCGACGCGAACGACCCGCGCCTGAAGGCTTGGATGCCCGTGAAATCCGAGGAGGTGTAAGCATGACCCAGTACGCTATCGCGACTGACCTCAACCGCTGCGTGTCCTGCGTGGCCTGCTCCGTCGCGTGCAAAATTGTGAACGGCATTGCGCCCGGCGCGTTCTGGAACAAGGTGCTGCGCATCGGCCCCAACCCCATTGAGGGCGGGTCGGGCCAGTTCCCCGACGTGGAGATGTACTACCTCCCGGTGACGTGCCAGCATTGCGAGAATCCCGAGTGTGTGAACGTGTGCCCCACAGGCGCGTCCATGAAGCTTGAGGACGGCACCGTGCAGATTGACAAGTCGAAGTGCATCGGCTGCCAATTCTGCGCCATGGCCTGCCCCTATAACGTGCGCTACCTCAACGAGGAAGAGCGCGTGGTGGAGAAGTGCACGCTGTGCGAGCAGAAAATTGCCCAGGGCGAGCTGCCCGAGTGCGTGCGCCAGTGCGGCGGTCGTGCTCGCTTCTTCGGCGACTTGGAGAAGGGCATCGAGACGTTTGTGGGCCCGCCTGATGCGTCCGGCGAGTTCCAGCCCATCACCAAGACGAGCAAACCGTGGACCGACGAGGACGTGCATCACCTTCCCGACGTGGGGAACAAGCCTTCCTACGTCTACATCCTGCGCGACCGCAAGTGGCAGGGAGGCGATGAATAATGGAACTGCAGTGGCCTTTGATTGTGTTCACCACGCTGGTGGCGTGGTCGGCGGGTCTGTTTGCCAGCCAGTGCGCGCTTGCGCTGAAGGGCGAAGGCAAGAAGACGCAGATGATCGCCTGGATTGTGTCCGCCGCCTTGCTGGTGGTGGGTGGTATCGCGGTGTTTCTGCACCTTGAGCACTGGGAGCGCATCTTCAACGGGTTCGGACACTTGACCTCGGGTATCACGCAAGAGCTTATCGCTATTGTGGTGCTTGCGGTGGTGGCCGTGATTTACCTGGCGTTTCTGCGCAAAGCGGGCGACGAGGGCAAGATTCCTTCGTGGCTGGCGGTGCTGGGCATTGTGGTGTCCGTGGTGCTGGTAGTGGTAATGGCGCACTCCTACATGATGGCGGCGCGCCCCGCGTGGAACTCCGTGCTGTGGATTGTGTACGTGGTGGGCAACGCCTGTGTGCTGGGCCCGGCCACCATGGCGCTGTTGTGCTCGCTTAAGGGTGACGCCTCGCCGTTCGGTCAGCTGCTGGCTGTGGTGGGCGCTGCGGTGAACGCGGTGGCAACGGTTGCTTACCTTATTGCCATGCAGATGAGTGGTGCGGCGTTCACGAACGTGGGTAGCCACTTCACCACCATCACGCCGATGAACCCGGCTATCGATTACGCGGCTTTGACGAATGTATTTACCGGCGAGCAGGCGCTGCTCACCTGGCTTGGTGTTGTGCTGGTTGGCGCTGTGGTGCCGCTGGCCGCACTGCTGGTTGCCAAAAAACAAGGAAAGGAAGGCTCATGGAAGATGTGGGCTGCGGTGGCCATTGTTGCTGCGGCAGTCGGTGCGGTATGCATGCGCGTGGTGTTCTATAACCTGGGCGCGAGTATATTCATGTTCTACTAATCCGTCGTGACGCGCCGGGTGCTGGGCAAACCGGTTTCGGCGCGAACACGCCTTGCGAACAAGCTCCCTGGTTTTGCTGCGATTCGTTTCCCTCACCCCCTTGCAACAACGAATCGCACGCAACTAGGGGCTTGTTGTTTTGTTGGTGGCTTTTGGTGTTGGGGCGCTGGGCGCGGCCGGGAGCTTCGCTGGGTGGATGGCACGCGTGCCGTTCGCGTGGGAAAAGCTTTGGGGTTGGCGCGGTTGTGCTACCCTGGTTTTCACTATCTACCGGCGGTAAAAGAGGACGTGGTGCACATGGTGAACGAGAGGATGTACGGGCTGGGTAACGAGCCCTCGGCCATCCGCGAGCTGTTTGCGTACGGAATGGCGCGCAAGGCTGAAATTGGCGAAGAGAACGTGTTCGATTTCAGCATTGGCAACCCCAGCGTGCCCGCTCCCGCCGCCGTGAAGCGCGCGGCGCTTGAGCTGCTGGAACAGCCGGCCGTGTCGCTGCACGGGTATTCGCCCGCGAGTGGTGTGCCCGAGGTGCGTGCGACCATCGCCGAGAGCATCAGCCGCCGGTTTGGCATTGCGGCTTCGGCTGCGAACATCTATCTGACCTCGGGTGCTGCGGCGTGTCTGGCCATTTCCATTTCGGCCGTGACCGAGCCGGGCGATGAGGTTATTGTTATCTCGCCGTACTTCCCAGAGTATAAGGTGTGGATTGAGACGGCGCGCTGCACCTGCGTTGAGGTGCCCGCGCACGTGCCCGACTTTCAACTGGACATCGACGCGCTGGCCGCGGCCATTGGGCCGAAGACGAGCGCCATCATCATCAATTCGCCGAACAACCCGGTGGGTGCCGTGTATTCGCGCGAGAACCTGGAGGCGCTTGCCGCGCTGCTTACGGCAAAGGAGGCTGAGCTCGGGCGCGAGTTGTACCTGATCAGCGACGAGCCGTACCGCGAGATTGTGTACGACGGCATCGAGGTGCCCTACGTGCCGTGCGTGTATCCGCGCACGCTGGTGTGCTACTCGTATTCGAAGTCGCTGTCGCTGCCAGGCGAGCGTATTGGGTATGTGTACGTGTCTGACCTCATGGACAACGCCGTCCAGGTGAATGCCGCCGTAGCTGGCGCGGGCCGCGCACTGGGCTACATCTGCGCGCCGGTGCTGTTCCAGCGCGTAATTGCCGCCTGTGTGGACGAGCCCAGCGACGTAGCCGCCTACGCCGCAAACCGCAAACTGCTGAGCGAAGGCCTGGCTGAACTGGGCTATGAGTTCGTAGAACCGCAAGGCGCCTTCTACCTGTGGGTACGCGCCCTCGAGGACGACGCCCAAGCCTTCAGCAACCGCGCCAAAGTCCATGAGCTACTCCTGGTTCCCTCCGACAGCTTCGGCGTCCCCAGCTGGGTCCGCATAAGCTACTGCGTAAGCCCCGAAGTTATTAAGCGCTCCCTCCCCGCCTTCAAGGCCCTGATGGAGGAGTATCGAGGGTAAGCGTTCTGTCGTATGCAATTCCTAAAGTCCATGTTATGAATTGCATGACATACGGGTTCGAATTTGCATAAACCGATTAGTTGTCTCGCTGGCGGCAGCCTCTGATGAGACTTCTACCAGCGAGACGGGTTTTACAGCAATGCCAGCAGTTCGTCTATGACTTTTGGGTTGGTGGCCCAGCTGGTGGCGAAGCGGACTACGGTGCGGCCGTCGGGGGTGAGTTCCCAGAAGCCGAAGGTGGCGTGGTGGGCGAGGCGCTCTTTGGTGGCATCGTCCAGCACGACGAATTGCTGGTTGGTGGGGGAGCTCAGGTGCAGCTGGTAGCCCTTCGCGCGGAAGCCTTCGGCGAGACGCTGGGCCAGTTCAACGGCGTGGTGACCGGCATTTTCGTAGCGCAGTCGCCCGTCGGCTTCACGCTCAAACAGTACGTCAAATTGCAAGCCGAGGAAGCGGCCCTTCGCCAACAGCGCGCCGCGTTTCTTCATGAGGGTGAAAAAGTGGTCGTCGAGGCCCGGCTTAGTGAAGACCACGGCCTCGCCGCAGAAGGCGCCCACCTTGGTGCCGCCGATGTAGAAAGCGTCGCACAGACGCGCGATGTCGGGCAACGTGACGTCTGTGCCCACGGCGGCCAGGCCGTAACCCAGGCGTGCGCCGTCCATGAACAGGCGCATGTCGAAGTCGCGGCAGACCTGCGACAGCGCTTCCAGCTCGGCCAGCGAATAGACGGTGCCGTACTCGGTGGGGTGTGAGATATACACCGCGCCTGGTGCCACGATGTGCTCGCGGTTCTCATCGGCCCAGTACGCCTCGCAGTACGCGCGCACCTCAGCGGCGTCTAGCTTGTCGTCGTGCTGCGGCAGTGGCAGGGTCTTGCGACCGCACGCTTCCACGGCGCCCGCCTCGTGTGCGGTGATGTGGCCGGTGGTGGCGGAGATGATGCCCTCCCACGGGCGCAGGATCTGGTCGGCCACGGCGGCGTTCGCCTGCGTGCCTCCCACCAGGAAATAGACCGCCGCTTCGGGACATGCGCACGCCTCGTGGATGCGCTGCCGGGCGCGCTCGCACACCTCGTCGGTGCCGTAGCCGCTCGTCTGATCGAGGTTCGTGGCGGCCAGGCGCTCGATGATGGCGGGATGCGCGCCTTCCATATAGTCGGAGTCGAAATGAAGCATGGCGGTGTTGGTTCCTTTCCGTGCGAAGGGTGTGTAGGCAGCATTTTACGACGAATAGGTGCGCCAGACAGTGAGTATTCCGACGTCGGTGCCTGTGCGGTGTGTCGCAGGGGTGCTCTTGCGGGCGCGGCCGCCCTACCGCCTGTTGGGAACGAGTCGGCGCTTGGGGATAGCGAGGGTGCGCGGCTCGAGGGCGAATAGTTCGTCGACTGTGAGTGTTTCTGTGCACTCAAGCGCGCCGTAGCGGCAGGTGTCGGAACACACGCCGCAGTCGCGACAGAGCGCGGCGTCGAATTCAAGCAGCGTGCCGCCGCCGGTTGCCTTTCCGGCCTTGTGCAGGGCGCCGGTGGGGCAGAACTCGGCGCAGAGCGCGCAGCCTGAGCAGTGCTCCACCTCGATGCTGACACGCGGAGCCACGCAGCGCGGGACAACGGCGTGCGCGTCGGGAAGGCCGAATGCATGGAGGTCGTCGAGCAGCTGCCAGCGCCTGCGGTCGGGGTCTTGGTTAGGGGAAGGGTGCTTGCTTGATTGGCCAACGAGGGCTTCCACCTGAGTTTTCGCCGCTTCGACGGCCGTGTCTGCCAGAGCGGCACGCGCTTGGGAGAACAACCCGCGGCGCGACAGCTCGCCAGCGGCTTCCGCATCAAGGGGCGCCGCCAGGCCAGCCGAGCCCTGCTCGACCCAAACAGCTTGGCAGGGCACATCCCAAGCATCAAGGATATGTTGTGCCTGTTCAACCGAGTGGGGAAGCGCAGCCACAGCAGCGGCGTGCTCGCACGAAGCACACGGCGCAGGCAGCAGCGCAACGCGTTCGGCGCCCGCGCAGGCGGCATGAACGATGAGCGTCTCGTCGATCCACGCGAGGCAGGGAACCACGGCCACGCGCTCGGCGTCGATGCGGGCGGAACGCGCCGCGCGCTCACAGGCGAACCCCGCAACGCGCTCCGCAGGCTCACCGATTGGTTCGCTCGCCGCGCCACCTTCGCCATCCGCTGCCCGCACAACCGCCGCTGTTCCCACGCGCGCGGCCTCCGCCAGCAGCGTATCGTCGTCGCACGGCGGCGCGGCCACCAGCGCGCCGGTGGGGCACGCAACCACGCAGCGCCCGCAGCGCACGCACACCTCCACATCAATGCGCGGACCAGCAGGTCCTTCCTTCACCACGGAGCCCGGGCCGGAGAACGGGTCGCTATTCACCAGCGGGTTCGCCGAGTTCCCCGCCGAACGTCCCACCACAATGGCATCCACCGGGCATACCTCGGCACACCGCGCGCACGTGGCGGTAAGGTCGCGCTCGGGCAGACAGCGTTCTTCCTGCAAAAACGCGAGCGGCGGCGTTTCGGTCATGCGCCGCGTTATGTCGATGAGGTTCGGCATGGCGAGTTCCTTCACTCGGTATCAAGCGACGTCTATCATACCGCGCCCACGCCCGCGCGAAGGGAACGAAGGCGCGTTTTACGACGCGTACTGCTCCAAATAATCCAGAACTTCTTGGCGCGAGTGCAGCCCCGTTTTCGCGTAGATTCGCTTGATGTGCGCGTGTGCCGTGCCCGGCGTGATGAACAGCTCCTCGGCCACACGCTTTTGCGTGTAGCCGAGCGCGTACAGCGTGAGCACTTCCACCTCGCGCTCGGACAGCAGGAACTGGCGGCCCATTTCCTCGGCATTGTGGCGCATGGCTGCTTGCCTCACGCTGGCCAGGCTTTCGTGTTCATCCAGGCCCATGATTTTGGTGAGCATGCCTTGTTGGCGGCGTGCTTCCTGCTGTTCTTCCTGGGCGCCGTGGCGTGCGATGTTCAGGAATTGCACGAAGATGACTTGGGTGGACACCACCACCATGGCTCCCATGAGCGCGCCCGTGAGCAGGTCGTTCATAGAAAGCCCGGACACTTCCAGCAGCGCGACGCGCGCCACAGCCCGACAGCCCAGCCACACGAGCCACCCCGCGATGGCGTAATAGTAGGGGTCGCGCCAGCCATGGCTCATGAACGCAATGATAACGTACCAGGTGAACGCCACCATCAGCGCATTGAGCGTGGTGGTGAATACAGCGCCGATATCCAGCATCTCGGGAAACGCGGCATAGGCAATCAGCGCGAAACACGCCAGAAGCTCCATGATGACGAAGATGCCCACGGTAAGCACATGCTCGCGGCGCTTCAGCACAAGCGCGATTAAAGCGACGCTTATGATGACCGTGAGCAGGCCATACGCAATACGAGTGGCGGGTTGGAACGCGATGGACAGGCCGTCCGGGTAGCCGCGCAAAAGCCCAATAACAATGGAAAGACACCCAATGCCAAGCGCGGTGGCCGTGAGAAACTGCTTGGATTGCAGCATGGTTTTCGCGAACCCGAAGTAGTCGTTGCGCTGCGTGGGCGACACGATGTCATGGGGTTGCAGGCGTTTGCGCGCCCACCTCATGCAGGGGTACTGCGCCAGCACCAGCACGCACGCAATAAGATTGCCAGCCGCTATCGGCATCAGCGTGCACAGGTAAATTTCCACCTCGCTCACGATGAGGGTGGAGAACACGAACACGGCGGCTGCGGTGGTGCTGGTGCCGCGCGCGCGACGCAGCCAATAATAGATAGCTCCCGACGCCACGAGGGTGCACAGCACGCTGAGGCCGAAGCGTATCGCCGGCTCGTTGATGCCGCGCACGTCAAGGTAAGCCAAAGCCGCGAGGGTGAACGCTTCCAGCGCAACGCAAACGCGCATGGTGGCCCGCACCGATGACTTGCTGAGCGTGCGCTTACGTATAAGGAACAGCACGAAAAACACGGCCAGGATGGAAAGCGCTACCAGCATGGCGCCGTCGGTGAAGATGCCCTCGTCGGTGCTGGTGTAACTGCCGTAGCTGGCCACGATGAGCCCGGCGCGCCCAAACGCCAGCCCCAGCACCAGGGGCCACAGCGGGGCAAAGCGGCGCACCTGGGCCGCCGGGGTGGTGTCCACAGGGCCAGCGTCCGACTCGCTATGCGGGCGCGCGGGGTGCTCCGCACTTGCGGCGGTGGGTGCAGGCTTTCCGCCCGCGACGGGGCCTGTCTCGGTCTCCCGTGACGTTCGATGCGCCAAGACGTTCCCTCCCCCAAGGTTGCTCTTTGGCTTACGTGGTTGCAAATTCTTCTTCGCGTTGGTTGCCATTGTAGACTAACTTCTGGAGTATCGTTTGGGAAGGCATGAAGAGTGACACGCCGTTTACCTCGGATTATGCATTTTTATCCTCAAAGAGGGGATGAAGGGGAACGCGAAACAACCATTATGATGGTTGAGTTGAAGGGCGTTTCCTTAAAGGAGCACTGATGGCTGACGAAGAAGCGCGGGCTATCCGCGAAGAAGTGATACGGGCTCTCGCCGCGCAGGCGGAAGCAGGCGAAAGCGGGGGCGAAGGTGCCGCGGAGGTTGGTGTTGGCGCCGATGTGTCCTTGGCGGCGAGCGTGCCGGCGGTTGGCGCTGCGCAGGGTGATGCAGCGGCCGACGACGAGCAGATGCTTCTGGCGGCGCTGTTCGATGCTGTGCGCGCCGAATCGGCTGCCGGGCGGCTGGTTGAGCCGTCGAGCTGGGAAGCCGCTGGCCTGGTGCCCGCAGGCTGGACGGCCGACGACTGGGAAATGAACGTGTATGAGTACCTGGAAGCGCATGCAGTTGTGCCCGCCGACGCACCGGCCGAACCCGCGCAGAAGCCCCGCACCGCCACCAAGCCCGTTGGCATCCCTCGCTTCATGCGCGAAGAACCCTCTGAGGAAGAGGTGCCTGAAAGCATTGTTTCTGATGACGTGCTTGTTTCGGAAAATCCTCGTAGGGACGCTCTGGAGAGCGTCCCTACGGAAACCGCCGCAGCAGCCGCATCTTCTGCAGCGGTGGAGGCATCCGCGGTGGGCGGAAATCCTGCCGTTGCTGACAACCCCACCTTCGCGCTTCCCTGTGCCGACATCGTTGCCATGGTGGGGGCGCACAGCTACTACCTGTACTCGCGCGAGCACATGACCAACGCATACGCCCGCTGGGCTTTCCTCGCTAAGGAGGACGACCGCGTGGCCACGTTTGTTGAATGCGTGCGCCAGGAATCACGCACCTATCCGCGTCCGTTCGAGGCCGCTTCACTTTATAATGAGCCGTTCTGCTACACGTCCGAGGACGTGGAAGCGCTGTGGCAGACGGTGAGCGAATCGGGCGCCTACCCCGATCTCGCCACGACCACCGCGTCAAACGGCGACGTGTACTATTACTCCACCGACTACCTCAAGCCCGCCTACGCCGCATCGCTCGCGGAATGGAATTCCGTCGAACGCTCGCTGTACCTCTAGCTAGTGCCCACCCCGGGCCCGCCGCATGCGGGCCCTTCCCCAAGTCGCAGTGCTGCTGCCGCAGAAAAGGAGACTCCCATGGAAGATGAAGTGCGCAACGTCTATCGCGAGGTGGCCGACCGCCACGTGCTCAGGACGGCCGACGTCTATCAGACCGAGATCGAGGACGGCGTGGCTGGCTACTCCGACACCCTTCTGGCCGTAGTGGCAAACTTCCGCAACGCGGGCATTCCTGAGGGAGCAAACGCCCAGTGCATGGTGGGGAAGTCGAAGCGTGGCGAGGTGGCATTGCGCCTGTTCGCCGTCATTGATCCCACGACGGAGACTATCGTCCGGGCGGGTTTCAAAACGCGCGGCTGCTTGGCCGTGACCGCCTGCGCCAGCGTGGTGTGCATGATGCTGGAAGGCAAAACGTTTGACGAGGCCCTGGCCATCACCACCGACGACATCAAAAGCGCCCTCGACGGCGTGCCGGCCGACAAATCCTACACGCTCCACTTCGCCGTGGAGGCCATTCGCGCCCTGATCGGCGACTACCTCGTCCACCAAGGTGCTACCCTGGAAGACCTCGATAATCGCCTCCCCTGCGACTCCTTAAGCATCCCCTGCATCATCTGCGAACACTGCTCCCTCCGCGACACCCGCGTAGAACTCCGCCTGGTGTAACATTCATGAATGATGAGGGCTTTTTCGGATGACGCGCTGATCGTCGCCGACTACATAGTAAGTGAATTCACCATGATCAAGCGTCGTGCAATCGTTTTCGTAAAAACCTTGCATGCGGATTTCTGCATATAGATAGTTAAACCACCGCTTGTTCGCAAGAGTACGCTGGGCATAAAGAAAGACTTGATCAGAGGTGATTTGACTTTGCTGCCATAAGAGCAAGGAGTCGGCGTTCTCAAAAGACAAAGTATAGTTTCTTGTGAGCTTTTTAAACCGTGCCCCTCTTTCCATCGGCACCATATCGCATGAAAAATACAAATGACCCCAAATATAACCGCCAAAGAGACAGCACCGTACGCGCTGAATAACACAATATTTGAAGCGGCATTGTTTAAAGTGGATTTCGGAATAATTAAAGGAAGTAAAAAAAGGTAAAACTTAAGCATTACAAACGCAATGAGAGCGGAAGTGAGAGGTACTGACAGATAAATCTTTTTGTAAACAGTTTGCTCGATTGGGTTTAACGGCAAGATTGTGTATTTGCCTTGGCGATCAATTTGAACAGAATTGCTCTCACTCTGGGTTATAAGTCTGTAGAACCTAATTCCGTTAAAAAGGAGGCTAAAAGAGACAATTGCCATAAACCCAGATATAAAGGACATTTCCGCAAATTGATGTTTTGGATCGAATGCCTCCAGACCGATTACTATGCATATGAGAATAAAGAAGCCTGAGGAGAAACAGAAGATAGATAGCATCATGCCATAGGAGCGAGACCACCGGTCAAGAATGGGGGTACACGATGCAATAAGTAAGCGTCTAGTTTCCGATATTATTTGCCTTGAGAGCAATTCTTCCTGTTCGAACTCTTTATCGCTCAATGATGTTAGAGGACTACTGCGAAGAAGTTTATCTTTTCGGGCAGTATAAACATCAATGGCTAATGCCGCCTTTTCAAGCGCGCCTTTCCTTTCTGTAATGGGAAGAAGGAAGGGCACAAGACCAACTAAAAGTGTTAGCAAGCAGGATAGAATGCTCAAAAAATTATCTATGCCGATTTGTTCCATAGTATCCTCCCTCTTGCAAACTATCATTTGATAGTTTATACTTGCGTCTCAACGAAGTCAAACCAAGAGGAGTTGCGTTGGGATTTAAGTCGCCCATACAGGAGGTTGAGCGGTTTCTCAACACGCTTCAAGCGGTGATGGGCGATCCGGCGTTTAATGTTGAAAGTGACTTCATTCTTATAAGTAAGCGGAAACCTCCCGAAGAAGAATACTACTCGACCCCCTTTACGTTGCTCGATCTTGAATTCGATGTCTCTGACGTAGTGGCTTGCATCAGAAGTCTTTCGGTGGGTGATTACTCTGAAACGCTTTTCGACAAAGACAACGAGCAGCCACCTCTCCTGTTTGTGTTTGGGGTGAATGTCAAAGGCAAGAAAGTATACATCAAGGTGAAAGTGAAGCAGCGGCTTCAGGCGGTCGTTTTATGCGTTTCGTTTCATTATGCGCGGTATCGTATGAATCATCCCTATAGGTAAGAAAATGAATGCGTAGGGACACACTATGAATGGTAACAAGTCTATGAAAACAACATACTGTCCTCTTTGTGGTAAGGAACACCAGCCTCGTAAGGTTGAGCGCGACGCAGCAACCACTATTAAAGATGTTGCGGTCACGTATCGCGAAACGGTATTCGTGTGTGAGCACAGCGACGAAGAGACGAACGAATACGAAACTGCTTCGCTCACCAACAGGAATCTTCTCGCAGCACGCGATGCATACCGTGAGCGTATGCATCTGCTCACCTCATCTGAGATTGCCGCACTACGTAAAAAGTACGGCCTTACTCAAGCTGAACTGGCGAAAGTGCTGGGTTGGGGTGAGGTTACCGTTACGCGCTATGAGACAAAAGCCATTCAAGATGAAGCACATGACGGGCTGCTACGTATCATTCGCGACAACCCAATGGAGCTGAATCGCTTCCTCGACCGCAATAAAAAAGCACTCGGCGAAATTCGCTTTGGTGAACTAAAAAATCGTATTGCGCAGGTTATGGAAGAGCAAGGAAATGCCGCGCTACGCAGACAAGCAGTTCAGAGTGCCTATCTTCCGTTTCACGAACCTAGTTATGCGAACGGCAACACCTCTTTCGATGAACGAAAGTTTACGGCATCGGTCAACTATCTTGCGTCTCACGTGGAGTATCTGTATAAGACGAGACTGATGAAAATGCTGTGGTACGCCGACTCACTCGCGTATCGCGATCACGGTAAAGCTATTACGGGCGCTGTGTATCGGCATATGCCCATGGGAGCACTGCCAGTCGCATATAACGAATTGTTAGCGCTCGATGGTATAGAAGTAAAAGAAGAAGAGCAGGAAGATGGCTCAACGCGGTACTTGATTAGCCCGGGCAATGAACGTACTTGGGAGATATTGAACAAGGATGAACGAGCGGCATTAGACGAGGTCATCAGTAAATTCAAGTACTTTAGCGCGCAGAACATCGTGGAGCATATGCATCGCGAGCGCGCCTACCTTGAAACGTCTCCTGGCGAAATTATATCGTTCGAATACGCGCACCATCTCAACTGGGATTAGGTTCGGGGTGCGGCTGCCAATTGTTGCATTGCTGCGTCGTACGCCATGTTGACTAAAACGAGAAATGCCCCCGGTTGGAATCGGGGGCATTTCTGCTTGAAGGGGGAACGCCGTTTGAAGGGAGGGGAGGCGGCGTTCCGCGGGTTGGTTGGTGTCGAGCCCGTTACGGCAGCAGGTTCAGGCTTTGGAGGTCTTCCTTCACGTCGGTCATGCCGTAGGCATCGAGGCAGGAGGCCGTGGGGCAGCCCTTTTCGTGATCCCAGCCGAACTTGTCGTACAGCATGCCAAGGGCCGTCTGGAAGTCGTTGCGCTCAATCTTGATGGTGCCCTCCGTGAACGGCTGCTTGTCTGGATCGTGGTCGAACGGCCATGCGGTCATCGTGTCGTGCACGTTGCGCATGTCGGTTTCGCCCATGGTGCCGTCGGCCTTCGTCATGCCGCGGACGGTGGCGGCGCGCTGCAGCGTCATGATTTTCGCACCGGCCTGATACAAATCGTCGGTGGTCACATCTTCGCCGGTCACGGCCTTGAAGAACTTCGCCTCTAGGTCGAGGTCACCGCGGTAGTCGCGCGCCTTCGTGGGGCTCATGGTCATCGGCCACGTCCAGTTGCACAGCGTGAGCGAGTCGTGCAGCACGTCGGTCACGATGCTCCACCAGGCGAAGTTGGCCTTGTGGTCGTTCATGGGTGTGTAGTTCTTGTCCGGGTCAACGGCATCTTCGCCACCCCATACCTCAGCGGCGATGGCCTTCTTGATCTCGATGGGCAGACCGCAACCCTGGAAGTTTACGGCGGAGTGAATCATGTCGTCGCGGTTGAACATCATGTTGTACAAGCCGCCTACCTGGCCAAAGCACTCGGTGGCGTGGTGGACCGGCCAACCGCGGTAGTTGATGAGCTGGCTGGGCTTCTTGTCGAACCATTCCTTGTCGTTCCAGCGCTCGGTCCAGTGGTAGGGGCCGTAGGCGATGTGGGCAATCTCGGAGTTGTTCTTGGCAATCTCGTTCAGCAGCTCCACCATGATGGTGGGGTCGTTGTTGTAGATGCGCTGCCAATCGAAGCGAGCCTTCTCTTCCTCGGGCAGAACGCGGTCGAACACGCCGTCCTTGATGCAGTGGGCAATGTCGCGCCACAGCTGGGCGTAGTTGCACCACAGGCCCAGTTCATCAATGGTGGTGCCGATGACGGTGTTCCAGATGACAGCATCTTCGCTCTTGTCGTCGATGTCCGTCTTCAGAATGCCGTTCATGTACTTGAACGGGAAGTTTGCGGCGCAGGTGTTGCCGGCCGTAGCCTTGCCACCCAGCTCGCCCGTGCGGTCGATACGCAGGTCGGAATAGCAGTGGATGGGACAGCCGTGGCAGCCGTTCATCTTGATGGTGTACTTTTCGGCATCGGGACCCAGGTCATACACCGACTTCATGCAGCGATAGCCCACGGTGTTCAGTTCGCCGGGCTTCGGCTCGCCGGTGTCGATGGGCTCGCCTTCAGCCATGCCCCAGGTGAGGCCGCTGCGCGCCGACCAGCGCGAACCCTTGTCGTAGAACTCGGCCCATTCCTGCTGCGTCTGCGGCACCACGTGGTTGTTGTTGGAGCCAATAATGTCGCGCAGCATGTAGTCGGACAGATCGGCCACGGCCTGCGGATCCTTCACGTGCACGCTACCGTTGCCCTGCACGACGATGGCCTTCACCTTCTTGGAGCCCATGACCGCGCCTGTGCCGGCACCCGCGGAGTGGTTGCGGGCGTTGATGATGCAGGAATAGGGCAGCAGGTTCTCGCCAGCGGGGCCAATGGTGGCCACGCACGCCTCGGTGCCTTCGCGGCGGCAGAGCGTCTCGGTGGCTTCGCGGGTGCCAAGGCCCCACACGAACGAGGCGTCCTTGATCTCAACCATGTCATCCACAATGTTGATGTAGACGGGGCTCTTCGCCGCGCCCTCAAGCACGATGGCGTCGTAGCCAGCCAGCTTAATCTTTGCGCCAATCATGCCGCCGCAGTGGGCGTCAACCAGCAGTTGGTCCTTCGTGAACGTGGACAGCGAGCAGATGGTGGTGCGGCCAGCCAGGGGCACACCGGAGGCCGTGAGCGGGCCCACGGCGAAGACCAGTTTGTTCTCGGGAGCGAGCGGATCGGTGCCGGCGGGCACTTCGTCGTACATGATCTTGTTGGCAAGGCCCATGCCGCCGATATACTCTTTGTAGGGGTCGGTCGGTTGCGTCGTGATGGCATTCGTGCTCAAGTTGACGCGAAGGATCTTCCCGGCCCATCCGTACGATGTTTCGTCAGCCATGTTTGCTTCTCCAAATCTTCCCAAAGGTTCAAAGTGTTGTGTGGGAACCGGCGGGCGCGATTGGAGCGCGGCGACAACGTTCGTCGCTCGCAAGTATGCCCGCACCGGAAAATGGGGCATCCCCTCTTTGAGGGTAATTGTACAAAATAGCCGGTCATGGGCGAAATTGCCTCAAAGAGGGGATGCCCTTTCCGCGCCTTAAGCCATACTGTACCGCGTTGTGTGAGAACAGGTATGGCATGCGCGAAGGGCGCCGGCCGCCCGCTGTGGGATCCATCGAAGGATCGCGCGCGGACGTAACCAGCAACCGATACTCACTGTTTGTGAGGGGGGAGTACAAGGCTATGACAGATTCCAATCTGCAAAACGGCACCTCCGAGGAAACCGCCCAGACCACGGCGCCCGCACCTGCGGCCGATACGGTGGACGCGGCTGAGGAGGCTCCGAAGAGCAAGACGTTTACGCGACGCAGCGTGCTGGCTATGGCCGGCTGCGGCGTGGCCGGCCTCGTAGTGGGTGGCGTGTTGGCCTCGTGGGGCGTCACGTCGAAGTCCATCGCCTCAGGACGCATAGAAATTCGCACCACGCCCACGAAGATGATTGTGACCGATCGCGCCCGCTGCTCGGGCTGCCAGCGCTGCGAAATGATGTGCACGCTGAAGAACGACGGCCGCGTCACGCAGCACCTCGCCCGCGTGCGCGTGTGGCAGAACTACAACTTCGGTCCCAGCGTGGACACCAAAGACGGCATCTATGACAACTGCCAGTTCACCGTGGAGCACTGCAAGCAGTGCGCCGACCCGCAGTGCATGAACTACTGCCCGGTGCACGCCATCTACGCCGATGAGGAAACCGGCGCGCGCGTGGTGGACGAGAAGACCTGCATCGGCTGCGGCATGTGTTCGCAGGCCTGCCCGTGGAACATGCCGGTGGTCGACTCCGAGCGTGGTGTGTCCACGAAGTGCATCTCGTGCGGTCGCTGCGCCGAGCAGTGCCCGAACGGTGCCATCAAGTTCATCGACTGGGAAGACATCGCGCAGAAGGTCATCGACCAGGGCGTTGTCCGCACGACCACCCTCGTGCAGGCTTAAAACCACGCAGACGCGCCCCAACGCGCACGTCCGCACCGCGCGGCGTGAATCGCAAGCGTAAGGGCGCAGGGCGAAGAGAGAAGGAAAGGGGGAAGGCGATGATGGAAGACGAGGCCGTGTTCTCGGTGCTGGCGCAGTGCTTTGGCCCAGTTGACGAGGACTCATGGCGTCAGTTGACGGCGGGACACGCGTGGACCGAGTTTCTGGATGGCGCGCGGCGTTTGCTGCAAGACGAGGCATTCGCGCCGCAGAAGGCTCCCATCGCGCGGGCGCGCAGGCGCTGTCCGCTGCAGGAGTTCCTGGCATCCGGCGAGGTCAACGCACTCTACACGCCGCCCACGTTCGCCGAGAAGCAGGCCTTTGCCGCCCGGCATTTCACCGGCGGCTTGCCCGAATCGGCCCTTCCCGTGGAATCGCTCTATCGCCCCTGGTCGAACGGCATCGCTCACGCGCCGTTCTCGCAGCAAGCGGGACTGTACGGAGGCGACTCGGCGCAGTACGCGCGCGAACTGGTGGAGCGCTTGGGTATGGAGGTGCCGCCGGCGTTCGCGGCGTGCCCCGACCACCTAGCGCTGGAACTAGACCTGACCGCCGTGCTTCTGAGGTCGGGTATGCGCGACGAGGCTCGCAGCTTTGCGGCTGAGCGCTTCGGCTGGCTGACCGCCTATCGCTTGCGCTTGTTGGAGTTGGGAGATGACGCCCGGTTCTACATTGGACTGGTGGACGTCATCGTGGGCATCCACACGGGGCTCATCCACGACCAGCAGGCAAGCGCGTGAGGACGCCGAACGAAAACGAACGCACGTGCATCGCACGTAGAGAGGATATCGCAATGTCAGAAAATGCTATCACCAGGCGAAGCTTCCTGGCCGGCAGCGCGGGTGCGGTAGCTCTTACCGCAGCGGCCGGTTACGTGGGCTTTAACGCTTGGGAGCAGGCGCATGCCGAGGAGGCAGCGCAGGGGGGCGGCGAAACAAAGACCGCGCACTCGCTGTGCAATGCCTGCTCGAGCAAGTGCGGCTTCACGGCCTATGTGGTCGACGGCCGCCTGGACAAACTCATTGGCGACGTGAGCCACCCCTACGCCAAGGGCAAGCTGTGCGCCCGCGGCTACGGCTACTCGCAGATTGCCTATTCCAAGGACCGCCTGACCGACCCCTTGAAGAAAAACGACAAGGGTCAGTTCGAAGTTATCTCGTGGGACCAGGCGTTTAGCGAAATTGCCGACAAGGTGAAGGCCATTATTGGGTCCGACGGTCCCGAGGCGCTGGCTATGGTGCAGGACCCGCGCCCCTCGGGCAAGTACTACACTAAGCGCTTCATGCATGCACTGGGTTCGGCGAACGTGTACACGCACGGCGCTGCCTGCAACCTGTCCAAGGAGAGCGGCTTTACCCAGGTCATCGGCACGGGCAACTATTCGTCCGACGTGGCGAACTCCAAGATGACCATGTTCATTGGCCGCAGCTACGCCGACGCCATCCGCCCGAGTTCCGTGGCTTCGCTCCAGAAGGCGCACGAGAAGGGCGCGCACATTGTGCTGGTTGACCCGCGCTGCAGCAACAGTCGCGTGTTCGCCGACGAATGGGTGCCCATCAACCCCGGCACCGACCTCGCGCTCGTGCTGGCCATGTCGCACGTGCTGGTAACCCGCGGTTTGTACGACGAAGCGTATATGCGCGAGAACACCGTGGGCTTTGACGAGTGGGCCACCTCGCTTGCCGAGTGCACGCCCGAGTGGGCCGCGGGCATCACGGGCATCGACGCGGGCACTATCGCGCGTCTGGCCGTGGAGTTCGCGGATGCGGCACCGGCTGCTTCCATCGAGCCCAGTTGGCGCGGTGCGTTTGGCTGCTCGTACGCCAACTCCGGCGAGACGGCGCGTGCCATCTGCCTGTTCAACACGCTTCTGGGCTGCTGGAACCAGAAGGGCGGCGCGCTGTTTACCTCTAGCGTGTCGGCCGGCAAGCTCACCGACGAGCGCTTCGCCGATCCGAAGAAGCCCGAGGCCAAGATTGCCGGGTCCGCCGAGTATCCGCTCGCGCTGTCCAGCATGGGAACGAACCTGTTCGCGGCCCAGCAGGCCAAAGAGGGTGCCATCAAGGGCATGTTCTTCTACAACTCGAACATGGCGGCGGGCTACTCGAACACGGCGTATCTGGCTGAGGCGCTGTCCAATCTGGATCTGTGCGTGGTTGTGGATGTGCAGATGTCCGAAACGGCCATGCTCGCCGACTACGTGTTGCCCGACACCAGCTACCTTGAGCGCCTGGAGCTGCCGGAATTCATTGGCGGCAAGGTGCCGGCTGTGGCTCTGCGCGATCGCGTGCTGGAGAAGATTCACCCGAACACCAAGCCGGTCGACGAGATTTTCTCCGGCCTGGCCGAGGCGTGCGGCGTGGGCGAGTACTTCCAGTTCACCGTGGATGAGTTGGCCGACGCGCAACTGCAAACCGTGGGGCTTTCGCTGAACACGCTGCGCCAGATGGGCACGGCGTCGTTCCCCGAGAAGGAATTCAGCTACGGCAATATGCCGAAGTGGAAGACGCCCACCGGCAAGATTCAGTGCACGAGCGAGGCCTGCGAGAAGGCGGGACTTTCGCCCTATCCCACGTGGGTGGCACCGGCTGTTATGCCCATGGGCAACGAGCTGCGTCTCATCGGCGGCAAGCAGGCCATTCACAGCCACACGCAGACGGGCAACATTGAAGACCTCATGCAAATTACGAAGGATTACGACCTGACGCGCGTCTGGCTGAACGCCGACATGGCATCTCGCCTGGGCATTGCCGATGGCGACGAGGTGGAAGTGTCCAACGGCGAACACACCGGGCGCGTGCGCTGCAAGGTGACGCAGCGCCTGAACCCGACGGCGCTCTACATGCCCAGCCACTACGGCTGCTCGTCACCTGACCAGCACACCGCCTATGACGTGGGCTTGCGCCAGATGGACTTCGTGCCGTTCCACCTGGAACCCGGCTACGGGGCGGCGATGACGCAGGAAGCGGTCGTCACGGTTAAGAAGGTAGGTGCGTAATGGCCCGTTACGGAATGCTTATCAATACGAAGAAGTGCATCGGCTGCTATGCGTGTCGCGTGGCGTGCCAGCGCCAGAACAACTTGGCGCCCACGCAGGATTTCATCCGCTATGAGGAAAGCGAGCGGGGTACGTACCCGAATGTGGCCATTGAGATTGTGCCGATGCAGTGCATGCACTGCGAGGATGCGCCGTGCGCGGCCGTGTGCCCGACGGGTGCGGCCTTCATTGGCGCGGACGGCATCGTGAGCGTGGATCACGGGCGCTGCATTGGCTGCAAGTACTGCATGGCCGCGTGCCCCTACCAGGTGCGCGTGTTCGACGAGGCCACGGGTACGGTGGACAAGTGCCGCTTCTGCACGGTGTCGGCTGCCACCAACGGCACGAAGATGTCGTCGTGCGTGGAGGCGTGCTTGACGGGCGCCCGCATCTTCGGCGATTTGGATGACCCGGCGAGCGAAATCTCGCAGGCTATCGCCGAGACGAACGCCCAGCCCATCGCGGGTGACTTGACCAAAGCTAAAGTATTCTACGTGAGGTGATGAACGATGACGTTTGAACCTATTTGGGGTGCCATCATTGCATGGTACCTGTTCCTCGCCGGTCTCGGCGGCGGCGCGTTCGTGACCTCGGCCTTTTTGGGGTGGCGCCATCCCGAGGCAGTGTCCATGCGCAAGATTGGGCACCTCATTGCGCCCATCGTGGTTATTGTGGGTCTGGTGCTGCTGATGTTCGACGCGGAAGGCGGCCTGCACAACCCGCTGCGTTTCGCGCTGCTGCTGACGAATTTCGGGTCGGTCATGACCTGGGGCGTGGTGTTCCTCGCCGGCTTTACCGTGGTGGCGCTGGTGGTGGTGCTGCTGGACTTCCTGAAGCGTACGGTGCCGGTGTGGCTGGACATTGTGGGCGTGGTGCTGGGCGTGTGCGTGGCTATGTACACGGGCGCTCTGCTGGGCGTGTGCAAGACGTTCCCCTTGTGGAACAACGCGCTGCTGCCCATTTTGTTCCTGGTGTCGGCCATGTCGACCGGCGCAGCGGCGGTTCTGCTGGTGGGCGTGGTGCGTCATGCCGACGAGTTCAACCGCGTGGGTGTGCTGAAAAAGTTCCACTTCTGCCTGCCTATTATTGAGCTCGTGCTCATCGCGTCGCTGCTGTTCATTACGTCGAGCAACTCCACTGCTGGCTGGAATTCCGTGGTGAGCCTGGTGGCTGGTGGCTACGCGCCGCTCTTCTGGATTGGTCTGGTGCTGGTTGGCCTCGTGCTGCCCACGGCGCTTGAGACGTGGCTTCTGTTCTTCAGCCCGAAAGAGTTCGAAGAAAGCCGCAAAGCCCACTGGATCAGCGCCGCTTCCGACGCCGGCGTCCTGGTAGGCGGCTTCCTCCTGCGCTACCTGGTGGTAGTGGCGGCTCTGCCCATCACCATGACGGTACCGATGATGTAGGCCCGTTCGCAAGGAATGTAACGTTTAGGAGCGCGTCGTCCTTTCGGGGACGGCGCGTTTTTTGCTGTCTGAGATGAAGCGGGAATGGGGATTTTGTGAGGGGGCGCGCTGGTGGCGGGGGTGATTTGTTGACGGCGCTTGTCTGGTCTGTCACGTTTTCGCGCGTCAGAGGGACGTTTTTTGCGCCATTTTGCGGTATGGTGGGGCATATCTTCAATAGTCTGTTTAGGCGCACGGGGGCGTTACCTGTGTGGTGGACTCTTCTGGTATTGTTCTTGTGCATGTGTGCGAAAAAGCAGATACTATGCAGAGAAAGGTAATGAATTACGCGTGAGAAGTGTCAGTCGGAAAGAGAAGAAGTTCCTCGTGGACCTCGCGGGTGCGAAGAAGCTTGAGGGGGCCTTTATTGGCCTGCTTGCAGCCGACCCACACAATGGCCTCGGTGGCTATCCCATCCGCTCGCTCTATTTCGACACGCTGCATGACCG
Source organism: Candidatus Gordonibacter avicola (assembly GCA_019113915.1). Lineage (GTDB taxonomy): Bacteria > Actinomycetota > Coriobacteriia > Coriobacteriales > Eggerthellaceae > Gordonibacter > Gordonibacter faecis. The sequence continues at coordinate 46,355 of DXGM01000022.1, forward strand.
CGACTACGCTGAGAAGCTGTTTGGCGTTGACCCGCGTCGCAAGGTGCGGCTGCGCATCTATGATCCCACGGCCGATTTCGCGCTGCTCGAACTCAAGCAGAAACAGGGCGAAAACCAGCAGAAACGCTCGCTACCCTTAACGCGTGTCGAAGCGGAGCGCCTCATTGCCGGCGATATGGATGTGCTGCTGACTCGCGACGAACCCTTCGCGGCGGAAATGCACGCGCTCATGAGTATCAACGGGTACGCGCCGAAGGCCATAGTTGAGTACGACCGTGCGGCGTTCGTTGCGAAGGAGAACAAGATTCGTGTCACGTTTGATCGCAACGTGCGTGCCACCGAGCTCAACCTGAACTTGTTCGATCCGCGCCTACCGCTGTATCCAGTGTTTGACCCGTTCAACGTCATTCTGGAAGTGAAGTATAACGGTTTTCTGTTGAGCTATATTCGCTCGGTGTTGAATATGGCAGATAAGAGCGAACTGTCCGTGAGTAAGTATTGCCTGGCGCGCACTGTGCGCATGGGCTACCAGTTTTAGAGGTTCGAGAGAGGCAACTGTGAAAGAGCAACTGTACCAACTGTTTCAGGGTTCCATCGCTGGCGTGTCCATGGATGATCTTGTGCTGCGGGTGGCTATATCGGTGGTGTTGGGCCTGGTCATCTTCGTGTCGTATTGGATTTCGCACGCGGGTACCATTTACTCGCAGAAGTTCAACATCAACCTCATAACGCTCACGGTGCTCACGGCTACGGTGATGACGGTTATTGGCAACAATATTGCGCTGTCCCTTGGTATGGTTGGTGCATTGTCCATTGTACGCTTCCGCACGGCCATCAAAGACGCGCGTGATACCACGTACATTTTCTGGGCTATCATCTGCGGTATCTGTTGCGGTGTGGGGCAGTTCATGGCCGCGGGCATAGGCAGCGTAGCGGTGTTTGTGGTGCTGCTCATTTTGGGGCGTGTGCGCAATGACACGCGTACGCTTATTGTCATCCGCGCCGCACGTACGCAGGAGTTACCGGTGGAAGGCCTCGTGTTTGAGTACTTCAAGGGCCGCGCCGTGCAGCGCGTGAAGAACACCACCGAGGACGCCGTCGAATTCATGTTCGAGCTGTCGCGCGGTATGCTCGACCGCGCGCAGAAGAAGGCCGAGCGTCCCATTACCGACGAGTTGTACGCACTGGGTGGCATCGACTACGTGAACATTGTCGCCCAAAACGACGAGATAGGCAGCTAGGCACACGCGCCGTGTTGAAGGGGCGGAAATACCAGGTCATAGCCGTGGCGGCCGCGTTGATCGCGGTCGTTTCCGTCGGTGTAGCCACGGTCGTAGACCAAAATAAGGGGCTGCCGGAGCGCTACCACCAGCACGAACAGGCTCAACAGCTGGCTGACTTGCCGGAAGTAGATCGCGCTGCTGCTTCCTCAACCTCTATCGATTCCGCCACCTTTGCTTCGCATTTGCCGGTGGTGAGCATCGACACACACAGCCAAGAAATTCCCGGTGAGTTGGTATACGACGAAAACGGTAAAACCATTGAGGGCTCCGATGGTCGTGCCGTGGTGACGCTTGCTCCCGACGGTTTGAAGGATGTTGTTACCACTCTGGAAGTTCGCGATGCACAAGGGCAGGCCAACCGGCTTTCGGACGACCCGACGCTTACGAGCGATGCGCGTGTGCGTATTCGCGGCAACTCATCACGTGCGTTCGACAAGAAGAACTTTCAGGTGACGTTTGTGAAAGATGATGGTACTGACAACGATCAGGAATTTCTCGGCATGGACAAGAGCGAAACGTGGACGTTGCACGGTCCTTCGCTCGACAAGACGCTGCTCCGCAACTACCTTACCTACAGTATAGCGGGCGAGTTCATGAACGATTTTGTGCCCGACGTGCGCTTTTGCGAACTGTTTGTGAATGGCGAGTATCGCGGTGTCTACCTTGCCACCGAAACGGTAAAGGTGGAAGAGGGGCGTCTTAACATAAATCCGACCGACCCGAAGTCGGCTGTAACGAGCTACGTGCTGTCAATCGATTTATCGGGAGCGGGGCCCACCAGCATTTCGGACTTCCTGAAGTATACGTTGCGCTTGAACAAGTACATGGACATTTCGTATCCGAATGAGGAAACCATTACACCCGAGCAAAAAGCATGGATTGAGCAGGATGTGAGTGCTTTTGAGAAGGCGCTCTTCTCATATGACTACGACACGTCCGATTATGGATACTGGAACTATATCGACGTGGACAGTTTCGTGGACACGTTCGTGCTCGATGAGTTTGTTATCAACGACGATTTCGCTGCCTATTCCACGTATTTGTACAAGGATGTGCGTGGCAAGCTGGTTATGGGGCCGCCCTGGGACTTTAACAACGTGTTCGACAATTACAAACTGGCATCGCCGACCGACAAGTTCTACCTGGTGGATCGGGCGTGGTACTTCATGTTGTTCAAGGATGAACGCTTTGTTGAACGGGTTATCGACCGCTATCGCGAACTGCGCGCGGGCGCGCTTTCCGAAGAGCACCTGAACACTTTTATCGACCAGACGGTGGCCTATCTCGGGCCGGCTGTCGATCGCAACAACAAGGTATGGGGCTATTTGTACGATGTGGAGAACGTGGATGGGTCTCAGAAAGTGGATCCCGACGAGCGCAACCCTGTCTCGTATGATGATGCTATTGCTCGTCTTAAAAACTTTATTCATGAACGAGGCACGTGGCTTGATACCTACATCGAGAATTTGCGCCAGTATTCACACGAGTCGGCCGTCAAGAAGTTTAATCACTAAGCAAGCTGCTGAGCGAAACGTAAGGAACGTGTACGAAGTCGGAAGGAGGAGCGCATGAAGAAGTTTATTATAGCTGCCGTTGTCATGTTTATGCTGGCCGCTTGCGGGTTGTATGTCGTCTTCGGCACGAGCGCTTCCATCGACCTCAATCCCGGCAAACCGGTGACGTCTCAGGTGCGCCAAGTTGGCAAGACTATTCAAATTGATCGCGGCAATGGCTGGGAGGATTTCGAGATACGCGGAGTGGATATGGGTGCGGGCATTCCCGGCCACTTCGCCACGGATTACGCCATTGACAAGGACACCTACCTGCGGTGGTTTAAGCAAATCAAGGAGATGGGCGCGAACACTATTCGCGTGTACATTCTGCTGGGCACCAGCTTTTACGAGGCGTTTTACGAATTTAATAAGGACAATCCCGACCCGCTTTACTTAATCCATGGCGTGTGGATTGACGATTATGTGCAAAACTCGCACATGGACGCATTCGTTGACGAATACCAGCGGCGCTTCATGGAAGACGCGCGTACCGTGGTAGACGTTATCCATGGTCAGCGTTGGATAGAACTGGGGCGGCTTGCCGGTACGGGTAGCTACACAAAGGACATTTCGCCGTGGGTGCTTGGCTACATTTTGGGCGTGGAATGGGAGGCGCCTACGGTGGCCTACACCGATCGCACGCACGAGGGAATGGGTACGTTCACGGGCGAGTATGTGAGTACCACGTCCGAGGCGAGCGCGTTCGAAATTATGTTGGCGCAGGTGGGTAATGATCTGCTGCGCTACGAATCGCTGAGGTACAAGGAGCAGCGGCTTGTTGCATTCAGTAACTGGCCCACTACCGATCCATTCACCTATCCGCGCGCTTTGCAGTTGTTCTTCGAGAAGTATAGCTCTGTGGACGTAGAGCATTTCGTATTCGAGGACACGGTGGTGTCGGGCACGTTCGCCTCGTACCATGTGTATCCGTACTATCCCGACTACCTTCAATATATGCCTGAGCACATGAACGACGTGGACGAAACGGGCGAGGTGAACACCTACCGCGCCTACCTGAAAACATTGGTTGACTATCATAGTGTGCCGGTAGTCATCTCGGAGTTTGGTGTTCCCAGTTCGCGTGGCATGGCACAGCCCGATGCGAACACCGATCGGCACCAGGGTGGTATGAGCGAGGAGGATCAGGGTCGCGCTATTGTGCGAAGTTACGCGGACATTAAGGCGGCGGGATGTGCGGGCAGTGTGATATTCACCTGGCAGGACGAGTGGTTCAAGCGCACTTGGAACACCATGGCGAACGTCGACCTGCTGAAAACGCCCTATTGGAGCGACTACCAAACAAACGAGCAGTACTTCGGGCTGCTGTCGTTCGATCCCGGCACCGAGCGCAGCGTGAGCTACGTGGACGGTGACGACGAGGAATGGGGCTCCGACGATGTGATTGGTGAAGCTGATGGGCGCACGTTGTCGATGAAGTACGACGAGAAGTTCCTCTATTTCATGGTACGCGGCGACGACGTGGGCGAAGGCACACCGCTCTACCTGCCTATTGACACAACTCAGAAAACGGGCACGACGCGAGCTGACGACCCCGCGCTCACGTTCGACCGGGCGGCCGACTTTGTGGTGGTTCTCGATGGCAAGGATGAGAGTCGCGTGCTCGTGCAGGAGCGCTACGAAGTGATGCGCGCCATGGCGCTACGCACTACCACGGGCGAAGACCCGTACGTGAACGTGCCTGCCAAGGACACATCGCGGTTCAAACACATCGACCTCGTGCTTCAAACCATCACCGAGAACAGCGCCGTGCGTGAGGCTGTGCAAAACGAGAAGAACGTCATTGCGGGCGAGTTCTATTTCCGCAGCTACGAAACTGGCAAGCTCACCTATGGCGATGCGAACCCGGCGCATAATGACTTCAATTCGCTTGCCGACTTTTGCTATGGCGACGGGTTCGTGGAGATCAAGTTGCCATGGCAGTTGTTAAATTTCTCGAACCCCTCTGAAATGCAAATTCACGACGACTACTACGAGCACTACGGCGTGGAGAACATGAAGATTGACCGCATGTATGTGGGTGTGGGCGATGGCGCTGCGGGAGAAAGCATTCCGCTGTTCGAAAGACAGCTTGAGGGATGGGGCAGGAAGGTGACCTATCACGAGCGCCTCAAGGAGAGCTACTACCTGGTACAACAGATGTGGGCTGGGGGAGTGGATGCGCAGGAGCTGTGGCGTGAGGATGATGGCGCGAATGCGGCTGGCGAGAGTGTAGGTGGCAGCGAGGGTGCCTCGGCCGCTGAGGTCCACGAGGTTGGCGAGGCGGGCGACGCTGCGTGAAGATTGAGTGGCTCATAGCGTTATACCTGTTCGTAAGCCTCATGATGATTGTGTTCAACTTCGGGTTCTTGGGCTACGAGAAGGTGCATGCGAAGCGGTTTGCGACGAAGACGGCGCGTATCGCTGAGGCACTGCGCGTTGAGATAGCGCGCAACGCCGAGTTCCCCACAGACGAGCATAAACGCATGCTTGAGCGGCGAATGAAGCAGCTGTCGGGCATGGAGTCGTTCGATCTGACGATGACGCGCCTCGAAGAGCTGGACCCCGAGAAGAGTAATCGCTATCTGCAGGGCATCGGCACCGTGTTTGACCATCTGACGTATCATTTCGCTAAGAAGAGCGACCTGCACCGTGCGTATTTTGCCTACGTGCTGAAGCGGTGGTACCGCCAGCAGCCGGCAAGTGACACGGTGATTCAGGCGCTGCTGCACGCGGTGCGCGAAGGGTCATTCTACGCGCGACAGAATGCGTTTGAGGCGTTGGCGCAGGTGGGAAGCGCGAGGGCGTTTGCCGATGCCGTGGCATTGGTGGAACGCGGCGGCGATTTCCACCACCCGAAGCTGGTCACCGAGACGGCGCTTGCCTTCGCGGGTGACGCTCACGAACTGGAAGAGGAATTGAGGGAACGCTTCGATAGTTTCCTGCCGCATACGCAGGCGGCCGTTATCAATTACCTGCGCATGTCGGGGCGGGGCGACCCGGAGAAGTTGTGCGCCTTGCTGGACGATGATACGGCCGACCTGGAGGTACGCCTGGCGTGCGCCCGCTACTTCATGCGCAACTTCTGGGAGCCGGCGGAAGCCGTTCTGCGCCGTCTTGCGGCTTCTGATGACCCAGCTACCTGGGAATATGCCGCCGTTGCCGCCACGGCATTAGCCAGCTATCCCAGCATTGAGACATTCGAGGTGCTGAAGCGTTGTTTGTCAAGTTCCTCGTGGTTCGTGCGGCAAAACGCCGCCAAGACCCTGTTCGACTGGGGCTTAAGCTTGGACGATTTGGACGACGTCATGAACGGCCCCGATGCGTACGCGCGCGACATGCTGACGTATCGCTGGGAGTTGGAAGATATCGGCCACAGTGCGGCAGGGGGCATGCCCCCTGGTCAGCCAACGGCTACCCCGTTGGCTGACCAACAAGTCATCACCGCTGCCAAACTTGCCCCCGAAAGCGGGGTGGGCGCATGATCATCACCACCGTTACTGCCGCCGCTTTTGTTCAGGGGTTTCTCTACTTTGTGGGCGTGTTTTTCGTGCTGTACCTTATTGGGTACTCCACGTTTTTGTTCCTGTCCGTCACGGTGGGCTCGTCCATTCTGTATCGCCGCAAGCGCGAGGCGCACTACCAAAACCAGCTCATGGTGGACTGCTACGTGCCTGTGACCATCATCATGCCGGCGCACAACGAAAGCGTGACGGTGGAAAGTTCTATCCGCTCGCTGCTGACCTTGGATTACTCGCTTTACGAGGTGGTGGTTGTGGACGACGGTTCCACCGATGACACCGCGCAGATTGTCATCGAGGCGTTCGACCTGCATCCTATCGACCGGCCCATCCGCCGCCAGGTGCCGTGTGCATCCGAGCGCGGCGTGTGGATTGGCAAGGTGGGGCATGTGCCCATCACGCTTATTTCGAAGGAAAACGGCGGCAAAGCTGACGCGCTGAACATGGGTATTAACGTGGCACAATACCCGTACTTCATCTGCATTGATGCCGATTCGGTGCTGCAGTACGACTCGCTGCGTGAAATTGTGGCGCCGGTCATTGAGCACGAGAACGTGGTGGCTGTTGGCGGCCTGGTGCGCCTGTCGAATGGCATCAAAATTAAGGACGGCCGCCTGACGCATTACTCACTGCCGAAGAAGATTATTCCCGCCATGCAGGTGCTGGAGTACGATCGCTCGTTTTTGTCAGCGCGTATTCTGTTCGACCAGTTCAACGGCAACCTGATTATTTCGGGTGCGTTTGGTCTGTTCCGCAAAGACTTCGTGGTGGCGTGCGGCGGCTACGATTTGGATACGGTGGGCGAGGATATGGAGCTGGTCACCAAGCTGCACGTGTTTTGTCGCACGAACGACATCGACTACCTTATTAAGTACGCGCCCGACGCCATCTGCTGGAGCCAGGCGCCCGAAACGCTGCGCGACTTGGTGAAGCAGCGGCGCCGTTGGCACACGGGCCTGTTCGAAAGCATGACGAAGCATTGGCGCATTTTTGCGAACTTGCGCTTTGGGTTGGTGAGTTTCTTCTCGTACACGTACTTTTTGATATACGAGTTGCTGTCGCCCATGATTGAGTTGTTTGGACTGGCAACGGTGGCTCTTGCGTTTGCCTTCAATTTCATTAACGTGCCGTTCATGATTATGTTCTTTGGCATTTACGCGGTGTTCGGGGCCGTGATGTCGCTGACCGCATTCTTCTCGCGCGTGCAGACGCGTGACCTGAAACTGTCAGCCGGCGACGTGGTGCGCGCGCTGCTGCTGTCCATCTTCGAGGTAACGATCCTGCGCTTCATCCTGGCCACCACCCGCATGATGGCCTTAGTGGGCTACCGCAAGAAAGAACGCCACTGGGGCACCATAGAACGCAAAAAGATCGACGCCGAGAACTGATAAGAGGTTGAAACAACAGTTCCCTTTGCAGGTATTTCGTAGGGCAAGGGTTCTACCCTTGCCGTTCTACCTTGGTAAACTTCCAGGTCAAACGTTGTTCGCGGCAAGGGCAGAGCCCTTGCCCTACGGATAACCTCAGTGCAGCGTTTTGCTAGTTTTTCTTTGGGGGAAGTTCTTTGCGGTGGGCTGTGGCGAGGCCGAGGGTGGCGGCGGCGAGCCAGACGGCGGGCATGAGCCAGAGGTGGTGTGTGGCGCCGGGGAGCCAGGTGGCGTGGGCGATGCTGCTGGTTTCGTAGAGCAGTGCGAGAGGGTTGGTGAGCGTCAGGTTAGTGCCCAGTGCGCGGGCGGCATCAAGGGCGAAGGCGAGCGGGCTGTGCACCGCGGTGAGTCCTGCGGCGGTGATCAGTAGAAAGGCCAGAACTTCGCCGGGGAGAATCCAGCGCAGGAGTGCATGGAGCGTAATGAGGACGCACGGCGCAAGTAGGCTAAGGCAGAGCGCGGTGGCGAGCAGCGTTGCGAGGGAAGGCGGACGTGTGGTGGTGCCATCGCAGAAGGCGGCGAAGAGGCTGTGGGGGTCGTCGAAGTTCACGAGGGGTGTGCTGCCCGCCGCGGTGCCGATGAGTGACGCTGCGGTGGCTGCTGCAAAAGCTATGAACCCAAATGTGAGCGATACCAGCGTGGTCTCAACTAGGCGTGTGGCCCACAACCTGCGGAAACTGCCGTGGCGCACCGCCCAGTTTGCCTCGTCGCGCCCGCGTTCCATGAATAACAGCCAGGTCATGGCCACGACGGGGCAGACGCACCACAAAAGCGGAAACGGTGTTGCGTTCGCAGGCCCCAGCAGCCAGATGAGGCTGTCGGCAAAGGTGGGATTGAAGCCGTTGTGCTGAAGGTAGCTCGCCTGGAGGCGCTGTGTGATGAATGCAGCGGCAACGAGTAGCGCTATGCAGAGCACCAGCGCGAGCAGATGGTCTCGGGCGAACGAGGCGGTTCGTCGTGCGCTGCCTACGAGGAGGCGCGCTGTGGGTATGGGTCGAGTTGCGTGTGGTGTCGAGGTCATCGACTTTCCTTCCGCGTGAGAAGGTCGCGACGTCGCAGGATGAGGGCTCCTGCGATGAGGGACACGACGGCAATAAGGGCGCTGATCGCAAAGACGACTGATGGGCTTGTGCCTCCTATTGTTGCGAGGCTGCTGCGGCAGAGTATGGCGCTGCTTGCGAAAAGTGCCGGGAAGGCGAAATAGGCGGATGCCACGTCGAAGGCCATAAGCGCCACGAAGCTTGCGAGAGGGCCTACGATCAGGGATAAAGTAACTTGCGCGAGCGAGAGCGCAATTGAGAGCACCAGCGCGGCCACAAGCGCCGCTGCGAGTGCACTGCCGTTTGACATTCCGCTTGCCGCTTCAAGACTAAAGCCGTTGAGTAGTGCCGACAGCATGCTGGACGCAGGCCCGCTCACGTTTCCCTGTGCTGCGGCAAACACGATGAACACGGCAAGGCCTAGCAGGTAGAATGCCGCCACGGTGGCTGCAATCCAAGTGCATTTTGCGAGCCACCACGTGCCGGTGCCGCCGACGCGCGTAAGCACCTGAGGGCCACGCGTGATCAGGTCGTTAGCGGGGTAGTGTCCCACGAGGGCCGCAATGAGCGCCTGCATGACTAGCCAGGTGAAGGGCGGTGAGTAGGGCAGACCGCTGGTGGCATCATGGGGAGGTGCACCGGCGGAGGCAAACACCAGCACATCAAACAGCGAAAAGTGTTCGGGAAGTGCACAAGCTTCTGCGGGTGTGGCAACGGGTGGCGCAGCCGAGGTCGCCATGCCCGCCTCAACCATTCGCTGTGCGTTTTCGAACCCGCTGAGGAAGAGGGCGCACACCACCACAAAGCACATGAGGGCAACACCATACAGAATTCTATCCGGCACGCTGCCGGCCACCAGGTCGTGACGCACGAGTGAGCCGAATACTGCCAGCTTTCCAAAGCGTTTTGGGCGACGCGCGGCGCGCAGAGTTCCTTCGGTTCTCATGGTGGCTTTCACTTCCGTCACAGCGCCTCAAACGTGCGCGCGTGGCGCGCGATGGCGACAGCTTCCGCACCTGCTATCAGGCCATACGCCACTGCCACCACCGCTGGCTGGACGTCGAAGCGCGGTGCGGGCATGAGCACTTCCGTGGGCGCGTACCCTGCAAGGCCTGAACCTGCCAGTACGAATGAGGCCGCCGTACACAGCAGAAACGGCGTCACCAGCACCAGGAACCGGTTGGGCATGACTGGCGCGAGCGCCACGCAAAGACACGCAATAATTCCCGCCACACAAAACGTCAGCAGGGCGAACAGCCCGCAGTAAACAAGCGGTGCCCCATAGAACACATCGGCGAACGCGGCTGAAGGGCCCACAAAAAAGGTTCCCGCCGCCGCTTCGGGAGGTAGGAGCGGTACAAACAAAAGCGTACCCAGGAAATTCACCACGAGTGGCACCAGCACCACGGTGCCCGCAGACAAAGCCACGGCCAGCACTTTCGCAGCGCAATAGGCACTGCGCCCCGCTCGGCTGATCATCTGCGCGGCATAGCCCGATTTGAGGTCGGTATATCCACTGTCCGCAAAGGGCACGCACGCCAGAAGCGGCAGTAGGAAGTAGTACAGCGTGGTGAATGCTGAGGAATTCTCGCCGCCCATCCAGGTGTTGTACACCGAGAAAGGGTAGGCTCCCTTCGCGCCGCCGCGCCATACTTCCCAGACGTCACCCGTGCCGTAGGGCACCGCAATCGTGACGAGGTGCGCGAGGGCAAGCGCCAGCCCGGCGACCAGGGCGGCGGCAAACAGTCGGCTACCAAACGCGCGACGGCATTCCGTTTTCATCATGCGTAACGAGGTGTTCACGCTTCCTCCCCCAGGCTGGGCGCGCTATTCAAGCCGGGTTGGCCGAGGTTGATCACGTACTGTTGTGGGTACACCGTCAGCACGAGGTCGAAGGTGCGCTCGTCTACGTGTTGCCATGCGTCGGTGCTGTTCGATTGGTTGTCGTACAGAAGGGAAATGAGCGTTGCCTTCTCCGTGCCGCCTGGCTCCAGCGGCACGCGCGTGGACAAGCCGTCGTTTAGCATGAAGTAGATCTCGGCGAACAGGCCGTTTGACCAGGCACCCGACCGGGCCTTGAAGCCTTGAACGTGCGCCTCCCGTGGCTCGCTGGTAGTATTGCGCAGCGTCACTTCTACCACGAGAGCGCGCATATCGTTCGCGCTTGTGGAGGCCATGAGGTCGTCGACGTAGCCGGCGGGAATCCCTGGCAACTTCGCCAGCTCTTCGCGGTTCAGCAGCGCGGCGTGCTCGGCCGTCACCGTTATGTCTCCCGGGTTCACGGTGCCGCCCGACGAGTCGTTGCCGCTGTAGGTAGCTTCCTCGCCCAGCGCGAATCGATGTACCTCGGGAGCGGGGGTGGCTGCATTCACCTGGGCTACCCGCAGAACGAAGAACGCGGCGCACACTGCCAACGCCACGGTTGCGCCCAGGGTCAAGGCTGTCTTCCGCTTCATCGCGTGCTGCCCGTCGCTGAATTTACGATGCGCCCTTCGGCCATGGTAAACACCTCATCAGCCAGAAGGTCCAGCTCATCGGCATCGTGACATGCCACCAGCACCAATGCCCCGCGCTGTTTGCAGGCGCTCACGAGCGTGCGCACCTGAGCCACGCCTGCGGGGTCAAGTGCGTTTGTGGGTTCATCCAAAAGCACCAGGTCGGGGTCTTCCATAACGGCGCATGCCACGCCGAGGCGCTGCTTCATGCCGAGCGAGTACTTGCGATACGGCCGTCGGTCGTGGGGGTCCAGCCCCACCGCTTCCAGTGTCGCGCGAATCTTTTCGTCGTCGATGCGCGCTTGAATGCCGGCCAACACCTGGAGGTTTTTGAACCCGGTATATGACCCGATGAACGCCGGGTTCTCCAGCAGAAGCCCAATGCTGGGCGGAAAGGACACGTCGGTACCAATGACCTGGCCATTTACCCGCACGTATCCCGCGGTTGGGCGGATGAGGCCCGCGATGGCGCGCATGAGCATGGTTTTGCCCGAGCCATTTTTGCCGCGCAAGCCATACACCTTCCCGCGGTCGAGCGACAGATTGATGTCCTGGAGCACCAGGGCGCCCTTGATAGTTTTGGAGAGGTTTTCAATCGTGAGGTACATGAGGACCCTTTCTGGCTACTTCTGCAGCTGAGAGGCAATAGCGAACGCCTTCACGCCCGCGATACCCTCTCCGCCGCTGAGCCCCGGATTCGCGATGAAGACCAGACGCGGGTCGTCAAGCGCCTCGTCGGGCACCAGGTAGAGGGTGGAAACTTCCCGCTCTTCGTGCGGTACGAGATGGACCTGGAAGTACTGCTTGGGGCTGGTACTGTCGCGCGCACTTTGCCACAGGGGGTCATCGGTGCCGACGGAGGTGTACGTTCCGTCTTCGTTGAGCAGGGCAAACGACCCTTGTGCCGTGTCGAACACCGCTTCGGCATCAACCGTGTTTTGCACCTTTGCGGTAACCTGCACATAAGAGCACCCCGTCGGCAGGTTGCCGTCGGCATCGGGTGCGAACCCGAACCGCTCTTGCAGGGAGGAGCGCGAGGCTTCTTCGAGCACGGTGGGCGCGAAGTCGGCCGCCGCCACGCCCTCGGGCAACTGCGCGGTGCGTCGAAGCTGCGGGTAGAACAGATTGACCTCTTCGTTGGTGAACTGACCGGTTCGGCCAGGCACGTTGGCGGGCATCGGGATACTTTCGCCTTCGCCGTAAAGGGACGCGTTGTCGATGACCGGGGCGGACACTTCGAAGGGCTCGCGGTTCTCCGGCGGAAGTGGGCCGCCTGGCGCTTCGCATGAGGTGAGCGCGACGCAGGCGGCGAGCGCTGCGAACCCGAGCGCGAACATTCGGGGGGAAAATGTGCGTTGGAAGTGCGATTTGAGTGCGTTCATGGGTGCTCCGTTCTACCGCTCTACGAGTGTGATCAGCGCGGGCGCTTCAATCGGGCCGTTTTCACCAGCAGCTTGTTTCGCCTCGTGGTACGCGAGGCAGGTCTGCGTGTAGTCGGCGGCGGGTTCTATGCGGTACGTTTTCGTTTGCGTGGAGCCGTCATGGAAGGTGGCGGTCAGCGTTAGCGTGGTGCGCGCAAGGCGCTCGGCATCGCAGCGGGCGAGGATGGCTTCGATGTCGCTGTTATCGGCGGCAACTTCTCCATGGGCTTCCTCATACAAGCGGTCGAACTCCTGCTTGGAGGAGGCATCCAGCACGTAGTTCAGATTGAGTTCCCGCACGAGGCGCTCGGGGTTCTGGCGGGTGTAGTCCACCGTGAACGTGTGGCCATTTTCAACCTCAATGGTTGCTGCGTCCGCGTCGGGTACGGTCCAGCTACCGAACGTCGCGTCGGGGCCTTCCGCCGTGTACGTAATCGAGCGAATATTACCACCAGTGCAGGTCAGGTTCAGGTTATACGTGCGGCTGGCCACTGCCACGCTGGTGTCGGCACTTTTGGTTTCCGGGTCATACCGGTAGCCTGCGCTTGTCCGGGTGGGGAAGAAGTTGTTGATGCCCACGGCCATGCCGCCGTTGGAAAGCTCGCCCTCGTCGGCGTATGCCAGTTCAAAGTAGTTGCCAGTAAACGAAGCGGCCAGGCGCTCGAACGATCCCGTTGCAGCGAGGGCTCCCACGCCTACGACCAGTGCAAGGCACGCCGCCGCTGCGATGAGGGGCCTTCCCAAGACGGCTGTTCCGCCTGATCGGCGCTGTGGGGCGCGGCGTTCGCGTGCGGCGGGGCGCGCAACGCGCCGGGCGGTTGTCTCATCCGTCTCACGCGTCCCACCCGCGGCGGCCTGCGTGCCTGCGCGCTGAGCGGCTTCATCTGCTGCTATGGCTTCCAACGTCCGGCGCTTCAAATTCTCCGAAACGCTCACGCGCTCTTCTATTCGTGCGTAGGCCGCGCGGATGTCATGCTTGCTCATCGTCGGCTCCTTCCAGTGCCTTCTTCAGCGCCTTGCGAGCCCTGAACAGGTGTGATCGAACGGTTGCGGGGCTCTCGCCCGCAATGGCGGCTATCTCTTTGGTGGAATACCCTTCGAAGTAGTGCAGATGGACGGCCGTGCGCTGGCCCTCGGGCAGCTCGTCCACGGCGTGGTGCAAAACGCTGCTCGGCAAGCGATAGATCCTCTTCCGGCTCCGAGGGCGCGTCGTGGTCTTCCAGTGGCACGCTGGTATCGCGATTGTTCTTCCGATGCAGGTCGTTGCAGCAATTGACGGTGACGCGCAAAAGCCACGACTTCAGATGCGTCGCGTCGTTTATGACGCTGGCGTTTTGGTGCAAGCGCAAAAACACCGTTTGGAACACATCCTCGGCATCGGCCTGGTTGCCCATGCGGCGGCGCGCGAGCCGCAACACGGCATCGCCCCACTCGTCGATGGCGTCCTCGACGCTGACCGTAAATTCGCTATGCACCAATCGACTCACGAGGCGCTTCCTCCTGGGAATGGTGATCTGACGGCACTGCCGCCCCGCCATGTTCACGTACGAGCCGCTCCCACGTCTCCCGCTTCAACCGCTCCGGGGCGCATACCTCACGCACCAACGAGGTATACCGAACAAAGAACTCCTTCTCGTCCATACCAGCCCTCCTAGAAAAAGTAACTCTGCCCGGATAAACGCCCCCTCACCCCAAAAGGTTGCACTCCGTAGGAATTATTTCAAAAAGAGACATTTCGACAGTTGAGCGTGAGAGACGTGTGTCGCGGAGGGGCGACAGGGTGGGGCTAGTCCTCCAGGTCGTTGGGGTTGAAGGAGTCTATGAGGTCGAGGAGGTCTTGTTTTTTGTGGATGTCTAGTTTGGCGTAGATGCGTTTGGAGTGGGTTCGGATGGTGTTTTCGGACACCACGAGGTCCTCGGCTATGCGGGCTACCGTGTTGCCGCGGGCGATGAGTTCCATGACCTCGGTCTCGCGGGCGCTTAAGCGATAGTGTTGGCGCAGCAGTTCGGCCTGCTTGGAGATGCGGTCCTGGTAGATGAAGCCACTGTCGTGGCGCCGTTGGGTGCGGGCGGCGGCTTTGCTTGCCAGTGAGGCACCTGCTTGTGCTTCGTCGAAAGGCGGCCGCGCATCGGAGATCGCAGCTTCGGCCGCCGATGCAGTCCCGCTCGCACTCGCGCCAGTGCCCGCCAGCGCGCCCCGGCTCGCCCCCGCGCCCCCGCTCGCGCTCCCAGCGTTCTTCCCGCTCTTCCCCAGCGGGCGCAGGGCCACCAACTCAATGTTCTCCGCGTCGTTGCGTTCAAATATCTTACGGAAGCCTCCTTGCCCCACAAAGTACATGAGTCCTAACAGATACACGGCCGCCAACGCAACCACAGCCAAGGGCTCAATGCCCGTAATCATAATCTGCTCGGCGAACGAGCCGCCGATAAAGCCCACGTCATGCAGCGTGTACACGATGGCCCCGAAGAACCCGTACACAAACACCGGGTTGATGCCGCGGTCGCGCGAGGCCTGCGCGCATTGAATCATCATCAGCATAATGGCCACGCTGTACACCGCATACAGAATGGCCGCGAGCCACTGCGCGTAGTTCGTCGCCAAAAACGGCAACAGTAGAAACGACGTAATCACAAACGGGAACACCACGCGGTACGCACCCACCACGTTCAGCCGCAGGTTCTTGAACTGCCACAATACCAGCACCGCCACAGCCGCCACCAGCGAGCCCGCCATGGAAAGCGCGTTCACCAGCGCGCCCACCTGCGGCTCGGCAATGGCTAGCGAGCGCATAATACCGGTGCAGAACCCCAGCGCGCCCACGCAAAACGCGCTGCGCCAGTAGTCGCGCAGAACGCGCCGATACACCTGCGGGTGGTCGCGCGGCACGTCCTGGAACATGGGTTGGTCGCGGTCAATTTCGCGTCCCTTCAGCACAATGGCCAGACCGAACAGCGGCAGAAACACCAGCGGAATCAAATACGCCGTCACGGCCTCGGGAATAAGGTACAGCGCGAAATACATCACTGCGGCGTAGGCCGTGCCCACAATGAGGTCGCGGTTGCCGCGGTCGGAATCCAAGCTGGCGAACAGCCGCTGCCACAACATATAGAAGCCCGCCGACCCCAGCCCCAGAAGTCCGCCGCCCGCTACTACCAAAGGCAGTGCCAATGCGTCCACGTAGATAGCTGCAATGAGGCAGCACCATCCCAAAAAGTAGGGCGCGGACGCCAGCATTACCATGAAGCGGCGCGTGGGCCCGGGGAAGAAATACACGCCGAACGCGCTTGCGAAGTAGCTCACCGAGAACACGAGCGATTGTGCCAAAAAGAACCAAAACACAATCTCGGGCGTTTGGAATCCCATGGGCAAAAACGGGAACACGCCGCCCCACACGCCTGCCGCGTTAATGGCCAAAAACAGCGCGTAGCCCAGCGATGTCACGTTCGGCTTCAGTATGCTGATAACGGCGGACAGCTGCAATGCCCCTCTGTTCTCTCATTTACGATGCGCTGTGCAGTATAGCCTAAGCGGTGCAACCGCGCGCTGATGTCACCCGAAACCATGTCACATACTGCTAATTGACCTGCGCAAACGAAAAATTACCACATTTTATGTGACAAGCGATTCACCCGCACGTGTATTGTGTGCCGCGTTGCATAACCGTCGCGTGTTCGTCGATCGACCGACACGCGACACAACGCCCGACGCGGGAGCCGCCGGGCGAATCGAGGAAGCTTAGAAGGGGGAGAGAGTATGTCAGACACTATGCCGAGTTTGAGCCGCCGCACGTTTGTGAAGACGACAGGCGCGCTCGGTGCGCTGGCTGCCGTCGGCGGAACCGTCGCCGCGACCGATTCACTCTTCGGCGCAGGCGTGCCCGCAGCGCACGCCGCAACCGAGGAAACCATCACCTGGGGCCACTGCGCCATCAACTGCCCGGGTAGGTGCAGCCTGAAGTTCCATGTGCAGGATGACGAAGTGGTGTGGGTGGATACCTATACCAGCAAGGATGCGGGCTTCGACGATCCCCAGCCCCGCGCGTGCCTGCGTGGCCGTAGCTATCGCCGTTGGCTTGCCAGCCCAGATCGTATCAACTACCCCATGAAGCGAGTGGAAGGCACCAAGCGTGGTGAGGGTAAATACGAGCAGATCAGCTGGGACGAGGCCATCGACATCGCGGCCGACAAGCTGAAGGAAGTTATCGAAAAGTACGGCAACGAAGCCGTGTACGTGCCTTACGCCACTGGCGTGTCGGCTACGACCTCGCGCCCGTTCAACCGTTTCCTGAACTTGATCGGCGGTTATCTGAACTTCTATAACAGCTACTCCACCGCGCAGATCTCCTGCATCACGCCCTATATGTATGGTTCGAAGGGCAACGGTGGCAGCTCGTTCAAGACGGCTGAGGACGCCAAGCTGGTGCTCATCTTCGGCTCCAGCCCCACCGAAACGCGCCAGGGTGGCTTGACCACGCACTATGACTGGGTGCATCTGCGTGAGCGCACGGGTGCGAAAATTTACATGATTGACTACCGCATGAACGACTCCATCATGGGTCACTCCGATCAGTGGCTGCCCATCAACCCGGGCACCGATGCCGCACTGGTGGCGGGCATCGCGCATTACCTGATTAAGAACGATATGGTTGACCTGGACTTCCTGCACACGTATTGCCAGGGCTACGACGAGGAAACCATGCCCGAGGCGTACAAGGGCAAGCACATGTCCTACTACGACTACATCATGGGCACGGGCTACGACATGGTGGAAAAGACGCCTGAGTGGGCCGCGAAGATCACCGGCATCCCTGCTGAGCGCATCGAAAGCCTGGCCGAGGAAATTGGTACGACGAAGCCGCTCTATGTGAATCAGGGTTGGGGCCCGCAGCGCCGCAGCAACGGCGAGTGGACGGCGTGGGCTATCATGACGCTTCCTTGCCTCGTTGGTCAGATTGGTCTGCCCGGCACGAACAACGGCACGCGTGAAGACCGCACCAGCCCCACCAGCACGTCGATGGCGGCCGGTACGAACCCCGTGAAGACGTCTATTCCGTGCTTCCTGTTCACCGATGCCATCGACCACGGCACCGAGATGACTTCGAAGAACGCGGGTGTGAAGAATGCTGACAAGCTGAAGACGAACATCAAGTACATGATCAACTACGCTGGCAACTGCCTGACGAACCAGCACTCGCAGATCAACAAGGCGCACGAGATTCTGGCTGACGACACGAAGTGCGAGTTCATTCTGGGTATTGACACGGTGATGTGCGACTCCATGATGTACTCCGACGTAGTGCTGCCCGACCTGTTCCGCTTCGAGCAGACCTCGCAGATTTCCACGGGCTCCGATGTGGGCTACATGATTACGGGCACGGCGTGCACCACGCCCAAGTTCGAGCGCAAGACGGCCTACGAGATGGCCACGATGATGGCCGAGCGCTTCGGCGTGGCCGACAAGTTCACCGAGGGCAAGACCGAGGAAGAGCGCATTAAAGAGCAGTACGAGAAGTCTCGCGAGAAGAGCCCGAAGCTTCCCACCTGGGAAGAGGCTGTGGAAATGGGCGTCTATATCGAAGAGCACGACCCGGTTGTGTCCATGAAGAAGTTCCGCGACGACCCGGTGGCCAACAAGCTGACCACGCCGTCCGGCAAGATTGAAATCTTCTCCGAGAAGCTACTTGAGTTCACCGAAGGCTGGGAACTTGAGGCCGACGACACGCTGCCCGGTATGGACACCATGCCTCCTATTCCGGTGTATCTGCCCGAATGGTACGGCGTTGAAACCACGACCGACGAGTATCCGCTCGTCCTGGCAGGCTTCCACTATCGCGGTCGCATCCACTCGTCGTGGGGCTTCATGCCCGAGCTTAAGGAAGTCAACCCGCAGGAGGCCTGGATCAACCCGGCTGACGCGGAGCAGCGCGGCATCGCTCAGGGCGACCGTGTGCGCGTGAAGAACGAGTTCGGCGAGATTGAGCTGTGGGCTAAGGTGACGCCTCGCGTGGTTCCGGGTACGGTGGCCGTGTCGCAGGGCGCTTGGTTTGAAGCGGACGCGAACGGCGTTGACCAGGGCGGTAGTATTAACACGCTGACCACCCAGCGTCCTTCGCCCCTGTCGAAGGGCAACCCGCAGCACACGAACATCTGCGAAGTTGCGAAGGCCTAGCGGCGGCGAGGAAAGGAAGGGGTTACGTTATGACGCACTATGCATTTTCTTTCGACGGCACTCGCTGCACCGGTTGCAAAACCTGCGAGATGGCCTGCAAAGACTATAAAGATTTGAAAGTGGGAACGGCGTACCGCAAGGTGTACGAAGTGACCTACGGTGAAACGACGAAGGACGCGAACGGCTGCATTGTAAGCACGTGTGGAAGCTACCCGCTGTCCCTGTCGTGCAACCACTGCGACGACCCGGCTTGCACGAAGGTGTGCCCGACCGGTGCTATGCACAAGGATGATGAGACGGGCCTTGTGATGGTGGATGCCGATAAGTGTGTGGGCTGCGGTTACTGCCACATGGCCTGTCCGTACAACGCGCCGAAGGTGGACCGCGAAAAGGGCCACTCGGTGAAGTGCGACGGCTGTGCCGAGCGCGTGGCCGCTGGCGAGAAGCCGGTGTGTGTGGAGGCTTGCCCCGCCCGTGCGCTTGACTTCGGCACGGTTGAGGAAATGGCCAAGATGGGCGAGCGCGGTAACATTGCGCCTCTGCCCGAACCGACGTACACGAACCCGAACCTCTACATCAAGCCCTCCGCGGATGCCAAGCCGGCGGGTAGCGCTGATGGCAAGGTCGTTAATCCCCTGGAGGTGATGTAGCATGGAGGCCGCATTCGCTGAACTGCCTCTGGCGCTGTTCACGACCCTGGCTCCGATGGGTGCCGGCGCGTTCATCGCGCTTGCCCTGGCCTTCTTCACCACGAAGTTCACGGATGAGCAGCTGAAGAAGATTGACCAGATGACGCTTATTCCGCTCGTGGTGGTGCTTGTGGGCTTCGCCGCCTCGTTCTTCCACCTGGCATCGCCCATGCATGCGGTGGGTGTGTTCGCGGGCATTAGTTCCTCGCCGCTGTCGAACGAGATTCTGGTGGGCTCCCTCTTCGTGGTGCTGGCTGTGGTGTACGTCATCGTGGCGCTGGCCGGCAAGCTGCAGGGTGGCGCACGCAAGGGCTTCGCCGCCGTGGTGGCCCTGGCCGCCATCGTGTTCGCCTGCTTTACCGGCATGGCGTATATGATGGAGACTATCGCCTCGTGGAACAGCCCGCTGGTTATCGTGCAGATGCTGGGCTTTGCCCTGGTGGGTGGCTTGCCGCTGGGTACGTTGGTGCTGGGTCTGGCCGGCTCGCTCACCGACGCGCTGAAGGGCTCGTTCAAGATGGCCGCGCTCGTGGTGGTTGTCGTGGGCGCGCTGCTGGCGGTCGCGGGCTTCTGCGCTCAGGTTATGGGCGTGAATGATATGGTGAACCCGCTCGTGTCTGGCGCCGACTTGGTGGCTGCGGCTATGACCTACCTGGTGGCGGCCGTGATCTGCCTTCTGGCGGCAGCGGTGGCGAACATCGTGGCGCTCATGGGCAAGAGCCCGGTGGCGCTGGCCGGCGTGGGCACCGTGCTGGCCGTGGTGGGTATCTTCCTCGCTCGCCTGGTGTTTTACGCGGTGCAGCTGTCGGTGGGCCTCAGTTTCTAAGGCTTTCTGAGGATGCCGCAACCGTTGGCTGACGACATACGCTGATCGAAGCAAGGTGCGCTACAATGGGCGCACCTTGCTTGCTTTTTGAGAGGAGTGGGACATGGATGAGAATAAGGAAGCCGTGCTGGAAAGCATTGCTTTTGTGGGTGAGACGCTGGGGCCGTTCTTCTTGCAGGACCCGGTGAAGGGCGACGCGGGAGCGGCCTTTGAGGCGCTGGCCGCGCTCGACGCGGACGCGGCGGCGGGCGAGTGGCCGTTCGTCGATACGGACGAGGCGCAGCGCGACCTGGGCCTCATGAAGGAAGGCCTGGCGAAAGGCACGATGGATGACGACCTCGTGTGGGAATACCGCCGTCTGTTCATTGGCCCGGCTGCGAAGCCGGCGCCGCCGTGGGGTTCGGTGTACACCGACCGGGAGTGCGTCGTGTTTGGCGAGAGCACGCTGGCGTTGCGCGCGTGGATGCGTGAACAGGGCATTCAACGACTTGACGACGACAAAACACCCGAGGATCATATCGGACTTCTGCTGGTGCTGATGGCCTGGATTGCCCGCAACCGTCCCGAGGTGCTGGACGACTTTCTGCGCCTGCATGTGCTCACGTGGTCGTCGCACTTCCTTGAGCAGCTGGCCGCGGCGGCCGAGCAGCCGTTCTACCAGGGCCTCGCGCAACTAGCGAAGGCCAGCCTGGAGGGTATCCAAAGCGCCCTTGCACTTGAGGTGAGCTACCCGAGGTACTACCGCTAGGAGTTGGCTGTGATTACGGGGTTGAACAACGCGCTTGGTGAAATTACCCTGGTGCTGTTCACGACGCTGGCGCCGTCGGGCGTGATGGCGTTCATCCTCATGGGCCTGCCGCTTGTGCGCGGCGGGCTTAATGCCGACGTGCGCCAACGCATCCAGCGCTTCCTCAGCATTCCCCTGGTCACGTCCATGGTGGGGCTGGTGGCTTCGGCCACGCACCTCGGCAACCCGGCCAACGCCCTCTACGTGTTTCTGGGCGTGGGGCGCAGCCCGCTTTCCACCGAGGTGTTTTGCGCCGTAGTGTTCTTGGCGCTGGCGGGCGTGTACTGGCTCTACTCGTTTTCGGAGCGGCCGCGTGTGGGCCTCATGCGCGTGTGGATGGCGCTTGCCCTGGTGGCGGGCGTGGTATTCATCACGGCGGTGGCGTTTGCCTACGCGGCTGACACCATCATCTCGTGGTACACGGTGTATGTGCCGCTGAACTTGTGGCTGAATGCGCTGGTGGGTGGCCCGCTGCTGGCGCTCGTGGGCCTGAGCGCGGCGCGCTATCAGCCGGCCGAGGGATCGTTCGGGCGCGCGCTGGTGGTGCTGGCCGGGGTGGCCCTGGTGGCGAACCTCGTGTCGTTCGGCCTCCAGAGCGCCGACTTGCCGAACATCGAGAACGCCTACCTCACGGCGGCTGACCTCGTGCCGTACTATGGCCTGATGATTGCCGCGTTCGGCGTGCTGGCGCTGGGCGGTGTGGCGCTGGATGCGCAAGCGCTCTTCGGGCGTGCGCCCACGGGTGAGGCGGCGGGCGCACGCCGCCTGAGCGTGCAGCGTGCGGTTGTTGCGTGCGTGCTGGCGCTGGCGGGCATCTTCGTCATGCGATTCGCGTTCTACCTGATGCACATGACCGTGGGTCTGGGGCTGTAGCGTCGGGCAAGGGGTCCTCCCTTTGCCTGCCAACTCCGCGCGACGGTGTGCCAATCGCTGCACGCAGGTGTTCTACTGCCCGTCCATGCTCCCGTGGGCATCTTCGTCTCTGTGGTGCCCTTGCTCTGTCACGTCGCTTAGTGAGCAGAAGAAAAGGGAGCGGTCCTGTTCGTGGCGCAGGAAGAACGCCTTCATGTGCATCCACATAAGTTCGCCACTCAGGCGATAGCGGCGAAACGTGCCCTCGGCCCCCGTGACGGGGTGACGCTCTGCCTGGTTGAACATGTCAATGACAATCGGCAGGTCATCGGGGTGCACCTGACGAGAAATGAGTTTTTGCCGCTCGCACAAATCCACGGCGTTGCAGCCCGTGACGCGGTAGTACGCGTTGTTCACCTGCAACAATTCGAAGCGGTCGGGGTAAACGGCGTACACCGCAACGCCTCCCACCAAGCTGTCAATGATGGCTCGGCTGGTCACGTCGTCGCGCAGCAGCGTTTTCATGTCGATGAGCTCCATCGTGGGGCTCAGCACACCACGCAGGTCAACGACGCCTTCCTGAGTAAGCAGGGCCTCAAGCGTTTCGGTGCTCATCGGCCGGTAGAAGTAGTAGCCCTGCGCGTAGTCGCAGCCGATGCTTTGCAGGAAGTCCACCTGCTCTTTCGTCTCGGTGCCCTCGGCGATAATGCGCAAATCCATGAGGCGCGCCATGGATACGACGGCTTCCAGAATGCTTTCGCTGCGCTTCGATTCGTTTGCGCGGTTGAGAAAGCCCATGTCAATCTTCAGGATGTCAACGTTGACGTCCTTCAGCATGTTGAGCGACGAGTAGCCGCTGCCGAAGTCGTCCATCAAAATGGTGAAGCCGTGCTCTTTGAGGCGCTCCACGGTGGTGGTCATGCGCTCGTCTTCGGCGTAGGCGCTCTCCGTAATTTCCAGTTCCAGCAGATGGTGGTCCAGCCCGTAGCGCTGCAGTAGTTCCTCAAAGGTGGACACCACATCGATGGCGTACAAATCGGCGCGCGAGATGTTCACCGACACGGGCACCGGCTGCTCGCCGCGGTCGATCCATGCGCGCAGCTGGCGGCACGCCTCGTCCCACACGTATAAGTCCAGGCTGGCGATGAACCCGTTGCGCTCAAGCACGGGCACGAAGCTGCCGGGCATGACCAGGCCGCGCCGCGGGTGTTGCCAGCGCACGAGTGCTTCCAGGCCCACGATGCGCCCCGTGCGCGTGCTGCACTGGGGTTGCCAATACAGCACAAATTCGCGGTTCGCCAGCGCCCGCTGCACTTCAAGCAGCGTTTTTGTTTCGCTTTCCAACTCTTCGGTCATGGAATTTTCGTACCAGGCAATGCGCTTGCCGTAGATACCTTTGACAGAGGCCATGGCTATCATGGCGTGGTCGCACGCGGTGCCCACTGAGTCGCCGGGTTCAATAGTGCACACACCGACAGCGGGCTGGAAGCCTATCGTATCCTCAGAATCGAAGGGTGGCCTGCGGGAATCATGTTCGACGGCCGCTTCAGTCACCGTGCCTGCAGGCAGAACTATGGCGAAGTCGTCCCCGCCGAGATACCCCGCTACGCCGCCACAGCACTCGGCGCCAAACGCGAATCGCTCGGCGATGGCGCGCAGCATGATGTCGCCCGCGTCGCGTCCGTGCCATTCGTTGTACAGCTTGAAGTGCTCTATGTCCAAATACACCACTTCGAAGCGGTCTTCGGGATGTTGTTTCACCAGCGCCTCGGCGCGCTCGTAAAAGGTGACGGCGTTATAGAGGCCGGTCAGCTGGTCATGCTCTTTCAGTTGCAGAATCTGCGTGCTTTCAAATTCACCCTTGCGTGCCTTCACCTCGGCATCAATATCGGCGATGAAGCACATCACCACCGTCTCGCCAGCTTCGCCACGCTTCACGGGCACCAACGTTTGGGACGCCCAGCCCCAGCCGCCGCGCATGAGGCGCTTGCGAAATTCGCCACGCAGGATTCCGCCCGAGCGCTCGATGCGGGCAAGCAGCGTGCCGAATTCCCAGAATTCTTGGAACCGTCCGCGGTCCTCCGGGTGAATCATGTGCTCCAACACGTCTTCAAACATAACGCTGAGCTGGCCTTCTAAGGCTGGCATCACGTACTTGTCGGGCTCGGTGTACAGCACTTTGTACGCGTCGCCAGTCAGGTTGAGTTCGAACAGCTCGTCATACGACGACGGCTGGCTCAGTGTGGAGAACAGGCTGCGGCTGCCGTCTTCAACCGGGCGGCCGGAAAACAGGACGCAGGGTCCCTCGTTGAACCAGTCCACTTCCAGGCAGGTAATTTCGAACCACGTGTTGCGGTTTGCGCTGAAAATGACCGTTTGCGTGGAGCTGTCGTTCCCCTCACGCTGCCACGGGCAGTCGCCGCACGGCTCGCTTGCCCCGCGGAATGACTCGTAGCAGCGCAGGCCCACCTGCCCCGCGGGAAACACGCGGTGCGCGGCTTTGTCCATGTACACGACGCGATAGGTGCGGTCGATGACGTAGGTATGATGCTGAGCCGAAACGTTGTCCGACTTGTCGTTGCCCATTTCATCTGCTCCTTGTTGTAGTGGTTGGCTCAGGGGGAGCCAGTAGCACACCCTGTCAAGGTACCTCCATTGTAATACCTCGGGTGTGAAAGAAGGCGACAGGGCAGAAAAATAGCAGGGGCATGTCAAAAACGCTTAGCACCCGGTCAGATGAGCGAGGACCTTGTGGCAGGGAGGATGCGGCAGAGAAGAGGAAGGCCGCAGATTAGTGTGCGCTTGCAGCGAAAGGAGCGTCGCTTGCGTCGTCAGGAAAAAGGTCTGCGCGAGATTTCTCCGGGGCAGGAGCAGAAGCGGGGCGAGGGGTGGCGGAAAGAGTGGGGGTTGCTGTGGCCTCACCGGTGCCAGTGGCGGCGTTTGCGTTCACGGCGGGCATGTGGAAGCGCGCGCGAAATTCGGCTTCTGGCAGGGGCTTCGAGAACACGTAGCCCTGTCCCGTGCGGCAGCCCAGCCCGTGCAGCATGGCGGCCTGCTCGGCGGTTTCCACGCCTTCGCACACGATGGACAAGTTTAGGTTGTCGGCCATTTCCACCACGCTCTTTATCACGGAGCGCGTCCGCGCGGAATCTGCGCTCTCCGATAGAAAGCCCCGGTCAAGCTTTAACACGTCGATGGAAAGTTTCCGCAGCAAATTGAGCGACGAGTACCCCGACCCAAAATCGTCCATAGACAGGCGGAACCCGAGTGCCTTCAGTTCGCTCAGTGTGTCAATGACCGCGCTCTCTTCCGCAACGAGCGCGCTTTCGGTCACTTCCAACTCGACGACTTCGTGGGGAATGCGGGCGCTGTCAACGATGCGCAGCACGCGCTGAACGAAGCCTTCCTGTAAAATGGTGACGCGTGACATGTTGACCGACACTACGAGCGGTTGCCTATCGGGGCCAAGTAGCGGATAGCTTTGGCACACGCGCCGCAGCATGTAGAAGTCTAGCTGCACGATGAAGCTGTTTTTCTCAAATACAGGAATGAAGGCATCGGGGGTGAGAAAGCCCAGTTCAGGCGAGTCCCAGCGCACGAGCGCCTCGGCTCCCACCAGCGTCCCGTCGTCTAGGTTGTTTTTCGGTTGCAGGTACAGCTGAAACTCACGGTTCGCAAGCGCCTGATCTTCGTGCTGCTCGATGCAACTCCTCAGCTCCAATGCGCTTTTGAACGCCTGGTCGTAGCGCGCAACACGCACGCCGCTCGGTGCGTTTTTTAGTACGGCAATAGCGTTGCTCAGAAGCAGGGGGATGTCGTTAGTGTTTTCTGCTTCGCAAATGCCACAGCCAAAGGCCAACGCAGTTGAAAAGTGTAGGTCAGGTTCGCTGCGCAGCTTTTTCTCTATCTGGTTGCACAGCTTTTCGGCCCGGTCGGGTTCATTGCGCAGTAGTAACGCGAAATGGTCGGCGTTTGCATGGGCGGCTATCTCGCCGCGCCGACACGCGCCGTCAAGCAGGCGTGCGAGGGTGATAATAAGTTGATTTCCTACCTCATAGCCGTATGTCTCGTTGATAAGCCGGAAGTTCGAGATATTGGTGTACATAACAAGATACGCGCCGTTGGGTGCGCCAGAAAGCAGTTCTTGCGCCTGCTCCTCGAACGCAAACAGGTTGCGGCGTTTTGTGAGGGTGTCGGTGAAGTAAGCTTTTTTGAGTTTGGTAATACGGTCGTTGCGCATGAACACCATGATGGTGGAAGCTAACAAGAACAGGACGGTGCACATAATGCCCGTCCATAGGAAATCGTGCTCGGCGCGCTGCTGGGCTGAGAGTACCATTTGGTCGGCCAGGCGAAAATGCTCTTCGCTCAGTTCCATCAGCCGGTCGGTTGACGTTTCGTGGCGTTTGACACGCTCGATTTCGCGTTCGATGAGTTGCCACTGGTTGTCGACGGCAGCTAAATCTTCCATGAAGCGGAGGGTTTCGGGTCCGCGATACAGGCGGTCGTTCTCGCGTTTCTGCAGTTTATCAAGCAGATTTGACACACGCTGTTCCGTCTCGTCGGCACTTTCACCCGCAAGCGCCATCTTCGCCACGCGCTGCGTGCCGCCGCGTACGACACCCGAGTCGTTGATGATGCCAGCGTAATCACGAATCTGCGTGAGAGCGAACGTGAGGATAACGGCGCCTAGCACCCAAATGGCGACAACGATAAGCCCTTTGCTGAGCCTAATCCGCTTGCTCAAGCGGTCCTCCTTGCTGCGGCGCTTCAAAACCGTTCCATTATAACGCCAGGGGGTCCCACCTGTCGCAATAAGTCAGGTCGGGAGGTTTAGTTGAAGACCTGCATGCTATTATGAGGTTTGCGAACAACGAGGAAGGCAGGACATGGAGCGGACCGACGAGCGCTATGGTGCCTACATTGCCATACTGAACGAGGAACTGATTGCAGCCATGGGGTGCACCGAGCCCATTGCCATCGCGCTGGCGGCGGCGCGGGCGCGCGAGCTTTTGGGCACCACGCCCGCGCGCGTAGAGGTGGCGGCTTCGGGAAGTATCATCAAGAACGCGAAAAGCGTGGTGGTGCCCCATACGGGTGGCCTCAAGGGAATCGAGGCTGCGGCGGCGGCCGGCATTGTGGCGGGTCGTGCCGACCGGGCGCTCGAGGTGATTGCGAACGTGTCGCCAAAGGACGTGGAAGCTATCGCGGCGTATGCGGAGAGCACGCCCATTGAGGTGGAGCGGACCGACGACGAGGCGGACTTCGACGTGGTGGTGCGCGTGTTCGCGGGTGCGGCCGCGCCGGGGACCGCGCGCGAGGCGCTGGTGCGCATTGCCGACTACCACACCAACATTGTGCACGAGGAACGCGATGGGGACGTGCTGCGCGATGCACCGCTGGCGTCGGCCGCAGGAACCGCCGAGGGCCTGACGGATCGCAGTGTGCTGTCCATGGCTGGCATCTGGGATTTCGCGCAGACAGTGGACCTCGATGACGTGCGCGAATTGCTCGACCACCAGATTGCCTGCAACGCGGCCGTGGCCGAGGAAGGCCTCGCCGGTGACTGGGGCGCCAACATCGGCAGCGTCATGCTGGGCTCCTACGGCAGCGACGTGAAGGTGCGTGCCTGCGCGTACGCCGCCGCGGCCTCCGACGCGCGCATGAGTGGCTG
The DNA here is from genome assembly GCA_019113915.1 of Candidatus Gordonibacter avicola. Classification (GTDB taxonomy): domain Bacteria; phylum Actinomycetota; class Coriobacteriia; order Coriobacteriales; family Eggerthellaceae; genus Gordonibacter; species Gordonibacter faecis. The sequence goes on from DXGM01000022.1 coordinate 74,089, forward strand.
CGAGTTGCCCGTGGTCATTAACTCCGGCAGCGGCAACCAGGGCATCACCGTGTCCGTGCCGCTCATTGTATACGCGCGTGAACTGGGTTCATCCGACGAACAACTGCGGCGTGCGCTCGTGTTGTCTAACCTCGTGGCCATCCATCAAAAGACAGGCATCGGCCGTCTGTCGGCCTTCTGTGGCGCCGTGTGCGCCGGCGCGGCGGCGGGTGCGGGCATTGCATATCTGGACGGCGGCGGCTACGAAGACGCGTGCCACGCCGTAGTGAACGCCCTTTCCATCGTGGCCGGCATGGTGTGCGACGGCGCCAAACCCTCCTGCGCTGGCAAGATTGCCTTCTCGGTGAACGCCGGTATCCTGGGCTACGTGATGTACCGCGATGGCCAGCAGTTCTATGGCGGCGACGGCATTGTGAAGAAGGGCGTCGAAAACACCATCGACAGCATAGCCCGCCTCGGCCGCGACGGCATGCGCGCCACCAACGACGAAATAATCCGCATTATGCTGGGTTCATAGCGCCCTGGCACTCATGCCTTCCGCAATGCGGCTTTTGGAATACATTATCCCAAAAGGGAAAATTGTGTTGCTTGCAGCCGAAATGATCCCAAACGGGATATAAGTATAGTATGGGTGCCCTCCACGAGCGCCACTGCTATTCCAGAAAGCTTTGCTGCCAGCTAGTCTGAGCAGCGCTTGATAAATGCATTCATGCCAGGCACGGTAAAAGCTATATAGCCACGTTTAGGTGAATAAATGAGTCCATCGTGGATAAGGCGGTCTCTCAGCACAGAAAGGTCGCTGGGCTGCTTTTTCCCCATGCGGTCGGCGACATCGCTCAACTTTGAAGGAACTTCGTCTTCTGCCATTGCGCGCATCATTTCCTTACCCTTTGGCGTCGCTCTATCCCATCTGGAACGATATAATCCTCGATCTATTTCATCTTGTGCCAAAGCGATTCCCGCAAGAAGTTCGCTTTTGGTAATGGTGCCCGGAAAATCAATTTGCTCGCAGATGCAAAATCCGCATTGCTGGATAAAGTAGGGGTATCCTCCCGCTGCTTGTATGGCGGCTTCAAGAGATTCATTTTCCCACTTGATCATGTTTTTTTCAGTGGGCTCGACATACGCTTTTCGAACCGCTTCTTCCGAAAGTAGATTTAAAGAATAGAACCGAAACATTCGCTCGGCATAGCTGGTGGCATCAGCAAGAACAGCAGGAAGTGTGGGTAGACCAGCTCCGACAAAATACACCGGGACGGGGGCGCTTCCTTGACCAAGGGTGTGCAGTGCTATATTAAGGGCGGCAAGATCTTCCTGCGGCGCTTCTTGAAATTCGTCAACGCTTATGAAGACGGCGGTCCCTGATTCTCGAGCTGCTTCTCCGACTGCTTTCAATAGATCTACCAGATCAAGCGAAAGATCTCCGGAGTCTGCGAACCCTTTTGCGGGATTGATATCTATACCTATGGAGTATGAGCCAGTGGGGTCAATTTTCAACTGAAACGAGCGTAATACGGCAAGTGCATGTTCGAACGCCGAGCTAAGAGGGCGAGAAGAATTGCGAATTCTTCTTAACTCAACATAGGTTGCCTGAGCAAGCTTCTTGGCTAGCGAGTCGTGCTTCGATGCTTCTACTTCAATGGCGATCCAGTCTTGATGGTGGGCGGTCTCTGCCAACTCGCGCAAAAGGACCGTTTTGCCCATTCCTCGCAATCCTGAGATGACGATTGGCCTCATTCCTTCAGCATCTTCATACACTTGCTTCATGTCATTTTTAATTGAACGAATGATGTCATCACGACCTGCAAGGTAGGGTGGCTTTCTCCCTGCGCCTGGTTTGAATGGATTAGCCATGTGCTCTTTCTAACATATTATAAGGAAGAATAAATTTCAATTTATATTATAGTATAGAAGATTAGAATTGCGCGTGCCTAAGAAAAGGCACATGAATAAATACTTCAATACGGAAGCGATTCTTTCTACGCTGCAGAAAGAATCGCTTCCTCGTCTTCATCAGTTTTATTCTGTTGCGGAAATAGTGCGGACGTCGCCGCCTCAGTGGGCGCGGGTGGCTCGGTTGGGGTCTATGCTCATGCTTTGGAAGCGTTCTTGCATGAATTGGTCGTCGTAGTGTTCGGAGCAGAACATTTCGATGGCGCTTTCCGGTTGTTTGCCGGCGTGGCGCTGGTACCAGCAGTCGAGTGCCACAAGCGTAAGCGCGCCGTCGGCTATCATGAGCACAGCACACACGGTGGTTACGGTGTAGCGCCAGTTCCACGGGATGAGGTTCACCAGTTTCAGCATCCAGGGTAGAAGAAGCTTGATCCACACCACGCCCAGCACGCCCCACATGGCCATGAACATGCCATTCGTGCGTCCGTCGATGGACAAAAACGTGCCCGTGTAATCCCAGGCCACAATACCGAACGCGTACTGCATAAACCAGCTGACCAGGTATTCGAACCCGCCGCCAATCACTGCGCTCACAAAGAAGATGAGGATGACGTTCTTGTCGTGAAAGCGGTTGAGCGCCATGGTGAGCAGCACCGCACCGAACCCGTAGATGGGCGAGAACGGCCCGTACAGCATGCCAGCGCGATCTTCGTAGTGCCCAGGGTCAACCACCAGCACGTGGTAAATACTCTCCAAGATGAGGCCGAATATGCAGCACACCACAAAAATCCAGAACAGGTTGAAGAAGTTCAGCGTGATGTAGCCCTTGCCCGTTTTGTCGCGCCCGAGCGTGCCATCCTCGGCGTCCTCGCGCGTTTCCATGTCGCGCAGTTTGCGTTGTAACTCGCGCTCTTCGGCCAGCGAGGGATCCAGGTAGCTGGTAAGCACAATGAGGAACACGAGGAAAGCTGCGTAGAATATCAGGTTGCCATCCAGGCCAAACAGCATGATGTTGCACAGGATGGCGGCTACGATGAGGGCGGTAAGCACTTCAGCCGCTTCCGCCGCATGGCGTCGTTTGTCGCGCAGCAGTCGAATGCCAAATATGATGAGGGCCACTGCCAACACGGCCAGGATGCCCACCAACGCACCAGACAGCACCATTGATGCCGCCGAATCGCCCGCAAACCCGCCTTCGCGAAACGCGATGACCGAGATCACAATGACGAAGGCAATCATGGGAAGAGTGGCCACGCCAGCCACAATACACAGGATGGCGAACACTTTCAGCGCCAGGGGGATCTTCTTTTTCAGCGTCTTTTCTGCTTCCGCCTCTTTTTTCTCAAGCGCTTCGATCTCCGCTTCAAGTTTGGCATCGGCGTCGGCGTCGCGCTGAACGTCGCGGTGCTTCCGCATCCTCGAACCCTCCCTGTCATAGCCGGTGCCGCGAGGCACCTGTGTTGCTGTAGCCATTCATGATACTACAACGCGTCACACGCGACGCCTTAGGAACGGGGGCAGGCGGCGGTGGGCTCGCTGCCGGTTGATGGGAGTGCAACGGTTCGCCAACGCGCGCCGCAGGGCACCGGCGCGCGTGTGCGGCTGCGCGACAATGCCGGGGATAGCGAACACTGATGCGGGCGCGCACCTCCGTCAGGCCGTCTGTTGGGCGGCTCCGGTGTGTCGAGCGTGCCCGCTCTCGTTGAAAGGAACGTGTTATGCCCGCGACCATTCATCCCGCAATGAAGCTGAATATCGTGTTGGACGAGCGCAGCTACGAAAATGACGCCGGCGCCGAGATGGAGCGTCGCTTTACGGCGGTGGCGCCCACCGAGGTGGTGCGTGCACCGAAGGGCTCGCAGCGCGCAAACGTGCTGCGATTCGACGTGGGAACGTCTGCGGTTGACGAGGATGTGCGCGATCCTCTGTGGGAAGGCGCGCTTATCACGTGGTTAGATGAGGAATTTGCCGAGACATCGGCCCTGGTGGCACGCGAGAATGACGCGCGGCGCACCAATGGTGAACGCCCGATTCCCTTCGCGTGGGCAGAGGTGCGCTTCGGTTCTGGCCCTGTAATTGCTGTGCGCATGGTGGACTCGGCCATTCCTGCGGCGGCCGCTGGCTTTGTGGGGCGCGCCCGCGCGCTGTTGGCGGCGGGTGCCCTGGGGGCCGACCCCATTGAGGTTATTCGCATCCCGGCCTGCGTGAGCATTGAGGCGCAGCGCGAGGGAGCAGGCGGCGGCGCAGGCGAGGGTGGTGCCGATGCGCCGTCCGCGCAGACGCTGGAAGAAGTGCGAGCGGTGGGGCGTGCGGAGCGTTCTTCGTCTTCGGCCTCTGACGTGGTGGCGGCGGTGACTGAGGCTGCGGGCATTGATGAGGAAGCGTCCGGCGGCTGGGCGGCGGCCGATCCAGATGCGGAAAATGCCTGGGCTGGCAGCTCTTCGCAGGGCGATGGGCCGACGCGTGCGGAGTTGGACGAAGCCTTGGCGGAGGCGGAGGCTGCGCTGCGTCGGGGAGCCGACCCGGCCGATGTCGATGCGGAGGAACGCGCTGCGCGTGCGGAGGCGGAAGCACCGGTGGCATCGGTGGCGACGCCTGGCAGCCCCGAGGCGGTACGCCGCGCCGGAGGCGAGCGTGAGGCGAACGACGATGAAGCCTCAGCTGTGAGTACTTCCACGCAGCCCGCTGATCGCTCAACTGCGGCAACGTCTCCGCAGCCTGAGGACGACCAGTCGGGCGAGGGTTGCGCGCTCGTTGGCGGCGAGGTTCCCGAAACCCTGGATTACCGCATGTGGAACGTTGCCTACGCCGATGGCACGTCGGTGCGGTTCGACTCGGTGCTTGGTGAAGCTATTATCGACTAGCGTTCGATGAGCGCTTGCAGCAATGTCTCACCACGCAAAAGCGCCCCGCATCGATCAACCGGTGCGGGGCGCTTGTTTTCGCGTATTGTCGCGGGTGTGCGGGGCGTGTCCGCTTACAGGAACAGCTCCGGTTCGCGGCGCGCCATGAAGTTGCCCTCCAGCATGGCCTTAATCTTCAGCGACATCTCGTCGTCGAAATACTTGGCATCGACCGGGCACGACTTCACGCAGGCGTTGCACTGCAGGCAGCCCTCGCCAATCTTGGCCGGGTCTTCGGCATCAATGATGCCCATGGGGCAGCGCTTCACGCAGATGCCGCACACCGTGCACGCATCGGTGGTTTTGGGGCGGTCGTCGCGCGGCGCCATGGCATCCATGTAGGGGCGGTTGCCCTTGACCTGGGGACGCTCGTAGTTTTCCTGCGCCAGCTTTGCGGCAACGTCGTGGCCGAACTGCTCGGCGGCGGCCAGGTCAGCCGCGTCGGGGCGGCCTTCGCCCACGCGCGGGGCCATGGAGTGCTCGCCGATGAACGCGCCGGCGGCAACTACCTTAAAGCCGTGCGCGGTCAGTAGATCGACGGCTTCCACGAGCGCGTCGTCGTAGTCGCGGTTGCCGTACACGGCCACGGGGATGGCGTATACCCCTTCGCCATCGAACTTCTTGATGCTGTCCGCCAGCACGGCCGGCACGCGCCCGCCGTACACGGGAAAACCAAACACCAGCACGTTGCCAGCTTCGCCTCCCACCGCTACGGGGCGCTTTGTGGGCTGCGTTAGGTTCACAATAATGTTCGAAATGTCTAAATCGGCGGCGATGGCATCGGCCACCTTGTCCACCACGGCCCGCGTTGTTCCCGTCGGGCTGAAGAACACGTTGTACAGCGATTGTGCCATGAGGTCCCCTTCTCTCGTCTTGGCGTCATCTGCGGCTTGTGGCCGCCGCGGCGCATTTTTCTGCTGGCTCGATGGTAGCGCTTTCCGACCCGCCTGGCTATCGCTTTCGCCAGCGCGCGTGAAGCGCCGCGAAAATGAGCCTTAACGGTGCGTTGACGCTGGTAACGGTTTCATTGCTCGCCTGCACAAAAACGTGCAAAGGGGTTCTGTTCCATCGGGAAAGCGCCTATAATCCGGCTTGTCCGACAGTTGAAAACCTACGCAATGATAACGAAAAGACTATCTTCGCCAAGTTAAGTCTCGTGACGATTTGCGGCACCGCAACGCGGTGGGCTTGTGGGCCAAGATGCCAAGCGCACTGTCGGTATTCCTTTCGATGAAGCCGGGGAGTTCCCCCGGCTTCATTGCGTTTGCGGGTTGAAGCGCCGCGTCAGGTTTGAGCAATCCGGTGACGGTGGGCGAACGACCTGACCGGACGCGCAAGAAAGCAGTACACTGTACCGTCGAAGAAACCGCGCCCCTTGGGGGCAAGATGCAAGCCGTGTCGCGCCGGAGTTTCGGCGGCGGGCAGGCGATCGAAGGAGGATGCTCATGCAGACTGCGCTGTTGTGGGCCGCTGCGGGCACTGGGTTCACGTTCCTCATGACAACGCTGGGTGCCGCCTCGGTGTTTTTGTTTCGTAAGCGCAACAGCATGGTGTTGCAGCGCGTCTTTTTGGGCTTTGCTGCTGGTGTCATGATTGCGGCGTCGGTGTGGTCGCTGCTTATTCCTGCCATCGAGCGCGCTGAGGAAGCGGGCCAGGTGGGGTGGATTCCGGCTGCGGGCGGCTTTGTTATTGGTGTGGCGTTTCTCATGGTGCTGCACCAACTGCTGCCGCACCTGCATCCCGGCGAGAAGGACCCCGAGGGGTTGCCCTCGAAGTGGAACCGTCCGACGCTTTTGTTTACAGCGGTGACGCTGCATAACATTCCCGAGGGCATGAGTGTGGGTTTGCTGTTTGCTATGGCGGCGCAGGGGGCGGGCGACCCAGCCCTCTTCGGGATGGCCGTGGCGCTGGCCATAGGCATTGGCATTCAGAACGTGCCCGAAGGTGCCGCCGTGGCACTACCGCTTCTGCAGGAGGGCATGAGCGCGCCGAAGGCGTTTGGCTTGGGTACGTTGTCGGGGTTGGCCGAGCCCGTGTTCGGCATTCTGGTGGTGCTGTTTGCGGCCGCCATCTCGCCCTATATGCCGTGGATGCTGGCGTTTTCCGCCGGCGCCATGATGTATGTGGTGGTGGAAGAACTTATACCCGAAGCGCACCTCGGCGAACACTCCAACGCCGGCACCCTCGGCGTCATGGCTGGCTTCCTCGTCATGATGATCCTCGACGTAGCGCTAGGATAGAGGCGGCGAAGGCACCACACCCCTTTCCAACCATGTCCCCTATTGAAGGGCGCACGCGGAGGGAGGTGGTGGCCATGACCGTTTTGGCCTTGATTGCGGCAATCCTAGAGTTTGTTTCCAGCCTGTTGGACTTTTTGACGGCATTAATGGAAAGGCTCCCAATCCGCAAGGACTAGGAGCCGCCACAAGTTGCCAAACCGCCGAAGCGATTCGAGAGCCGTGGGGAGTTAGCGCTCCCTGCGGCTCGACCTTATTATACGGATAGCGACACGAAGTGCAAGGGTCTACAGTGCAAGGCGGTAAATTTCGCGGGCATCGTCCTTTGTGAGTTTCTTAAAGCTGCCGAAGGGTTCGCCCTTGTTTTCCTTGAGCGTGGGGATAAGCTTTTCGATGTCATCCTCACACACATCCAATTCGGCAAGCGTCGTGGGCATGCCGAGCGAGGCGAAGAATGCACGCGTCTCGTCGATGGCGGACAGCGCGTCAGCCTCCACATCACCGGTCGGAGCCAGGCCGAACACCTCGCGTCCGTAGTAGGCGAAGCGTGCCGGGTTCTCGGGATACACATACTCCATCCATGCCGGGAACATTACGGCCAGACCGGCACCGTGCGTAATCTCGGGATAGAGCGCAGACAGCTCGTGTTCAAGGCCGTGCGTGGCCCAGTCCTCGTGACGACCGACACCAGCGAGGCCCTGGTGGCAGAGCATGCCTGCCCACATGACGTTCGCGCGCGCGTCGTAGTTCTCCGGCTCCACCATGACGCGCGGCGCTTCGGCACGCACGGTTTTCATGAGAGAGAGGTTCAGGTTGTCCGTCACGGGCACCGCGCCTACATCGTCGAAGAAGCGCTCCAGCAGGTGGCAGAACATGTCGGTGAGACCAGCGGCCGTCTGGAACGGGGGTAGCGTAAACGTGAGTTCAGGGTTCATGAACGCAAGTTTCGGACGCTGAGCGTTGTTCGGGTAGCCCGACTTCAGCTGCAGTTCGTCGTTGGACATAACAGTGTTCTTCGATGCCTCGCTGCCGGCAGCGGGAATGGTGAGCACCACGGCGATGGGCAGTACGTCATTGGTGGGCTGCTTTGTTTCGAAGAAATCCCACACGTCGCCGTCATAGTGCGCGCCTACGGCCACGGCCTTTGCCGAGTCGATAACCGAGCCGCCGCCCACGGCCAGCACCCAATCAATGTTGTGCTCTTTACACAACCGAATGCCCTCGCGCGCAAGACCGATCTCGGGGTTCGGGCGCACACCGCCCAGTTCCACGTGCTCAATGCCTGCTGCGTCAAGCGTAGCTTTCAGCCGGTCAATCAGCCCGCTTTTGACGGCGCTCTGGCCGCCAAAGTGGATGAGCACTTTCTTCGCGCCGCGCTCGGACAGTTTTGCACCCACCTGCTCCTCCGCGCCACGGCCGAACACAAAATGCGTCGGCGACACGAATTCGAAGTTCTCCATCTGCGATCCTTTCAACCGATGATCTGCCGTTTGCATCATGATAGCGGAGTGGACACGCGCCGTCTCTCTCTAACTACGCAGAGGTATCCGGATGGGCGGAGGAAGGCGCCTACGCGCTGCGCTTGGGTGTGTAAACGCGTATGCAATTATTGGCTGGTTTTCTTAGTCCTTGTTCCCGACGAGGGAGTTCATGAGGCTGGAGACTATGCTGATGACGATGGAGGCTACGAAGGCGCTGCCGAAGGTGGCTATGTCGATGCCTACTTGGAAGATGCCGTTGGCGAGCCACGCGGCTATGTAGAGCAGCAACGTGTTCACTATCAGGTAGAAGATGCCCAGCGTGATCACGGTGATGGGCAGGCTCAGCACCTGCATGAGCGGCTTGATGCTGATATTGATGAGCGACAGAATAAGGCCAAACAGCGCGATGGCCGCCCACGCGTCCGTACCGCCCACCAGTTCAATGCCGGGTACCAGCCATATAGCCACGCCCACGGCAATAGCAGTCACCAGCCAGCGGAGAATGAATCGCATACCAAATCCTTTCGCACAAAAGTTCCGCACACTATACCGCGAACACCAAAACGCTGAACAGAACGGTCAACCAACCGTTACCGTTCAGCGTTCAAAATCAGCAAAGAAAGAAACAGGCGTGCTGCGGTGAGTCGGCCAGCCAGTTGCCGCAGCACGACGTCGGGTTTAGAAGCGCAGCGACAGGCAGCTTAGGCCGCCGTCGAGTTTGCGATACTCGCTCGTGTCTACCGTGAGCGTCTCGTAGCCGGCGTCCTGGACGGCCGCCAGAACGGTGGGGTAGCCCTCGGGCACGATGACGGTGCCGTTTACCCAGATGCAGTTCGCGGCGTAGGCCTCGTCCTCGGGAATCTCAATGCGGTTGTACTGCTCGAAGTCGGGCTTGGTCACGAACTCGCCGGACACCAGCATGTTGCCGTCTTCCAGATAGTTCACGCCCGTCTTCAGGTGTAGTACGTGCTCAAGCGGCACCTCGGAGCCCTCAAGGCCCCAGCCTTCCAGAATCTCGAAGAACTGGCGGATGCCTTCCTCGTTCGTGCGGGCGGAACGGCCCACGTAGAAGTGGTCGCCCACCATCATCACGTCGCCGCCGTCGAGCGTGCCCGGCGCCACAATGTGTGCCACGTGCTCGTCGTCGAAGAACTGGCGCACGGCGGGTTCAATTTCGTCCTTCTCGCCGTTGCGGCTGGCCGCACCCGGGTTCGTGATGAGGGCACCTTTGCGCGTGATGACGGCCGGGTCCTCCACAAAACAAGAATCGGGGAACTGCTCCAACGCGGGCAGCACGGTCACTTCCACGCCGCACTGCTTGAGGGCGGCGATGTAGTCGTCGTGCTGCTTGCATGCCAGCTCGTAGTCGGGCTTGCCCAGTTCAGGGGCCGAGGTAATGCCTTCAACCATCGACTTCGCCGGGCGGCGGACAATGACGTTCGTGAACGCGGTCATGAGATCTCCTTCTTTTTGCACGGTTTGGTGGTAGGTTCACTTGCTTATACTATAGTGTAGCTCTAAGATTCTTGCGAAGGACAGGTTTTTCATGACGAAACGGTTGCAAAGCGAACGAGCCTCGCGGCGCGCATCTGCGAATGCCGAGGCCAGCGAACAGGCGGACTCCTCCGCGCCTCGCTCGGCAGATGCGGATGCCCTTACCGCACCCACCTGCCCCCATGCCCGCCAGTGCGGTGCCTGCCAGCACGTCGAGCAGCCCTACGACCTCCAGCTTGTCCACAAGGACGCGCGCGTTGCGGACCTGTTCAGCGGCTTTCGTGGCGCCGAGGTGCGTCCCATCCTGGGCATGGAGCATCCCTATTTCTACCGCAACAAGGTGGTGTCGCCCTTCGCGCCGGGCAAGAAGCTGCCGCCCGCGCCGGGCGGAAAGGGTGCCCAAGCGGGTAAAACCACACGGGGCGAACGCAACCGCGCAGCCCGTGACCGCCGCGCGGCCGGTCGCCCGCGCCACGAGATACTCTGCGGCATGTATGCCGCGGGCACGCACCGCATCGTTCCCACCGAGCAGTGCGTGGTGGAAAACCAGAACGCCAAACGCGTGATTCAGGCCGTGCGCAGCCTCATGCCGCGCTTCGGCATGGAGCCATATCGCGAAGACGCAGGTTCGGGCTTTCTGCGCCACGCCGTGGTGCGTGTGGGTCACACGAGCGGCGAGGTGCTGGTCACGCTGGTAACGAACGGCCGGGAATTCCCCGGCTCGCGCGCGTTTTGCCGCGAGCTGGTGAAGCGCTGCCCGTTTGTAACCAGTGTCGTGCAGAACGTGAACGAGCGCCAGACCAACGTCATCTTGGGCGAGCGTGAGCAGACGCTCTATGGCCCGGGCTTTATTTTGGACGAGTTGTGCGGGTTGAGTTTCCGCATTTCTTCGCAATCGTTTTACCAGGTGAACGCCGTGCAGACGGAGGTGCTGTATCGCACGGCCGTGGAGCTTGCGCACCTTACGGGCATCGAGCACGTGGTGGACGCCTACTGCGGCACGGGCACCATTGGGCTCGTGGCCGCCAAGCACGGTGCCGCGCACGTGACCGGCGTGGACTCCGTTGCGTCGGCCGTGCGCGACGCGCGCGAGAATGCCCGCCACAACGGCGTGGGAAACGCGCGCTTCGTGGCCGAAGATGCCGGCGACTTCATGCGCCGCTGCGCCGCCGAGGGCGAGCCGGTGGATGTTGTGCTCATGGACCCGCCGCGCGCCGGCGCGAGCGCGGAGTTCTTGGACGCGCTTTCAGCCCTCGCGCCAGCCCGCGTGGTTTACATTTCCTGCAATCCGGAAACGCAAGTGCGTGACCTGGCCCGCTTACGGGACAGCGGCTATGCGGTACGCATTGTGCAGCCGGTAGACATGTTTCCCCACACCGATCATATCGAAACCGTTGTGGTGGCCGAACGTGAGGAGCGACCGGGTGGTCCTCTGCAACATCATGAGAAAAGGAGCTGAAATGACCAAGCATGACACCGACGGGACGGCGTCATCCCCCGATCGACCTCCGGATGCGGGGGATCCCCCGCACACGAGTGAGCACCTGCTTCCTACCATGCGCCGCGACGCACCCCTGACGGCGCATGTACCGGCTGTCCCTGCACGCGCGGGGGCAGCATCCATCGACGGCTTTGACACCGATTTGCGCACCTTCGTCTTCGACACCGTGTTGGAGGGAATGCGCACGAGCATTTACGTCACCGACCCTGAAACCGACGAAATCCTGTACATGAACGGGTTCATGAAGCACGACTATGGCGTGGAGAACCCGGAGGGTCAGGTGTGTTGGAAGGTGCTGCAAAGTGGCCTGACCGAGCGGTGCTCGTTTTGTCCTATTGACGATCTGGTGCGCAGCGAAGAAGAGGTGCCGCTGGTGGAGTGGGACGAAGAGAGTCCCGTCACCGGGCGCACGTATCGCAACTACGACAGCCTTGTTACCTGGGTTGATGGCCGCCGTGTGCACCTGCAGCAGTCGGTGGACGTAACGGCGCTCGTGTCTGCCAACGCCGACGAACTCACGGGGTTGCTGTCGCGCCGCGCGGGCAAGGAGCATCTGGAGCGGTCACTCAAGCAGGCCGTGCAACAAAAGGAAAGCCTCACGGTGGCGCTCTACGATGTCAACTGCCTGAAGGCCGTGAACGATCGCTACGGGCACGCCGAGGGTGACCATCTCATCCGCTCCGCCGCCAACGCGGTGCGGCGTGAGTTCGGCCCGAACGACTACGGCTTCCGTCTGAGCGGTGACGAATTTGTGGCCGTGTTTGTAGCCGACGCCGCCAGCGTGCGCGCACGCATGGAGCACGCTCGCACGGCGCTGGCCGCCTTGCCACCGCGGGTGGAACCGCCCTATGAAATGGGCTTTTGCTACGGCTTGGCCGAATCTGACCCGGAGTCGCCGTTTGAGTTGTACGAGCTTTTGGCCCTGGCGGACCAGCGCATGTACCTGGAGAAACGGCGCTACCACATTGTGAACAGCATTGATGCTCTGCGCGCCGCCGAAGAGGCCGACCAGGGAACCGACGGCCACAGCGTCGCATTCGACTACGACAGCGACCAACTCTACGAGGCACTGGTGGAAAGCACTGACGACTACCTGTACGTGTGCAACATGAAGACCGGCGTGTTCCACTATCCCAAGGCCATGGTGGAGGAGTTCGACCTGCCCGGCGAGGTGGTGGAAAATGCCGCCGCTGTGTGGGGGTCGAAGGTGCATGAGGACGACCGTCAGGCGTTTCTCGAATCGAACCAGGAGATTGTGGACGCCCGCACGACGCGCCACTGGGTGGAGTACCGCGCGCTCAACCGCAAGGGCGAGTGGGTGCGCCTGCGCTGCCGCGGCCGTGCCATTCTGGACGCAAAAGGAAAGCCCACGCTGTTTGCCGGCTTCATTACAAACCTGGGGAAGAAAAGCAAGGTTGACCCGCTGACCGGCCTGTTCAATCGCTTTGAATTCGAAGATGACCTGCGTGCGCGATTGGACGCGCGTACGGCGTCGCTTTCCGCCACGCCTGGCAAAGAACAGGGGCTGGATGCCATCAGCCTGATGGTTATTGGCATCGATGATTTGCGCCATATCAACGACCGCTACGACCGCGCTTTCGGCGACGAGGTTATCCGCTTCGTCGCGCAGCGCATTCAAAGCGCGCTGCCTGAGGGCGCGCGCGTGTATCGTTTGGATGGCGATGAGTTCGCCGTGGTGGTGAACGACCAGATAGATGTGCTGCGCAGCTGCTACGCCGTGCTGTCGGGCACGTTCCAACACCAGCACGAACACGAAGGCAGGAAGTTCTACTGCACGCTGTCGGGCGGCTGCGCCACGTTCCCCGCCGACGCGGGTACCTTTGAAGAGCTGGTGAAGTATGCCGACTACGCCCTGGAGTTTGCGAAGGGGCATGGTAAAAAGCGCTGCGTGAACTTCTCGCAGACCATTTTGGCCCAGCGCACGCGAGAGTTGGAGCTGATGGAGTTGTTGCGCGACAGCGTTGAGCAGGGCTTTAAGGGCTTCAGCCTGCGCTACCAGCCGCAGGTGGACGCCGTCACGGGCCAGGTGGTGGGCGCCGAGGCGCTCGCGCGCTGGCACTGCGATCGGTTTGGCGACCTGTCGCCCTTGGAGTTCATTCCGTTGCTGGAGGAAAGCGGGCTCATTGTGCCGGTGGGGGCGTGGGTGCTGCACAAAGCGGCCGCCCTCTGTAAGCGCTGGCGCGCGCTGTGCCCCGACTTCACCATGAGCGTGAACCTGTCGTATCGCCAGCTGGACGAGGACGGGCTGGTGCCGCTCATCGTGAACGTGCTGCAAGAGGCAGGGCTGCCGCCGGGAAGCCTGGTGGTGGAAATGACCGAAAGCCGCTTCGCCGAAGACGACGAGCACGCGCGCAATCTGTTCGACCAGATTCGCGAACTGGGCGTGCAGGTGGCCATGGACGATTTCGGCACCGGTTATTCGTCGCTTGGCGTGCTGAAGTCCTCGCCGGCTGACATTGTGAAGATAGACCGCGCGTTCATTCGCGACATTCGCACCAGCACGTTTGATGCCACGTTCATTCGGTTTGTGGTGGAACTGTGCCATGACGTGGGTATCAGCGTGTGTTTGGAGGGCGTGGAATCTGCCGAAGAGTACGAAGTAGTAAACGACATGGGGCTTGATTATATTCAGGGCTTCCTGTTCGGCCGTCCGCTTTTGCCCGACGAGTTTGAGGCGAAGTTTTTGAAAGCCTGAGATAAGGAGATACTAATGACGAACGAAGTGGCGCGCATTATTGGCGCAACGCCGCTGGTGAAGCTGGAGGCGCTCTCGCGCGAGACGGGTATGGAAGTGTTCGCGAAGTTCGAGGCGGCGAACCCGGGCGGGTCCATCAAAGATCGCGCGGCGCTGAGCATGGTGAACGAGGCGGAAGCGCGCGGCGACATTGCGCCCGGCCGCACCACCATCGTAGAGCCGACCAGCGGAAACACCGGCATCGCGCTGGCGATGATAGGCGCGGCGCGCGGGTATGAGGTGGTTATTGTCATGCCGGACACCATGAGCCGCGAGCGCCGCATGCTCATGACCGCCTACGGCGCGCGGCTGGAGTTGACGCCCGGCGCGGCGGGTATGGCCGGTGCCGTGGAGCGCGCCGAAGAGATAGCGCGCGAAACGCCCGGCGCGTGGGTGGCGGGCCAGTTCACGAACCCGGACAACCCGCTTGCGCACGAGCGCACCACGGGCCCGGAAATCGTAGAGCAGCTGGGCGGCTGCTTCCCTGACTTCGTGGTGACGGGCGCGGGCACGGGTGGCACCATCTCCGGCGTGGCGCACTACCTGCGTGCGCAGGGGGCACCGACGCGTTTCTTCGCCGTGGAGCCCATGGAAAGCCAGCTCATCGCCCAGGCGCTGGCAGGGGAGAAGTTGAAACCGGCGCCGCACGGCATCCAGGGTATCGGGGCGAACTTCGTGCCTGACACGCTGGATTTGTCGGTGTTGGAGGGAACCGTGCCGGTGGCTACCGCCGACGCGTTGGATGCGGCGCGGAATTTGGCCGAGCAGGAAGGGCTGCTGGCGGGCATTTCGTCCGGTGCGAATGCGGCCGCCATCGCCCGCTTTGCTTTGGAGCATCCCGAGGCGAAGGGGGATGTGGTGGTGACGTTTGTGGTGGACACGGGCGAGCGCTACTTGTCCACGCCGCTGTTTGAGTAGGACAGCGCGCGGCGGTTGCAGGAAGCGCGATGGAAGCGCGATGGAGTACAGGGAAGGAGTTGGCCATGGATACGGAGACGCTGGTTGAGCGCGCCGCGGTGGTGCTGGCGGAGCGGGACTTGGCGGATGGCGAAACGCCGGCGCTGCTGATGGTGTCGGGCGGATCGGACTCCACGGCGCTTGCCTATGTGGCTGCTGAACTGCATGAACGCGGCGATTTGGGGCCGCTTGCGCTGCTGCACGTGAACCACCAGCTGCGCGGGCGCGACGCCGACGACGACGCGCGGTTCGTGGCGCAGCTTGCTGAGCTTTTGGGCATCCCCCTGTTCTCTTGCGAAGTGGACGTGGGCCGCGAGGCCGAGCGCACGGGCGAGAACGTGGAGGCCGTTGCGCGTCGCGAGCGCTACCTGGCAGCGAACGAGGCGCTGGAAAGCCTCTGCCGGCACGCCGCCGCGCCGCTTTCCGACGGGCGCATCCTCACGGCGCACACGCTCGATGACAGGGTGGAAAGTTTCTACATGCGTTCCATCGTGGGCACGGGGCCGGGGGGCTTTCGCTCCATGCGCTATCGCAACGGGCCGGTGGTGCGACCGCTCATGGATGAAAGCCGCGCGAGCCTGCGCGCCTACCTGGAGGAACGCCGTGAGGCGGGACTTCCCGTGGCGCTGGATGACGAGGGGTGTCTCTGGCGCGAGGACGCGACGAACGCCCACACCGATCGCTTCCGCGCCTACGTGCGCCACGAGATTGTGCCGCGTGTAAAGGAGCGCAACCCGCAGCTGTTGGATGTGCTGCGCCGCACCATGAACCTTATCGCGGATGAGGATGACCTGCTGGAAGACATGACCGACGAGGCAACGGCCCAGCACGTACAGTGGCTTGAGGAAGAGGACGCGGGCGTGTTCGATCCCACGGGCGGCTTTTTGCTGGCTCCTGAGCTGGGCGGCGTGCCGCGTCCCTTACAGCGCCGGGTGGTAGTGCGCGTACTCGGCCAGATGCTGGGCGCCGAGGCGCGTGTGGAAACGTCAACGGTGGAAGCCGTACTGGCCGCTTTCGACGAGCAGGGCGCACCGCGCGGCGGCTACGTGGCGAACGTCCAGGGAGACGTGGCCGTCAGCGCCAATAAGCGCGGCGTGCGCGTGGAACCCATGGCTGCCTTCCGCGCCCGCCGCAAGCGCGGCTAGGCGGGCACGATTCGCAGGGCGCGGAAGGCAGACGGCGAAACGCGAGGGCCGCACCCACGGCAGCCCTCGCGTCATCTCAACTTTCGCGCCGCGTAAGTTACGCCCGGCCCGTTGCCGCCGCGGCGTTGCCGCCCGCTTCGGCACTCTGCACGCGGATGCGGCCCACCACCAGCGCCACCGCAAAGATGGCAACTGTGAACAGCAGCAGCACGCCCATGTTCCCCAGAATTGGTGCCAGCGTCTCGGGCGTGAGAACTTGCAGTTCAGACGCCTGTTGCAGCGCGTTCGTGTACCAGAAGGCGGGCGAGAAGTGGGCGATTGCCTGCACGGCCGGATCCAGCAGATCGAAGGCAATCCACACGCCGCCCAAGAACGACACCACCATGCCCGTGATGTTGCCGATGGCGTTGCTGGCAAGTTCACTCACGCCCAGCTGGCCCAGCAAGTAGCCAATAGCCAGCGGCACCGTGGCAAACACGTACGCCAGCACCAGCATGAAGGCCAGCCCCACACCGCTGATCTGCGACGCAGCCTCGGCGAACACAATAAGCCCCACGCCGACGGTCCACAGCCACACGCCGGTCATCACCACGAGCGACGCGGCGGCCACCTGCAAGTTGTACTTGAGTGACGGCACCGGCGACACTAGGTTGCGGCGCTTCAGGTCGGTGCGGTTCACCGTGCTCATCAGCAGTCCCACGCACACAATGATGGTGGCGAACAGCGTGTAGGTTCCCCAGTCCAGGTAGAACACGAAGCGCTGCGCCTCGCTCGTGCCGCCGCCCAGCTGCACGGCTTCCACCGGGGCCGATTCCGCCATCACGCTACCAACGTGGGCCACCACGTCGGCCTGTGAAGCGTCGGGAGAAAGCCCGGCGAACGCCCGCGCAATGCCCAGGTACTCGTTGACCTCCTGGTCCATGAGGCTGCCCTCAAGCGAGTAGTAGCTGTACACGGTTTCCAGCTCCGGCGCGGTGCCGCCGGTGCGCGCCGCGTCCACGAGTTCTTCCCCAAAGCCTTCTGGCACTATGAGAATGTAGGAACTCTGCCCCTTGGCCACGGCGTCTTGGAGGGCAATCTGGGTGTCTTCCAAAGGTACCTCGATACCGCGTTCGCCCAGATAGGCGGTCAGTCCTTGCGACAGGTCACTGCCGTCGCGGTCGATCACGGAAAACTTCGTTTGAAACTGCGTAAACTGCGCGTCCTCGCCTTCGCCAAACGGAAGGCTGCTTGCCATGAGGACGCCCATCATGCTGAGAAGCACGGTATAAACCAGCAGGTAAATGGGGTGGCGAAAGATGGTTTTGACGGCTGCCTTAAAGACTTGCATAGCGCTGCCTCCTGATAAAGAGCGACGAAATGGCGAACAGAACGAGCGCCATGGCCAGCAGTACCAGCACGTGCTCGATAGTGCGCTGATAGGTGTCGTAATACATGATGCTGTAGAACGTCTGCGAGATTTGCACGGCCGGATTCACGAACTGCAGCGCGGGTGCGGCGGCGTTTATCGTGTCGGCCATTTTCATGACGGGCGAGCCGTACAGCCCGGAGAACAGCGAGGCGATGCACACTATGCCGCTGAGCAGGCCGCCTTTAATGCCGTCATCAATGCGGGCAATGGATCCCAGTAGCGTGCCAAACGCGGTTGCCACCAGGGCGGATACGCCCAGCACTACGATGCACGCCACATCGCGCCCGCCGAAGTCGACACCGGCCACCAGGCGAATGTAGGCGTACGCCACCACGAGGCAGGCGAACGACAGCACCCAGCTTGCGCCCAGCGTGGCGGCAAGCGTCTTCGCGCGACTGACGGCACCTAGGGCCCGTCGCGCGCCGAGTGCGCTCAGGTTCGGCTGCGTGCGGCAGATGGCCACCATGCCCACCTGGCCGCCGAACAGCGCCGCCATAGCCAACAGGGCGAAGTAGAAGCGCACGGATTCTTTCGGCGGGTTCTGCGTGATGTCGATCTTCTCGGTGAGATCCTGTACCTCAAGGAGTTGCGCGACGGCTGCCGGGTCGGAAAGCGCGGCGGGGTTCTCCTGTGCCACGTCCTTGATGAGGGCGGTGCTGCGCAGGTAGTTGTCGACGATCACCTTCAGAATGGACTGGTTAGCGCTGTCGATGGACTCGGGCGCGGCACCCCCGCGCACGTGCACGCTGGGCTCGCCGCTGGCGCTTACCATCAGGTAGCCAATCACGCTCTCGTTCAGGCCGCCGTTTGCGGTTGAGCCGCCGGTGGCGGTGGTGCGCATGAGGTCGATGGCCTCGTCTTCGCTGGTCACACGCACGATGTCGAGCATCTGGTTCTCGCCCGGCTCCGCGAGCGCGTCCACCATGTCGGCGAATCCCGGTGCGTCGTCGTAGTGCGCGTCGGTTACCACGGCCGTGCGAATGGGCTCGAACTGCCCCGCATCGTCGAGGTTTGAAAACATGAAAATGAACATCGTTGACAGAATGAGCGGAAAGGCAAGCACCCAAATAAAGATAGCCTTCTCCCGCGCCAGCGTCAGCAGTGCCCCTTTGAACACGTTGAACATAAGATCCCCCTAGTCGCGCAACTCGGTGCCGGTGATTTCCAGGAACACGTCGTTTAAGGTGGGCGGTTCGGCGTAGATGCGGCCGAAGGTGGCGCCGGCGGCTTGCAGCACGGTCAGTACCTCGCTCAGGTTGTGCGTGCCGTTTGCGCAGGCCAACTCCAGGGTGCCGTCGCGGTAGAGGGCGCGCGTCACGTGCGGCAGCGCCTCAAGGCGCGCGAAGGCGGCGTCGGCGAGTTCCGGCACGTCAATCTGAATTTTCTCGCCGGTGCCAATCATGGCCTTCAGTTCGGCGTTGGTGCCGGTGGCCAGTGCGCGCCCATGATCCATAATCATGATGCGCGTGCAAATTTCCTCCACCTCTTCCATGTAGTGGCTCGTGTACACCACGGTGGACCCGGCGCGGTTCATGGCCTGGATGCCTTCCAGGATGGCGTTTCTGCTTTGCGGGTCCACGGCCACGGTGGGTTCGTCGAAAAACACCAGTTCAGGCTTGTGCGCGATGCCGCACGCAATGTTCAGGCGGCGCAGCAGGCCGCCGGAGAGCTTGCGCGGGCGGAACTTCTCGTAGCCTTCCAGTCCCACGAACGCGATGGCTTCGTCCACCAGATTGCGGCGGCGGGCGCGGTCGCTCACGTACAGCGCGCAGAAGTAATCGATGTTTTCGCGCACGTTCATTTCCTCGAACACGGCCACGTTCTGCGGCACAATGCCAATGCGGCGCTTCAGGTCGTAACGCGACGGGCGCATGGGCTCGCCGAACAGTTCGATGGTGCCCTTGTCGAACGTGAGCAGCTGCAGGATGCAGTTGATGGCCGTAGTTTTGCCCGAGCCGTTCGGCCCCAACAGGCCGAAGATTTCGCCCGGCTCAATGTGCAGGCTGAAGTGGTCGAGCGCCGGCACGTCGCCGTAGCGCTTCACCAGGTTGTCAACAGCCACGATGTCCATGGTTCCTCCTTGTGGTTTCGCCGGGCGAGTAGTGGGTGGTCTGCCCGGCGTTTCGTCGTGGTTCTATGGTGCCCCACCTGGGACGGGTGCGGAAGTGTCCGGCGTCATTGGTTTGTTGCTGCGCCGTGACATTTGTCACAAACGCGGGTGACGGGATGCACAAAGGCCGGCTGCCTCGCCTCGCGTGCGCGCGCGGGCGGCTATACTGGTGGCATGGAACGCGTTATCGATCAAACTATTCTTGCAGCGCTGTGCTTGCTACTGTTGCCGCTTGCGACGTTTTCGGGCGCGCATGTGGCGGCGCTTCTGGCTGCTGTTGTGATTGTGTGCTGCTTTGACCTGCGGCCGGAGAGTCGTTTGCGCTTTGTGGTAGCGGGCGCCTATCTGGTGGCGGCGCTGGTGTCGCCCGCGTTTGTGTTGTTTCTGCCACTGGCGGCCTATGTGCTGTTCGGGGAGCGTTTGGTGCTTGTGCGCTTCGTGTGGCTGGTGCCGCTGGTGGTGGCCGCACGCCTGCTTAACCCGCTCTTGCTAGGCGGGTTGGTGGCGCTCTGCGGCGTTGCGTGTCTCATGGCGTGGCGCACGCAGTGGGCGGAAGCGGAGCGCGCGGGCTATCGGGCGCTGCGCGATGAGCTGCAAGAACAATCGCTGTCGCTCACGGAGAAGAACCGCGATCTTCTGGCCGCGCAGGATTATGAGGTACGCCTGGCCACGCTAGCCGAGCGTGCTCGCATTGCACGCGAAATTCACGACAACGTGGGGCACTTGCTCACGCGCTCTGTGTTGCAGGTGGAGGCGCTGCAGGTGGTGCACGCGAATGATGAGCGTGTGCAGGAGGAACTGGCTGCGGTGGGGGAGACGCTGCACGAGGCCATGGACACCGTGCGCAAGAGCGTGCATGACTTACACGACGACGCGTTCGATTTGCGCACGCGCCTTGAGGGCGTGATTGGCGCGTGCGGTTTGCCCGACGTGCGGCTGGCGTATGACGCGCAGAGTGTGCCCGTGCCGGTGGCGTATTGCCTGGTGGCGCTTGTGCGCGAGGCGCTTTCCAACGTCGCGCGCCACAGCGATGCCACGCGGGTGGACGTGTCGCTGATTGAATACCCCGCGCTCTACCAGCTTATCGTGCAGGATAACGGCACGGGGGAAGGTGGCGCGGCGGCTGCGGTGGCCGACGGAGCGCGCGGCGGTCAGCCCGCGCATGGCCTGGGGTTGAAGTCGATGGACGAGCGCGTGAGCGCCCTCGGCGGCCGCTTGCGCGCCGAGTACCAGGCGGGCAAGGGCTTCCGCGTGTTCGCCAGCATTCCGAAGGAGCAAGTATGATTCAGACGATCATCGTTGACGACGACCCGTTCGTGCGCCTGTCGCTGCAAACCATTCTTGAGGCGCAGGACGACATCGCCGTGGTGGCGCTCGGCGGCACGGGGGAGGAAGCGGTGGCGCTGTTTGAGGAACATGCGCCTGACGTGCTGCTCATGGACATTCAGATGCCAGGCATGGGTGGGCTCGACGCGGCCGAGCGCATTCTGGCCGCGCACCCCGACGCGCGCGTGGTGTTTCTCACCACGTTTTCTGACGACGAGTACATTGTGCGTGCGCTGCGCTTGGGGGCGAAGGGGTATCTCATCAAGCAGGAGGTGGCCACCATTGCGCCCGCGTTGCGCACGGTTATGGCTGGTCAGAGTGTGCTTGGTGGGGAAGTGCTGGGGCGCGTGGATGCGCTCATGCGCAAGGAGGGGGCGGCGAGCGCGGCTTCCTCCGCTGCTCCGACGGCGGGGGAGAGTGGCGGCGCTCATGAGAGCCTGACCGAGCGCGAGCGCGCCGTGGTTGAACTGGTTGCCGAAGGCCTCGACAACCGCGAGATAGCCGCCGAGTTGTTCCTCAGCGAAGGCACCGTACGCAACCACATTAGCGCCATCCTACAGAAACTAGACTTAAAGAATCGCACCCAGCTAGCGATCAGCTACTACCGCGAGCGGTAAGTTCAACTGCCCGCGCGGTAAAAATGTGACGCGCTATCGCGCTACTGATTACGCCAGAGTCATCCAAGCCCCAAACTTTATGACGCGGGCTGACTGACTAGTAGGCGAGGTCTTACAAGAGGCATAACCCCCGTAGGGGTGGTCTCCAGACCACCCGTTCGCGCGAAGCACGAAAACACAGGTTTAAAGCGAGTTTATACCTTCAAAAACCTATCAGGTAAGGTTATCTCTCGTAGGGGCGGTTCACGAACCACCCGTTCGCGCGAAGCGCGAAAACCCAGGTCAAAGTTGTGTTCTCCGCCTGCGGCGGAGAGGGCGCTTCGTGAAGCGCCCCTACAAAGGTGATCTTTTAAGTTAGATTCATTACACATGAAAGAGCCCTCGTCATAGTGGTAGGGAGGGCATCCTCACTTGGCGTATTCGCCATGCGCGAAGCGCGTCACACTTTTGCATAGCGAAACGCTCCCAAGTGGTTCTACCCCAAGATACGGGCGAACTCTTTTTCGGCGTTTTCCTGCAGTTTGGCGTCGATTGCTACGTAGGCGTCTAGCAGTTTGTTGCCGTCGTCGGTGAGGCTGCTGCCGTGGGCGCCGTCGCGGTCGAGCAGCTGAATGCCCAGCGCGGCCTCGGTGTCTTTCACGATGCGCCATGCCTTGCTGTACGCCATGCCCATGCCCTTGGCGGCGGCGTTGAGCGAGCCGGTTTCGCGCACGCCCAGGCACAGGTTCGCGATGCCGCGGCCGAACACCGAACCGCTGTCGGAGGTTGGGTTCGTGATGGAAAGCCTGATGGTTGGCTTGAGGTTCGAAAGCTCGCTCATGGTCCGTCGTCCTTTTCTCGTGGTGGCCGCCGCGTGGGTGGGCCCGTTAGTCGTCGGTTGCGTTGGCCTGCAAGGTGCGCAGGAAGTCGAGCGCGGCGGCCTCAATGTCTGCCGTGCCGTTGTCAATGACCTCGGTGAAGCGGATGGGCAGTGTGTCCAGCTCGGCCAGGCCCTGCGGAATGTCGGTGTGCCCCGTTTCGCGCGCGATGAGTTCGTTCAGCTCGCAGCCCGAAAGCGCGGCCACGTCGGCGGGCAGGGGAGCGCCGGGTGCAATGCCGTGCAGCGCGCGGTACACGTTGTCGCCGAACTTCGCCCAGTGCGCCGTGCTCGCGATGAGCACGGGGTTTTCGCCGCGCAGGTTTTCGGCCGCGCGGTAGGCCACGGCCGTGTGCGGGTCCATAAGGTAGTCGTGCTCGTCCAGCACGGCCTGGATGGTTTCCAGACACGTGGCGTTGTCGATGGAATCGGATGCGAACGTGGCGCGTACCTGCGCAAACGTGTTCTCATCCACGCGGAAGCGGCGCTCTGTGCGCAAGTCGTTCATCCAGCCAGCGATGGCCTGCGCGTTGCGGCCGGTGAGTTCGAACAGCTGGCGCTCCAGGTTCGACGACACCAAAATGTCCATAGAGGGCGACGGCGTCAGCACGAAATCACGGTCGGCGATGTCGTAGGTGCCCGTGTTGATGAAGTCGGTGAGCACGCGGTTTTCGTTGCTGGCGCAGAACAGCATGCCCAGCGGCACGCCCATGCGCTTGGCGTAATACGCGGCCAGGATGTTGCCAAAGTTGCCGGTGGGCACGCATACGTCCAGTTCATCGCCCGCGCCCAGCTTGCCGTCGGCCACCAGCTGCGCGTAGGCCGACACGTAGTACACAATTTGGGGCATGAGGCGTCCCCAGTTGATGGAGTTCGCGCTGGACAGCGCCACGCCGTGCTCTTCCAGCAGGCGGGTGGCGAAGGCGTTGTCGCCGAACACGTTTTTCGCGCCGGTCTGGCAGTCGTCGAAGTTGCCGCGCACGCCCCACACCTGCACGTTTTCGCCACGCTGGGTGGCCATCTGCTTGTGTTGAATGTCGCTCACGCCGCCGTCGGGGTACATGACGCCAATGGACACACCGTCCACGTCGCGGAAGCCTTCGAGCGCCGCCTTGCCGGTGTCGCCGGACGTGGCAACCAAAATCATGAATTCGTGGTTGAGTTTCCCCTGCTCACGCAACTGGTTAGCGCTGGCGGAGAAGAAGCGCGGCAGGCATTGCAGCGCCATGTCCTTAAACGCGCTCGTGGGGCCGTGCCACAGCTCCAGCACGTGGGTGGTTGCGGTGAGCGAGGTCACCGGGCAGATGCGCTCGTCGTCGAAGTTTGCGCCGTAGGTTTGCGCCATGAGCGCGTCGATGGTTTCGGCGGGCAGGTCGATGTCGAACGCTTTATAAATGCGCGCCGCGCGCTGCGCGTAGGGCAGTTCGGCCAGCGCCAGCAGGTCATCGAGCGTGAGCGTAGGAATGTGCTCAGGCACATACAGCCCGCCGCCCTCAGCCAGTCCGTTGACAACAGCCTCGGTGAACGTGATGGGTTGCGCGGTGAGTCCGCGCGTGTCGGTGTAGAGGTTCTGAGCCATGTCCTGCGCTTTCTGCCGGGTTGGACAACGTACGAAGTGCCACCTCAGTATACTATGCCGCGAATATTCTGACGGCGGAATCGCCTTGCGATTTCCAGGCAATTCGCAAGCGGTGCGTCGTGCAGGTCTGCGGTGCTTCCCTTAAGGTAGCGGAACAGGGGGCCAACAAAACAACCGTCGTTGTTCACGTGCGTAACGCTCTGGCGGCAGGAGCTTTGACGAGCGTCGGCCGCCGCTACCATGGGCCGCAAAACAGTTCCACGGCGAGGAGACGCAATGGCGAACGAGCACGCAAACGCACAACAGACCACGATGAAGGGGATGCATGGCGCAGATCTCAAGCGACGGTTCTTTGTGAGCCTTGTGCTGTCTGTGCCAGTGTTGCTGCTTTCGCCGCCCATGGGAATGGCGCTGCCTTTCTCGCTTGCGTTTCCTGGGTCGGACTGGGTGGTGGCGGTGCTCGCCACGGTGCTTTATGGTTACGGCGGGTGGCCGTTTCTGCGCGGGGCGGTGGGCGAACTGCGGCGTCGCCAGCCGGCCATGATGACGCTGGTGGCGCTGGGTATCACGACGGCATATATCTATAGTGTCTACGCGTTCGTGCAGCGCAGCGTGCTGGGCGCGCATGACGTGCACATGGACTTTTTCTGGGAGCTGGCCACGCTCATCGACATCATGCTGCTGGGTCACTGGGTGGAGATGCGGGCGGTCATGGGCGCTGGTGACGCGCTCAAAGAGATGGCCGAACTGCTGCCCGCCGACGCGCATGTGCGGCGCGACGACGGTTCTGTGGCCGACGTGCCGCTCGATCAGGTGCAGGTGGGCCAGACCGTCGTGGTGGAGGCGGGCGAGAAAGTGCCGGCCGACGGCGAAGTGGTAGACGGATCATCGCAGGTGAACGAGGCGCTGGTGACGGGTGAGGCGCGTGCGGTGGAAAAAGCGCCCGGCGACGCTGTGTTCGGCGGTTCGCAAAATGGCGACGGCACGCTGTACGTGCGTGTGACCGGCACGGGCGAGTCGGGCTACCTTGCGCAGGTGATGCGGCTGGTATCGCAGGCTCAGCAGGAGAAATCGCGCGCCGAGGTGCTGTCCGATCGCGTGGCTCGTTGGCTATTCTACGCGGCGGTGAGCGTGGGTGTAGCGGCGTTTGTCGTGTGGTTGGTGGTGACGAGCAATGTGGGTGACGCGCTCACGCGCATGGTAACGGTGCTCGTGATTGCGTGTCCGCATGCGTTGGGCCTGGCCATTCCGCTGGTGGCTGCGCGTTCGACGTCGCTTGGAGCGCGCAGCGGTTTGCTCGTGCGCCGTCGGCGCGCGCTTGAAGTGGCGCCGAAGGTGAACGTGGTCATGATGGACAAGACCGGTACCCTTACCGAGGGTGATTTCCGTGTGGCGGAGGTGCGGGCTCTTGACGGTGGCGAAGAAGGTGCAGTCGCGCACGTCGATCCGACTGCGGCCGATGACCAGGTGCTCGCCGTGCTGGCGGGGCTTGAGGCGTCGTCGTCACACCCGCTTGCCGCCTCCATCATGCAGACGGCGGACGAACGCGACGTTGCGCCGGCTACCGTACGCGACGTGCACTCCATTGCGGGAGCGGGTGTGGAAGGCGCGCTTGATGGCGGTTCTCACGCGCTTGTTGCGAATGCGCGCTACCTCGATGAGCAGGGTATTCCCTACAATCATGATGTGTTCGATCGCTTGGCTGGCCGCGGCCTTACCGTGAGCTTCCTTGTGGAGGACGGCCGTGCTGCCGGGGTGGTGGCCCAAGGTGACGAGGCGAAGCCTTCTGCTACACGTGCTGTAGAGGCTCTCAAGACACGCGGCGTGCAGCCGGTCATGCTGACCGGCGACAATGAGGCGGCGGCCCGCGCTGTTGCGGGTGCGCTCGGCATCAATGAGGTGCACGCTGGCCTCGTGCCCCAGGATAAGGTGCGTCTCGTGCAGACGCGTCGTGCTGCGGGCGACACGGTGATGATGGTGGGTGACGGCATCAACGACGCCCCGGCGCTCGCGCAGGCCGACGTGGGCGTGGCTATTGGCGCTGGCACCGACGTGGCCATCGACTCGGCCGACGTCGTGCTGGTGAAGAGCGACCCGGAAGATATTGTACGTTTGCTTGACCTCGGCACTAACACCACGCGCAAAATCAAGCAAAACCTCTGGTGGGGAGCGGGTTATAACATTGTTGCCATTCCGCTGGCCGCCGGGGTGCTGGCACCCGTCGGTATTGTGCTTGGCCCGGCCGTGGGTGCTGTCCTCATGAGTTTATCTACGGTTATTGTGGCGGTGAATGCCCTCACGTTGAAGGCGGGGGAGCGCTGATAGGGGCGCAGGTCGCTGCGTGTTTCGCCAGGGCGAGGTGGTGTTGAGCCGCGATTGGTGGCCACTTCCCCCTTGCGCCTGCGCGGGGTCTGACAATTCGTCGGCTTCCGTCTACGCATGCGGCTGTACTACAATTTCACAAAGAATTGTTAACCATGGCTTCCATTTTTCGGACGTTTCACGTATGATGTCAATTGTTACCCAAGGCTAACTGATGGGAGTCCGACATGGAGAACGCAACGACGATGCCTGTTTGCAGCGGCGCGTCGGCCCGCGCCGAAAGAGCAGCAGCACATTCGACAGCAGGCTGTCAGATGCCGCTGTCGTTTTTGGGAAGCGGGGAGTCGGCCGTTATCGCAAAGGTGCGCGGGCGAGGTGACCTGCACCATCATCTGGAGACGCTTGGCTTTGTGGAAGGTGCAACGGTAGAGGTGATGTCGAAAGCTGCCGACGACCTCATCGTTCAGGTCAAAGGCACCCACGTGGCCCTCAGCAAACAAGTAGCCTCCCGCATTCTGGCAACCACCGCAACTCCTACTCCCAACCCAGCGTAACCAAAAAATGACGAACAACTTTTTCACGAACTTCACGCACTCATTTTTTCGCGAACGAATGTTTCACGTGAAACATTTCACGAGCGATATGATCAACAAATGCTAACACATTTGCGTGCGTAATTTTTTCGCGAATGTTTCACGTGAAACAGTGGGTACTTCTTCACGTTGATGTGGGAAAACGTGAATTAAAAGTGAATTAAAAAATAATTGACGAAGGAAAGGAAAGGTAGATGACGGAAGGACAGGGCAAGACGTTGCGCGATGTGCGCATTGGTGAGTCGGCGACGGTGCGTCGCCTCACGGGGGAGGGCGCCCTTAAACGCCACATCATGGACATGGGCATCACGAAAGGCACCGACGTATTCGTTCGCAAAGTAGCCCCCCTCGGCGACCCCATTGAGGTCACCGTGCGCGGCTATGAACTGTCACTTCGCAAGAGCGAGGCTCAGAACATTCTTGTGGGATAACGCCTTCGAACTACCGTGATATTAAAAAATGGCACACCTTCCGCACTCAAAAATTCGTGATTGTTATTGAGACGCTGTTGCAATTACGCGAATGAAAAAATGAGTGCGCGAAAAGTGGAAAGCTGAAGTTTTATTTTTTTTTGAGATAGTGTTAGTTGCAGTTAACTTTTGGTAGAGGGACACACAGCATCGGTGGGAACCGAGAAATGCGAAGTCTCTCTTCAAAGCAAGCAAACAACCTGTTCAGCGCTGGGAAACGCGGGGCGGGGAAACTGTGGGAAAGGTGGAACATGGGTATTCGTATAGCGCTTGCGGGCAATCCAAATTGCGGCAAGACAACAATGTTTAACGACCTCACCGGGTCGAACCAGTACGTGGGCAACTGGCCGGGCGTCACCGTGGAAAAGAAAGAAGGCACGTGCACGCGCGACAAAAGCATCACCATCACGGACTTGCCGGGCGTCTATTCGCTCTCGCCCTACTCGCCCGAGGAAATTGTGACGCGCGACTTCCTGCTGGACGGCGGCCCAAACGTGGTCATCAACCTGGTGGACGCCACCAACCTTGAGCGCAACCTCTACCTGACGACGCAGATCCTCGATCTGGGTCTTCCGGTCGTGGTGGCGCTGAACATGATGGACCTCGTGGAGAAAAGCGGCGACACCATCAACGTGGCGAAACTGTCGCAGCGGCTGGGCTGCCCCGTGGTGGAAACCTCCGCGCTGAAGGGTCGCGGCATGGAGGAACTGCTGGCCGTGGCCGTGAACGCGGCGAAAACAGCAACGCCGCCGACGCCTAACCTGCCCTTCGACGCCGCCGTAGAAGACGCGCTCTCCCAGGTCAGCGACGTGCTGGGAACCCGCGTGAAGCCCCACACCGCGCGCTGGTTCGCGCTCAAGGCGCTGGAAGGCGAAGAGCGTACGCTTGACGCGCTCAACCTGCCCGCTGGCGACCGCGAAGCCATCGCCGCCATCCGCGAGGCGCTCGAAAATCGCCTGGACGACGACGCCGAAAGCATCATCACCGGCGAGCGCTACGATGCCATCGGTCACGTCGTAGACGCCTGCGTCAAGCGCTCGCTCAAAGGCGCCACCGCCACGCAGAAAATCGACCGCGTAGTCACGAACCGCTGGCTGGGCATTCCCATCTTCATTGTGGTCATGACCTTGGTGTACTACCTGGCCGTATCCACGGTGGGCACCCTGTTCACCGACTGGGCGAACGACGGCGTGTTCGGCGACGGTTGGCTCTACACCGGCACCGAGCAGTACGACGAAGCCGTGGCCACCTGGGAGGAAACCGTCGCTGCCGCCGAGGAAGCCGGCGCAAGCGAAGCCGAGTTGGCCGTCCTCGCCGAGGAAGAGCCTGATCCCGCCACCTTCGGCGTGTATATCCCCGGTCTCACACCCGTTGCCACCGAGGCGCTGGAATCTATCGGCACGGCACCGTGGCTGGTCAGCCTCATTGTTGACGGCATCATTGCCGGCGTGGGCGCGGTGCTGGGCTTCGTTCCCCAGATGATTGTGCTGTTCCTGCTGCTTTCGCTGCTGGAGGCGTGCGGCTACATGGCGCGCGTGGCGTTCATCATGGACCGCATTTTCCGCAAATTTGGCCTGTCGGGCAAAAGTTTCATCCCCATGCTCATTGCGTCGGGCTGCGGCGTGCCGGCGGTCATGGCCACGAAAACCATCGAGAACGAGAAAGACCGCCGCATGACCATCATCACCACGACGATGATCCCGTGTGGCGCGAAAATGCCTATCATCGCGCTGGTATTTGGTGCTGTCGCCGGCGGCGACGCGGGCGCTACCTGGTGGATTGCGCCGCTGTTCTACTTCCTGGGCGTGGCGGCCATCATCATTTCCGGCATCATGCTGCGCAAGACGAAGATGTTCGCGGGTGAAGCAACGCCGTTCATCATGGAGCTGCCCGCCTATCACGTGCCCGCCGCCAAAAACGTGCTGATGGCCACGTGGGAGCGCGTCCGCAGCTTCATCGTGAAGGCCGGCACTATCATTTTCCTCAGCTCCATTGTCATTTGGTTCTTGCAGGGCTTCGGCTTCTACGACGGGCAGTTCGGCCTGCTTGACCCCGAGATGGAGGGCTACATGGACTACAGCCTGATGGCGGGCCTGGGCAACGCGCTTGCGTGGCTGTTCGCGCCGCTGGGCTTTGGGAATTGGGAAAGTGCCGTCACGTCCATAACGGGCCTGGTGGCGAAGGAAAACGTGGTTGCCACGGTGGGCGTGCTGACGGCTGCCGGCGACGTGGGCGAGGCCGACCCGACGCTGTGGGCTGCGTTCGGCACGATGCTGGGCGGAAGCGTGCCGGCTATCCTGGCGTTCTGCGCGTTCAACCTGCTGTGCGCGCCGTGCTTTGCGGCCATTGGCACCATCCGTCGCCAGATGGCGTCGGCGAAGTGGACGTGGTTCGCCATTGGCTACATGACGCTGTTCGCGTGGGCCGTGGCGCTGATGATCTACCAGTTCGGCCTGCTGCTGGCGGGCGGCGCCTTCACCGTGTGGTCGGGCGTTGCCGTGGTGGTGCTGGCCGGCATGCTGTTCCAACTGCTGCGCCCGATGCCTCGCTTTGATGGTGAAAGTGCTGTGAAGAAGCTGGACGCGAAGAGCAGCGCCGCGGCGTAACCCCTGATGAAAGGACGTGCTTATGCTTGCTTTTGATATGACGCCCGCGACGGTGATTATAGGCCTGGTGGTGGTTGCCCTGGCTGTGCTGGCCACGCGACGGTTGGTGAAGCGTGGAACGTGTGACTGTCACGACCACGGGGGTGGCGAAGGTGGCGCCTCGCCCTGCGCCGGAGGCTGCGCAGGCTGCCACGGCTGCGGCGCAGCCGAGCGCATGGCGGCAGAGGTAGAACGCGCCGCCGCGAAGCAGGCGAGCGCCTGATCTGCGGTGACAATGTGGTAGCGGGTGGGGCCCGATAGCTGCTTGCGGCTGTCGGGCCCTGCTTGTTGTTGGGGCGGGGTGGGGTGCTGGCCGCTGGTTGCTGTGGGGCTGATTGCAGGTGGTTGGTTCATGGTTGGGCTCGTCGCGCGGGGGCGGCGGATTTTTGGCTGCTGCTTATCACGCTGCCGCGGCCCTCATTCGTTTATGGAGGAATTGTAAACCATGGTAAACTTCCCTTGACCCGTAGTATGAGTTAACGTAGACTAACATATGTCAGAAGGCGATGGAAAACAAAACCTTCTGCTCCTCTCTTCTTGTTGACTCGGCGGTGAAGGCTCCTCTCGTCTGGCCGTTCACCGCAACCTTCGCCGATGGGGCGACCTCCCCCTTCGCCCCATCGGCACTCCTCCCTTTTTGAAAAACTTTCTGATCGCAATGTGCGGTGCGCGCGCCGATTGTCCCAAAAGTGTGACGCGCTTCGCGCTGGCTAATGCGCCAAGAGATAATGATCTCCCTATCACGATGGCGCGGGCTTCTTTCGGTGTAAAAAAACCTAACTAAAAAGGTAAACTTCGTAGGGGCGATTCATGAATCGCCCTTTCGCGCATAGCGCGAATACGTAGGTAATGATTGAGTTCTCCGCCTTCGGCGGAGAGGGCGATTCGTGAATCGCCCCTCATATACTCTTTATGTCGCCAGATTTATGGCGAGTACGTCCTTTCCAATGTAGGTTGCATGTGAGATAAAGGGCG
>DXGM01000023.1 GCA_019113915.1 Candidatus Gordonibacter avicola
TTGCGGGGGGGGGGGGCATTCACTGACTCTTCTGTAGAATCTCTTTCTCTTCCTGAAACAATCAAAGCTATTGACGACGAGGCCCTTAAAGGTTGCCCGTCGCTCAAGCATGTCCAGATAAGCCCCCGCAATGAGGGCTTTTCGTCGTTTGATGACATGGTATTCACCAAAGACTATTCGAAGCTCCTGCTCGTTCCCGAGGGCAAGGAGGGCGCCGCCCATATCCCCGATGAGACGAACTCTGTCCCTGCCTTGGGCATTTCCCGATGCCCCGGGCTCCTCGCCGTCGAAGTTGGGGAGGGCGGCGCCGCATTCTCGTCATACAATGGGATGCTGTTTTCGAAAGATATGAAAATGCTGGTTGCTGTTCCTGCAGGTAGGGGAACTTCGGTAGCAATTCCGGCAGAAGTGGAAACAATTGCTGCTGGTGCTCTGGCTGGGATCAAAAACCTTGCATCAATTACTGCTCTCGGTACCGTACATGACATTGACCCAAGCGCCTTTGTTGACGAAGTTAAAGCGAAAGCAGTTGTAGCAATTCCCGCAGGACGGGACTATGACATCCGCAAGGCTGTCTGGGAACAAGCTGGCTTTCAGAACTTCGCTGAGCCAGCCAAACCTGGCGCAACGGTGCAGCCTGACCTTACAGCGAATCCTGATGCTACCAGTGGGTTTGCTTTTACCCTGCTTGAAGACTTCACCCTTTCCGTCTCCTGGCAAGGCAAAGAAGATCCATCGGCCGACCTCGATATTCCGGCATTTGCTGAGGTTAACGGCGTACCTTATGGCGTAAGTACCATTGCTGAAAACGCCTTTGCTAACCGCGGCTCGCTCACCAGCGTTAAACTTCCCACAACCATCACCTCCATCAGCACTGCAGCCTTTGCTGGTTGTGCCAACCTCGCTACCATCGAGTTTCCCAACTCCTTGCGTAGCATCGGGGAGCGCGCTTTTGAAGCTACCTCTCTCAGGGACATTTGGCTTCCCACCTGCATTGAATCTATAGGCGCTCGTTGTTTTGCCTTCTGTGAATCCCTTGAGCGCATAGTAGCTTTCGGCATCCCCGAAGTTGCAAACGATGTCTTTACAGGGTGCTCGAATGTTTCGATGTATGTTCCCACCGGTTCTGAAAATTCATGGAACCCAGGTCTCCCTTCCGAGAACAACCACCTTCTGCCCTACGGCATTGCGCTTTCAGAAGAGCCTCTTACCATCGAAGCCGGCCAAGAAGCTGACTTGCTCGAAGGCGGCAACCTTCAAGCTCCCAACCCTGTAAAGGCCTCCTATTCCTACGCTGCCGCACCCTTGTCAGTAGATGCCGGTCGTGTGAGTGCTAAGAAAAAAGGCACCACCGATGTTACGACTGTCCTTACTCTTGATAATGTTGAACTCACGCGCGCAAGCCGCACGGTTGATGTGTCCCCGAATCCTGAGGGTGAACCCGACATTGCTCTTCTCAATTCAGAGGTGCCTCTACCTTCTGTTTATCTTTCCGATGCGGGTGCAACGCAGATCAGCGTTGTCGCTCCTTTTGCTGTCACCTTCGGCCAAGATGCCCCTTATGACGTAGTGAAAAATCCAACTTCTATTGAATCAACCGCCTTGTTCAAAAATAACTCAGAAGCTCCCGTGAGGCTCGCTCAGGTTGACTGCGGTCACCTCGCAGCAAGTACCTACCTTCTTGCGAACGATGGTGCTGAAAGTCTCGACAAGCAAAAGCTCTTTAGTCTTTATCCGCAAGGTGCTCCGGGTGAGGCTTTAGATTTCGGCTATGGAGCTAATATAAGTACGTTGTCTCCCACTAACAAAGATGCCTTTTTGATTCCGTCTGGCACTTCAGCCTCTTACTGTTTTCGCTTGAATCTCGAAGACGCCACGGTGAATCCTGGCGCCGCCGACAATGGCACCACGACGCGTCCGCTGGCCTCAGTGATATGTACCTTCGAGCGCTACACCGAGTCTTTCTATCTGAAAGACAACAACACGGGCACTATCTATACCCTTGCACAAGTCAAAGAACACGCCAACGACCTAGCAGAAAATCAGAGCGCCTCTCCCTATTGGAACCAGTATATGGGATACATCAACAATGATAATTCCTATGTTTGCCAGACTGTTTGGGATGATTCCACTTACGACGTTCGTGTTATCGGCATCAATCATGATGAGCTTTCTGAGCCGATCGGCGGTCGTACTGTAGCGGGCCTTACCTTCCAATTCAAGAATCTCCTTAATGAATCCTATGCGATGAATAGTGAATTAGATGGAGAAAACCCCACTAATGCTGGTGGCTGGGGTGCGAGTGAACTTCGTGCAAGGATGAATCCAGGTATTGATGAAAACATTGCCTATGGCTCCGATGATAATGCCATCTGGAGACAAGTTCCAATCGACCTGCAAGACAATATTGTAAAGGTTAAAAAGAAATTCAGCAGGAGTTCGGCTGGGGGTGCGGGCGATGTTGCCATCTCTGACGACAAACTCTTTCTTGCAACGCATTATGAGTATTCAGGAACGGTGTATAAAGACTGGGGAGGCTATTCGTGGCTTTTTCAGGAAGGGCCGCGTTATGAGTATTACACGACTTTGGGAGTCGTTGATGACTGGGATGGGGACGATCGCCTCAAAAAGCAGAGTCAAAAGAATGTTGCAATAACCCCATCGGCAGGCGTTATTTGGTGGGAGCGTTCTGTGTATCCAGGCTTCTCTACACGCTTTCTCTGCGTAAATTCGTTTGGCGGTCCTAGTGGTGGTAAGGGCGCTTCTACTTCTTATGGCGTGTGTCCTTGTTTCTGCCTCTGATCTGGTATTTGAACCTGCCGGGGCGACATATCCGGCAGGTTCTTTGCGGCAAAACTAAGCGAGTAATAAAGGACTTGTACGATTTGCCGCCTTCCACGCCTTGTACATCAGTATGTGTTTCCGCGGCCTTACGTCGGTTGTGGGATTGGAAGAAAGGAACGTGCCAGCTATGCCGAGCACGAGATATATAGTAAAGGTAAGCGCGCGGCAAACAGTACTTGCGCTCGTGTTCTTGCTTGTTCTCTCAGTATGTTTGGTGGCAGTAGTGCCCACTGCAAAAGCTAGTGCTGCGAGCGCCGAAGGCACCACCCTCGGCATTGTGGTTATTGATTCAAGTGGCACCCAAGGCGGACCTGATACGGGTAAGACAAAACTCGGTATTCGTGTAACTGACTCCGAAAATCCTATCAAAACAAATTATCTTATTACGCTGGATAGAAACGATGGCACGGATATTACTTCAACCGTAAACGTTACCTACAATTTGCCCTTGCCAAAGGTTGAACCGCCGACGCGAGAAGGGCATACCTTCCAAGGATACTATGACAATAAGTCTATGTATGGCATTAAATATTACGATTCCAACGGCGAGGGGGTTCGTGTCTGGGATAAAACTACCGCTGCCCCTCTTTATGCGCATTGGTCTGCTGACATGTACCACATTAGCTTTGATCCTTGTAATGGCGATTTTATTGAAGTGGTTCCAACTTACTATGGAGCCCAGCTATCTAAGCCTTCTCGCGACCCGGAGCGAATTGGCTATACCTTTGACGGTTGGTATGTCGATGGTAAAGATGGTGTGAAATGGGATTTTTCTTTGCCTGTCACATCGTTTTTCTCATTGTCTGCTCATTGGATTCCTGATTCTTACGACATCTCTTATGATCTTGCGGGAGGTACTGCCACTGGTAGCAATCCCGAAACGTACACTATTGAAACAGATGACTTCACCTTGTCGGAGCCCAAGAAAACCGGCTACACGTTCGACGGATGGTCGGGCACTGATCTTTCAGGAGTTCAGAAAAGCGTCACGGTAACTAAGGGCTCTACCGGTAAAAGGAATTACACCGCTCAATGGACTGCCAAAAGCTATCGGGTTACGCTCGACCGAGATGGTGGCAAGGACGGCGACTTTTCAACCACTGCTACGTACGATTCCGCCATGCAGCAGGTGGCGGTTCCAAATAAGGATGGCTACACCTTCGCCGGTTATTTCGATAACAAGGGCAAACAGTACTACGACGAGGAAGGAAAGAGCAAAGCTAATTGGGATAAGGATGCTGAAAACGTTACGCTTAAGGCTCGCTGGACTTTGCAGATAAACTGTACGTTCCCAAGCAATGCTCTTGTTCAAGTGGATGCCTCGGGTAAGGTTACGGGGCAAAATCTTGAGTTCTCTTCCTCTACGGTTGAGGATCTTAAAGTAACGACGATAGCAAGCGTGCAAGATGCAAAGGCACCTTCTCTGTTCGCAAACGGAGTTATTCCTGCTGATCTTCGCATTGTGCTCACTCCTTCAAAGAACCTTGGAAATGAGGTAAAAGTTCCGCTCACCTCAACGGGGGAGGTCATTTCCCAGGGAGGTTGGACTATTGCTGCTGGGAGCACGAGTACGCCGACCAAATTCGCAGTGGCTTTTAGCCTTTTTCTTCCAAGTAGTACTCAGTTGAACTACTTCCCTGATAGTCAGGTTTCTCTCGCGAGTCTCTCTTACGAGGTAGTTGCTGCCAACGCTTCGTAAGTTCACCATTTTAACTGCGGCAGGGGTGCATGCTAGCCGTGCTTTCGCAGGCGCGCCTTCTATTTGGGGGCGCGCCTGCTGGCTTTCGCAACACCCCCGCTGCGGTGGGCGAATTTCGTGCTTCGCGCGAAGGGGCTGCGCTGGGGGGCGCTCTCTGATATCATGAACCAGTTACCCTAATTGCGCGCGAGAATTGTCACGGAGGATACTCCCATGCAGGAAACGGACATGCGAGAGAAGCTTGAGAAAATCATCCAGGCCTACGAGGACCTTCAGGCTCGGATGGGCGACCCGGCCGTGCTGGCCGACCAAAAAGAATACAACCGCCTGGCCAAAGAGTACGCGAGCCAAGGTTCGCTTGCGAAGCGGGCGCAGGAATATGTGCAGGCGGCCGACGACTTGGCCGCGGCTAAGGAGATGCTTTCGGACCCCGATATGAAGGAGTTCGCTCAGGAGGAAATCGCCGAGATTGAGGCGAAGCTTCCCGCGCTTGAAGAGGACATCAAGTTCATGCTGATCCCGGCCGACCCGGCCGATGACAAGGACATTATCGTGGAAATCCGCGCGGCAGCCGGCGGCGACGAGGCGGCCATCTTTGCGGGCGACCTCTATAAAATGTACGAGCGTTTCGCCGCGTCGCAGGGCTGGAAGACTGAGACCATGGACGTGTCGGCCTCCGAAGCGGGCGGCTTCAAGGAAATCCAGTTCAAGGTGAAGGGCGACCACGTGTACTCGGTCATGAAGTTTGAGAGCGGCGTGCACCGCGTGCAGCGTGTTCCCAAGACCGAGAGCCAGGGCCGCATACACACCTCCACTGCCACGGTGGCGGTGCTGCCCGAGGCCGACGAGGTGGAAGTGGAAATCAACGAGAACGACCTGCGCATTGACGTGTATCGCGCTGGCGGCCCGGGTGGTCAGTGCGTGAACACCACCGACTCGGCCGTGCGCATCACGCACCTGCCCTCTGGCCTGGTGGTTCAGTCGCAGGATCAGAAGTCGCAGCTGCAGAACAAGATTGCTGCTATGGCCGTGTTGCGCGCGCGCCTGTACGAGAAGATGCTCGCCGAGCAGCAGGCTGCCGAAGGTGCCAAGCGCCTGGCGCAGATCGGCTCGGGCGACCGCTCGGAGAAGATTCGCACCTACAACGGCCCGCAAGACCGCGTGACCGACCACCGCATCGGCTACAACGGCACCTACAACGGCGTCCTGTTGGGCGACGGCCTCAGCGACGTAGTAACCGCCCTGCAAGCCGCCGACCGCGCCGCAAAACTTGAGGCGGCGGTGTAGGTTTCGGCGATTTACTACGCCAACCTGTGAGGTTTTTTACTGTGGCTGAAACTGACATCTGGACTATTCGGGCTGCCCTGGAGTGGACGGTGGGGTATCTTGAGCGCAAGGGGGACGAGAGTCCGCGGCTTTCGGCGCAGTGGTTGCTGTCCGAGGCGTGCGGGCTTTCGCGCATTGAGCTGTATGCGAACTTCGATCAACCCCTGTCGCTCGAAGAGCGCGACGTGCTGCGCGGTTTTGTGACGCGGCGCGGCAAGGGGGAGCCGCTGCAATACATCACAGGGGAGACGGGTTTTCGTCATATCACCGTGAAGGTGCGCCCGGGCGTGCTTATCCCGCGCCCTGAGACTGAGGTGCTGGTAAGCGAGGCGCTGGCGCTGCTGCCCGCCGCTCCGCGTCCGCGGGCGCGCGACGAGGAAGTGGAGGCGTTAGCTTCTGAGGAAGCGCCTGAACATGAGGGGGCGGAAGAGGTCGCCGAGGCGGATGCCTCCGCTGCTGCCCCTGGTTCCGTGCCTGAGCCCGACCCCCTGCTGGTGGCCGATATCTGCACGGGTTCCGGCTGCATTGCTTGTTCCATTGCCTACGAACACCCGCTTGCACGCGTGGTGGCCACCGATCTCGCGCCCGAGGCGGTGGCGCTTGCGCGCGAAAACGCGACCGCGCTCGGACTGGAAGAGCGTATCGACGTGTTGGCGTGTGACCTGGGCGAAGGCATTGATGCCGCGCTGCTGGGAACCTTCGACCTCATTGTGTCGAACCCGCCCTATGTTCCCACGGCGGTGCTCGCCGACGTGCCGCGCGAAGTGGCCGACTTCGAGCCGGCGCTCGCCCTCGACGGCGGTGCCGACGGCCTTGCTATCTTCCGCCGCCTTCTGCCGTTTTGTGCCCGCGCGCTCAAGCCGGGCGGCGCCTTCGCGTTCGAGCTGCACGAAACCTGCCTTGACGACGCGGCTGCCCTCGCCACCGCTGCGGGTTTTGATCACGTACGCGTGGTGGCCGACCTCGCGGGCCGTCCCCGGGTGCTTGTTGGCCGGCGCGCGGCGTGCTAGCGCTTGCGCTACAATAGCAACTATGAGATATCGTCTACTGTTTCAAGGAGCGAAGCATGCCCGAACATAACGTGCTGAAAGAAAACCTGGCCGCCTCCGCCCGCGTCCTGCGCGAGCGCTTGGGTGCGCGCCAGCCGGAAATCGGCCTCATTCTGGGTTCGGGCCTGGGCCCCTTGGCCGAGCGCATCGAAGATGCCGTGTACGTACCTTTCGGCGAGGTTCCCCACATGAAAACAAGCACGGCCACCAGCCATGTTGGCCGTTTCGTGTGCGGCACGCTTGCCGGCAAGACGGTGCTCGCGCTGCAGGGTCGCCTGCACGGCTACGAGGGCAACACCGCGCAAGAGGTGGCGTATCCCGTGTGGCTCATACACGAACTGGGCGTGGGCACGCTCATCACCACGAATGCCGCCGGCGCCATCAACGAGAGCTACCAGGTGGGCGATTTCTGCCTCATGGTGGACCATATTAACTTCACGGGCCGCAACCCCGTGGCGGGCACCGAGCCCGATGGCCTAGCGTTCCGCTTCTTCTCCATGCTTGATGCCTATGACCCCACGCTGCGCCAGCTTGCGCGCAAAGTAGCCGATGAACTGGGCGTACGTGTGCAGGAGGGCGTGTATCTGGGGCTGCTGGGCCCCAGCTTTGAGACGCCGGCCGAGATTCGCGCGTTTCGCGCGTGGGGTGCCGACACGGTGGCCATGAGCGTGTGCGAGGAAGTGATCGCCGCGCGCCACGTGGGTATGCGCGTGCTGGGCATGTCGCTTGTGAGCAACATGGCGTGCGGCATTGAGGGCGCCTCGCCCACCGACGAAGAAGTGCTCGACGTGGCGAAAACGCGCGAAGAGGACTTCGCCCGCCTGGTCACCGGCATAGTTGAGCGCCTGTAGGCGCGGAAAGTGGGGAAGTGGTAGTGCGCGTAGCATTCAAAGAGGTGTCTGAAGGTGCGGGCTAACGGGTTGCACATGCAGCCTGAGGTGGCTGCGGACGTGGCGCGCCTTGAGCCAGCCGCGTCCGTCGCGCCTGGTCACACGCTGCGTTTGCACGTGTTCGCCAGCGGAAGCCGCGGCAACGCCACCGTGGTGGAAGATGCCACTACGGGCGCGGGTGTGCTTGTAGACTGTGGCATTTGCAAGCGCGACTTCTTCACCCGCTGCGACGAAGCGGGCTTTGACCCGGCGCACCTTGCGGCCATCCTGGTGACGCACGACCACACCGACCACACGAAGGGCCTCGGCGTGGTGCTGCGTGGCCTGGCAAAAGAGGGTGTGGAACCCGTCGTGTACGTGGACGATGCCGTGCGCGCGGCCAGCAGCGAGTTGAACACGCTGGAGGGCAAGCACGACCTGCGCCCGCTGCATGCGGGCGACGCGCTTTCGCTCGCCGGTATGAGCGTACACGCGTTTCGCACCTCGCACGATGCCGCGTCGTCGTGCGGCTTTCGCTTCGAAGCGGCCGATGGCGACGTGGTGGGTTTCGTCACCGACACCGGCATTGTGACGGGCGAGGCGCACGAGGGCCTTACCGGCGCGCGCCTGCTGGCGCTCGAAAGCAACCATGATGTGCAAATGCTTAAGGACGGCCCCTATCCCTATCCTGTGAAGCGCCGCGTGGGTTCGGACGTGGGTCACCTGTCAAACGTCCAGGCCGCCGAGGAACTGGCCGCGCTTCTCAGTGCCAAGCTGGAACAGGTGGTTGCCATGCACATTTCCCAAAACAACAACACCTACCGTCTGCCCGTTGACACGCTGTCCGCCGTCATCAAACGCGAAGGCCATACCGCCTGCGTGCAAGCCGCCTACCAGTCAATGCTGGTCAGCGTCAGCTAACGCACACCCTTCAGTAATTTCGCCGGCACAGCGCCTCAATCACTCCCAACCATGACCTGTTTTCCCTGTTGAACCGCCGGGCGCGCTCGCGTACCATGGCGTCCTCCCGCTGTAGCGTTTTGTTTACAGCGGCTGGCAGAAAATGCGACGGCCTGCGTGGCGCTTCGGTTGTTAAGATGCAGAGGGAGAGGGGCCGTGGTTCTAAGGGGGAACCCATGCTGTTGGACGATATTGAGATTTTCTTAGCGCTGTCAGAAACAAAAAGCCTCTCGCAGGCGGCCGAGCGGCTGTACATGTCGCGTCCGGGCCTGTCGCAGAAGCTGGCGAACATTGAATCCCGCTATGGCGCAAAGCTCTATGAGCGCACGTCATCGGGTGTAGTACCCACGCCGGCGGGCCAGATTGTCACAAAGTTCGCCAAGAAAATATCCGTCTTGGAAAGCGCACTCGCCGCTGAGTTGGCGGCGGCCGACGAACACTTCGACAGCACCATTGAGGTGGGCATGAGCTTCGCTGACGGCGTGACGTTGCTCCCCGCACTGGTGCGCAAGTTCCACGACGTGCACCCCGAGGCGCTTGTGCACCTGGACGCCGGCTACGAGCCCGAACTCATGAAGAAGCTCAAAGAAGGCAAGCTCGACTTCGCCCTCTTGGAAAACCAGCCCATCGAAGACGAGATATCGCGCGAGACGCTGGGCTACAAACGCCTGCGCTTTTGCGCGCCCGACAAGCCTCCCTACAACTCCACGCCTCAGCCGGTGAAGGTGGAAACTCTGCTCGAATGGCCCATGATCATTTATGAGTGGAACTCGGGGCGTCATATGGTGGGTAACCGTCACTTCCGCGAGCGTTACGGCATCTCGCTCACCGACCACAATATGGTGGCGCGTTTCGACACCCACGAGGCCATGATGAACGGCGCGAAGGCGGGGCTGGGGTGGGCCACGGTGCCCGACTGTATCTACGAGCGCTATCGCAACGAACCGGGCCTCATCTGGTTCAAAGTAGATACCGACCCGATGCGCTATCCGGTGGATTTGGCGTGGCACACCGGGCGGCTCATGTCGCCGCTTGCGCTGGAATTCAAGGACTTCATCCGTGACAACGTGCCGAAAGGCTACTTCGGCACAAACGAGTGAGATGCCGCGCCTGCGCATTCCCATGGACACTGCCGCCGTCAACGCAACTTGACGGCGGCAGTGTCTTTTCTCTTCCTGTACATCCTTCTTACACCACCTGTAAGCAATCGTTTCAGCGAATCCGCAGATGAGAGCCTTGCGCGCTCGGGCGGCGCTCTATGCTTGCCCCACAGTCCAAGCCAAGGTACAAGGAGGAGCGATGGACAAGCAAGGCATCATTGATGCAAGCAAGAAGCGGCGCGAGGGCGAGCGCATCTTCTACACGTCATGCCCGGCAAATGGGTGCTGGGATTCCGCCTGCGTTCTGAAATGCCACGTGAAGGATGGCGCCATCAGCGCAATCGAACCCGACGACTCCGTCAATGCGAACGACAGCCGCGAAGATTGCGGTTGGGAAAACATCTGGAAGGGCAACGTGCAGATGCGCCCTTGCGCCATGGGTCATTCCTGGAAGAAGGAACTCTACGCCGAGACGCGCCTTCTGTATCCCATGAAGCGTGTGGGCGAAAAGGGTGCGGGCAAGGGCTACTTCGTGCCCATCAGCTGGGAAGAAGCGCTCGACACTATCGCGGAGAAGATGGTGGAGATTCGCGAGAAGTATGGCCCCTACGGCATCTTCCACTCGCAGTATCCCAGCTTCGAGAAGAACGGCTTCCCGCTGGCTCCCTGGTGGGAGGCAGGCTTTGGCGCGTGGGGCGAGCACTCCACGTCGGGACATGCCGCTGGCGAGATGCTGCACCTCGGCGTCGACCTGTCGAAAACGGCCAAGGGCCTTTCCGACGCGTTGCCGGGCTTTGAGGCAAGCGACCTTTTCAACTCCAAGCTCTTTATTATGTGGGGCATGGATCCGGTGGTGGCGTGGTTTGGCCCCACGTCGTACTACATGCAGCTGGCGCACGAGTACGGCTGCAAGACCATTGTCATCGACCCGCGCTACACCCAGTCGGCTGAAATTCTGGCTGACCAGTGGATTCCCATTCGCCCCGGCACCGACCTTGCCATGATGCTGGCCGTGGCGCAGGTGCTCTACGAGGAAGACCTGATTGACCATGAATTCGTGGACGCGTGGGTTGACCCGGAGGGCTTCGAAGAGTGGCGCGCCTACTGCATGGGTGAGGGCGAAGACGGCATCAAGAAGACGCCTGAGTGGGCGGCTCCCATCTGCGCCGTTCCGGCCGAGACCATTCGCGAGTTCGCGCGGCTCTATGGCACCACCAAACCGGTCCATTTGCAGTACTTCTATTCCTGCGCCAAGCGCCACATGGGCGACTACAGCGCTACTGCCTCCATGTTGTTGCAGGCCATGACCGGCAACATCGCGTGCGCAGGTGGCTGCCAGACGGGCGCCTGCCTGCCTACGCCGGGTCGCGTGCCCGCGCCGCTTGCCGACTTCGGTCGCAATCCTGGCAATTACAAGGTGCCCGTGCTGTTCAACAACAACTGCCTTACGGAGATTTTGGCCTGCCAGAAGGACTACTGGGAAGGCCGCATGAGCGAAAGCGAATTCCGTCATCGCATTGGTTCACCCACCAACGACGCGCCGCTGCCGAACGTCCAGATGATCATCTTCGAAAACAATTACGCCAACAACCACTCCAACGTGAACAAGCGCTTTGCGGGCATGGCCTCCACGGAGTTCAACTGGGGTTTCCAGTGGCACCTGAACCAGCCTACGGCGGAACTCTGCGACATCATTTTGCCCGCCCCGGTGTGGCAGTTCGAAGGCATGGATGAGTATATGTACGGCCACCAGCGCTTCGTGAGCGGCCCCAACGGCATGCGCAACTACTTCACGTTCTGCGCGCGCGGCGTCGAGTTCCCGGGCGAGGTGCGCTCGAAGGAGTGGGTGTGGACCCAAATTGCCAAGCGCCTGGGCGACGACGTGGTCAAAGGCTACAACCCGCGCATGGCCGACGTGGACGTGGAGCACTGGGTGGACGCGCAGGAGGCAATTTATAAGGAAGCGTTCGAGAAGTGGGCCAGCAACGAAACGCTGATGGCGTATCTCGGCTACGACAAGCCGCCCACCTGGGAAGAATTCAACGCGAGCCCCGTTGTGCGCACCGAGATTGACGTGCCGTACTACCCGTTTAAGACCACGCTTGAGCGCGGTGCGAGCCCCTTCGACACGCCGACCGGCAAGATTGAGTTCTCTTCCAATTATGTGAAAACCCACGACATGACCGAATCGCGCTGGCGCGGCCAGATTGAGCCCATGCCCGTGTGGAGTCCCAGCTACGTGGAGGGCGACATCGGCTCGGCATCCAACGACGGCTTCTACAACCCGAAGGTGAAGGACTACCCGCTGTCGCTCGTGTCGCCGGTGTCCATCTATCGCCAGCATTCGAGCAACGACAACAACCCCTTCATGCGCGAGGATTGCTACCGCCACGCCGTGTGGATCTCGGGCGTGGACGCCCAGGCGCGCGGTATCAAGGACGGCGATATCTGTCGCGTGAGCAGCGACCGCGGCGAAGTGGTGCTGACGGCTTACGTCACAAACCGCATGATGCCCGGCACGGCGGCCGTTCACCACGGTGCGTGGTATCAGACCGACGGCACATCCGCCGAGATGAACACCTATGGCCAAGACATGCGCGGCACGCCGAACATTCTGCTTGACGACAGCCATCTGCCCCACATTCTGGGCGCGCTAATTACGGCCGGCCTGGTGGAAGTGGAGAAGATTGCCGACGGCGACGCGGAGGGCTTCGGTGGAGAAGCCGAGCGCGGTGGCATGCGCGGTGCGCAGGTGGCGTTGAAGCTGCGCCAGGCGCTCGGTGAGGGGAAGGAGTAGCACCATGACCCAGTACGGATTCTTTTTCGACATGAATCGCTGCTATGCCTGCCAGGCGTGCAGCATTGCGTGCAAGGACTGGAACGGCCTTGAGCCGGGCGCGGAGAAATGGATGACCGTGTATGAATGGGAAAGCGGCACGTTTCCCAACCTGCGGTTGCATTCGCTTGCGTTTCCCTGTGCGCACTGCGAGGACCCGACGTGCGTGAAGGTGTGCCCGACGGGTGCGCTCTACAAGGAAGATGAGTTCGGTGCAGTGCTGGTTGATCAGGATAAATGCGAAGGCTGCCGGGCGTGCTACGATGCGTGTCCCTACGGCGCGCCGCGCTTTGTCACCGATGAGCCTAACTGCAAGATGAGCAAGTGCACCATGTGTGTCGACCGTTTGGCGGAAGGTCAGCAGCCCGCGTGCACGATGAGCTGCCCGCTGCGTGCGTTTGATTTCGGCCCACTTGATGAACTTATTGAAAAGTATGGCGACGTGCGCTACTGCGAAGGCATGCCCTCGCCCGATACCACGCACCCGGCGTTTCTCAT
Organism: Candidatus Gordonibacter avicola; assembly: GCA_019113915.1. GTDB lineage: Bacteria > Actinomycetota > Coriobacteriia > Coriobacteriales > Eggerthellaceae > Gordonibacter > Gordonibacter faecis. The sequence continues at coordinate 13,182 of DXGM01000023.1, forward strand.
TTGGAACCCGCGGGAGAAGCAGCCGCTCGTGCCCTACAACGTGGACGAGGCTATCGCGCTTAACCAGCAGCGTGGTGACTTGGGCACGCTGTTCGAAAGCGAGGAAGACCTGCACACCTTCGACGAGGGAACCATTCGCCGCAACGAGCTGCGCATGAAGCACGCATCAACCATCGAACTCATGCGCGCCTCGCGAAACGATATGGCATAGGTTGGGGAATAATCAAATGAAAGGGGAAGTGTTATGGAGTGGATAGGGGTTGCCGGCATCGTTGTCGGTCTCGTATTCTTCGTTGTTGCGGCCATGAAGGGGTGGAACGTCCTTGTTACGTCCATTGTGACCGCCATCATTATCGCGCTCACCAACGGCATGGACATTGCCGCGGCTATGGTGGGCGGGGAGTCGTCCTACGTCACGGGCCTTGCGGGCTTCGTGCAGAAAAACCTGCTCATCTTCATGGGCGCCGCCATTCTGGGCGAATATATCGACAAGTCGGGTGCGGCGCGCTCCATCGCCACCGCCATCATGAATAAGGTCGGCACCAAAAGCCCGTATCTGGTGCTGCTGGGTATTGCCGCGGTGGGCGCCATTCTCACGTACACCGGTATCTCTATGTTCGTGGCAATGTTCGCGCTCATTCCGCTGGCGCGTCCGCTGTTCAAGGAATGCAACATTCCGTGGCATCTGTTCTGCGCGGCGTGGTCGCTGGCGGCGTGCTCGTTCACCATGGCTATGATTCCGGGTGTGCCTGCCATCGCCTGGATCAACGCTGCCAACGGCTGCGGTGTGTCCCTCACGGCGGCTCCCATCATGGGTATCGTGGGTTCGCTTATCGCCATTGTGGTGTCGTGCATCTACATCAAGTTCGCGCTCAAGCGTGCTCAGGCGCGCGGCGAGGTGTACGAGGCTCCCGCTGGTGAGGTTGCTGTGGACGAAGGGAAGGCCACGCCGAACCTGTTCGTTGCGCTGCTGCCGCTTATTCTGCTGATTGTCATTATCATTGGCGGTTCGCAGCTGGGTATGGCGAACGTGGTGTACATCGCCATGATTGTTGCCGTGGTTGCTTCCATGATTGTGTTTAACAAGTACATCGACAGCCAGCGCGACGTCATGGGTACGGGCGCCAAGAACTCCCTTGGGCCAGCGCTGTTCACCTCCGCTGCTGTTGGCGTGGGTACTGTGGCTGCTGCTTCTGTGGGCTTTACGGTCATCTATGAGGCCATTTTCAACATGCCGGGCGGCACATATGTGTCTGCTGCCACGATGGCTGCGGCGCTCGGCGGCATCATGGGCTCCGGCTCGGGTGCGGTGGGCATCATCGCGGGTAACTTCCTCGATCCCTACCTGGCCACGGGCGTTGACCCGGCGGCGCTCGCCAAGATCATCGCCACGTCGGCCACCATCGGCGGTGCACTGCCCAACTCGGGCGCGATGTTCGGCATGCTGGCTGCCATGGGGCTCAATCATAAGAACTCCTACAAGCACATTGCCGCCATCTCTATCGGAGCAGGTCTGTGCGCCCTCGTTGTCATGATTGTAATGGCGAATCTGGGGATTGTTTAAGTTCCGCCGGCCTGCCGGCCTGCGGAACTGCTCGACGCTGCGGCCACCCGTGGCACCCGATCTTCGCGCGATCCCGGGGACTCACGTACAAAGTACGCTTCGTCCCCGCGATCCCACGAACCTCGGGCACCACGGGTGCCCTCGCTGACTTACTGGCGCCAACAAGGTAGTACTTGCGTCAAGTAAAGGGGAAAAGGGGAATCTTATGAAGGAATCGCTGTTCGAGCGTGTGCCGGAGAGTGAGCGGCTGGCGTGGCCCGACATTGCGTCCATCTTGTCCGGGGTGGTGTCGAGCCTTTCCAAGCTGATGGGCGGCGGCATCGTGGCGTTCTACGCGGGGTGTGCGCTCGGCGGGGTGGCTATGGCTATCACGTTCGTGCTGAGTTTCGTGCTGACCTATCTGGTGGGTAAGATCACCTTTCGCGAGGGGTTGCCGAACAACGTGGTGTCGCGGCTCTACATCTTTGGAACGAAGGGCTCAGCTGCAGGCTCGCTCGTGTGGATATTTCTGCTGGTAGGTGTCCTGGCGGTGGGTACTGTGCAGCTGGGCAACGCCATCTTGTTCGCATTCGGCTGGAGCGAGGACTGGATGCGTTGGGCGCTGTTTATTGGTATCTCGTGCGTGTGGGTGTTCATGGCGCTGTTTGGTACGAAGGTTATCGCGCGCATGAACGCGGTGTTTGTGGTGGCGCTCTTCTGCGTTATGGGGTATGTGGTGTATCTCATTGCAGCGAATGGCCAGATGGGAGACGCCCTCACGCATGGCGTGCTCATTCCGGGCGTGGGGGAAGGCGAGGGGTTTGCCTACGGGGTGAACTACGCCATCATGACAAGTGGCCTTTTGGCCCTGTTCGCCGCCGACTTCACGCGCTTTGCCCGCCGCGAGCGCGACCTTGTGCCCATCTCACTGGTGGGAAGCCTCTTCGCCGTAATTACTTACCTGTTTGGTGCGCTCATCACGTATTTTGGGTTCGAAAAGTCCGTCGAATACTTTTCGGGGATGGGCTACGACGCCACTGGTGCGGCGCATGCGGCCATCACGAATCCCGGTGTGTCGCTGGTGCTGGCGGCGGGCGGCGTGGGGCTTGCGATCATTTGCCTGTCGCAGATGAAGGTGGAAACCTCCAATTCTATCGGCGGTGCGAACGCGGTGTCGAATTTGTTTGACTCGCTCTTTGGCGTGAAGCTGAAGTGGCCCGTTGCTGTGGTCATTGCCAATGCGGTGGGGCTTGTGTTCATTTTGGGCGGCATCCTCGATCAGGTGAACGCGTTCATGAGCTTCGGCAGCATTCTGACTATCAGTTGGTGTGTGTTGCTGATAACCGACTACTACCTGGTGCGCGGGCCGCTGCATATCGGCGCGCGCGGCATTCCGCTTGAGGCTGTTGAGCGCGTGAACTGGCGCGGCGTGACCACGCTTGCCCTGGTGAGCGTTGTGAATGGTGTGCTGTACGCGACGGGTGTGGTGGCTGTGCCGTTTCTGACGACGGTGCCTTTGACGGTAGTGGTGTATGTGACGCTCAGTTGGTGTGCGCGCGATAAGGTTCGCGCCGCCGACGCTGAGCGCCTGGCGGATTTTGTAAAACAGGGCGAAGTTTTGGAAAGCGCGACGGATGAGGTTGCTGAAACGGCTTGATGCGAAAGCGTGTACGGTTTCTTTCTACTGCACTTGCGCCGTGCTGTAGGCCCAGAGGTTGGAGCTGACTGAGAGGACTTCGTCGAAGGTCCAGTGGCGTTCGGTGCGTTCGATGCTGCCAGGGTCGTTCACGATGAGTTTGCCGTGGCGGTCGATGTCAGTGATCACAATGCAGCACGGGTGGCTGCCGAACGCGCCGCCGCTCACTACGCAGATGATGGGGTGGCCGGTGTTTATCTGCCGGCGTACCGCCTGCTCAGAGGCTTCCACCGGGCGTGCGGCCAGGCCGAGTGAGACGGCACCGTCGGTGAGAAGACGCGTGGGGTCGGGCTCGTCGGCAAACCCAGCGCTTTGGACAAAGGAGGCCACTTCCACAGGCCCCGTCGCGCGGTCACCCGTTACGGCGATGCGCGTCATGGCCAGCGCGAGCGGCGCGGAACCAGCGGCTCCCAGCGTGCTTTCGGCGTAGGGACGGTCGGCCCACTGGGGGTCTACCTGGTAGAGCTGGGGCACGGTGCCCTGCTCCCAGGCCGATGAGGGGGTGCTGTGTACCACGACATCATCCGAGCGCGCCTGCAGCACGCCACCTTCGGCAAGTGCTTCATCAACGCTTCCGGTAAAGCGCTCGGCTATGCCAATCCCCGCGAACGCGGCAGCGAGCGCTACCACTGCCATAAGCATAACTGCCACCAGGATGCGCAGCGGCTCGACCTCGGAGAGGGTGGGCGTGTCATCAGGGGAGGGAACGTCATGAGCATGCGCAGGGGCCACAGTGCCACTCGTGGGGTAGGGTGCCACACGCCTGCGGGGGGAGTGCGGCTCGGCTGAGTAGCGCACGCCGCCTACACGGTCGGGCAGTACGTGGCGCTCGGAGGCGTACGGGTCGTGGCGGCTGCCGGAATTGGCGCGCTGGGCCACAAAGTAGGGAAGCCCTCGGTAGGTCACGCCCCGCCTCCTTTCTCGCTGTGATGGGTGGCGCGTCGCGGGAGTTCGCGCGGCGCGGTGGTTTATGGGGTGCGAGATGGGAGTGTATGCGTTGGCGAGGCGCGCCCCATCGGAGCGGGGCTAACCGTTTCCCGGGCATGTCCGACTAGTCAGCGAAACGACACGCGCGACGACGGGCCGTCATCTTCGGGCCGTCCGCTGATCTTTTTACGCGCCGCCGCGCAGGAGGGCTGCGCGCATAGTACAATGCGTCCCACGAACAGTCTCAACAGCCGACGACCGCGCACCCTTGGTGGCGCGCGCCGGGCACGCGGGGCACCGCACGAGAAGAAGGAGCGCGCATGGCCAGGGTGTACAACTTTTCAGCAGGTCCCGCCGTCTTGCCCGAGGAGGTGCTGGCTGAGGCCGCGTCCGAAATGCTCGACTACGCGGGTACGGGCATGTCCGTCATGGAGATGAGCCACCGCTCCAAGGCGTTCGGCGAGATTATCCAGAACGCTGAGGCTGACCTGCGTGAACTCGTGGGTATCCCCGACAACTATAAGGTGCTGTTCTTGCAAGGTGGTGCCTCGCAGCAGTTCGCCGCCGTGCCGATGAACCTCATGAAGAACCGCGTGGCTGACTACCTCATCACGGGTTCGTGGGCGAAGAAGGCCTTCAAGGAGGCCAAGATCTACGGCGACGCCCGCGCCATCGCCAGCAGCGAGGACGAGACGTTCTCCTACATTCCCGACTGCTCTGACCTGGACGTGTCGCCCGACGCCGACTACGTTTACATTTGCGAAAATAACACCATCTACGGCACGAAGTTTCACACACTGCCGAACACCAAGGGCAAGGACCTCGTGGCCGACGTGTCGTCGTGCTTCCTTTCCGAGCCGGTTGACATCACCAAATACGGCGTCATGTACGGCGGCGCGCAGAAAAATATTGGTCCCGCTGGCGTGGTCATCGCCATCATCCGCGAGGACCTCATCACGGACGACGTGCTGGAAGGTACGCCCACCATGCTGAAATGGAAGACGCAGGCCGACGCCGATTCACTCTACAACACGCCGCCCGCCTACGGCATCTATATCTGCGGCAAGGTGTTCAAGTGGCTGAAAGCCCAGGGCGGCCTTGAGGCCATGCAAGCGCGCAACCAGGAGAAAGCCGCGCTGCTCTACGACTTCCTCGACCAGAGCACCCTCTTCAGCGGCACGGTGCGCAAAGAGGACCGCTCCCTCATGAACGTTCCGTTCGTCACGGGCGACGCCGACCTCGACGCCGCCTTCGTAGCTGAAGCCAAAGCCGCCGGCCTAGAGAACCTCAAAGGCCACCGCAGCGTAGGAGGCATGCGAGCCAGCATCTACAACGCCATGCCCAAAGCAGGAGTAGAAGCCCTCGTACAGTTCATGGACAAGTTCGAACAGGTGCATAAGTAATTACCATAAGAAAAGAAGGGGGACGACGTTCACGCATCGCCCCCCTTCGTATTCTCTGAGTAATCTATCTGCTAAGTAATAATCTTTTCAAGCATCTCTTTCAGTGCAGGAAAATCGTCCGACACCGTTGCGTACACATCCTCCATGCGCAACGTCTGATACTTATGCGCGGCAACATCCCTGAACCCTGCGATTGCTTTCCAAGGTACGTGCGCATTCTTGGCGCGAAAATCGTTGTCGAGGTTCTTAACCAGTTCACCAATATTAATAACGGTCATGCAGACCGCGCGTTTACGCATTTCATCAGCGAGAAAAGAATCCAAATCGATGCCATCCATCAGGCTGGATGCGATGGCAATTTCGCTCAGCATCTTTTGAAGGACCTGCTCGTTTTTACCGTTCATAGAGCGTGACCGTTTCGCCTATTTCAAGGAAGGAATCCTCGGGAAGTGGTGCATGCAGAAGATCAACTGGCACGCCAAGTTTCTCTTCGAGCTGCATACGAAGAGAGGAAATCGTAAGAAGCGAAACCGCAAGTGAAGTGAACTCTACCAGCAGGTCAACGTCGCTCGCGTCGGTTTGGTCGTTGCGCGCATACGAGCCAAAGAGGTCAATCTTCCTCACAGGATAATCGCGCACCGTTTCGCTTACATTCTTGGTAATAGTAGGTATGTCAAGCATCTGCACACCCTTTCACGTAGCAACAATACGATCATACCATATCAGCCCACACGGAGAGGGCGGCCGTCGTTTGTTACGGTACTGCTTTTCACGAAAGCGAACTCCTTTCGTGTGAATTTCGCGCGGGGTAGTTTGATTGTCAAACTTTTTGTTGCGTGGTGGGGGTTAAGGGGTATACTAACCCCCAACAACTTCATACGAAATGCGTTGACGAGGACAGTAGGGACTAACCCATCTTCAGAGAGCCGGCGGGTGCTGCGAGCCGGTGGTGGGCGGCCTGAACGCCACCTCCGAGCAGTTCGGTGCGAACGTTGCGCGACGTCGACGGACGATCTCCGGCGGCGCGCGGAGCAAGTAGTCTGAACCGGCGACTCCGTTATCAGTCCGATCGAGCACGACCGCTGCGGCACGCTGTCGCAGGGTACGTTCGTTGCTCCCTTCCTTCTGAGGTCCTGGTGCAGGCTATCTGCGGCGGGATTTTTTTATGGGCAGAATCACCCGAGCCCCTGTTCGGGGGCGCGGTAGAGAGAAAGGATCGGACGCATGCAGCGAAGAAGCGAAGCGGTAACCACCGGTGTCGCGCGCGCACCGCACCGCAGCCTGCTGAAGGCCGACGGCATCACCGACGAGGAACTGACGCGGCCCCTCGTTGCGGTGGTTAACTCGCGCAACGACATCATTCCAGGTCACAACAACCTCGACAAAATTGCCGAAGCCGTGAAGGCGGGCATCTACATGGCCGGCGGGGTGCCGTTCGAGATTTCCACCATTGGCGTGTGCGACGGCATCGCCATGAACCACGAGGGCATGCACTATTCGCTCGTGTCGCGCGAGGTCATCGCCGACAGCGTGGAGTGCGCGGTGCAGGGCCACGCCTTCGACGCCATGGTGTGCATCCCGAACTGCGACAAAATTGTGCCGGGAATGCTTTTGGGCGCGCTGCGCGTGAACATTCCCACGGTGTTTGTGTCGGGCGGCCCCATGCTCGCGGGCAAGCAGCCAGGTGGGTGCGGCCCCACGACCGATCTCAACACGCTCTTCGACGGCGCGGCCGCCGTGCAAAACAGCACCATGACCGAGGCCGAGCTCAAGTACTACGAGGACACCGCGTGCCCCACCTGTGGCAGCTGTTCTGGCATGTTTACGGCGAACTCCATGAACTGCCTGTGTGAGGCGCTCGGCATTGCGCTGCCGGGCAACGGTACCATCCCGGCGGTGTACTCCGAGCGCATTCGCCTGGCGAAGCATGCGGGCATGAAGGTGATGGAACTCTTGGAGCAGGGCATGTGCGCCCGCGACATCGTGAGTGCGGCGGCCATCCACAACGCCATGGAATGCGACATGGCCTTCGGCGGCTCCACGAACACGGTGCTGCACCTCACGGCCATCGCGCGCGAGGCGGGGCATCCCATCACGATGGACGACTGGGACGCGGCAAGCGCGCGCACCCCACATCTTGTGAAGTTGCAGCCCTCCGGCCCGCGGCCGCTGTCCGACCTCTACGAGGTGGGCGGTGTGCCGGTGGTCATCGCCGAGCTGGACAAGCTGGGCCTCATTGACTGCTCGGCCATCACGTGCATGGGGAAGATGGGTGAGTACCTGGACTACATGGCGGCGCACTGCGCGGGCGCCGACGGCGATGTGGTGCGCGCGTACGACAATCCGTTCTCCCCGGTGGGAGCCCTGCGCGTGCTCCACGGCAACCTCGCGCCCGACGGCGCCATCGTGAAGAAGTCGGCCGTCGACCCCTCCATGCTCACCCACACCGGCCCCGCGCGCGTGTTCAACAGCGAAGAGGAAGCCTGCGCGGCCATCAACGCTGACGCTATCAAGCCGGGCGATGTCGTGGTCATCCGCTACGAAGGCCCCAAGGGCGGCCCCGGTATGCGCGAGATGCTCACCCCCACATCCTCCATCGTGGGCATGGGCCTGTCCACCAGCGTGGCGCTCATCACCGACGGCCGTTTCTCGGGTGCGACGAAAGGCCCGGCCGTGGGCCACGTGAGCCCCGAAGCCGCGGCGGGCGGCCCCATTGCGCTCATCGAAGAGGGCGACTCGGTGACCGTGGATATCGAGGGCGGCGCGCTCACGCTGAACATTGACGACGCGGAACTTGAGCGCCGCCGCGCCGCGTGGCAACCGCCCGCACCCAAGCACAACCACGGCGTGCTCGCGAAGTACGCCAAGCTGGTCTCTTCTGCAGATAAGGGGGCGTATGTGTCATGACGAACTCACACAAGACTTCAGAAGCCGGCGCGTCGCCCGCCAAGCGCACGCAGCAGCCCGCACCGAAGCCCGGTGCCACGGCGGCAGCCGTCGGCGCGCCGCGTGGCCTCGGCAGCAAGAACCCCAAGCAGGGCCACACCATGACTGGCGCGCAGGCTGTGGTGGCCTCGCTTGAGGCTGAAGGCGTCGACCTCGTGTTCGGCTACCCGGGCGGCCAAGCCATCAAGATTTACGACGCGCTTTACGACTCCACCCAGATCACGCACGTGCTCGCGCGCCACGAGCAGGGCGCCGTGCACGAGGCCGACGGCTATGCGCGCGCAACCGGCAACGTGGGCGTGGCCATTGTGACCAGCGGCCCCGGTGCCACGAACACGGTTACCGGCATTGCGACTGCCTACATGGACAGCGTGCCGCTGGTGGTGGTCACCGGCCAGGTGCCGCGCGGCGTCATCGGCACCGACTCGTTCCAGGAATCCGACATCGTGGGCATCACCATGCCCGTTGTGAAACACAGCTATCTCTTGCAAACGGTGGAAGAACTGCCCTCCACGTTCCGCGAGGCGTTCCATATTGCTAAGACGGGGCGTCCCGGCCCGGTGCTCATTGACATTCCGTCGGACTTGGCGTCCGAAGAACTGGTGTTTTCGTACCCCGACGACGTGAACCTGCCGTCGTACAAGCCCACGTATCGCGGTAACGCGAAGCAGATAAGGCAGGCGGTGGCGCGCATCGAACGCGCGGAACGCCCGGTAATCTACGCGGGCGGCGGCATCGTGTCGTCCGGCGCGGCCGATGAACTGCGCGCGCTCGCGGAAATCATGCAAATCCCCGTGGTCACCACGCTTATGGGCAAGGGCGCGTTTCCCGCGTCGCACCCGCTCAACCTGGGTCCGGTGGGCATGCATGGCTCGAAGTACGCGAACCTCGCCATGACTGAAAGCGACCTCATCATTGCGGCGGGCGCGCGCTTCTCCGACCGCGTGACCGGCAAACTTTCCGAATTCGCGCCGCACGCCGACGTCATCCACATCGACATCGACCCGGCCGAAATTGGCAAGGTGCGCGCCGTGCAAATACCTATCGTCGGCGACCTCAAAGGCGTGCTCGGCGGCGTGGTGGCGCAGCTGCGCAAGGAGAGCGCGCAGCCAGCCACCGAGAAGTGGGTCGCACAGATTGCCGAGTGGTGCAGCCGCTTCCCGTTCTACCACCACGCGGTGGGCGATAGTCCGGACGAAATTGTGCCTGAGCTGGTCATGCGGACGCTGTCTGAGCTGCTGGACCCGCAGAAGAGCATCGTGGTGACCGAGGTGGGTCAGCACCAGATGTGGGCGGCGCAGAGCATCGACCGCGAAGTGCCGCGCTCGTTCATTTCCTCGGGCGGCCTCGGCACCATGGGCTTTGGGTTCCCGGCGGCCATCGGCGCGGCCATCGGGTGTCCCGACAAGCAGGTGGTGTGCGTGGCGGGCGACGGATCGTTCCAGATGAACAGCCAGGAAATGGCCACGGCCGCTATCCACGGCGTGCCGGTGAAGGTGCTCATCATGGACAACCGCTGCCTTGGCATGGTGCGTCAGTGGCAAAAGCTGTTCTACGACGAGCGGTACTCGTCCACGCTGCTGGACGCCAACCCCGATTTCGTGAAGCTGGCCGACGCGTACGGCTGGGCGGGCGAGCGCGTGGAAGATCCGCACGAGGTGTCCGCCGCGCTTGAGTGCATGTTGGCTGCTGAGGGCCCGTATCTTTTGGATGTGGCCATCGCGCGCGACCAGAACGTGTATCCCATGGTGGCGCCGGGTCGCGCGCTCGACGACGTGATGGGGGCCATCGACGTGGCGGTGGGTGCCGTGCGCACCGATGTGCCCGCGCGTGATGTGCACGTGGCTGGCATGGAACCTTCGCCCTGCGCGAAGGTGGATGCCCAGTTCGGCGGCCGCTGGAAGAGTGACCCGAACGACACGGCCCCGCGCGAGGGCGAGGAGCCGCTGACCGACGCGCCCGAAGACGACGGCAGGGAAGGGGGAGCCCGATGAAACACATTCTCTCGGTCTTGGTGGAAAACAAACCCGGCGTGCTCTCGCGTGTGACCGGCCTCATCTCGCGGCGCGGCTTCAACATTGAGTCGCTGTCGGTGGGCCCCACCGAAGACCCTACCATGTCGCGCGTAACCGCCATCGTGAAGGCCGACGACGTGGCGTATGAACAGATCACCAAGCAGTTACACAAGCTCATCAGCGTGCACAAAATCACCGACCTCACCGACGAGGGCGCCATCGAGCGCGAACTGGTGCTGTTCAAGGTGAACGCAAGCCCCGACCGCCGCAACGAAATCATCGAGATAGCCAACATCTTCCGCGCGAAAATTGTCGACGTGGGGAAAAGCTCGCTCATGATTGAAGCCACCGGCGACGAGGACAAACTCAAAGGCCTCGAAGACCTCTTCCGCGCCTACGGCATCAAAGAAATCACCCGCACCGGCAAAATTGCGATGTCAAGAAATAGTAAGGACGTTTGATGTACCTCTTGTCATCCTGAGCGAAGCGCCGAAGGCGCGAAGTCGCGACGCGAAGCTAGTCCCGTAGGGGAAGGATCCCGAGCGGCGCCTAGGTTTGTCATCCTGAGCGGAGCGCCGTTAGGTGCGTAGTCGAAGGATCCCGAGCGGCGTCAGCCGTGAGATTTCCTGCTATCGCCACCCGGGATCCTTCGACTTCGCTCACTGCGTTCGCTCCGCTCAGGATGACAACCTGCATGTAGCGCGCAGGTTGAACCGTAGGGAAAGGGCTCTGCCCGTGCCGCGCAACCATAGTAAACCCAGCCAAACAAGAAAGGACTTAACCATGGCTGTTACGATCTACCACGAAAACGATGCGAATCCCCAGCTCATCCAGTACAAGAAGGTGGCCATCATCGGCTACGGCAGCCAGGGGCATGCCCATGCGCTCAACCTGAAAGACTCCGGCTGTGACGTGCGCGTGGGTCTGCGCGAGGGCTCGTCGTCGCGCCAGGCCGCCGAGGAAGCGGGCCTCAAGGTGATGAGCGTGGCCGACGCCGCCGAAGAAGCCGACCTTATCATGATCCTCACGCCCGACGAGACCCAGGCCGCCACCTACGAGGCCGACATCGCCCCGCACCTGAAGCCCGGCGACACGCTGGCCTTCGCGCACGGCTTCAACATCCACTTCGGCTACATCACGCCGCCCGCCGACGTGGACGTCATCATGATTGCGCCGAAGGGTCCCGGCCACATGGTGCGCCGCGTGTTCACCGAGGGCGCGGGCGTACCGTGCCTCATCTGCGTGCAACAGGATGCCTCTGGCCAGGCCAAAGACGTGGCGCTCTCCTACGCGTGGGGTATTGGCGGTGCGCGCGCCGGCGTCATCGAAACCACGTTCAAGAACGAAACCGAAACCGACCTCTTCGGCGAGCAGGCTGTGCTCTGCGGCGGCGTGACCGCCCTCATCAACGCCGGCTTCGAGACGCTGGTGGAGGCGGGCTACCCGCCCGAGATGGCCTACTTCGAGTGCTTCCACGAGATGAAGCTCATCGTGGATCTTATGTACGAGGGCGGCATGGCGAACATGCGCTACTCCATCTCGAATACCGCCGAATACGGCGACTACTACGCCGGCCCCCAGGTCATCACCGACGAGGCGAAGGCCGCCATGAAAACCATCCTCGCGCGCATCCAAGACGGCAGCTTCGCCCACGAGTTCATGGAGGACTCCAAGAACGGCCAAGCCTGGCTCAAAGAGCAGCGCACCGCCCACGCCGAGGCTGAAATCGAACAAGTAGGCGAAAACATCCGCGGCATGTTCACCTTCGTCCCCCGCTAGGGTTCAGCGAGCCTGCGGATTCAAGACACTTCCATGGCACGCCGACGGCGGGTGCGATCGTGCGCCCGCCGTCGTGCTACAATGCCTGCATGATTCGCAGTACCGACATATACGAGCTTCGCCTCTTTGACCAGCCACTCGCGCGCTTCTCGTTCGGCGAAGACGAGCCTGCCCTGCTGCACGAGTACGACGAGGCGAATGCGCAGCTGCTGCCCGCAGGGTTCCACGCCACCAACGAAGGGCTGTGGCGCTGGCTCTCGACGCGCGCCATCCCGCAGAATCGGCGCTTCGCGACGGAACTCTGTCGTTCGCTGGGCCTTTCGGTGAACGACCGCAGCGGCATCCTTGCGGTCAGCCGCGGATTATCGCTCAACGATTCCTACTGGATTGTTCCGCAAGACTGCCGCGACACCTTCGCCGAATGTAATTTGTACGAGAACGATTTCTCGTCGGTGCTGGCAGCGGTGGCCTACACGGGCGTGACCAGCGACCTTCACGGCCTCACGCCCGCAACGCCGGAACTCACCACGAACGGCAACCTGCGCAAGGCGTGGCGCATTGAGCCTGATGGTACGCGGCGGCTCTACAAAGGCAGCACCGACGTGCGTGCGGAATACGGCGAAGCGCGTGCAGAATTCCTTGCCTCCCAGGTGGCGGAAGCCATGGGGCTTTATGCGGTGCACTATGGCCTGACCAAGTGGAGCACCGCGTCGGCGGGCGTGTGTTCCACGTGCGACTGCTTCTGCACTACGGATGTCTCCTACGCGCCACACGCGCTCGCGTTCGGGCACGCCTCCTACGCCGCGGCGGCGAAGGACTACCTGCGGTGGGGGATTGACCACTTCGAGCGCTACGCTTCCATGATGGTGTTCGACGCGCTCATCTACAACACCGATCGCCACCTGACGAACTTCGGCATCCTGCGGGATAGTCACACCGGCGAGCGCCTTGAATGTGCTCCGGTGTTTGACAACGGCCGGTCACTCTTCTTCAACCTGGCCTTTGACCAGGTGGATTCCTTCGCGAATGAAGCGGCGTTTGTGCTGCCCTCGTGGCCGCAGGTAACCTTTGACGAGCAGGCGCGGCGACTGGTGGGACCCGTCCAGATCGAACAACTGAAGCGCCTCGCGTCCTTCGAATTCACCAACTGCGAAGCCCACCCCTTCCCGGATGCCTTCCTCGCAGGTCTTTCAACCTTCATTCGCCGCCGCGCCGAAGAACTTGCTTCACTCCCCCCAGTATCGCGTGAAGCCCTGCTCGAGGTCGCGCGCCAAGCCTAATTCACTCTTATGTGTATCACAGGTGCTAGTATCATTCTGAAAATTGGCATTATTGGAATATTTTCCTTCTAAAAAATGGCAAGGGCGGTAAGGCTGATGCTTTTATCACCGCTCGCGCGCGGGTTTCGGGGAATTTCTTTGCTTCCCTTCGCGCGTCGGGCGGTTTCGCCGTATCATACATACGCGCGTCCTTTGTGGCGCGTTATTACTGACAACAGAACAGTCCGAAGGTGGTTGCAAGTATGACGAAGAAGGTGCTGGTGGCCGAGAAGTTGGCCGATGCTGGCGTTGCGGTGCTGCGCGACAAGGGCTTTGAAGTGGACGTGAAGCTGGATATGGCGCCGGAAGAGTTGATCGCGACCATCCCTGGCTACGACGCGCTTATCGTGCGTTCGGCGACGAAGGTCACGCGCGAGGTCATCGAGGCGGGGAAGAAGCTGCGCATCATCGGCCGCGCGGGCGTGGGCGTGGATAACGTGGACGTCGACGCCGCCACGGACTGTGGCGTTATTGTGTGCAACGCGCCCACCTCCAACATCGTGAGTGCCGCCGAGCACACCATGGCCCTCATGCTGGCGTGCGCGCGCCACGTGGCGCAGGCGAACGCGTCCATGCACGCGGGCAAGTGGGAGCGCGGCCAGTTCACCGGCGTGGAGCTGTACGAGAAAACGCTTGCCATTTTCGGCCTCGGGCGCATCGGCGGCCTGGTGGCGGAGCGGGCGCGCGCCTTCGGCATGAAACTCATCGGCTACGACCCGTACTGCAGCCCCGAGCGCGCCGAGCAGCTGGGCGTCACGCTCTACGACGACGTGGACGCCATCGTGCCGCTGGCCGACTTCATCACTGTGCACCTGCCCAAGACGAAAGAAACCATCGGCATGTTTGGCCCCGAGCAGTACGCGCGCATGAAAGACGGCGTCATCCTGGTGAACGCGGCGCGCGGCGGCATCTACAACGTGGATTCGCTGGCGGACTTCTTGGCCGCGGGCAAGATTGGCGCTGTGGGCCTTGACGTGTACGAAAGCGAGCCGTGCACGGAAAGCCCGCTGCACGAGTTCTCGAACGCCATTCTCACGCCTCACCTGGGCGCCTCCACGAAGGAAGCGCAGCTGCGCGCCGGCGTGCAGACGGCCGAGTACGTGGCCGCGGGCCTGGCGGGCTCCATCGTGCCCACGGCCGTGAACATGGCGCCCGTGCCGCCTGAGGTCATGGACGCCGTCGGCCCGTATGTCCCCGCGTGTCAGATGATGGGCAGCATGCTCGCGCAAATTCACGGCGAAGTGCCTCAGTACCTGAAGCTGACTGCGGCGGGTGCGCTTGCGGGTGCTGATCCGTCCATCCTGGTGGCGGGCACGGTGAAGGGCCTGCTCTCATACCAGGGCCGTGCCACGGTGACCCCCGTGAATGCGGATGCGGTAGCAAAGCGCCATGGCATCAAGGTGGAAACCCAGGCGCGCCCCGACGCCGACGGCTACGCGTCCACGGTGTCGGTCATGGCCGACGGCACGGAGGTGGCCTGCACGCTTGGCGACGCCGCGCAGCATGCGCGCCTCACCTCGCTTTTGGGCTACAAGATTGACATCGCCCCGGGCCGCGAGTCCCTCATCTTCGAATACGTGGACGCCCCGGGCCGCATTGGCGTCATTGGTACCATCCTCGGCGAAGAGGGTATCAACATCACTACCATGCAGATAGGCGCCAAGCCCGAAGAGCAGCACGCGCTCGTGTACGTGAACGTGGAAGGCGAAGTGACCGACACCGTCCTCGCCAACCTCCGCGCCGGCGTCACCAATCTCAAAAACCTCTGGCACGTGAAGCTGTAAGCGCACTGTTGCACACGCACGCTTCCGCAACCTACGCAAAACACGAACGGCCTGGCCATGCGGTCGGGCCGTTCCTTCTTTACCCATGGTAAAATGAGGGCAGCAGGCACGGGGAGACGGCACAAGGGGGCGCGGGCATGAGTGCGAACGATGCGATTGAGCGCAGCTTCAAGAAGCTGTTGGAAACCACGTCCTACGAAAAAATCACCGTTTCTGCCATCTGCGAAGATGCCGGCGTGTCGCGCAAAACGTTCTACGTGCGCTACCGCGACAAAGAAGCCATCGTGGAAAGCCTCTTCGACCAGCATGTCATGCAGCCGCTTCGCAACTTGAACGAGTTACTTTCGCGCGACAGTGCGCGCAAACTCGACTCGCTCTTCTACGAGAAAATGTACGAGTCGTTGTTCGACGAGCGCACGTACTACGAAAACCTCGTGGGCCCTCTGCGCGGTCACGACGACACCTTCATCCGCGTGGTGACCAACGCCATCTACGCGTTCAACAAAGATCTCATTCCGAAAATTGGGTATCGGGGCTCCACGGTGACGGCCGACTACATCGCCTACTTTTTCGCCTCGTCGCAGGCCATGTTCATGCAGAAATGGATCTCCGACAAAATGGTGCTTTCGCCCCATGAGTTGGCGGAACTCTACGGCAAAATGACCTCTTCCTTCTGGCGCGATTTGGCGTAAGCGCCCTTGCGTTGGCCCCTGCGCGTTGGCCCTCGGCGCTGGCCCTCGCGCGCCTACCAAGGAAACACTCACGCGGTTTTGTAACCCATCCCTTCACAGGCGGGCTCAAGTGGTCCGCCCGCTCTCGCACCTTGCCCGCTCTGGGAATGGCGCGCGCCCTTTCTGCACCTCATCATGAGGATATCGAGGCTCCCGCACCGGGGGCTTGGCGAGAAAGGAGAGCAGATGAAGGAAGGGAACACCGACGCGAAGGCAGTCGTCTGCGCTGAGCAGGAAATCACCACGCTGCAAAGCATCGCGTGCGGCGGCACGGGAGGCGAACTCACCGCGGTCGACGCGAAGGACGGCAAGATTGTTCGCATTCGCCCGTACCGCATCGACTCACGCTATACCCCTGAGGAGCTGGCCGGAAGCCTGTGGGAACTTGAGGCGGACGGCAAAACGTTCACGCCACCCATGAAGTCGGCGCCGAACTACTTCGCGCTGGCCTACAAAAACCGTGTCTACTCCAAAAACCGTGTGCGCTACCCGCTGAAGCGCGTGGACTGGGAGCCGGGCGGCGACCCCGCCAAAATCAACGCCGCCAACCGCGGCAAGTCAAAATTCGTGCGCATCACCTGGGACGAAGCACTCGACATCCTGGAAGGCGAACTTCGGCGCGTCATCGACACCTACGGCCCCATGTCGGTGCTCTGTATCGGTGAGGACGGTCACCGCGAGTCGAAGGACCTGCACGCAGGCGGCGGCATGCACGCCACGCTCATGAGCAAGCTCGGCGGCTACACGCGCGAAACGCGCACGCCCGACTCGGTGGAGGGCTGGTACTGGGGCGCGAAGCACGTGTGGGGCTCGGGCTCCAACAAGGGCCTCGGCATGATTGCGCCGCCGCAAACGGGCTACAACAGCTGGAACATCATCAAGGACATCACCGACTACACCGACCTCGTGTGCTTCGACGCCGGCGACTGGGAACTCACGCAAAACTACGGCAGCCAGTTCTGGTCGCGCCTGCTGAAGTTCTGGGAGGAAATCGGCAAGGAATTCGTCATTGTCGACCCGTTCTGCAACTATACGGCGGTCTGCCACGAAACCATGAAGTGGATTCCCATCCTGCCGAACACCGATACCGCGTTTGACTTCGGCGTCATGTACGTGTGGATTACCGAAGGCCTCTACGACAAAGACTACGTGGACACGCACACGATTGGTTTTGAGAAGGTACGCGCCTACGTGCTGGGCGAGGACGAAGAAGGCGTGCCGAAGACGCCCGCCTGGGCCTCTGAACGCTGCGGCGTGCCCGAGTGGACCATCAAGGCGTTCGCGCGCAACGTGGCCAAGAAGGTGACCTCGCACGCGCACTTCAGCAGCGGCAGTGTGAAAACGCCGTACTCGCACGAACCGGGCCGCACGGGCGCGTATCTGCTGGCCATGCAGGGCCTCGGCAAGCCGGGCGTGCAGCAGCTGCACCTGAACGCGTCATCCATGGCTAAAGAAAACATCGCCCGCTCCACGTCCGCGCCGTTCTCATCCATCAACCAGTGCCGCATGTTCTACCCCAACGCCCAGTCCATCCCGCGCACCATGATTGCAAGCGCACTGCAAACGGGCAAGGCCACCTGGTGGGGCAGCCCGTGCATCGTCTACGTTGACACGGCCGAACAGTTCCAGGAATTCAATTACCCGGCACCCGCCGAGCAGGGCGGCACGAAGGTGCACCTGCTGTGGTCGGAGAAGCCCTGCAACATGAACTGCTGGGACGGCGGTTTCAACTACCAGGATGCCATCCGCACCAACGAAGTGGAGTGCTTCGTCACCAACCACCAGTGGCTCGAAAACGACAGCTTGTTCGCCGATCTGGTGTTACCGGTGACCACATGCCTGGAAGACAACGACTCCATGGGCTCCAGCATGATTGTGAGCATGCGCCACGCGGGCCTCACCCCGCCGGCCTGCGAGCGCGTGGGCGAGTCGAAGAGCGACTTCGAAATTGCGTGTGAACTGGGCGAGCGCTTCGGCGTGCGCGAGCAGATTGACCTTGGTATGACGCAAGACGAATGGATCAAGTACGGCTTTGACCAGTCGCGCCTGACCGAGGAAATCACCTGGGAAGAATACCAGGAGAAGGGCTACTACTTCCCGAAGCTCGACCCGAACTGGAAGCAGTTGCCTCCGGGCATGCGCCAGTTCTACGAAGATCCCGAGAACTTCCCGCTCGACACGCCTTCCGGCAAGATTGAGTTCTGGTCGCAGGCGCTGGCCGACAACTTCCCGGACGACAAGGAACGCCAGCCCATGGCGAAGTGGATCACGGGCGGCCCGGCCGAAGAGGGTTGGACGCACGACGAAAGCCTGTGGGGCGAGCGCTGCAAGGACTATCCGCTGCTCATCACCGCAAACCCGGCGCGCTTCCGCGTGCACGTACAGGGCGACGACATCAAGTGGTTCCGCGAGATTGAAACCTGCAAGGTGAAGGGCCCGGACGGCTACCTTTACGAGCCCATTTGGATGGCGCCGGCCGACGCCGCCGCACGTGGCATCACCGACGGCGACATTGTGAAGCTGTACAACGAGCGCGGCATTGTGCTTACCGCCGCCCGCATCTCCGAGCGCATCATGCCGGGTTCGGTTATGGTGAATAAGGGCTCGCGCGTTGACCCCATCGCTCCGCACATCGACCGCGGCGGTGCGATTAACCTGATCAGCCCCACGAACCAGGTGTCCAAGCACTGCAAGGGCTTCGCGGTCACGGGCTATTTGGTGGAAGCGGAAAAGCTTTCGCAGGACGAATACGACGGCTGGAAGCGCGACTATCCCGAGGCCTTCGCCCGCGATTACGACCCGGCTATCGGCATCAATTACAACTCCTGGGTTGTGGAATAGGAAGGGGAGTCAAACCATGAAAGCATTTCTCGTTGATGTGAAGAACTGCGTGGGGTGTCACGATTGCCAGATCGGCTGCAAGGACGAACACTGCGGCAATACCTGGATGCCCTACACGCTGCCTCAGCCGGAGGTGGGTCAGTTCTGGTGCAAGGTCAACCAGTACGAACGCGGCAGCCGCCCGCACGTGAAGGTGACGTATCTGCCCGTCATGTGCCAGCACTGCGAAAACGCGCCGTGCATGAAGGCCGCCAAGGATGGCGCGGTGTATCGCCGCGACGACGGGCTTGTGCTCATCGACCCCGTGAAGGCCAAGGGCCAAAAGCAGATTGTGGACGCTTGTCCCTACCACGCGGTGTTCTGGAACGAAGAACTGCAAGTGCCGCAGAAGTGTACGGGCTGTGCGCACCTGCTTGACGGCGACGAGCCCATCAAGGTGCCGCGCTGCGTGGATAACTGCCACGTGAACGTCATCATGTTCGGCGAAGAGGAAGACCTCGATCTGGAGGGCACCGAGTTTTTGCATCCCGAATACGGCACGAAGCCGCGCGTGTTCTACCGCGGGCTGCCGAAGAAGTTCATTGCGGGCACGGTGTATGACCCTGAGGCGAAAGACATTATCGAAGGCGCGGTGTGCACCGTCACCGGCGAGGCGGGCACCTTCACGGCCGAAACCGACAGCTGGGGCGACTTCTGGCTGCGCGAACTGCCCGATGCCGACTGGACACTCACCATTGAGGCGGGCGGCAAGAAGAAGGTTATGGACGTGAGCACCAAGGAGAAAGACTTGGGATTGGGCGACATCGCGCTCTCCTAGTTTGTTCATGAAGAGTCATTGCTGAATTACGGGCGGTGCCGCGTGCCTGGAGCGAAGCGGGTGGGCGGCACCGCCACAAGAGAAAGTGAGGTAAAACGCATGTGCTTCAGGCCCGCGGAAGTTCAAATGAAGACGTGTCCCGCCTGTGGGGCCACGAATAAACCCATTGCGACGGCGTGCGAAAAGTGCGGCGCCGATCTACCCACGGTGAAGACCGATTTTGACGCTGACCAGGCATCACTCGATGCAGCAGCCGCTCCCAAGCCCCCGGCGTCTCCTGCTGCCCCCCAAGCGCCGAGCGCGCCGGGTGCTCCAAAGGCCCCTGGCGCCCCCACACCGCCACGGGCTTAAACCATCCACCTTAAAGCCTGCGGCGCGCCGGAGGGGTGCGCCGCAGGCGGTATCGAAAGGGGAACCCCATGCACGAAACGCTTCTGAACAAATACGGCATCAAGCAGCTTGGCTACTACGTGGAAAATCTCGAAGAGGCAGCTCAGGCGTTTGCTGAGACGCTGGGTGCTGGACCTTTTTTCGATCTTGGTGTGTCCGAACCAACGGTTCTCGAATACCGCGGCGCACCCAGCACCATGCGCAGCCGTTGCGCACTCGGCCAGCTGGGAGATATGCAAATCGAACTCATTGAGGTGCAAACCGACGAGCCCGACGTCTACAAGGAGTTGGGCCACTACGGTTTGCACCATTTGTGCATATGGGCTGATGACGCTGACGAAGTGGCGCGTCAGATGAACGCGCAGGGTTTAGAGACAGCCCTGTTCATGGAATCCGGCGCGGGCTTGCGCGTCTACTACTTCGATTGCCGCGAAACGCTCGGCAGCTTCCTTGAAGTGAACGCCCCCATCGAACAGCTGTGGCAGGGTATCAAGGCCCAGGCCGACACCTGGGATGGCACGCGCCCCCTGCGCACCATGGCCGACCTCATGGGCCGCTAGAACTTGGTTCGGGTTGCGAAAGGGTGGGCGTGATGGAGAAGGTGCCTGAGGTGGCGGTGTGTGGTATTGACCGCGAGCGGGGGCTTCTTCTGGGGGCCGATGGCCAGGCGTTTCGCGAGTGCGAGTCCAACACCTGGGTAGACGTGGGGGAGGAACGCCCTGGCGTGGTGTACCTCGGTACGGGACGCCATGGCGGCGGCATCGTGTTGCGCCCGCTCTTTGTGCGGGACGCAGGCGGGTGGCGTAATGCGTCGACGGGCGCGCGGCCCCCTGCTGGCGTGGCACTACCTTAAGCGTAAGAGTTCTGGTGAAGAGAGCGTCCAGTAAGGGCGTTCTCTTCGCGTTTTTCCGGGGCGTACGAGTGAATTTCCATGGTAGCGGTGGGCTGTTTTGCTATGATGATCAAAGTAATTACCAGCTATCGCGAAAGGACGTACGCACATGACGCGCAAGATTCACATCTTCGACACCACGCTGCGCGACGGC
>DXGM01000024.1 GCA_019113915.1 Candidatus Gordonibacter avicola
CACGCAGCCCTGCCGAGCCGTACAGCTCGACGGTTACAATTCATTCCCTTGTCCCTTTACTCCAAAAGCCAGTGCATTTCCCGATGCACATACCCCACAAATGCGGGATATATTCGGCATAGTAGCACGCGACGAGGGATTGTGAAGGGCCGCAGACCTCGCCCAACACAAGGAGAACCCAAGAACAAGGAATTGATAATCGCAGGTAGAACACACCTCGCAAGCACAAACGAGATAATTGTTGAAAGCTTATACAATTTCACAATTTCTTCACAAGAGCCACCCTTTATCTTCAGCTTTTGCCGCACTGGTCAAACGCCTGAAGATTGCGGTATGGCGACGGGTGGGTTGCGGTTTTGTGTGGGGAGGCTTGCTGCGCGCGGGCGACCTACAATGGGGGGACTGCGGAGGTTCGCTTGATGGGCGGCCTCCCCTGCCCTCCCCCAAACAAAGGAGTTGCCATGAAGGGAAATCCGGAACTTATTAACACGCTGAACAGCCTGCTTGCCGGCGAACTTTCCGCCATCAACCAGTACATGGTGCACGCGGAGATGTGCGAAGACTGGGGCTACACCAAGTTGCACAACCTGGTTGAGAAGCGCGCCATCACCGAGATGAAGCACGCCGAAAAGCTGATCGAGCGCATTTTGTTCCTGGAGGGCACGCCCATTGTGTCGCACCTGAACGACATTCACATTGGCGCCACCATCCCCCAGCAGGTGGACAACGACCACGCGGACGAACTCGACACGGTGAGAGATTACAACGAGGCCATCGTGCTGGCCGGCGAGGTGTTAGATTACGCGACGCGCGACATCCTCACTGAGATCTTGCAGGACGAGGATCGCCACGTCGATGAGCTGGAAGAACTGCAAGATCAGATAGAGCAGATGACGCTCCAGGTGTTCCTCTCCACGCAGAACTAACGCGCTTCCCCCGCCTTTAGGGATACTGCATCAAAGGTTCCCTTATAGGTATGCTGAGCCGCAAGGACTCTGCCCTTGCGGCTCAGATTTAGTAAACTTGCACGTCAAACGTGCTTGTCGAGGCGAAGCGCGAAAACCCAGGTCAACCAAGGTGCTCCGCCTGCGGCGGAGAGGGCGCTTCGTGAAGCGCCCCTACGTTGATTATCTTTTTAGTTAGGTTTATTGTACATGCAAGCGCCCTCGCCATAGTGAAAGGGAGGGCAACCCCTCGTGGCGTATTCGTTTGCGCGAAGCGCGTCACACTTTTGTGAAGCGGGAGTGTGGCAGTCAGCTTACTGGCGTTCCCAGAGTCCTGTCTTGCCGCCGTCCTTCTTCAGCAGGCGCACGTCGGTGATTTCCATGCCGCGGTCGACCGCCTTGCACATGTCGTACACCGTGAGGCAGGCCACGCTTGCGGCCGTGAGGGCCTCCATCTCGATGCCCGTCTTCCCGGTAACGCCGCAGGTGGTGGTCACATGAATACCCACACGGCCGTCTTCGCGCTCACCTGCGGTGACGGGCGTGCACTCCACCTTCGCCTTCGTGATGTTCAGCGGGTGGCACATGGGAATGAGGGTGCTCGTCTGCTTCGCGGCCATCACGCCGGCCACGCGCGCGCACGCCAGCACGTCGCCCTTGGCGGCTGTGCCGTCCACAATGAGGGCAAGCGTCTCCGGCATCATGGAGATGAAGCCTTCGGCTACTGCCACGCGCTCAGTGTCGGCCTTCTGTGACACATCCACCATGCGCACGTCACCCTTCTCGTCAATATGGGTGAGATTCTGCTCGTCAGACATGGGTTTTCTTCCTTTCAAAAAAACTAACTCATTGGTAGTACGCAATATCCCGACTAATCATGTCATCCTGAGCGGAGCGCCGCAAGGCGCGGAGTCGAAGGATCCCGTGTGGCGCCAGCCGTACCGTTTCTTGCTATCGCCGCGCGGGATCCTTCGACTCCGCGCTACGCGCTCCGCTCAGGATGACAACCAGGAGACTTTCGACCTACCCACCAATCTGGGACATGCCGCGTTCGGTGCCTACTTTGTCGTGGTGTTCGTCGGGCTTGGCACCGAGGGCGCGGGCGAACACGGTGCGTGCGGCGTCCTCGTCGTCTGCGCGCAGGGCCGAGCGCAGGTCGAATTCCTCATCCGAGAACAGGCACGGACGCAGCTTGCCGTCGGCCGTGAGGCGCAGACGGTTGCACTCGCCGCAGAAGTGGCGCGACAGCGGCGAGATGAAGCCCACCGTTCCCTGCGCGCCCGGGAACTGGAAGTAGCGCGCCGGGCCCCACCCCAGCGGCTTGCCCTCGCCGGCGGGCACCAGTTCAGGCATGCCTTCCGCACGTGCGCGCTCGTTGATGATTTCGAACAGCTCTTCGCTTGGGACGACGTCTTCCTTACCCCAGCCGCAGCCGTGGCTGCCGGAACTTTCGCCCACGGGCATGTACTCGATAAACCGCACATGCAGCGGCCGATCCACCGACAGCCGCGCGAATGCGAGGTAGTCCTGGTTCAGGCTGCGCACGGCCACCGCGTTGATCTTCACCGGGTTGAAGCCGGCCGCAAGCGCCGCGTCGATGCCGTCGAGCGTCTGCTGTAGCTCGCCGCGCCGCGTGATGTACTTGAACTGGTCAGGGTCGAGCGTGTCCAGCGAAATGTTCACGCGCGAAAGCCCCGCCTGCTTGAGGTCGTCGGCCATTTTCGGCAGCAGCACGCCGTTGGTGGTCATAGACACGTTCTCGATGCCGGGCGTGTCGGCGATGGCGCGCACGAGGTCCACCACACCCAGGCGCACCAGCGGCTCGCCGCCGGTCAGGCGGATGCTGCGGATGCCCATGGAGGCCGCGACGCGCACGGCCCGCTCAATTTCCTCGATGCGCAGAATGTCCTCATGCGCGAGCGCCTGAACTCCCTCTTCCGGCATGCAGTAGATGCAGCGGAAATTGCACCGGTCGGTGAGCGATATCCTCAAATAGTCGATAGTACGACCATGACTGTCTTTCATAACGGCCGTGCTCCCTTCTCGTCTGAGAATAGTATAGGGCATACGCCCCAGGTTGCGGCGCACAATTTGCGTGTGGCTGCGCAAGCAGGTTTTATGCTGATGTCACAGGGGTCTGTTATAAAACTTTGCTTTTTGCTCTATTGCCTGGGTTTATAACATATATGGTTCGTAGCTGAGGATGCCGAAACAGGCGCTTTCCTCTAGCGCGACACCAGATACACCTTATCCGGAGGAATGCGAACCCAAAGTTCTTCCCCTTCGTAGGGAAGCTCTTCCAGCGAGGTTTTCAGCTTGTCGACGCGCCAGAACAGGTGCTGGTGGAGGTACTTCATCTCATCCTCGTCGGCGCCCACTGTGGGGGCCTCGTCTTGCGCGCGATCGAGAAAGCCCAGCAACACGGTGCGGTCGAACCGCGAGTCGCTCACGCGGTCCACGCGCACACGGTAAACGTTGGTTCCGGGCCCGTCAGCGCGCTCCAAGAAGAACGCGCGCACGCCCAAGTGCGTGACGCCGGTGTCCACGACAGCGGAAGTCTCCAGGTCAACGCCCCACTTCGGCAGCCGCACATGGTGGTCGTCCAACCGCGTTGCCGGCGTGGCGTTCTTACACCCCGACAGCTTCACGCCTGCAAGCGACTGGGGTCTATTCACTAAATCGTCGCCCGTCCCAGTTTCCATAATGTGCCCCGCCTCCACCACCGCAATGCGGTCGCAAAAGCGCAGCGCCTCGTCGATGTCATGACTCACGTACAGAATAGTGCCGTCATAGGCGTCAAACAGGCTGACGAGGTTCTGCTCCAGCACGCCCTTCAAGTGTGCATCAAGCGCGCTAAACGGCTCATCCAGCATAAGAATACCCGGCCGCGCCGCCAACATACGCGCAAGCGCCACCCGCTGCTGCTGCCCGCCCGAAAGCTGCGCCGGATAGCGCTTGTCAAACCCCTCCAAGCCAAAGCGCTTCAGCTCAGTCGACACAATAAGGTCGCGCTCCCCCTTCGCCACGTCACGCCCAATACCCGCCCCCACATTCTCCGCAACAGTCAGGTTCGGGAACAACATGTAATTCTGAAAGAGAAGCGCCGTCTTACGCTGCTGAGGCTTCAGGTTAATCTTGCGCTCCGAGTCAAAAAACACCTGCCCATTCACCACAATACGCCCCTCATCAGGCGTCTCAATCCCCGCAATGCAGCGCATAGTAAGACTTTTCCCACACCCCGAAGCACCGAGGAACCCCAGCGTCTCATCCCCCGCCTCAAACGCCACATCAAGCGTAAACGCGGGGTACTTCTTCTTTATACTAACCTCAAGACTCACAAATAACTCCTACCTCACAGGTCGAATCCCCCCACCCAGCCGACCGAATACCGCCGCCTTCAAGCACGTTAGCCTCACGGAGCGAGGGTGGGAGTGCCCACCAAGCGAGTTCCGCAGCGCAGCGAGGACTGTCTGAGCGACTGGGCACTCCCCCCCTCGCTCACGATACACTCATGAAGCGCGGCGGCGGTACTTCGTCGTGCGCCTACTCCAGAGGTTGATAAACAGAATAACAATAAAGCTAAACACCATGATGACGCCCGTCCAAAACAGCGCCACATCGGTATTCCCGCTCATCCACTCGAAGTAAATGGCGATGGGAATGGTACGCGTAATACCTAGATAGTTGCCCGCCAGAAACAGCGTCGCGCCAAATTCGCCAAGCGCGCGGGCGAACGAGAGCACCGTGCCCGCCGCGATGGACGACCACGACAGCGGCAGCATCAGCTTGAAGAATATCTTCACGTTCGACCAGCCCAGCGTGCGAGCCGCGTCCAGCATGTTCGGGTCGAGATTCTCGAAGGCGCCGCGCGCGCTGCGATACATGAGCGGAAACGCCACCACCACAGCCGCAATGACCGTGGCTTCCCAGCTGAACACCAGCGGCCGCCCAATATCGTTGAAGAACTGGCCAAACGCCGTATTCTTCCCCAGCAGTAGCAGCAAAAGGAAGCCGCACACGGTCGGCGGAAGCACCATGGGGATGGTGAAAATGGAATCCGCGATGTCTTGCGCCCGCGCGGGGATGCGCAGGCTGAAGTACGCAGCCAAAAGGCCTAACAGGAAGATGAAGATGATGGCCGTACCCGTGGTTTTGAGCGTGACCCACAGCGGGCTCATGTCGATGCCGCTTACGAACGCGACCAGCGCGTCGAAGCCTGTGGGAGCGCCGATTACTTCCACGTCGGCCGCCGGCAAAAGCTGCGCGGCGTCGGCGTGCGACAGCTTCACGTACGCCGGGTTGCTGGGGTTGGTGACGTCCGAGCCATCGGCACCCACCACGCAGGCGTAGTACTGGCCGTCTTTCAGCTCCTGGTCGAACTTGTACACGACGCCGCCCTGCTCCACCGTGGGCGAGCCCGTGAACAGCCACTCCCCTTCTCGGGACAGTGTGGCGCCGCCCTTGGCGTTCGCGGCATCCAGGGCCACCAGCAAGCGCTTGAGGAAGGCGCGGTCTTCCGACGAACCCGCGTCAAACCCCACAGCCTCGGCCGCCTGGGGCGGCACGTACGCCACCACCAGCTGGTCGGTGACAATGACCGCCAGGCTGCCCGGTTCGTTCGACACGTAGTAGCGATAGCCCGCGTAGGTGCCATCGACCTCGCTGTTTGCGCCCACTTGCGAGCGCGAAAAGGCCGAAAGCGCGAAGGGCGAGCCCGCAAGAGACGCGGACTCGCCGTCAGCCGCCACCTCTACGGCGTCATCGGCAGCCGTGGCGTTTTGCGCCGCGGCAGGCGTGTCGGGAGCGCCTGCGCCTGCCCCCGCAGCCGCGTTCGGCACATCAACGTCCCCCTCGTCAGCACCATCCGCAAACGCAGCAGCGGGAAACAGCGCCATCATCAGCGCAAACGCTACCAGCATTGCTCCCCAAAGTCGTCTCTTCTCCATACCCATCCTTCAACGTGGAAAAGGATGGGCGGCCCCTCCCGCCCATCCTTTGGCATGCAATTCTTACGTGCGTCCTTACGGTACCACGTCAGCGCCGGTTAGGCGACCAGTTCAAAGCCCCATTCCTGCCACGTCTTCAGCGCCGCAGGATCGGTGGTGGCCCAATCGAGGAATTCCTGGGCAGCTTCTGCCTGCTCGGAATCGGCGCAGAGGGCCGCCGGGTACACGATGTTTTTGTGCGCGTCGGCCGGCACCACGCCGATCACCTTCACGCCGCCGAAGCGGTACACGTCAGAGCTGTACACAAACGCCACGTCAACCGCGCCGGACT
Source organism: Candidatus Gordonibacter avicola (assembly GCA_019113915.1). Lineage (GTDB taxonomy): Bacteria > Actinomycetota > Coriobacteriia > Coriobacteriales > Eggerthellaceae > Gordonibacter > Gordonibacter faecis. The sequence goes on from DXGM01000024.1 coordinate 6,222, forward strand.
GCGCCTGCTTACATACATTGCCCACCGAGGACTGCAAATTTACCTTGCCAGCGAGCGGCGTGCCGTCGTAGGTTCCATCGGTACCGGCGCTATCCTTGCCGGTTTTGCCGGAAGCGTCCGTGAAGCAGCCGACTGTAGAAAGCGCCTGATTAGCGTAGTTGCCGGCGGGCACGGAAGCATCGCCAACAGCCACGCTGTAGTTGCCGGTGGCAACATCTTCCAGCGTGAAGTTCTGGTCGGCGTAGGTGGTGGCCAGCTCAGAATTCTCGCCCGCCACGATGACCAGGTCGTTCTTGAACATGTCGAAGCGCGTGGCCTCATCCACGTAGCCCTTCTCAACCGCGTCGTCCATCTTGCCCTTCGAGGCACTGATCAGCACATCCGCATACGCGCCGGCCGCCAGCTGCTCGTTGAGTTCGCCGGAGGACAGGTACTGCGTGTCTTTGAACGTGACCCAGCTGTGATCTTGCGCGTAGAGTTCCTGCACGGCGTCCATGGCCTTCGAAAGCGAGTTCGCGGCGAACAGTTGCAGTTCAACGGCTTCGTGCTGCTCGGTAGCCTCTTGCGACGGCTGCGGTTCGTCGGTCGTTTTCTGATCGGTGCCGGACGAGCAGCCGAACAGGGCAAACGCCCCCACCAGAGCCAATGCGCAGGCAGATGCGAGCGCAACGCGGAGATGCTTTTTCATGTCAGTTTCCTTCCCTGGTTCTCCTTCTGGGCCCACGCGATGCCGCGTATCCCCTGCTGTTGCGCGCGGCGTATGGGCTGCTGCTATATTATTCTTTTCACAGTATATAGTCAATCGCAAATATCCACTTTAGGGAAGAATTAAAACGGGACTGCAACGAAAGCCCCCACCTGCCAGGTGGAACGTAGGGCAAGGGCTCTGCCCTTGCCGACAACTATATATGACCTGTCAGGTTTGTTTTACTGAGCGGCAAGGGCAGAGCCCTTGCCCTACGGAATACTTCGAAGAATACCGGAAAGGTGTCAGTCCGCAAGGTTCACGACGCGGGTGGCGATGCGCTGGGTGAGGGCCGGGGAGTGGGAGACGAATACGAGGCCGACGTTGCGGCGTTCGGTCTCGGCAACGAGGAAACGCCAGATCTGGGCCTGCGTGACCGCGTCAAGCATGGTGGATATCTCGTCGGCCACAAGGTAGCGTGGATTCGCCGCCAGCGCGCGGGCGATGCAGAAGCGCTGCAGCTCGCCGCCGGAAAGCTCATGGGGATAACGGCGCAACCACTTTCGCTGAATCCCCAGGTCATCAAGCAGCTGCTCGGGCACCTCGCCCGCCTCAGCGAGCGTCTTCTCCATCCGCATCCGCGGATCAACCGCCGCCTCCGGATGCTGCAGAATGAGTTGCACCGGACACACCCCGCGCGCAGGCAGCGGCTCGCCGTCGACGAGGATCTCGCCCTTGAGCGGCCGCTCAAACCCCGCAAGCAACCGACAAAGCGTCGTCTTCCCAAACCCCGAAGGCGCCACCAAAGCCACCCGCTCATCAGGCCCAACAACCAAGCTAAAGTCCCGATACAGAGGCTCCACAGCCCCCGGATACCCATAGGTTATGTCGCGCGCCTCAAGCATGCTTATCTTCTACCTCTTCCCTCCGGTCGCGAATTTCGCTACCCAATCTCACAGGTTCACCCGATTCCAGAGAACGGGCATGATCCTTCGAATCACAACTCCCTTGAAACTCGGTGGTGGCGGTGGTGTCCACCAAGCGAGCCCTTTACTGTAGCCGCAGTACCTTGAGGGGTCTGCAGCGCAGTTCCGCACGAGCCGAAGCATCCAGTGGATGCTTCGTGCGGAGCCCAGGACTGTCTGAGCAGCAGGCCCCTCAAGGTACTGCGGCGGACAGCTAAAGATCATCGAGCGACTGGGTATTCCCCGCGCTTCTCCGCGGTCCCCCAGGTACAAAGTCGTGCTCCGGTAGCGCGTGCCAGAGTTCTTTTGAGAAAGGGTGCTCTAGCATGTCCGGCGAGGCGAAGTTCGCGACCGCTGTCTCTTCCACGACCGTCCCCTCGCGAAACACCGCCACGCGATCCGCCACCTGCAGCGCGAGTTCAATGTCGTGCGTGATAAGCATGACGCCGCCGCCCGCATTCGCGAAATCGCGGAAGTCGTCGAGGGCGCGTACAGCCAGGTCCAGGTCGAGGCCCGGCGTGGGCTCGTCGGCGATGACCACGCGCGGATCGTCCATGAGCGCGCAGCACAGAAGCACACGCCGCGCCATGCCGCCGGAGAGTTCGAAGGGGTACAGCTTCGCCACCTCTTCCCCCAGGCCATAGCGGGCGAACAGTTCCTCGCGCTTGCGACGGCGCGCAGCGCGGTCGGCCTCGGGGTACGCGAAGCCCTCCACCTGGCGGCCCACGCGCATGAGCGGATCGAGGTTGTTCACGCTTTGCGGCACAAGCGACACACCGCGGCCGCGCACGCGCTCAAGCGCGGCGGCATCCATGGCCTCGCCGTCGAACCAGATGCGCCCGGTCACGGTGGCGTTCGGCTCGAAAAGCCCCAGGATGGCGTCGGCCAGAAGCGTCTTGCCAGAGCCCGACGCTCCCACCACAGCCACAATTTCACCCGCGTGCACGGAGATACTCAGGTTCTCAATGACCGGCACGAAGCGCTGTTTCGCCTGAAAGAAGGGGGCATTTTCCTCATACATTCGGAAGCCCACGCTGAGGTCTTCCACTTGCAGCAGATGGTGGCCGTGCTCATGGCGCGACACGGACGCGTGCTTGTGATGGTGGTGCACCTGCGCATCCTCGTGCTGCGTGCGCTCGTGCTCGATGACCTCGCGCAAGCCCAGCGCCTCCTGTTCCGTCAGCTTCTCCATGCCCCCTCCTACTCCTGCGCGCTGTGCGGGTCGATGAGTTTCCGCAGGCTGGAGCCGGCGGCATCGAACAGCAGCACCGTGATCATGAGCGCGAGGCCCGGGAACACCGCAAGCCACCACATGCCAGCCGAGAGGTAGCCCATGGCCTCGCTGAGGATGACGCCGATGGCGGGCTGCTCGGGCGGCAGGCCGAAACCGAGGAACGTGATGGCCGCCTCGTGCAGGATGGCGTGTGGGAACAGGAGGATAAGACCCACCAGGAACTGGGGCAACACGTACGGCAGCATGTGGCGCGTCGCGATGCGCACGGGGCTTTGCCCCAGCTTGCGCGCGGCCGCGATGAAGGTTGCCTCTTTGAGTTGCAGCACCTCGGCGCGCACGACGCGCGCGAGGCTGGGCCAGTGAGTCACCGCCACACCGATGGTGACGCCCCAAAAACCCTTGCCCAGCGCGAAGGAAATAAGGATGAGCAACACGATGTGCGGAATGCCCATCATGAGGTCGATAAGCCAGGTCACCGCCGCGTCTACCTTACGTCCACCGAGCGCGGCCGCGGCTCCCAGCACCAGCGCGATGATCGACGACACGCCCGCCGCAAGCAAGCCCACCAATACGCTGGTTGAAAGCCCTGCGAGCGTGCGCAGCAGCATGTCGCGCCCCATCCAGTCGGTGCCGAAGAGGTGCGCTAAGCTGGGCGGAAGGCTCTTCTGCGCGAAGTCCGTGGCAGTTGCCGCGTCGGTCACAAGGACCCCCGTCACCACCACAGCCGCAAGCGCCACCACCGCCAAGATGAACGTTGCCAGCGTGAGCTTGCGGTTCGCTACCTGCTTCTTGCGGGGTCGATGGAGAGCCGGAACGGAAGCTGAAGCAGCCCCGGCTGTCGCCGCACGGGATCCTTCGACTCCGGCAGCTACGCTGCCTCCGCTCAGGATGACAGGGGAAATTGCAGCGTCGCCGCCACTGCTCTTGATGACAGGGGAAGCTGCAGCGTCGCCGCCACTGCGGATGGAAGAGGGGGGCGTTCTACCCAGGTTGTCATCCTGAGCGGAGGTGCCGGAGGCACCGGAGTCGAAGGATCCCGCGCGGCGCGAAAGCGCAAACCAGTTACGCATGAAGCTCACCTGCCTGTTCGCCGCGACGAATGCGAGGGTCTACGACGCCGTAGAGCATGTTCGCAATGAGGTTGCCGCCAAAGACGAAGGCGGCCGAGAGCACCGCGATGCCCGCAAGCAGCGCCACGTCGCCGCCAAGGCCGGCGGTGACTGCCGCCTGCCCGAGGCCCGGATACGAGAACACCTGCTCCACCAGCACCGATCCGCCGAAGATTTCCGAAATGGACGCAAACTGCAGCGTGAGCGCCGGCATCATGAGGTTCCGCAGTCCGTGATGCCGCAGCGCCCCCCAGGTGGAAAGGCCGCGCGCGCGGGCAAAGCGCACGTAATCGCTTTCCAGCACGTCAACCGTCTTCTCGCGCGTGTGCAGCGCGATGTTCGCCACCCCCACCACGGACAGCGTGAGCGCCGGAAGCGCCAGGTGATGCAGCGCATCGGCCAGCGTCACGTCGGCCGCCGCCACGCCGATAGGCACCGAGAATCCAAACGGGAACCATCCAAGCCACACCGAGAACACAATAAGAAACACCAGCCCCAGCCAAAACGTCGGCACCGAAGCCAGCAGAAAGCAGTAGCCCTTCACGATGCGGTCGATAAGCCGCCCGCGATTCGCGCCCGCAAGGATGCCGAGCGCAAACCCCAAAACGCCACTGACCACCCACGCCGTCACCATTAGCGCAAGCGAGTTAAGCGCCCGGTTCGCAATGACGTCAGCCACCGGCGCGTTATAGCGCAACGACGTGCCCAAATCCCCCTGCACCGCCGAATAAAGCCAGTTCGCATAACGCTCAAACAAGGGCGTATTTGCGCCCCAATACTCAGCCAACTGCGCCCGTTTCGCCTCGCTCATATTGACCAGCGCTGCCTGCCCCACATTAGCCTGCACCGGATCGATAGGCGAAACGCTCACCAAAACAAACGTCACCAAACTCACCGCAAACATGAGCAGGACGAACTTCACTATGTTCCGAAGGATAAAACGGGTCATAACCTTACTTTCGCACAAAAGTCAGCGAGAGGCGTCGAGGTGCCCCGAATTGGCGCGTTTCGCGGCCGAGCGTGCTTCGCACGTGAGGGTAAGCGAAAAAGCGCCAAGGCGGGGTGCATCGACGCCTCGCAGCGTCGAGCTGTTCCGCTGTTCGCCAGAACAGCGGAACATTAAGCCCACGACCATTGGTCGACGTTGTTCACGAGCGACCATCCGTGGCCGTGTGGATGCGGCTTCTGCTTCGCCACCTTCAGATTCTCCTTGGCGAAGTACAGGTGATCGACGTTCGCAAACCACACCCACGGCGCATCGCCCTGCGGCGCGATGCCGGCCTGGCCGTCCCACTGGGCCTTCTTCCAGAAGTCGAACGAGTCCTCCACCAGCGGCTGCGCGAGCGCTTCGTCCAGGTAGGCGTCCACCGTTGGGTTCTCGTAGCTGGCGTAGTTGCCGGTGCCCTTCGAGTAGAACAGGTTGTACGTTTCCACGGGGGCGTTGGTGCCCCAGCCCCACACGATGGGGTCGGTGAACTGGTGTGGGTAGAGGTCATCCCAGCTGGCGCCCTTGATGCTTACTTCGATGCCGAGGTCCTTCATCTGGTTGGCGAACTCGGCCGCGATGGCCTGGCGCACGGAGTCGCCGGCGGAATAGTACAGGTTGAGCGAGGCGCGTACGCCATCCTTCTCGCGCACGCCGTCGGCGCCGGGGGTCCAACCCGCGTCGTCGAGCAGCTTTTTCGCCTTGTCAACGTCGGTTGTGCATTGCATGTCGGGTGAGGACCACGGCATGCCATCGCCCACGCTGAAGGCCACGGTGCCGTAGCCGTTCATCACGTTGTCGATCATCTTTTGACGATCTACACCGTAGTTGATGGCCTGACGCACCGCGCGGTCGCAGGTCACGTCGTTGCCCACTTCGTAGGCCATGTCGCCCTGCTCCACCTTCGTGCCGCCAGCAGGCACGCACGGCAGCGAGATACCGCGCGAGTCCACCGACGCGCAGTTAAGCAGGTCGTATCCCGCCGGCTGGTTGGCGGCGAAGGTTGCGGCCGTGTAGGCCACGTCCACCTGGCCAGACTGCGCCGCAGCGAGCGAGGCGTCCTCTTCCATGAACACCACTACCACGCGCTCCATCTGGGGCGCGTCGCCGTAGTAGTCGGGGTTCGCCACGAGAATAGCCTGCTGACCCTTGTCCCATTGCTCCAGCTTGTAGCGGCCACTGCCAATGGGTTTGTCGCCGTAGTTCTCGTCGTAGGCGTGCTCGGGCACGATGCCGATAACTGCCAGCGTGTACAGCAGCGCGTTGAACGGCTTCTCCATGTGAATTTCCACCGTGGTGTCGTCAAGGGCGACAGCTTCCTTCACCATGGATAGGTCGCATTCGGATGCCTCGCCGGTGCGAATGCCGTTCAAGGTAAAGGCAACGTCGCGCGCCGTGAGCGGCTGACCGTCGGTGAACTTCACGTCATTGCGGATGGTGAACGTCCAGGTCATGCCATCGTCTGATGCCTCGTAGGACGTGGCAAGGTCGTTTACAAAGTTGAGGTCGGTGTCGGTAGTGATAAGCGTGGACTGGATGAGCGGCTCGTGCACATGCTCGCCGCAGCCCCACGACACGAACGGGTCGAACCCCGCCGCCGGCTCGGAACCCGGCGTCATGGACACGATTACCTGGTTCGGAGTGGTTGGCGTGGTTTGCGCGCCGTCACCCTTGTCCGCCGCCGGAGCGCTCTCGCCACCACTCGCGCAGCCCGCCAACAACCCGCCAACCGACAGCGCCGCCGCCCCCGCTCCGGCCATCTTCGCAAACTGCCGCCGCGTCATCGTTCCCATGAGCCCTCACTCTCCCGCGCCCTTGGCGCCCGTGTTACGTTTTGAATTAGCGTAACACACTATAGCACTCACCTTCCAGACGTGGTGTTACGAATAAATTTTCCGTAACCCCATCGGTGAGCGGTCGGCTTTGTCTTCCGAATTCCTTCTTACGAGAGGGAATGCGGCGCTCGCACTCTGCGATAAGTGCGGTCTCTGGTTGAGCCCCTTGCTTCCACCCACCCCTCTTTCACCAGCTCTTTCAACAGACGCGCTGTTTTTGTGGGCGAGAACTTCGTGCGCTTGGCCACCTCGCTTTTCGAAAGATTCGCCTTATCGGGAAGTTCCCTGAGCACGTGGAGCTTATCATCGGAAAGTTCGCCTGCGCATTCTTCTTCCCGAAAAGAGAACTGATGGTATGGCTCGGAAGAAGTCACGGCGTTCACATTTGGCAGGACAACTTTTACGGCACCATCGAGAAATTCCACGGAGGGTTCAAGCCCGGTTCCTTCGTAGCTGCCCATGATTTTCATGATGCCGGTGCCGTATGCCTCAATCCACCGCAGCCGGTAGAACAGCGCCGATAGCCCCACGTTGCGCGCGACGGAAATGCCCGCAAGCGCGCCTTCCTCGGTGGCACCATGCGGCAACCCACCAGGGGAAATTATTTCACACCGGTCATCGAACACATTCACACCGACACTTGCCCTAATGCCGTAATCGCGATGAACCACGGCGTTGAGCACCGCTTCGCGCAACGCTTCCTCCGGGTAGTCGCGCGACTCAATGCGCTCAGGCTTGCCACCGACAGACAGCCGTACGTTGTTCAGCAGATCGAGAAGCTCCAGTGCATCACCCACTTGGCGAAGCACCGAGCCGGCGAACTCCCGGCGCGTTTGAAATACCGCCTTCGTGGTTCCCGTGAAGCGCGCCACCTTGATGCTGCACGCGCATTGGTCGGAAAGCAGGTAACCCAAGTTGGTAAACAAGCCATCGGTGCCCTCCACGCCAAGCGAGCGTTTCTGCGCAACTCCGAACTGAATGTCGTGCTTTTTGAGCACGGCAGCCGCTTCTTCGAAGGTGAGGTTTTGATCGAGCGAGCGCGCTTCCTCGAACGACTCGGCGCTCATCTGACGTAAAAGGTGACGAATTCCATCATAGGTAAGCGGCTGAGCGCTGGTCCCCTGCCTGATATAGACCCCTTCCGGCCGCAGCCCCTTGCCAGCGATGCAATATGGAAGATCGGGCCCGCGATGCACCGTAACCACCACCAGGTCGAAATCATCGAACCCTTCAACGTGTGCCTCGGCGAACATACTCAAGTCCGGCACAATAGCGTCATGGATCATGTGATTGATGGCGTCAGCCGTTTCCTGCGGGTCATCCACGCCGATAACATTACCGTCATCTTCCACACCTATATAAATAGTGCCACCCTCGGTATTAGCGAACGCAACAATCTCCTTCACCAGCGAGGGCATGAACTTACGCTTCAATTCAATAATCGCAGTTTTAACAAAGGTCATCGGAGCCTCACTTCACCCGCGGTATTTTGATATTTTAACATTTTGACGTTAAAATATCAAAATATCGTGCGAATTTATGTGTCGCTCACTATGTACAAGATTATAGCGACGCCCTTTACACAGACACAACGTCGACCTGGGGTTACTAATTTTTCGAGCGAGTTCAACTAATTTTTCGAGGCATTTTTACTAATTTTTCGAGCGACTTTTGACTAAGTTTTCGAGGATGGGGAAAATGGGTTCTCCGCCTTCGGCGGAGAGGGCGCATCGTGAAGCGCCCCTACAAAGATAACCATTCTAGTTAGATTTATTGTACAGGAATAAGCCCTCGTCATAATGGTGGGGAGGGCAATCACCTCTTGGCGTAATCGGTAGCGCGAAGCGCGTCACACTTTTACGAAGCGGTCGACGTGGCCCCTTGGGTGCTATTCCGCCAGAACCGCTGGGGGTTCGCCGGTTTCCAGGATGCGCAGGAGGGCAGGTTCGTCAAGGACAGGGACGCCGAGGCTCACGGCTTTGTCGTATTTGCTGCCGGCAGCTTCGCCCGCTATGACGTAGCTGGTCTTTTTGGACACGCTGCCGCTCACCTTTGCGCCGCGGGCTTTCAGAGCGGCGCCAGCCTCGTCGCGAGTCATGCCGCTTTCAACCAGGCTTCCGGTCAGCACAAACGTGAGACCGGCGAGGGTTTGGGGCAGCTGCTCGCCGGGGTCGCTCGCCTCGTCGGCTAGCGTGACGCCGCGCTTTTGCAAGCGCTCAATAACGGCCGCGTTGTCGGGCGTGCGCAGGAACAGATACACACTATGAGCAATCTTGGGGCCCACGCCGTCGATGGCGGCGAGGTCTTCCTCGCTCGCAGCCATAAGCGCGTCAATCGACGGGTACGCCGCGGCCAAAAGTTCGGCGATGGTCTTGCCCACATGGCGCATACCCAGGCCAAACAGCGCGCGAGCGAAGGTGCGGCTGCGGCTCGCGTCAATGCCGGCCACTAGTTTCTTCGCCACCGTCTCGCCCAGGCGAATGGGTTCGCCGTCCTTGTTCACGCGCCCCATGTCGAGCAATGACAACTCCACCTCGTCAAGCGTGTAGTAGTCGGCCACGTCAGACAAACGGCCGCTCTCTACCAGGCGCGTCACAATTTCCTCACCCATACCGTCGATGTCCATGGCACCACGGCTTGCCCAATGAAGCAGGCGCTCCAACGCCTGCGCCGGGCAGTCGATAGAAATGCAGCGGAAGTCCACCTCGCCTTCCTCGCGAATAACAGGCGACCCGCAACTCGGGCAGTTCTTCGGCATGTGCCACACCGCGGCATCGGCCGGGCGCAGCGCCAGTACGGGGCCCAGCACCTCGGGAATCACGTCGCCCGCCTTGCGCACGATGACCGTGTCGCCCACGCGCACGTCCTTGCGCTGCACCTCGTCCTCGTTGTGCAGCGTCGCGCGCGCCACGGTGGAACCCGCCACCACCACCGGGTCCATCTCGGCCACGGGCGTCAGCTTTCCCGTGCGTCCCACTTGCACCGTTATGTCACGCAGCAGCGTGGTTTTTTCCTCCGGCGGAAACTTGAACGCAATGGCCCAGCGCGGCGCGCGCGCCGTGTAGCCCATGGCGGCCTGTTGCGCGAACGAGTTCACTTTCACCACCACGCCGTCAATCTCGTACGGCAAGTGGTCGCGGCGCTGTACCACGCGCTCACAGAACGCGTGCACGGCCTCGCGCGTTTCGCACAACTCCACGTCGGGATTCACGTGGAAGCCGGCCTTGCGCAGCCACTGCAGCAGTTCCCACTGGCCCTCAACCGCCAGCGCACGCTCGTCGGCCACCGCATACAAAAACGTCGACAGGTCACGCGACGACGTGATGGACGGGTCCTTCTGACGCAGGCTGCCCGCGGCGGCGTTGCGCGGGTTCGCGAACGCCTGCTTGCCGTTGGCCTCGGCAGCTGCGTTCAGCGCCTCGAAACTCGACTTCGGCATATACACCTCGCCGCGCAGCTCCACCGGCGCGGAGGCATCCACCAGCGTGCCCAGCGCCTCGGCCCGCAGGCGCAGCGGCACGTCCTTCACCGTGCGCATGTTGGCCGTCACGTCCTCGCCCGTGGTCCCGTCGCCGCGCGTCGCCGCGCGCACCAAGCGCCCGCCCTCGTACGTCAGCGCAATGGACGACCCATCAATCTTCAGTTCGCACACCACGGGCACCATGCGCCCAAACGCTTCCACCACGCGCTCCAGCCACGCGTCAAGTTCGCCCAGGTCCATGGCGTTATCGAGCGAATACATACGACGCGCATGCCGCACCGGCGCAAACTGTTCGCCCACATAGCCACCCACGCGCTGCGTGGGGCTGGCCGGATCCACCAGTTCAGGGTGCACCGCCTCCAACTCGCGCAACTCACGCATGAGCGAGTCGAACGCCCCGTCGGATATTTCAGGCGCATCGCAGGCGTAATAGAGATAGCTGTGGTGCTCAATCTCACGCCTGAGCGCCTCGACGCGCGCCGCCGGATCGCTTGTCGCTTCCGCAAGCGCCCGCTCATCAAGGAGAGATTGTTGTTCGTCTGCCATAAGTGTCACCGCCGTCGTCATCTCAGGGCTTGCGCGGCCCTTCTGAACAAAGGCCCCGAGCGTTTCGGGGCCTTCTTCGTTTCTTCGAGATTCTACCACGAGCCAGCAACGCGAGGCGCAGCGCTCATGGTTTCAGCAAAGGTTGCAACCACTCTGTGCCCAATCGGACACCGGCAGGCGATCAGCTATAACGTCATAGCCTTGCCCGCGTTCCATCCGTACACCACGAGCGACGCCGCGCGCATCACCACAAACAGCGCGAGGAAGAGAACGAACGTCGTGGGCACCAGGAAAAACGTGACGCCGCAGAGCGCGCTCACAATGCCCGAGAACAGCATCCAGCCCCAGAGCGACCCCACCGACTTGCGGATGCGGAACGCGCCCACAATCTCAAACACGCCGAATACCAGGAAGAACGCGCCAATGACCCACGGGATAACCCCCGCGAACGCCAGCGGGTGAATGAGTAGCATGAGACCAATCACAATGTCGAGCACCGCGTATGCCACCGCCCAGCCAGACAGGTTCATCACTTTGCGGAACCGCACATAGTTAATAATGTCAAACACGCCCGACACGAGAAAGCCCGCGCCCGCGATGGCCGTGATGGTGACCAGCGTCAACCCTGGCGCCACCAGGAAGAACAGCGCGCACAGCGCCAGCAGAACTCCCGCAACAATCAAACCCCAGTCATGCTTTTTGGTGGTATCCACCGCTTCACGCTCCTTGAGTCGGGACGCCGCACTATGGGGTGTGAGCAGGCCGAACGCAGACAGGCCGACCACCGCCCGTGCGGCAACGTCATGGTTTCCGCCCATTGTAGCGCTTCGCTTTCCCGCGCTGCTCCTCTCGCGCAACCGTTTACGCACTGTAAGGCCCTTTTGTGCCACGCGCAGGTGAGGGCGTCGTTTACGCTGTAGGCAGCCCTTCACTGACAAGCGTTTTGAAAGCCTCGGGGAGGAAGTCGACCACATCTTCGGCCGTGACGCATACCGACGTGAGGCGCGCCTCGGCGGCGCGCCCCGCGAGCGCGTGCAGCGAGGTGCCCAGCACCGCGGCATCGAGCGGCGCCAAGCCCTGCGCGAGCAAGGCCGCCACCAGGCCCGCCAGCACGTCGCCCGTACCCGCCTTCGCGAGCGCAGGCGTGCCAAGCGCCATGCGTACCACCTGGTCGCCGTCGGAGATGAACGTGTCGGGGCCTTTTACCGCCGCCGTCACGCCATAGGCACGCGCAAGGGAAAGCGCCAGGCGCGCCAGATCATCCGTCGCCAGCCCCAGCGGCTCCGCCAGCCGCGCCGCCTCGCCGCCATGCGGCGTGATAACCGTGGGGAAACCCAAGATAAAGCGCCGTTTTAGCAACCGCCTCCCCTTCTTCGTGGAAAGCGCCGCCAACCCGCCGCCATCTACCAGCACAGGAGCCTGCGCCCGCTTCAACACGAACTGCACGAGCCGGACGGCTTCTTCATCCTGCGCGTCAAAACCGCTGCCCACCGCGAGTGCGCAGGGTTTGCCGGGACGCGAAACGGGCAGATCAAGAGGCTGTAGCCCCTCCCATGAGCGTACCACGAGCGAAGGACTGACGGCGTGCACGAGCGCCATCGCCTCGGGAGCCGTGACCACTTCGGTGTAGCCCGCGCCCATGCGCTGCGAGGCGCGCGCCACCAGGCACGCAGCCCCCGGGTAGCGCGCGCTACCCACCAGCGCCGTCAGCTTTCCGCGCGTGTATTTGTTGGCATCATCCGCCGGCACCGGCACCAGGGCCACCAACTCGTCAGAAGAAAATTCCCGCACGTCCATGCCCACCGCCTTCCGCAACCCAACTCAGTTTTGCCGATTGTACTCCCGTTTTCGTACAGCCAGCACCCAGTGCGGCTATCTGGCGCACAATCGACGCTAGGATGCAGAAGAGTCCGATGCATCAGGTGCGGGGGTGGGTTGTTCCATTTCGTCGAGCATGCTGCGGGCTTCTTTGAACTGTTTTGCCAGCTCTTCCATGGGGTCGACGCGCTTCTCGGCCGCGCGGCGGGCATCTTCGGTGATAGCCATCGCGCACGCCACGGCCTCGGTATGCGTGAAGGAAAGCGAAATGGGCAACTCACGCACGCCCTGCTCAGCCGCAATTTCCTTCGCACGCCCCGACAGCACCACATACGGGCGGCCCTTCGTGTTGCGGCGCACCTCAATGTCGCGCACGCCAATCCCGCGCGTGAACCCGGTGCCGAGCGCCTTCACCACCGCTTCTTTCGCCGCAAAACGCGTGGCAAAGTGCACCTCCGGCGCCGCCGTGGCCTCGCAATAGGCACGCTCTTCCTCCGAGAACACTCGTCGTGCGAAACTGGGCGTTCGCTCTAGGATACGCTTCATGCGCGCGATCTCCACGATGTCCACGCCCAGCCCCACCTGCCCCTCCAGCCCCTCAAAGCCAGCAGGCACCTGCGCGCTCTCGCGCCGCCCGGGATCCTTCGACTCCGCGCTTTCAGCGCTCCGCTCAGAATGACAAGAGGTAGCGCCATCGGGGCTTGGCTCGGGTCGACAAGGGGCGGCGTCAACGCCACTCTGCTCTGGACGACAGGATGCCCCATCATTCTGCTCAGGATGACTATTCATGTCCTTTTCACTCATCAACAAACCCTCTCCCACAGGTTGAATCCCTCTTCTCTCCCCCACGCAACCTGGCCCCATCGCCCGGAGTAGCAACCCGGCAGTCGGCTCGGGTGGCAGCGCCCACCAAGCGAGTTCCGCACGAGCCGAACAGCCCAGTGGGCTGTTCGTGCGAGCCCAGGACTGTCCGAGCGACTGGGCGTTGCCACCCGAGACGACGGACAAGCAGCACCTACTCCACCGTAACCGATTTGGCCAGGTTGCGAGGCTGGTCCACATCGCAGTTGCGTTCAACCGCAATCGCCCGCGCAAACAACTGCAACGGCACGCTCGCTGTAATCGCAGAGAACGCATCCCGCACCTTCGGAATGTAGATCACGTGGTCGGCGTGCGCGCGAATGTCCTCGTCGCCTTCGGTTGCCACCGCCACCACCATCGCGCCGCGCGCCTTCGCCTCCTGGATGTTCGACACCAGCTTATCGTACACGGGGCTTTTCGTGGCCACCGCAATTACCGGGAAACCCTCGTCGATGAGCGCGATGGGCCCGTGCTTCATCTCGCCAGCCGGATAGGCCTCGGCGTGCAGGTAGCTGATTTCCTTCAGCTTGAGCGCGCCTTCGTACGAAATGGCCGCACCCATGCCGCGTCCCACAAAGAGCGCGCTCTTCGCGTCCTTGCACGCGCGCGCCGCCTCGTCGATGGCCGTTGTGTCGGCCAGGATGTGTTCCACCTGCTCAGCCGTGTCGGCCAGCTCATGGAACAGCAGGCGCACCTGGTTCGTCTTCAGCTTGCCCTTCGCTTGCGCCAAAAGCAGCGCCAGCAGCGTGAGCGACACCACCTGTCCCAAGAACGACTTCGTGGATGCCACCGCAATCTCTTTGTTGGCCTTCGTGTAAATGACGCCGTCCGATTCGCGCGCCAGCGGCGAGCCCACCACATTCGTAATACCAAACACCTTCGCACCCTTCACGCGTGCGTCGCGCACGGCGGCCAGCGTGTCGGCGGTCTCGCCCGACTGCGACACGGCCACTACCAGGGTCGATGGCGTAATGATGGGGTTGCGGTAGCGGAATTCGCTCGCCACTTCCACCTCGCAGGGGATGCGCGCCCAGCCCTCAATGAGGTTCTTCGCAATGAGTCCCGCGTGATACGACGTGCCGCACGCGATGACGTACACGCGGTCGATGAGGTTCAATTCCTCGGGCGAAAGATCCAGCTCGTCGATGGCCAAGTGCCCGTCTACCAGGCGTCCGGCCAGCGTGTCGCGGATGACGCGCGGCTGCTCGTGAATTTCCTTCAGCATGAAGTCGGGGTAGCCGCCCTTTTCGGCCACGTCCACGTCCCAGTCGATGTGGGTGGTCTGCGGCTCGTACACTTCCTCGCCGCGCACTTTATAATAAGTAATGCCCGCAGGCGTGAGTTTGGCGAAGTCGCCGTCGCCGAGTACCACCACGTCGCGCGTGGCGTCAATCAGCGCGATAATATCCGAAGCCACATACGCACCGTCCTCGGCCATGCCCACCACCAGCGGCGAATCCTTGCGCGCGGCAATGATGGTGCCGGGCTCCTGGTCGCTCACCACGGCCAGGGCGTAGGCGCCAATCAGGCGCTCAACAGCCTCGCGCACGGCTTGCAGCAGGTCGCGGTTAGTGCGGAACGCCTCTTCCACCAGGTGCGCTATCACCTCGGTGTCCGTTTCGCTGGTGAAGGTGTGGCCGCGGCCTTCCAGTTCCTCGCGCAGTTCGGCGAAGTTCTCGATGATGCCGTTGTGCACCACCGCCACGTGGCCGTCGCAGGAAACATGGGGATGCGCGTTCGCCTCGGAGGGGCGGCCGTGCGTGGCCCAGCGCGTGTGCCCAATGCCGCAGGTACCCGTGAGCCCAAGCGGCGCCACCAGCTGCGCAAGGCCGCTCACCTTGCCCCTGGCGTGCACCACCTGCAAGCGTCCATCCTGTTCAACGGCAATGCCCGCCGAATCGTAACCGCGATACTCAAGCCGTGTCAGGCCCTCAATCAGGATATCCTTCACGGGGCGCGACCCCGTATAGCCCACGATTCCGCACATAGCCTGCTCCTTACGCACGTCGCTTGCTTGGGAAAACGCCGTGGCGACAAAGCGCACACGAGCGCTAAAGATAGATGACTGCGCTATTCTAAAGTAAGAGCCCGGGCTGAGGCTGCGCGCGCCGAGCGTTGGCGCAAATCTGTTCAAGAAACGCATCTTTGCCGAAGGGCCCACGCAGTAAACCAGCCTCACATTCACGAGCGCCCCACTTCACAAAAAAGTGTGACACGCTTACGCGCTGGCTAATACGCCATGAGTTTTCCCGCGTTCCTTGCCTTATGATGCGGGTTGACTGAGCTTGTAGGCGATACCGACAGGTTGGCGGTTGGCGATTCACGAATCGCCCTCTCCGCCGAAGGCGGAGAACACAACCATGACCTGCGTTTTCGCGCTGCGCGCGAAAGGGCGCTTCGTGAAGCGCCCCTACGTGGATTACCTTTTTAGTTAGAGATATCGTACATGAAAAAACCCGCGTCATAGTGATAGGGAGGGCAGTCATCTTGTGGCGTAATCAGCAGCGCGAAGCGCGTCACACTTTATGAGAGCGGGACGGCGGCCCTCAAAGGTTGAGAACACAATCGAACAAGAGGTTTATCGATGGCCATGATCCTACCTGACATAGAACCTGGCAAAAAATGGCACAAATCGCCGTTTATGTACGGATTTGATGAGCACTTGTATGAGAAATCCCAGGTCAATATTTCGCGAAGTCGTCGAGGCGGCGAAATCGGGCGAAAATCCATACATAAAGGGCGTGCGGCAGAAAGTTGGACCGCCTTGAGGCGGTCCACGACCGATCGAGTGGCCCCGTAGGGGCCGCGAGGAGGGCGCCGTATGTACTCAGAAAGAGAGAAAGTAAGATACGTCGAGATGATGTG
>DXGM01000025.1 GCA_019113915.1 Candidatus Gordonibacter avicola
GGTGGGGAGGGTTCTTGGCGCTTCTGAACACTGTCTTCTTCGCGCCCGAAGGGCGCATGCTAAAGCATGTAGGAGCGCAGTGCACGAAAATGTCCTTCCGCGCGATGCGTGAAAGGACATTTGAGCAGCGGAGCGGCGCGCCAAGAACCCTCCCAAACCCCCCAGCCGGACAGGTTGAATCCTCTCATCAATTTTTCTCGCCTATCAGTGGCTTTAGTCTAGTATATGATCATGTCTAGTATTATACTGAGGCGCAGAACGAGAAAAAGGAGGGCTTTATGAGCATATCGCGTCGTTCATTTTGTGCACTTTCTGGGGTTGCGGCGGCCACGGCTTGTTTGGGGCTGGTGGGGTGCGGCGACGGAAAGGCACCTCAGGCTGAACCAGCCAACCAGGATAACCAAACTGCGCCAGATGCCATCGCCGCAGACTTCCGTGAGCAAGGCAAAGGCCAGCACTTGGTGGTTGGCCGTCGCGGCAAGCTGTTCAAGATTGCACCGTCCGTCATTGCCGACAAGCTGGGCTACTTCGCGGAAGAGGGGTGCGATGTCGAGTTCCAGCAGGTAGAACTCGCGGAAGCGTTCGCCTCGCTGGCTACGGGCAACCTGGATGTCATGCTGATGGGCGTGGTGCAAACCTGCGAGTACATCGCAAAGGGCACGCCGATGTACATGTTTGGCGGCACGGTGCTCAACGGCACGGAGATTCTTGCCACGGACGCTTTCGACACGCCGCTCAACGCGCCCGAAGATTTCAAGGGCCTGCGCATTGGTTTCCAGCGGTCGGAAACGGGTCAGATCCACTTCCGCGCGTGGCTCAAGCAAGCGGGCCTCGACATTGAAGGCGGCGACGTCACGTTCATTCCGCTTGACAATGAGCAGGCAAACGTGGAGGCCACGCTCAAGGGCGAGGTTGACTTGTGCCTGGTCAACAACGCGTTCGGCTATATCAACAGCGAGCGCGGCATCAAGGTGGTGGGCGCGGTGCCCAACTTCACGGGCGATTACCCCTGCTGCCGCCAGAATGCCTCCGAGAAGGCGTACAAGCAAAAGTTCCGCTCGCTTGTGGATTTCGAAATTGCTATTCTGCGCGGTTACCAGGTGTTCAAGAACGATCCGGATACGGCAATTCCCCTGATGGTGGAATACTCCGAACAGAGCGAGGATTACGTGCGCGCCGCCCTGTACGGCTCCGACACCTACGAGGCGGTCATGAACCTGTCGCCCGACCCGTGCCGCAACGCGGTCATCGATTTCTACGAGTCGCTGAAAACGGTGGGCACCATCGACACGGCCGCTCCGCCCGTGGACGACTTCGTGGTCACCGACGTGTACCGCGCGGCGCTCGACACGCTGATGGAGCGCGAACCCAACGAACAGGTTTGGAAAGACCTCGACGCACTCTACCGCCAGAACGACGAATAGGTATCATAGGGAATGCCCGCCAGATGCGGGCATTCCTGCAAGTTGGCGAGAGGGCGAGGTGGCATGGGGGCGATACGCATCGAGTACGTCTCGTTTTCGTACGACGATGCCCTGGGGGCGCGACCTGCGGAAACGGCGGAGCTCACTCTGGACGATATCAGCTTGGAAATTCCCGACGGGCAGTTTTTGTGCCTGATTGGGCATTCCGGCAGCGGCAAAACCACGCTGTTGCGGCTGCTTGCGGGCCTGAACCGGCCGCGCGAGGGGCGCATTCTCATCGATGGTGTGCCTGTGAAGGGGCCGGGACTCGATCGCGCGGTGGTGTTTCAGAACTACGCGCTGTTCCCCTGGATGACCGCGCGCGGAAACGTGGAGTTCGGCATTCAGCAGGCGAACAAGGAGTTCGGGCGCGGTTTGTCGAAAGCGCAGGTGAAAGAGCTTGCTACGGAGTATCTTCAGCGGGTGGACATGCTGGAGGCCGCAACAAAGTACCCGTATCAGCTGTCGGGCGGCATGCGCCAGCGCGTGGCCATTGCCCGAGCGCTGGCCATCGACGCCGACATTTTGCTGTTCGACGAGCCCTTCGGCGCGCTGGACGTGAAGACGCGCTGCTCGCTGCAAAAGCTTATCGACCGCTTGTGGCGCTCCGGCGAGCACCGCAAAACGGTGGTGTTTGTGACCCACGACATTGACGAGGCCATTCTGCTGTCCGACCGCGTGGTGTTCATGCGGCGCGGCGAGCTGGTGGCCGACCGCAGGGTGGACGTGGCGCGTCCGCGCTCGTCGGCCATACTGGTGAACGATGAGCGGGCCCGCACGCTCAAGGAGGAACTGACGGAACTCTTCTACCTGGATGGCCCCGAGGAAGAGCCGCCCGCCGAGCTGGATGCGCTGCCGCGCGGGGAAGTGGTGCTGCCATGAAGGGCCTCGTGAACAAGCAGTTTGTTGCCGCCCACGCGTTGCTTGCGGTGCTGGTGCTGGTTGTGGTGGCCCTGCCCAACCAGAAAATGGTGGACGTCACCTATTACCCGCTGCTGGTGGCCCTGGCCGTGATGGAAGTGCTGTATTTGGTGGTGTTGCTGAACAAGCGCCGCCGTGGCATTCGCACGAAGGGGCCCACTGACATCATTATGCTGGTATGGGCGCTCATGTTGGCGTGGGAGCTGGCCTCCACGAAGTTTGCGCTCACGCCGAACGTTTTGGTGCCCACGCCCGAAGAGGTGTTTAACGTCTTCGCCACCAGCTACAATACGCTGCTGGCGAACGTGGTGTCCTCCACCACGTTGTTGCTGGCGGGGTACTTCGCGGGCATGGCGCTGGGTGTGGTGTTGGGTATTGTGTGCGGCTGGATTCCCCGGCTGCGCGAGATGTTCTTCCCCATCGCGAACGTGATGGCGCCCATTCCGCCTACGGTGTTCGCGCCGTATTTGGTGGTGCTCATGCCCACGTTTCGTGCGGCGTCGGTGTGCATCATTTTGCTGGGCGTGTTCTGGCCGCAGTTTCTCAACATGGTGTTGCGCGTGTCGTCGCTCGACCCGCAGTTGCTGGACAACGCCCGCGCGCTCGGCGTGCGGAACCTTACCATGATCACGCGCATTATCTTCCCGTATGTGCTGCCGGGCGTGCTGCAAAGCCTGCGCGTGTCGCTGACCACGGCGTTTCTCATGCTGACGTTTGCCGAGATGATAGGCGCGACGGCGGGCATCGGTTTCTATATTACAAACTCGAACATTTACGCCAACTACGCGGCGGTGATCGCGGGCATCATTGTGTGCGGCATCGTGGTGACCATCCTGAGCATGCTGACGGCCTGGATACAACGCCGCTTCACCACCTGGCGGTAGGGAAGCGTTCGGCTGCGGGTTGCGAGGTGTGGGTACGCGGGCGCAGGCTCCGGGTTGCTGCGCGGGAGCTCGCACCCTGCGGGTTACTGCGCGGAATAGGCCGGGTAGAACTGCGACGGGCCCTCGTGCACCTTCCAGTCGGTGTCAAAGTAGATCTCGCGTACCTGGTCAACCGACAGGCCTCGCGTGGTTTCGGTTTCCGTGTCGCGGGGCGACGTGCCGCGTTCGGCCCACATGATGTTGGCACCGGCCTGGCCGCACAGCTGGCTGGGTTCGTGCGTGCAGTTGCCCCGGATGTTCGGGCCCGTGGCAAGTGCCGTTGCTCCGGCATAGGTGGCCAAGCGCCCGTAGCTGATGTTGCCGAACTCTTCGAACAGCGTGCCGGGTACGGTGTTGCGTCGCATGGCGCCGCTGAAGCCCACCTCGAAGTCGCGCGCCAACAGGATGAGATCGGCGATCTCTTCGGGCGTGTGTTCAGGGCCGATGGGGTCAATGCAGTTGCCCAGTACCAGGCCCGCGCTCTTGGCGGCTTCCATGGTTTTGAGGCGGGTTTCCACCTTGCAGCGCGTGTGCACGCCCTCGCCGAGGCGCACCACGTGGTACACGCCCGCGATACCGATGCGCACCAGTTCACGCGCGTAATCTTCGTCGAAGTCGGGCACGTTTGCGATCAGCGGCACGTTCGTCTTGAGCGCGGCGCGCACGGCCTGCGCCGTTTCGAGGAACGTTTCTTCGCCGTAGTGCACGGTGGTTACCAGGTAAAGCGCGTTCGCGCCAGCCGCCTCAATGGCGAGCGCCTCTTCGATAACCTTTTCCAGCGGAATAACTTCATGGGTGCGGAAGATCTTGTTCGACGCTGCGAACGAGCAGAACTTGCAGTCGTTCGGGCACGGCGCCGCATCAAGGCCAATGTGCGCGTGAATTTCAGCCTCGCCGCCGCAGAGCTGCGAGGTAAACGCGCGTCCGGCCTGCTGAATGGCAAAGGCCTCGGGCGAGAGGTTTTTCACCGATAAAAGGGTCATGATCTCCTGCTTGTTCAGCAAGTTGCCGTCGAGTGCCTTGTTGATGATGTGGATGATTTCGGTATCCATATGCTTCGCGTCCCCTCGCTTGTGTTTGCGGGCGGCGCTCTCCGGTGGGGGAGGTGCCGCTAACAGCCGTTGTTCTTTGCCACTACTAGACGATATCCATTATAGCGCTCTTCGGGTGTCCACGAAGGCGTTATGCCGGGTTGTGTGACATCTTGGCTGACATGTGGCAACAAGGTATCCACGCTCATTGCGGGAGCGCTGCCGAAATGAGATCGTGTCTCTCGCGGTGAGGAGCACGGCCACGAAGGCCCGGCCGGTCGACCGCCTTGTCATCGGACCGCGCTCCCGCCGCACCACATCGTCATGATAGCCAAGGTTGTTCCCATTGTGGTGTTCATCCTGTTCGCGATAGTGTTGTTCAACATGGGCGTGTCTACGGCCGACTTCTGGGGCCAGGTGGCGAACAACGCGGCGGCCCTGGCGGGCGCGGGTGCGAATGCAGTTGAGATCGGCGGCGTGGGCGAGCAGATAGTGAATCCAGCCAATGAAAGTCGTTTTTATGACTTTTGTTACAACTCCTCAGCTTTCGCTTGCGAATATATCCCGTCCTGCGCGGGCGCTGTCTAGCGGACGAACTTGCTCAGTACGCGCACGAGCAGGCTGGGCTTGTGTGGCTGGGGCCGCGTGGCCACGGTGGCGCGCGCCAAGGTGGTGGTCGGTTGCGGGCGCATCGGGGCGGAGGGGCGGCTGGGCGTGGAAGTCGGTGCGGGCTGCGTCCCCTCCACGCTCGCACCCTGTGGGGCTGCCGCCGTTGTCGTAGGCACCGCCACCGCGCTCGGCACGGCCGCCTCCGCCGTAGCAACGGCCATCTGAGCAGCGGTTTCGCTTGCCTTCGCCGCTGCTACCGCCACGGCAGCCTGTGCCCTGATCTCCTGAGCAGCCCGTTCGCTTGCATCCATCTCGTTGGTGGCCAGCAGCTGTTCCTCGCGGCGACGGTTCGCTGAGCGTGCCGCCTCTTCCTCGGCGGCCACCAGACGGCGCTCCTGGGCCCGCCGGATGAAGAACTCCTGCGAGTCGAACAGTATGGTGTCGCCCGCGTCGTCCTTTTCTGCAAACATGCCAAGTGGCGTGTAGCTCTTGTCGGGCAAGAGTTCACGCAGTTTTGCCGTGTCGCTCAGGCTCACGTCCAGGTAACCGAGAATCTGTTCGCGCAGGTCATCATTTAGAACGGGCCAGGCTATCTCGATGCGCTTGTCCATGTTGCGCGTCATGAGGTCGGCGCTCGACAGGTACAGCTTCATGCTGTCGCGCGGCCCGAACCCGTAAATGCGGCTGTGCTCCAGCAGCCGGCCGACGATGGACACCACGCGCACGTTTTCGGTCCAGCCTGGCAGCCCTGGCACAATGCACGAGATGCCGCGCACAAATAGCGTCACGGGCACGCCGGCCTGCGACGCTTCTACAATCTTTTCGATGACATCCTTGTCGGTGACGGAGTTCGTTTTGAAGAACAGCCCGCACGGCTCGCCGGCGCGTGCGTGCGCAATCTGCGTGTCGATGCCCGCCAGAATCATGGGCTTGATCTGCAGCGGAGCCACCCACATGATGTCGTAGTTGTCCGAGGTGTTCTCCAACCCCATGTTGCGGAAGAATTCCACGGCGTCGCGCCCAAAGGTGGCATCGGTGGTGATGAACGACAGGTCGGTGTAGAGTTTCGCCGTCTTCTCGTTGTAGTTGCCGGTGCCCAGCTGCGTGATGTGTTGCAGCCCGTGTTCGGTTTGGCGTGTGATGCAGCAGATTTTCGAGTGTACCTTGAAGTCGCGGAAGCCGTAAATTACCTTGCATCCGGCCTGTTCAAAACGCTGCGACCACTCGATGTTGTTGCTTTCGTCGAAGCGGGCTCGCAACTCGAACAGCGCCGTGACTTCCTTGCCGTTTTCAGCTGCAGCGATGAGGGCCTCGGCAAGGTGTGACTGGCTGGCCAGGCGATACAGCGTAATCTTGATGGAGATGACGCTGGGGTCGTTCGCCGCTTCGCGCAGCAGTTGCACGAACGGATCCATGCTTTCGTAGGGGTAGGAGAGTAGCGTTTCGCGTTCCGTGACCTGCTCGATGACGGAGCGGTTGCGGTCGAGGCACGCTGGCCACTGCGGCGAGAACGGCGGGTTCGTGAGCGCCGCGCGGTCCTTTTCCGGCAGGCGCGATGCCAGCCCAAATGTGAAGCTCAAGTCGAGCGGCACCGCCGTGGCGTACATCTGGTGGGGTTTCAGGCTAAGGCGCGCGAGCAGCAGTTTCTCCAGCGTGGCCGATAGCGGGCGTTCGCTTTCCAGCCGCACGGGAGCCAGGCGCGAGCGCTTCTTCAGGATGCGCTTCATGTGCTCGCGGTAGTCCTCGTCGGCTTCGTCCGAGCCCTCGGTGGCGTCGAGGTCGGCGTTGCGCGTGACGCACACCACGTTCGTATGCTTCACGGCGTACATGCTGAAAATTTCGGCCGCCACCATTTCAATGGCGTGTTCCAGCAGGATAAACGGGAAGCCGGTGCCTGGCAGCTCAATCACGCGGTCGCACTGACGGGGCATCGGCACCAGGCCGAGCGTCACCCCTTCGGCGCCGAGGTTCTTCGCCTTCTTCGCTTCCTTGACGGCGGCTTTGTCTGGCTTATCAGCCTTTTCGGCCTTCGCGTCCTTGTCCGCCTTCGCCGGTTTCGCGTCCTTTTTCTTGGGGCCGAGGTCCTCGTTTAGGCGCACGACCACATACAAAGCGCCGTTTTCCAGGTGGGGGAAGGGGTGGCGCGAGTTGATGATCTGCGGCGAGAGGAACGGCATGACGTTGTCGTGCACGTAGGTTGACAGGAAGGCGCGCTGCTCGTCGTCCAGTTCGTCGGGGCGCAGGTGGCGCACGCCGCGCTCGCCCAGCAGGCGGCGCACTTCCTCGTAGGTGCGCTCCTGGATGGGGTAGAGCTCGCGGCAGCGCGCGTAGATGGCGTCGAGCTGTTCGGAGGGCGTCATGCCGGATTTCGAGTCCACGATGTGCTTCTTCACCAGGGACAAGTCGGTCAGGCTGCCCACGCGCACCATGAAGAATTCCTGTAAGTTGCTCCAGAAGATGGAGATGAAGTTCAGGCGCTCAAGCAGCGGCACCGTTTCGTCGGCGCCTTGGTCGAGCACGCGCTCGTTGAACGTGAGCCACGAAAGTTCGCGATTCTGCAGGTAGGGGGCTGCTTTGGTGGGCGCTTGCGCCGCAGGTGTTGGTGCAGCCTGCGTCGTCTCGGTGGCCATGGGTTCTGTCTGGGCGTTCATAGCTCCCCCTTCGTCCGGGTTCTTTCGCGCGTTGTGTGATTAACGCCTGCGTGCTGCCCTGTAGTGTGCGCCGCTGGCCGGTGGTAGTGCGGGCGGGCGGCGGGCGGTGGCCAGGGCGTGAACGCTTTGTTAGCCGAGCATGCGTTCCACCAGGTACCCTTCGCGCACGCCGTACTTGCATATATCCAGCCGTTCGGCACCGAGGTGCTCCATAAGGGTGGCGAGGATGAGACACCCCGGCACCAGCGTGTGGATGCGCTCGGCCGACGCTTTCAGCGCGCAGTGCGCGAACGGGTTGGGATCGGTGCGGCACCATTCCAGTATCGCACGAATTTCGGCCGCCGTCATGGATTTAGGCCGGGTGAGCATGCCTTCGGCCTGTGCGCGCATCTTTGCGGCGGCGCGCACGCTGCCGCCGATGCCGTAGAGCACGGGCGCGCGGTAGGCTTCGGGGTTGGGTAGCGCGGTTAGGAGGTCGCAGGCGGCTGTGGCGATGGCGTCCATTTCGTCCGGCGTGGGTAGGATGGCGCTCACGTGCGCGGCGTAAGCCGAAAGCGACCCCAAGGGAAGGCTTATGTTCTGGGATTCGTGGCCGTTGAGCGCCCGCGTGAGTTCGGTGGAGCCGCCGCCGATGTCCACGAGCGTGCCGTCTTTAAGCGTGCGGTCAAGCGAGGCGCCCACAAACCCCAGGTGCGCCTCGTCGCGCGCCGAGAGCAAGGTGAGGGGCAGCCCCGAGGCTTCCTCGATGGCGGCTACTACGTCGGTGCAGTTCGACGCGTTGCGCACCACCGCCGTGGCGAACACATCCACCCGCACGCAGTTAAAGTACCGCGCCCGCTTGGCGTGGCCCTTCAGCACGCTTGCCGCCCGCTGCACGCCCACTTCGGTAAACGTTCCATCAGGCGTTACGAACGCCGAGAGCCCCGCCATCACCTTGTCATTGATGAGGCTCTTGAAGTCCTTCCCGGTATAACAAGCGCGCCGATCATCCTTCACCTCATACACCACCAGGCGAATAGTATTCGACCCCAAATCAATAACACCATAATTAGGCATACCTACACCCTTCATCCGGTAGTTTCATTCTAAGCAAACCACCGAATTCCGCAAAGCGTTCCTACCTATCTGGTGTCAAGATTTTACGTTGCCGCTGTGAGTCATACTTATGGTGTCCCAAAAGGGGGATAGGTGTTTATACTGGGGTGGTGGCGGTTGGGTGCGGTGCGAGGAGGACCTTATGACGGTGAATCGGCAGAAGCTTAAGATGTTGTATCTCATGCAGATGCTTGTGGAGGAAACCGACTCTGAGCAGGGGCTCACGATGGGGGATATTCTTGAGCGGCTTGAGGAGCAGGGCATCTCTGCCGAGCGGAAATCCATCTATCGCGACATTGAGGCGCTGCGTGAATTCGGTCTTGACGTGCGCACCTATCAGCGCGCACCGGTAGAGTACGCCGTCGAGAACCGCGATTTTGCTTTCCCTGAGTTGGTGCTTTTGGTTGACGCGGTGCAAAGCTCGCGCTTTTTGACGCAGCGCAAGAGCGACGCGCTGGTGGCGGGCGTGAAGCAGCTGGCGTCGACGCGCCAGCGCGCGCTGCTCGACAAGCGCGTGCACGTGGAAGGCCGTATCAAGATGCAGAACGAGTCGGTGTTTTACAGCGTCGACCGCATCCAGGACGCGCTCGCGCGGAAGCGCAAAATCTCGTTCACTTACTTCAAATACGACGCGGCGAAGAACAAGGTGCCCCAGCATGACGGCAAGCGCTACGTCGAAACGCCGGTGCAGCTGGTGTACGCCGACGGGTATTACTACCTGGTGGCATTCAACGAAAAGCACGACGGGTTCGCCACGTACCGCGTCGATCGCATGGATCGCATTCGCGTGCTTGACGAGGCGGCGGTGCGCAACGAGCGCATTGCCACGTTTGACGCGCAGGAGTTGGAGGCGCGCGCGTTTGGCATGTACCGCGGGGAACAAGTTGCGGTAACGCTGCTGGTGAGCGACGAAGCCATGGGCGCGGTCATCGACCGGTTCGGCCGCGACGTGAAGTCGTCGCCGGCAGGCGAGGGGCAGGCGCACGTGTATGTCACTGTCATGAAGAGCCCGGCGTTTTTCGGTTGGCTTGTGCAGTTTGGCGACCGCGTACGCGTGGAAAAGCCGCAATCGCTTGCGGAGGAATACCGCGACTATCTGGCCGCCATTGTTGCGTCGTATCAAGGGGAGCCGCGTGCCTAGCCCGCACATGGTAGCTCCCAGGTAGCAGGGTTGCCCAAAGCGAGACGGCCACCATCGTCAAGCACGGCTTCTATGCCGGTGAGCAGGCTGTTCTCGTCCATGGTGAACACGAGATCGCTCACCGTGCGGCCGATGGCGTACGAACACGGACGGAAACTTTCCCACCGCAGCGACGGCCCGAACGCGGCCGCAGGCGAGTCGGTGTCTATGCTGCCGAAGAAGAGCGCAAGGTGTGGCGCACGCATGGTAAACACGGCGAGGTCGCACGTTTCAAGCCTGAGTATGGTGGGCGCTCCGGGAAGCCAGGCTCTCGCATCCATGTCCCAAAGCGTGAGCACGTCGGCCACGAAAGACCCCTTGAGGGTGCGTGCCTCGCGCGCATTCTCCGCAATCAGTTCGGCCGCGTCGTCGAACCACCGATGATACAACCGCGCAAACGCCGTAGCCGCATCAACACCCCACGTCATCGCGCATCCCTCACATACAGATCAACATAAGAATAGTAATAGGTAACAAACTGTCGCGCTGGTTCATACATGATGCCTCCCTTGGGTTTGTGGGTGTGGCGAGCATCATACGTAAAAGTTTCTTTGCGCCTGTCCCATCTGTGGGACGTGTGGAAGATTTTCCGCGTGTAGACTTTTCCTCACTTGAAAGCTTGGGGAAAGGTAAAGATATGAGTAAAAAGATAATCTGTCCTGTTCAACTCATTGTATTAGTAGGTAATGCACGTACTTATACGGTTGGTTAGGGGCAGACATGGATGCGAAAGATCGGTCATGTGGGCTTAATGCTCATGTGGAGTGTTATCGCTGTGGTGCTGTCGTTTCTCCGTCCGAGTTGCGTAAAGAGAAGCGACCGCATCGGTGCGCCGAGTGTGGTGCTCGACTTGATGAAGACGGTTTTGATGAGCAGGCCCGCAAGCTGTTGGTTCACAAAGAATACCTCAAAGCTCGCGCATCGCTGTGGGGGCTTTGTGCCGAAGCAGCAATAAGTCCACTCGTGAGCAAAGGGCCGTTATCGCGAGTACACTCTTTAGAGACATACTTGGTTTCACGCGCTCGGCATCGGCGCACATCCCTTTTGGCGAAGGTAGATCGTCTTGAAAAAGAGATACAGGCCCTCGCCTATTCGCGCTATTTCTCGGGGAAATGGTTTTTGGAAGGTAATGTGCCACTCCAACGAGGACAGAATCAAGGTATTACCCCCTTTTACACCTTGCAAAAGGGGTATGAACTTCGACCGCCAGCGAAGAATACGTGCGAAAGAGGGGTTATTGGCGAGTTTGAGGTGTTTGAGCGGTTTCGCCGCGAAGCGATCTCCCCACAATCATTTCTGTTCGGATCCCGAATTTTGCATAACCTTTATGTTCCGTGTCTCAACATGGGTCAAGATGATTGTTTTCACGAAGCGGACATCATCGTGGTAACTACGCGGTGTTTGTTTGTGATTGAGGTCAAACACAAAAGAACAAAAGTAAACTGTACATTTCCAAAAACGACCAGAACATATGGAGCAGATGCTGTCGTTGGGAAGGTGGTTTCGGCGGCATTAAGGCAGGCTGACCAGAGCGCCGAAGCCCTCACGGCTTGGTGTAAAGAGTATCCTCCTGAGAACGTGTTGCGTATGGCAGTGTTCGTTAACCCAACTAAATTCACGACAAATGCTTCCTCGTTCAGAAATCGCCGATTTGTCGGGAGTTGTCCTTGCGATTGGAAGAAAACACTCACTGCAATGGAGCAGGAGTTTAGATTGCATGATGAGTGTCTCTCACCGGAAAAGGTTAACGTGCTAGCCGATAGCTTGCAGACTAAGCTCGGCTCAATGAGGGACGCGCGTATGGCGCTGACCGCCCGACGCGAGCGGGAAGGCGCTCGCCCTGTCTTTATCTGTCGAAAGTGCGGAACGCGGCTTGGATGGGATGACTTGCAAGGTGAGGAAGAGGCGGGTGCTTCCTGTATTTGTGGCGCGCCATTGAACGATGCTGCACTCGATGGGTTTGCCCGTCAGATCACCCAGGAGATCAAACATCTTGATCACATTGCTCAAGGGTGTGCGGCTAAAGTGGCTAAAGAGGAGTCGGCGCTCCTCCCCTCACTTCCCTGGCGCCGGCATGTGGAAGCTTTGAGGCGCCATGAGCAGGTGCGGCAGTTACGGAAAGAGGAACAGCATGCACGCGCAAACGCTGCTGAGCTTCAGTGCGGCCTTCGTAGGCTTGCTCAACTTCGCTATTACGGTAGTGCGTGGTTTGCTCGGACGGGTATTACACTGGAACGAGCGGAAGATGAGTACAAGTATCATATTACCCCCTTCTACGGGGAACGAGGAACCTTTCACCTCGACTATCAATGGGGTGATGTGCAGGCGGAAAGCATTGCGGCAGAGTTTCGGGTATTCGAGGTTCTGTGTCAGGCACTTGCTACATCTGGCTCGCCGCTTCGGGGGAGCGTGTTGCTTCCGAATCTGTACCTTCCCCGAGTAGAGCGGGGGTTTCCCGGTACGAACGTGCGAGAGCAGGTTGACTGCGTGCTGCTCACGCCGAGTTGCGCTTTCGTCATTGAGGTCATGCGGAGACCGGCTAACATTCTGGCTGATGCGTTAACACGGACGGTGCTTGCAGATGGTGGCGAAGGGAAGGGTTTGTCGGATGTGCGGTTGCTGGGGTATCCGCTTGTTGCTGTTGCCCGCCATGCCGCGCAGTTTACCCTGGTTGATACGCCATATTCGGTCAACTCCACACACGAGGTGCTTGTGTTTGTTGACCCGTGTTCATTCGAGACAACAGGAGCAGGCTTTGTGGGAAATCTGTACATTGGGTGTGTGCCCCAGGGTGAGCAAGCGCTGGTAGAGGCCCTTGAGAAACGCTCGCGCATGAAGAAGAGCGTTCTGTCTCACGATGCGCTGTTTGCGCTGGGGAAACGGCTTCTTGCGACGTATGGAACGGCTCAAGGTGTAGAGGTGGGTGAGCACGTTAAGAAGATCACCGACGGTGACAGCGGTTTGCGGCTGACGGCTTGAGGGTTGCGTTAGAATGGCGGGGAGAGAAGTCGTTTGGGGCGGAGGAGATGTTGGGCGAGCTATCAATGGCGCGGCGAGCGCGGGATGATGCGAAGGTGGCTGTGATGGCGGAGCGCTTTGCGCGGCGTGTTCGTGCGGTGCCGCCGGGTATGTGCCCGCTCGCGTTTGAACTGGCGCTTTTGCAGGTGGCGGCTGCGCAGACCTGCGGCAAGTGCGTGCCGTGTCGCGACGGATTGCCGCAGTTGGTGACGTTGCTTGAGCACGTGGTGGCCTGCGAAGCCGATGAGACGGACGTTGCCTGTATGCGTGCGCTTGCGGAAATGGTGCGCGACACGTCGGACTGCGCAATTGGATATGAGGCTGCCACCGCACTTCTCGACGGCTTAGAGACGTTCGCGGATGAACATGCAAGCCACGTGACTGAGGGCTGCTGCCAGGAAGGCGTCGGCCAAACCGTGCCCTGTGAGACGCTTTGCCCTGCTCATGTGGATGTGCCTGGCTATATTGCGTGCGTAGCGGCGGGTGATTATGCCGGCGCGGTGAACGTGGTGCGCAAGGACAACCCGTTCCCCACGGCCTGTGCGTTTGTGTGTGAGCACCCGTGCGAGGCGCGTTGTCGCCGCACGCTTATCGATGCGCCGGTGAACATTCGTGGTATCAAGCGCTACGCCGTTGATCAGGCTCCTGCCGACACGGTGGCTCCGCCGCCGCGTAATATGGATACGGCGCGCACGGTGGCTATCATCGGCGGCGGGCCGAGTGGTCTCACCTGCGCATACTTCCTTGCACTTATGGGGCATCGCGTGACGGTGTTTGAGGCGCGCGAGCAGCTGGGCGGCATGTTGCGCTATGGCATTCCCGCTTACCGCTTCCCGCGCGAGCGCCTTGACGAAGACGTGCGCGGCATCATGGAGGCCGGTACCATCACGGTGCGCTGCGGGGTGGAAATTGACGCGCGCGAATTGCGCGACATCGCTGACACCTTCCATGCTGTGTACGTGGCGGTGGGTGCGCAGGCGGGAAAGGCGCTGCGTATCCCGGGCGTGGAGGCCGCGGGGGTTATGTCGGCGGTGGAGCTTTTGGGTGCCATCGGCGACGGCGCATATCCCGACTTCACGGGCAAACGTGTGGTTGTGGTGGGCGGCGGCAACGTGGCCATGGATTGTGCGCGCACTGCCGTGCGTGCCGGGGCTGACGAAGTGTCGGTGGCGTATCGGCGTCGCCGCGAGGATATGACGGCCCTGCCTGCCGAAGTGGAGAGCGCGGTTGCCGAAGGTGTGGAGTTGATTACGCTTGAGGCGCCGGTGCGCATTGAGGTGGACGAAGAAGGGCACTGCGCGGCGCTGGTCACGCAGCCGCAGATGATAGGGGCTGTTCGTGGTGGCCGGCCTGCACCGGTGGCTGCCGACAAGCCTGAGCGACGTATTCCGGCGGATGCGGTGCTGATCGCGGTGGGGCAGGATGTTGGTGCCGGGCCATTCGAAGAATTCGGCATGAAGACTACCTGGGGCCGTTTCGACGCTGACCAGCATTTGCGCGCCGAGGGCTTTGAGCATGTGTTCGTGGGTGGTGACTGTCAGACGGGGCCGTCGACGGTCATTCGCGCTATCGCGGCGGGGAAAGTGGCTGCGCGCAATATTGATGAGTACTTGGGTTATCATCACAAACTGGCTTATGAGGTAGAGGTGCCCGAGGCGCAGCCGAATGATCGCACACCCAAGGGGCGTGTGGAACTGGGAGACCGCCCGGCACGCGAGCGCAGGCGGGATTTCAAGGACGTTGAGGTGGGCATGAGCCGTGAGGAAGTTGAACAGGAGTGTGGGCGCTGCCTGCGCTGCGACCACTTCGGCTGCGGCGTGCTTGAGGGAGGCAGGGAGCAGTATGCCTAACATTATGATAAACGGGGCGGCGCTTGAGGCTGCCGAAGGCGCAACCATTTTGGAAGCGGCGCGCGCGGAAGGCATCCGCATTCCGACGCTTTGTCATTTTGCGGGACGCGAGGCGGTGGCGTCGTGCCGCGTGTGCGTGGTGGAGGTAGAAGGCCTCGACCAGCCGGTGTCCGCGTGTGCGACGTGCGTGCGTGAGGGCATGGTGGTGACCACGGATACGCCGCGTGTTGTGGCGTACCGCAAGATGGCGCTTGAGTTGATTTTGGCTGATCACGGGCTTGATTCCACAAGCTACTGCTTCTCGTGCGTGAAGAATGGTGCCTGTGAGTTGCAGGACCTCTGCCGCGAATACGGTGTGACGGGCTCCCCCTTCGAGGTGACGCACAAGCGCGAACCGGTGCGCGACAGCAACCCCTTCCTTACCTACGACCCGAACCTGTGCATTCGCTGTCAGCGTTGCGTGGGTGCCTGCAACGAGGCCGCGCGCAATCACACGCTTGTTGCCGCGAAGCGCGGCGTGCGTACCACTATTGAGGCACCGTTCGGCGAGGACTGGCGCGCAACAACCTGCGAGAGCTGCGGAAATTGTGCGCAGGCGTGCCCGACCGGCGCGCTCACCGAGAAGCGTCGCACAGCGTATCGCTCGTGGGAAACGGAGCGCGTGCGTACGACGTGTCCGCACTGCGGCGTAGGCTGTCAGTTGGACTTAGTGGTGAAAAACGGTCGCATTGTAGATGCCGAAGCGGCCGACGGCCCATCGAACAACGGCCTACTCTGCGTGAAGGGACGTTCGGCCAGCTTCGATTTCGTCGATGCGCCTGATAGGTTGACGACGCCCCTTGTGCGCAACGCTGCCACAGGTGAGTTGGAGCCCGCTGGTTGGGATGAGGCACTCGATGTGGTGGCGCGCCGGTTCACGGAGCTGCGCGACGAGTACGGTGGAGAATCGCTTGCCGCCTTCGCCTGTTCACGTGCTACTAATGAGGACATTTACCTGTTCCAGAAGATGGCCCGAACGGCGCTTCAAACGAACAATGTAGACTGTTGCGCGCGTGTTTGACACGCCCCCACGGTCGCCGGTCTGGCGACCATGCTTGGGTCCGGCGCGATGACGAACTCCATCGAGGATGTCACCCGCCACGCGGACGTCATTATGCTGGTGGGGTCGAACCCCGAAGAAGCGCACCCGGTCATTGGCATGCAACTGCGTGCCGCGGTCGAACGCGGCTGCCGACTTATTGTGGTTGACCCGCGCGACATTGGGCTGGCGGCGCAGGCTGATATCCACTTGAAGTTGCGCCCGGGCACGAACGTTGCGTTCGCGAACGGCATGGTGAACTATCTCATTCAGAACGAACTGTACGATGAGGGCTTCGTGCGCGAGCGCACTGAGGGTTTCGAGATTCTGGCCGCCACGGTGCGCGACTGCACGCCGTCGTGGGTGGAGGACGTGTGCGGCATCGACCGGCGCGATCTCGTGCAGGCGGCGAAGATGTATGCCGCGGCCGACGCGGCTGCCATTGTGTACTGCCTCGGCGTGACCGAGCACTCCACCGGCACCGATGGCGTTATGGCGCTGTCGAACATTGCAATGATCACCGGCAATTTGGGTAAACCTGGCGGCGGCGTGAATCCGCTACGCGGCCAGAACAACGTGCAGGGCGCGTGTGACATGGGTGCGGGACCGGATGACCTTCCCGGCTACCAGAAGGTGGCCGACCCCGAGACGCTGCGTCGCTTCGAGAAGGCATGGGGTGCTGAGTTGCCGCGGGAGCGCGGGCTTAAGGCGACCGAGTGTTTCCCGGCCATGCAAGAGGGTCGTATCAAAGGCTTGTTCCTGTTCGGCGAAGACCCGGTGCGTACCGACCCGGACACGGGACACGTTATCCGTGCGCTTGAGGCGCTTGAGTTTCTGGTGGTGGACGACCTCTTCCTCACTGAGACGGCGAAGTATGCCGATGTGGTGTTGCCTGGGCGCAGCTATGCCGAGAAGGAGGGCACGTTCACAAACACTGAGCGGCGCGTGCAACGTGTGCGCAAGGCCGTGGATGGGCCGGCAGGCGCGCGCCTCGATACGGAGCTGTTCACCGAGGTCATGAACCGCATGGGGTATGCGCAGCCGCAGCTGAGCGCCGTCGAGGTTATGGAAGAGATTGCCGCGGTCACGCCTTCGTACGGCGGCGTGAGTCATGCGCGGCTCGACGGCGCGGAGGTTGCCGGTCGCGGCCTGCAGTGGCCGTGCCCGACCGAGAGTCATCCTGGCACGCCTATCTTGCACATGGGAGAGTTCGCCCTGGGCCTCGGCGCGTTCTCGACGCCCGAGTATCAGCCTTCGGCGGAGCTGCCCGATGCGGAGTATCCGCTCATGCTGACCACGGGCCGCATTCTCTACCAGTACAACGCGCGTGCGATGACTGGCCGCACCGAGGGGTTGGATGAAATAGCCAACCGTTCATTCATCGAGATCAACGCGCATGACGCGGAAGCGCTTGGCGTTGCCGACGGCGACCGCGTACGCGTCTCGTCGCGCCGCGGCTCCATTGAGTCCACCGCGCGTGTGTCCGACAAGACTAACCCCGG
Organism: Candidatus Gordonibacter avicola; assembly: GCA_019113915.1. Classification (GTDB taxonomy): domain Bacteria; phylum Actinomycetota; class Coriobacteriia; order Coriobacteriales; family Eggerthellaceae; genus Gordonibacter; species Gordonibacter faecis. The sequence continues at coordinate 17,322 of DXGM01000025.1, forward strand.
CGAAACCTGGATGCCCTTCCACTTCCAAGACGGCAACAGCAACTGGCTCACCAACCCCGCCCTCGACCGCGTATCGAAAGCCCCCGAATACAAAGTCTGCGCGGTGCGTGTGGAGAAGGCGGAAGGCTAGGGTAGCACTGCACTTCGTTTCCAACGCGTTTCAGCCCGATGGGGCTTTCTTGGAGTTGGGGGGCTTGCGTTGACGGGGCGGGTGATGTTCATGGATGATCGGTGCGACAGAAACTGATCGAGCGGTGAGGAGCGAGACATGGCGAAAACGCGCATCGGCATCTTGGGATATGGCAACTTGGGAAGGGGCGTGGAGCTGTCCTGTCGTCAAAACGACGACATGGAGTTGGTTGCGCTGTTCACGCGGCGCGATCCGGCGAGCGTGAAGCCGCTCACCGAAGGCGTGGCTGTGTACTCCGCCGACGACCTTGCTGCGCATCGGGATGACATTGACGTGCTCGTGATCTGCGGCGGCAGTGCGAATGACTTGCCCGAGCAGACGCCGGCCTGCGCGCGCCTGTTCAACGTCGTGGATTCCTTCGATACCCACGCGAACATCCCCACGCACTTCGCGAATGTTGACGCGGCGGCGCAGGAAGCGGGCACGGTAGCCGTTATTTCCGCCGGCTGGGATCCGGGCATGTTCTCGCTTGCGCGCCTGTATGCGACCAGCATCCTGCCCGAGGGTGCGGATTACACGTTCTGGGGTCGTGGCGTTTCCCAAGGTCACAGCGATGCCATTCGCCGCATCGAGGGTGTGGCGGACGCTCGTCAGTACACGGTGCCGGTGCCTGAAGCGCTTGAGGCTGTGCGTGCCGGCGAAATGCCCGAACTGACGACGCGCCAAAAGCACACACGCGAGTGCTTTGTTGTGGCCAAGGAGGGGGCGGACAAAGCCGCCATCGAGAAGGCCATCGTGGAGATGCCCAACTACTTCGCCGACTACGACACCACGGTCACGTTCATCACACAGGAGGAACTCGATCGTGATCATGCTGGCATCCCGCACGGCGGCTCGGTTATCCGCTCCGGCGCCACCGGCGCGAACGGCGAACACACTCACGTGATTGAGTATTCACTCAAGCTGGATTCAAACCCCGAGTTCACTGGCAGTGTGCTGGTAGCCTGCGCCCGCGCCGCGCACCGCCTGAGCCAGGAAGGCCAGAAGGGTTGCAAAACCCTCTTCGACATCCCGCCCGCCTACCTATCCGCCGCAAGCGCCGAAGACCTCCGCGCGCATCTGCTGTAAGCAAAACCACAATATATGTACGAAAAGATAGCCCTTGCTGAAACGCTCCAGCGAGGGTTATCTTTTATATAATTATTTCACTTATATAACGAGTTGCGTTACACAAGTACGGCGGCTAGGGATATGAGGGTGAAGGCTATGCCGCTTGCGGTGGCTATGGCGCGTTCGCGGGATGAGAGGTGGTAGGGGGATCCTTGGAGGGTTCCGTGGACGCGTATCTTGACGTGGCGGGGACGTTCTTCCTGTGTGAGTAGGCCACCTGGGATAACGCGAACCTCAATAGTGGTGCTCGGGCGGGCGTGGGTGCCGCGGGGTTGTTGCGGCTGGCGAGGGGCTGGAGGGTTTGGTGCGTAGGCTGCGCTGCTCATGGGTATCTCCTTGCGTCGGTTTGTTATGCTGCACAGCATACCGAAATCGCAAGACGCAACTGTCCCACTAATGGGACAAAAGAAAAGCCCGACGGCGGGGGCCGTCGGGCGGTTAGCGAGCTATTCTACAGGCGAAGTACCTGCCAACAGGCGCACTACTCACGCCCCGTCCAGCAGTAGGTGCACACCTGCTCAGGGTCGATGCCGATAGCTTCCAGCATGCCATCGAGCGACTGATAGCCCAGCGAATCGAAGCCCATCTGCTCGCAAATGGTGCGCAGCATGCACTTTCCGCGCTCGGTAGAGCCGTTGGCGTACTCGTCGAGATGCTTCTGGCCCTCGTCGCCTTCCAGTTCCTGCACTACGCGACGCGCGATCAGCTCCATGTCGGAGCGGCTGCTGGAGAAACTCAGATACTTACAGCTAAACATGATGGGTGGGCAGGCCGAGCGCATGTGCACTTCCTCGGCGCCGCACTTGTAAAGGAAGTCCACCGTCTCGCGCAGCTGCGTGCCGCGCACGATGGAATCGTCCACGAACAAAAGTTTCTTGTCCTTGATGAGTTCCGGAATGTGAATTTGCTTCATCTTCGCCACGTGATTGCGTACTTCTTGGTTGCTCGGCATGAACGAGCGCGCCCACGTAGGGGTGTATTTGATGAACGGGCGCGCGAAGGGCGTTTTGCTCTCTGTCGCGTAGCCGATGGCGTGCGGCACGCCCGAATCGGGCACGCCGGCCGCGTAATCCAGCTCGGGCACGCCGCCGTCGGCCGCCTCGTTGCGAGCCATAATGGCGCCGTTGCGATAGCGCATGACCTCGACGTTTACGCCCTCATAGTTCGAGTTCGGGTACCCGTAATACACCCACAAAAACGCGCAGATTTTCATCTTGTCGCCGGCGGGGGAGATGGTGCGGTATTCGTTAGGGTTGACCAGCACAATTTCGCCCGGCCCCAACTCGTATTCGTCGCGGTAACCCAGCTTGTGGTACGCGAACGATTCGAACGAGATGCAGAATCCGTCGTCGCTCTTGCCGATGAGCACCGGCAGGCGGCCCACCTTGTCGCGCGCGGCGATGATCTGGCCGTCTTGGGTGATGATGAGCAGCGTGAGCGAGCCTTCAATGGCATCCTGTGCGTACTTGATGCCCGAGACGAAGTCGTCTTTCTGGTTGATGAGCGCAGCCACCAGTTCGGTAGTGTTCACCTTCCCCGAGCTCATGGCCATGAATTGGCGGCCGCCACTGGCAAAGTTTTCTTCTACCAGCGCTTCGGCGTTGTTGATGGCGCCAACGGTGGTAATGCCGAACGTGCCAAGGTGCGAGCGCACGAGCAAAGGCTGCGGATCGGTGTCGCTGATGCAGCCGATGCCGCTCATGCCGTGGAAGCCGGGCAGATCGTCCTCAAAGCGCGTGCGGAACGGGGTGTTCTCGATGGAGTGAATTTCGCGCTGGAAACCCGACTCCGCGTCATGAAACACCATGCCTGCGCACTTTGTGCCCAGGTGAGAGTGGTAGTCTACGCCGAAGAACACATCAAGCACCACGTCGTGATGCGCTGCCGCCCCAAAGAATCCGCCCATTGATTACCTTTCGTTGCGCCACTTTGCCGTCGGAAGGCTCTAGTATAAAGCTCGCCATGCGGCGGTGCTGGAAAATACTGAATATTTAAACGATCGGCAACAAAAGGAAGACAACAAGACGCCGCCTGCCGCGCGGGAAGGCGGCAGGCGGCGGAAGGTCGCGACTGCAATAAAAGTTTTACGTGCAGGTTGATCGTAGGGCAAGGGCAGAGCCCTTGCCCTACGATCAACCTGCTAGATAAAGGACTTTTGTTGCATCTCTTAGCGCTTCTTCTCCGGAATGAGGAAGATAAACACCAGCGAGCTAAGCAAAAGCAGGAACGGGTAGAACAAAAATGGGATGATCTGGAACGCGGATACAGCGAAGCCGAGTTCGGTTGCGGCTGAGATGGCTACAAGCATTTGCGCGCCGTAGGGCAGGATGCCCTGGAACACGCACGAGAAGGTGTCCAGCAGCGAGGCTGTTTTGCGTTTTGAAATGCCGTAGGTTTTTGCCATGTCAGCCGCGATGGGGTTTGAAATGACGATGGCTACCGTGTTGTTGGCGGTAGCGATGTCCATGGCGCCCACGAGCAGACCCATGCCCAGCTGGCCGCCTTTCTTACTTTTGAACAGGCTCTTAATGCCGTTCAGCAGCGCAACAAACCCGCCGTGTTCGCGGATGAGCGCGCAGATGGCGCTCACTAGCAGCGCCACCATAGTGGTTTCGAACATGCCCGCAGCGCCTGAGCCCATGTTGGCCAGCAGGTCGGTGGCTGCTGTGGCGCCGGTGGCCACCATGATGATGGAACCGGACAGGATGCCCAGCAGCAGCACCACAAATACGTTCACACCCACGATGCCGCCCATGAGTACGATGAGGTAGGGGATGAGCTGGATCAGGTCATACTCGTGCGTGACGGAGTCGCCAAGGTCGGCGCCGAACGACAGCACCAAAATGATGACAAGCGAAACCAGCGCGGCCGGCAGTGCGATTTTGAAGTTCTCACGGAACTTGTCTTTCATCTGACAACCTTGGCCCTGACAGGCCGCGATGGTGGTGTCGGAGATGAACGAGAGGTTATCGCCGAACATGGCGCCGCCCATGACGGAGGCCACGCAGAGCGGCAGATCGAAGCCCGACGCGGCTGACACAGCCACAGCAATAGGCGTGATGAGCGTGATGGTGCCCACCGACGTGCCCATGGAGAGCGACACAAAGCAGCTGACGACGAACAGAACCGCCACGGCAAACTGTACCGGCACGACGGAAAGTAGCAGGTAGGCCACGCTTTCTGCGCTATCGCGACCGACGGTGCCCACAAAGATGCCAGCCACCATGAAGATGAGCACCATGGTAACGATAGTCTTGTCGCCCATGCCGCGCCCCATGATGGTGAGCTTTTCGTCGAAGAGAAGCTTGCGATTCTGCACGCACGCCACGAGCAGCGCAACCAAAAAGATGACGACAACAGGAATGTTATAAAAGCCCATGGGGATACCCATGCCATACTCAAACAAAATGCCCAGCCCCAGGTAAAATACCAGAAACACCCCTATAGGCAGCAGGGCTGACACATTGCCCTTCTTGGCGGGTTCAGCAGTAGTGCGCGCGTTGTTCTCTTCCATGATCTCTTCCCCTTCATTTTTCGCGTGCGCCTATTGTAGCAAGAGAGGACCTGGAGAGGGACCTGAGTATGGCTGAGTTGGGTCGTAATGATTCGACTGAGGTAGGCAAAGCTGTTTGCTTATTCGCTTTCAAGCATTTTCATCAGCTCGGCGCAGAACTTGGTGTAATCTGTATGGCCTTCTATGAGCATGCATCGTTCGAGGTCGGCCATGCTTTCTAAGAACTGGCTTCGATATTTTTTCTTGAAGCGACAAAATATAATTACGTATGCAGAATCCCCGGAACTAAGTTCTTTTCTACGGAATCGAACAGGAATCTGGTTGCGTATGAATATCTGATCAGCGCGATGATTAGGCACGTCGACAAACAGGTATTCGCAGGTATTCGGAAGTTTCGTGGTTAGTTCGAAATTGTTGAACTTTCCATAGTCTTGTTGCATGGCTGTCTCATCCCTTTTGGTGTTGCGCTGTGCTGTTTATGAACTTGCTGGCACTATATACGGTTGAAGTTTGTCGGGTGGGACTATTGTGGGACAGCCGAGCCTTCTTGGGCAATTGCCATTATTTCAACTTGACGGTATGGAGCGGCTTGTAGAGTGCGCCGTCGTGGGTGAGGGTGCTTTTGAAGAGGGTGACGGTGTTGGCGCGTTCGCTGCGGGGGAAGGGAAGCGGCGGAAGGCCTGCTTTAGGGATGCGCGCGCGGCGGGCGAGGGTGATGTGGGGTTTGAACGGCTTGTCGTCGAAGGGGAGGTCGCAGGCGGCGAGTTCGTCGCGCACGCGGGTGGCGAGGTGCATGAGTTCGGGGGTAGGTGTGATGCCAAGCCAGAGCGTTGCGTCGCTTGCGCGGCCAAATTTCCCTAGGCCATCACTGCTGAGCGGGATGGGTGGTATGCCGGAGCAGGCAGCTTCGAGCGCGCTTGTGGTTGAAGCGATGTCAGCTTCCGGCAGTTCGCCCAGGAACGCAAGCGTCAGGTGGTAGGTATCCGGTGCCAGAAAGCGTCCTTCGATGGAAGCCTTCAGCTGGCGCGCCAACCCCGCCGTGTCCGCAACAAAGCGTTCGGTCAGTTCAAGAGCAATAAACGTACGCATGTCGCTTCCTTCCTTGGCGGGGTTGCCTCCTAAGTTCGCTCCCTGTTAGCTTTTAAGCAGCGGGGTGAGGGGGCCGTGGGCGAGGATGGTGAGGGTTCGGGTGGCGCGCGAGACGGTGGTGTAGAGGCGGCGGCGGGACAGCGGGTCGTCGGGGAAGACGCGCGCGGAGGCGTCCGGGATGATGACCTGGTCGAACTCGAGGCCTTTCGCCAGTTTGAGCGTAATGAACACGAGGCCCTCCGTGGGCAGGGTTGCCGTGTCGTCCACGAGTTCGGGTGCGTCGTCACCAAGGAGCTTCTGCAGGCGCTTCGCTTCGTGCTTCCACGGGACGATGAGGGCGGTGAGGCCCTCGTTGGTGCGCGCCTTCGCCACGGTTTCGCGCAGCGCGGCGGTATAGGCGTCTTCGTCGTGGTAGGCGGCGATGGCGGGTGGAGTGTCGGCGCGCTGGATGGACGAGATGTGGGCGCGTTCGGCCTTGTCAAGCAGGCTGGCGAAGATGTCGGTGATCTCGGGCGTTGAGCGGTAGCTCGTCATGAGGCGACATTCTTCCACGGGCCCGTGCGACGCTTCGAACACGGCGCGCACTTCGTCGAACGACACCGTGCCTGGCGTGATGGCCTGGTTCGGATCGCCGAGCAGCAGGAAGTGTGCGCGTCGGAAGTAGCGCGCAAGTACGGCCAGTTGGGCGGCGCTGTAGTCCTGTACCTCGTCGATCATCACGTACTTCGCGTCCGGGTTGCCAAGGCCTGTAAGCGCCATTTTCAGGTAGAGCCATTCAATAGGCGAGAGGCCGTCAATGCCGAGCAGGCGCATGCCGATGCGGTCGATGCGCAGCCACTCGTCGTTCTCGACGGCCTCGAAGGCGGCGGCGTAGCGGTCGTTCAGGAAGCGCAGCGCGAAGGCGCGTTCTTCCTGCTCGTCGGCTGGGGCGATGGCCTCGTGGAAGATGCGCAGCTGTTCGTCCAGGTCGAGGGCCGAAAGTTCGTCGAGCACAGCGTCGGTGGTTGCCATCTGCTTGAGGCGGCTTTCCAGGCGCGCGTGCAGTTCCTCACGCATGAGTGTGATGCGATGTGGGCCGGCGGGGATGCGATGCAGCTTGTCGGCGAGCTTGCGGATGGCGTCTGCCGAGATGAGACGCGTGTCGGCCACGCGGATGTCGCGGAAGTCGTTCGCGTCGAACTCGAAGGTTGCGACAGCTTTGTCAATGCGCGTAAGGGCATCAAGCGGCACGTTCACGTCGCCACTGCCACGGTCGGGCGGTAGGAGGCGGCGCGCGAACTCGTCCCAGGTGAGGCTTTCCGGATTGCGTTCACCCAGGTCAGGCAGCACGCCGGCGATGTAGTGTTGGAACACCGGGTTCGGCGTGATGAGGAATACCTCGCGCGCGTCGAGACTGCCGCGGTTCTGGTAGAACAGGTACGCGATGCGTTGCAGCAGCACGGACGTTTTGCCGCTGCCGGCGATGCCTTGCACGAGCAGCACGGGCACGTCCTCGTGGCGTACGACCAGGTTCTGTTCCTTCTGGATAGTGGCCGTGATGGCCTGCATCTGCGAGGTGCGCTGCTTCGAGAGCGACGCAAGCAAGAGCGAATCTTGGATGGCCACGGTGGTGTCGAAGTAGGCGAGCAGCTGGTCTTCGTGGATGTCGAACTGGCGGCGCAGTTTGAGGTCGACGTTGATGGTGCGCCCGTCGGCGACGTAAGATGTGGGGCCGTTGTCCTGGTTGTAGTACACCTCGGCAACGGGCGAGCGCCAGTCCACGACGAGGCGACGGTAGGACTCATCCGAAATGCCGGCGGTGCCGATGTAGAGCTCTTTGGGCTCCTGATCAGGCTTGAATTGGAGGGCGACTTTCGCGAAGTAGGGCTGCTTGAGTAAAAGTTCAATCTTGGCGAGTGCTTCGGCATCCGCGTCCTGCGCGAGGTTGTACCCGTCGATCACGCGGTTCATGGCCGCGAAGTCGGCGTACGTTTCCATCGCGTCGGCGTAGGTGGCGAAGTTAGGTGCCAGTTCTTCGGACATGGACCGCTTGTCCGCCGCGGCCGCCTCCCGCGTTTTCTCCATCTTGTGCACGAGGGCGCGCCCTAGCTCCTGGAGTTTCGCGTAGGTGGTCGCGAGGTGCTGTTGCTCCTGGTGGAAGACGGGGTCGTCGGATTGATCCGGCGCGGTAGCGTTGGCGTTGTGGCTGTCCTCGGTGTGCAAAAGTTCTCCTTATGCTGTCTGCTTTGTGTTTTGAGCGGTTGGTCTTGCGCGCTGCGCGCTGGCTATCCGCGCTTGGAGCCCTGACGACTGATGCCGCCTTTGTGTCCCGACGCTTTATTTGGCCCGATGCCCGCGCGAAAGGCGTTGACCTTCGGTTGTGGCAGGTGCCCTGAGCGACCTTTGGCAGCGAGGACATGCGACCACTGCTCGCGTTGGGAGCTGTTCTTGTTCGTGCTCATGAGTGTGCCTGCTTGGTGCGGCTAGACCAGCTTGCCCTTGCAGTGGTCGATCATATGCTGGATGAGTTGTGCCGTCCAGCCGGTAAAGTCTTTCTTGCGCGGCTGTAGCGCGCCGTCTACCAGTTCGTCATACGCCACCTTGATGCGGTCGTAACGCGTCACCTTGGAGTCGGCCTCCAGCGACAGGCACCCCTCAGTAGTTTTGAACGCGCCGAGCGCTAACTTGAGCGTCGGGTTGTACATAACGCGCGGCTGCTCGTTGTCGTCGAGGTATGCGACGACGCACTTCGTCACCCCAATCTGGTTTGCCGCAAGACACGCCGCATCCTCAAGCGAGCCAAGCGTGTCCAGCAAGTCCTGCGCCACCTCCGCGTCATCAGCAGTTGCAGGCTCACAAGGCTGCGAAAGAAGCGCCTCGTCTTTTATAAGTTCTTTGATCATAGTTTTCTCCATTCGATCAAACGCCGCGCATCCGCGACCCCACGTCCAAAAACAGTCCCAAGAATTCTATCACGAGGCGCAGACAAGGCCGTACCTCGGGCATGAGAAGTCTTTTGGTTACAAAATAAACGCGCCTACTCTGAAGGTGCGTTCGACGGCAGAAGGTCGTGCGCTACTTCGCTGCTTTCGAAGCGTAGGCTGCAGTCGTCGGTTTTTGGGAAGGCGAGTAGAGGGATGGTGCCGTACCAAACGATATGCTCGTCGATGATAGCAAGCGCTGAGGGACGCTCGTCGCAAACAGTGACCGTGCAGCCGATTTCACGAAGGGCAGCGACCTCTTCTTCGAAGGGGCGCACGTAGTCTGTTTTCGTGGGCTTGCTGACGACAATCGTCACGCTTATGCCGCGCTGCACAGCAGATTCAAGCAGGGGTTTCAGCTGGCTGAGTCGTTTCTTGTTGAGATACGGGGCTGAAAAGAAAAGGGATTTCGAGCCGTTTTCAAGGTCATTTGCAAGCAGCGGCTGGTAGTCGGTCGCATTGACGATGCAGCCAACGGGTTGGCTTGTGTTCTCCGGAATGGCCAGATCATAGCCGAGTTTCTGGTAGGTTCGCAAGCGCTTTTTGTACATGCGGTCGAGCATGGGAACGCTCGCGTCAATGTAGTCGTATACGATAACAGTGCTTTTGCCCTCGTGCTCACGATGGAGACGCCCCGAATACTGCGTGATTACGCCTTCCCATGATGCCGGAGCAGCAAGAATGAGCGTGTCAAGACGCGGCTTGCGCACAAGGTCTTTGAGCTGCTGCGCGTTTTCGACATCGCCCTTTTCGAAGAGCGATTGGAAGGTGGCAATGTCCACGATGCCGCTCGGGACGTTCTTTCCGCCTCCTATCTGGCCAACGAGCGAGCGCTTCTTGCGGCTTTTGCGACCAGTTTTCGTCAGCAGTTCAGGCAGTTCTTCATTAATGGTGAGAAAGGTTTCCAGCCGCTGCTGCCATTGGGTAAGGAGGGCGGTTCCCGGCGCGATGACAAGCGTGCGCATTTTGAGGTGGGCGATGCAGTAGGCGCCGATAACGGTTTTGCCGAAACCTGTGGGCGCGGACAGGATGCCGCACTCGTGCTCAAGGAGTGCGTCGACTGCTGTTTGCTGCAAGGGCCGCAAGGTGCCTTTGAAAGCGACGTCGATGGGTGCTCCAGTGTGGCGGGCATCAGTGATGTGATAGGAAATGCCGTAGTAATCGAGAAGTGCGACAAGCTTGCTTTCGCAACCGCGGGGAAGAGCGAGGTACTGCTCAAACTCCTCGCTGAGGTCGATCACGCGGTGCTTGCCGAATACGCTTTGATGCATTGCTTGTGCACGATAGAACTCAGGATTGCCGAACGCGGCGAGGCGCCTTATCCTGTTGGTGGCTGCGGGAGAGAGGCCGTCTTTTTCGACGAAGAGCATGTTCGCCTTTGTGAGGGAAACGGTCGCGGGGAAATCATCCCTGCTAAGTGATGTCTTAGTGCGCGGCGCCCAGGGTTTTTCGCGATGGGGTTTGTCTTCTGCGAACGCAAGCGGGCCGAGTGGCCCATCCTGAGTCTGCTCGACAACCTGTCGTGCGTGATCGGGTGTGACGGGTTGGATCGCAGAGAGATATTTCCATTGGTCGGAATATGCCTCGAAGTGTTCGTCGACAAAGACGCTGTTTCCCTGTTGTTGCGCGAGGCCTTGGAAGGGAAGCGCGATGAGGTTGCCGAAGCCTCCTGCTGCAACAGTTGTCTGAGCAGGGAAGAGACGGTCGTACGCTTTGAAGCTGAGCTTGCCGGTAGTGGTCATGGCGTGCGTTATAAGCGTGCAGCCAAGATTTCGAGCAAGCGCTGCGTCAAGGGGTTCGGAGAAAAATATCCATGCGTGACCACCATTGCCGGAGCGAGATCGTTCGACGGCCACCCCGATGCCGGTTTCTTCGCACGCGTGTCGATAGGCGGCGATTTCCGCCTTCCAACCGGTCTTGTCGAAGTCGGCGACCAGGACGGACGTTTTGCCTTCCTTGTTGAGCACATAGAGGCCGACAACATCTTTGAGGTCGGCGCGTGCGCCTTTGAAGTGCGCGATGAGTGCGGCATCGTCGAGAGGAGTGAACGCGCGGTGGGCGCAATCGGCACAAGGGGAACGCGGATTGATCTTCTTTGGGCACGTGCCTGGCTTCCATTCGTTTATGCAGGCCGGGGCGTAACCGATGCCGCCGTCTTTCCGACGGTACCCATGAGCGTAGACATCCTCGCGGCCCTTGAAGAGCTTACGGAAGAGCGTGAGCTTGTCCTTGGCTGGGCTGTCCGAGGTGATGATGCCTTGCGCGTGTGCTTGCTGTGCAAACTGGCGACTCCCGTCGAGCCACTCGTCTTCAGTCGCATAGAGGCGAGTCCCCGAGGGGTCGGTGTACACGACAATGGGCTTGCCATCCCCGCCGTGAGCGATGCACTCAACAAACGCCGCCTCGCAACCATGAAGAAGCACGTATTTCGAGTGTTTGCCCAGGAATTCACTCATGCGCTTGGGTCTGGGTATTCCGAGACTTCAGTCGGAATAGACTCGTCGTCCTCTCGTTCATATTCTTTCGGTATGATGAAAGTGGGCCGTGCATCGTTTTTCAGCAGGTCGTTAAGCCGGTATTCTTCCAGAAGCTTTTTTGCGCACGTAACGCCTTCCTCTGTGATGGTGACCGACTTAGCCTTGTTGGAGCACCAAATGAGATCCACATCGCGCAAGGCGTCAATCGCATCCCAATCAGCGCTTTTCCAAGCCTGATAAGAACCAGCGTCGTCCGGCGTTTCTTCATCCTGCTCCGTCCATGAAGTCAGGTAAAACAACACCTACGTAAGTTCCGCAACCAACTCATCATGCGTCATAGCGAATCCCTTTCACTCTCTCGTAATCTCATGTGCAACACTTAAGCTGTGAATGCCTTTTTGAAAAGCCAAGACTTTTTTACGAACCATGCATACGCATCTTCCCAAGTTGAAGGATTGGATACGTCAACTGTTCGGTGGATATAAACAATTCGTGATTTCTTTGGCGCATCGAGTTTATCCCAGAAAACCTCTTCATTTTGAGAAATGATAGATTCTATTTCGGTGCGGTGATTGAGAAAATCTTCATAGCAGTCTGCGGTATCGAACCACTCCTCAATACGTACGCCTTGAACTGTTTTGCGTGTATAAACTTGCAATGAAATGTGGCGATTGGGTGTGTTATGACTGAGGTCGCAATAGTAATGGGGGCAGGCTGCCCTCAACGAAAGGTCTCCGAAAGCATCGCAGAAGTCTTGCATCTCTGAAGCATACTCGTAGAACCCGCTCCAGAAGTCGATACGAAGTGCTTCAGTGCTTCCGTAGTCACGCTTAGAGTTATTTTCTCCGGCGAATATTCGTCTCAAACCGTCGAGTTTTATTTTTTGTTCATTCCGAAGCACGTGCCAGTAGTTCCAACCATTTCGCGAAGTGATGGATCCTGTTGCGAGTTGTTGAGATCGAATGGCAGCTACTGAAGGACTTTTTACCTCTTCTCCATTCGATAGCTTGATCGTTCCAGCTTCAGTAATGGTAGCGGTGATGACTGAGTCAGTGCCGTTATGAAAAAGGTGTTCTCCCGCTACAATAATGCCTCGGTCAAAAAGAGTGCGAAGGTTTAGGTGTTTTAAGGTATTCGCTTTTCGTGTACCTTGTCGTTTTGAAAAACGTTCCAATAGGTGTTGATTCACTTCAGGCTTTGCCCAAGTCGTAAGCGCTCGGTGTACAAGTTTGTCGCGTCGCGCGAGAATAGCTTCTTTGTTCCAAATTTTTAGCTGTGCCATATCTGCAGAGAGCGAGACGGCATCGTTGATAAAACCGCCGACCATTCGCTCGCGCTTTTCGTTGAACAAACCATCGGAAAGCTCTGAGTTGTAGGCGGTCACGGTGAGATTTCCCAAATTATGTAGGAGTTCATCAAATGTTTGCTGAGCGCTATCTATGCCTCCCAACATAGTTATCCACTCTGGATGGGCAAGTGCGTTTTGGGGCATTACGTGCTCAATGGTGTATGTACCGGTAAGGAAATCTATTGGCGTTTTGGCGTGATACGAGTTTTCTAAGCGATTAAGTAGATAGAGCGCCTTCTTAAAGGCATACATGTTTTTATTGCTTAACTCAACCGCAAATTCGCTATCGTCGGGAAACCTTCGTGCAGTGCCGCGCTCCGCCTCAAGAAGTGCAACGAGAGCGTCATAAAGAGAATCATCTTCCTCGAGTGCGTCAAGGTGAGCGATGATCGAGGGGAAAAACTTATTGAGTGAGTTTGTTTGGCAAGCACAGACCGATCGTCGCAGAAGATAACTCTCTAGTAATTCGATGCACCGGTTGCAATCTTTTCCGTCAAGTCTTCCGTCGTCCATTGTTGAATAGAAAAACATGAGGAGCGGATTGACGACACTGATGCCAAGTTTTGCGAGGTTGTCCAGCAAGCGGTGACGACAGGGATTCTGCTCTGATCCTAAGGCGATGCATGCGTAATAACGCGAGAAAGTGAGCATTTCTCCGAGGAGTTCTTCGATCTCGCTGTTGTCGTCGATACTTTCGCTTACGCATATTCTTTTGAAGACAGGGTATACGTCCTTAAGGTTGATTGTTTCGGGCGCATTGCGAACTGTGAGGTAATCTTGTAGGAATTCATCAAAACACTCATCGTAGGTATCGTGACCAAGATTAAGCTCGATTTGTCGCCAGTAGTTTTGATAGAGGCGGTTCTGGTCTTGAACGGGAAGCCCCATAAGTACGAAGTTTCGTACGAGATCGGCAGCTGCAAGGTCTTTACCCGTGGAGTTCATGGACTCAAAAATGAGCTGGGGATTGTCTTCACCCGGGCTCAGAGAGACTGAGATTACTTGCAATTTACGAATGCCTCGCCAGATGAGATTTGGGTCTCCGAATGTGGCGAGCTGAGCTTTGAAGAACTCGTAGTTGTCGATGATGCGACGAGAGCTTTCAGTGCGGGGATGAGAGAGATCGAGAGCCACTTCGATCAGTGAATGAAAGGTTTCATTGTCTTCTTCTGATAAAGTAAGCTTGTAACGTGAGGCGTCTTGGGTTCGTTTATTGTGAAGCAAGAAGTCTTGGCAGATGTCTTCGCTGAAAAACTCAAGTTCCGATCCGTCGGGTGCTATTCCGTCGTGTGCTTTTGCGTAGTCGGCCAAAGCGAGTAAGAGTAGCGATAGTGTAGTCATCCGCTGTTGGCCGTCGATAAGGAGTGCGGTGACATCTCCGTCTCCGCCAATGCCACCGTTTTGAACCCACACAAGCGACCCGGTAAAATGGTGACCGCCGCCAGCTCGTCCAATGCTTACAATGTCATTCCATAGCTGTCGGCAGTGTTCTTCTCCCCAGGCATACATACGCTGGTAAACTGGAATTATGTAACGAATAGATCCTGCCGAAAGCCTGTCAAGAAATACTGCAGCCGAGGGGTCCATATGGTTCCTATCGAATGGGTTTCGGGTTGTTACATTGCAATAGGTATAGTACTAGGAATATCTGAAGGTGGGTAGTAATGCTTATTATCAAGAGAGGGATTCAGGGTGATCAGGAAGGATTGCGGTCTGCCGTTAAGGGAAGTTTGCATAATCAATTTATCAAGCTTCAAGGTGGGTGTCGAAAACAAACGATCTGGTAAAATCATATAAGCTTACTTCGATGCGCATAAGTGTGAAGGGTAGTGTTTCATGCCAACATTGGATTGGATGGGCAAGGATAAAGTTGTCAACCACCACCGCTACGTGCCATTCCGGGTGCTTGAGCGTATTACGGAAAAGGGAACACTTGATAAAGAGGGCTCTGATCATGGGAATATGATTATCCATGGAGATAACCTTGAGGCGCTGAAATCTCTACTCCCTCAATTTGAGGGGAGGGTTGACGTCATCTATATCGATCCGCCTTACAATACTGGCAACGAAGGTTGGGTTTATAACGACAATGTCAATGACCCGCGCATAAGGAAGTGGCTTGGCGAAGTTGTTGGAAAAGAGGGAGAAGATTTCTCCCGACATGACAAGTGGCTTTGCATGATGTACCCCCGGCTTCAACTGCTTCGCCGATTGCTTAGTGATAAAGGAGCAATTTTTATCAGTATTGATGATAATGAGTTTGCCAACCTTAAACTTGTCTGTGACGAAATATTTGGTTCGAGCTGCTTCGTAGCTGATATTTCATGGCAGCGCAACTATTCTACTCGAAATGACTCAAAGGGCATTCCTGCAGAAGTCGAACATATCCTAGTGTATGGAAAGTTGTCTGGTTGGCAGCCAAAAAAACTTCCTCGCACGGTGAAAATGGATGCCAAATACAAGAATCCCGACAACGATGTGATGCCATGGACGAGCGATAATCCATGTGCTCCTGGCGCTGCCACGCATCAGGGAATGGTTTATGCAATACAACATCCATTTACAGGCGAATTATTGTATCCTAGCCAGGGGGCATGCTGGAGATATGAACAAGGTCAGATGCTTGAGTACCTGAGAGGCTGGTGCGAGTACGAACTTAAAGATATTGATGATGCCGAACAGCGTGCTCGAATCTGCGGTGTGTCAACGGCTGATGTACGAACTGGTGTACCGTCAATTGTTCTTTCGAATTCATTGGTTGAATCTAAAAAAGCTGCAGAGGCGGTATATAAGCGGGGCCAGTGGCCGCGTTTCTATTTCACAAAAGGAGGAAAAGGCGGTATTCGTCGTAAGACTTATTTAGAGAATGTAGGCGGGCGTTTACCAACTAATTTTTGGTCTTATGAAGAGTGTGGTCATACTGATGAGGCAAAAAAAGAAATAAAGGCCATCTTTGACGGCGCCACGCCTTTTGACACCCCTAAACCGACAAGACTTGTTGAACGTGTACTTCAGGTTGCAGCAAGCGATGATGCTCTCGTACTTGATTCCTTTGCCGGTTCTGGCACAACTGCTCACGCAGTACTCAACCTGAATAAGCGTGATGGGGGCAATCGTCGGTTTATCCTCGTTGAAACAATGGATTATGCAGACAATATTACTGCCGAGCGCGTGCGGCGGGTTATTGCAGGATATGGAACAGGTGCGAAAGTTGTCGAAGGAACCAATGGGGGTTTCTCCTATTTTGAGCTAGGACTTAATCTTTTCAATGGAAAGGGCCTTAATCCGGCCGTTCCAATAAAAGAGACTATGCGCTATGTGTGGTACACAGAGACGAAGTGTGTTTATATGGATCGCACTGATGAGCACCCATACTTTATGGGCAAAGTAGGCGAGACGGCCTACTATCTCGCTTATGATCCTGCAAGTGAGACAACCCTAGGATATGATCTTTTGAGTGGCCTTCCTGTGCGAGGCAAACCAACAGTCATCTATGCGGATCGTTGTGTTCTTCCCCAAGAGACCCTTGATGCGCTCTCTATTCGGTTTAAACAAATTCCCCGTCAGATAGCCAGGATGTGAAGCACTTAAGAACTATCAAAAGCGAGTCATCCAGAACCTATGCGGATACTTACGCAAATATTCCGACTGTCTTGACGCCCGGAGGGCTTATGAGAATCATCTTGCCGAGGATGGTCTCGTTGCGGGACAGGGCGGTGTTGCTTCTTATTCTGACGTTTTGCATGGATCGCCAAAAGTATGCATTAAAGTCCCAACGGGCGGAGGTAAAACCTTCATAGCCGCGAATGCGCTCTTCCCCGTTTTTGAAGAGCTTCCAGAAACGCCAGCTGATGTTGTCGTCTGGCTTGTTCCTCGCAAGGAGATTCTACGCCAAACACTTCGTCAGCTTCGTGATTCTGCGAGTGCGTTGCGTATGACGATCGATCGGGACTTTGCACACTGTGTCGAAGTGCTCGATAAGGAGGACGGGCTTCGTGGACGTGGATTCACGCGGACAACCGTCGAGGATCAACTGACAATATTCGTTCTATCTTATGACTCCTTTAAGAATAAGGACGGAAGGCGTGCTTATGCTGAGAATGCTTCACTTTCTCAGTTAACGGAATATCAGAAAGAAACTGGGCAGTATGTGGACGTAGACGGCGCTGATGATACGGCTCTAATTTCGGCGCTAGCTGGTACGAATCCCGTTGTGATTGTTGATGAGTCGCACCATGCTGGTAGCAAGCTCTCTATTGATATGCTTCGTAATCTTAATCCACGTTTTGTATTGGAACTTACAGCCACTCCGGGTAAAGATGCAAATGTTATATCGAGGGTTAAGTCGACGGAGCTGAAAGCTGAAGAGATGGTAAAGCTTCCAGTTATCGTATATCGTCGCCAAGATAAGAAGTCGGTTATCCAGGATGCTTTTCTGTTGCAACAGCAACTCGAGAATATCGCAAAGCACAGCGAAAAGAAAAGTGGTCGTTACATTCGCCCGATCGTATTGTTTCAAGCCGAGCGCAGGGGTGACAATGAAGCTGAAACTTTCGAAAAACTAAAAAGCAGACTTATTGATGCAGGAATTCCTGAAGAGCAGATTGCCGTGCGTACAGGAAGCGTTGACGAACTTGGCGACACGGACTTAATGAGTCGTGCGTGTCCTATACGTTTTGTTATCACGGTTGAGGCGCTTGCTGAAGGGTGGGATTGTCCGTTTGCCTATATTCTTGCCACTGTGGCAAACAAAAGTTCTAAAGTGAGCGTCGAGCAGCTTGTTGGCCGTATCTTGAGGCAGCCATACGCTACTAGGTATCCCGAGCGGAGCCTCAATATCTCCTATGTTCTCACATCGTCAGCTGATTTTAATCAAACGGTAGATCAGGTTATTGAAGGACTCAACGGTGCCGGCTTTTCTAAGCATGACGTCGTTGAGGGAGAGGTTACGGTGCGTCCGATTCTTCGGCCAATTCAGCCTTCTTTGGAGCAAGCATATAGGGCTTTGGATGATGATTTTGAACTTACTTTATCTGAGTTTGATGGTGGGATGGCAGAGCAAATGGGGGGCTTAGCCGTGCCTAAGTCCATTTCGGCTATTGTTGTTAATGCTGAAAACCTCGAACGTGATTTCGAGAGTAAGGTTGTTGAAGAGCAAGCGCATACATCGAATAGTACTACCGGTGTAGGGGGAGAGAAGAATATGTATGCCATTCAAGCGTCTCTTGTGGATAGTGTTAACAGACTTCTACTACCCCAGTTTCGATACCACCAACGTGCAGGACTTTTTTCAGATGAAGAAACTCTCCCATTTGATCGCAAGATGCTTTTGCAAAACTTTAATCTTGCATCGTGTGGAACCGGATGCGTCAATATTGATTCATCGGGTTTTGAGGGCGCTCGAGAAGTTGATATTTACGATGATTCAGGTGAGTTAAGGGTTAAACAGCTTGGTGTTCAACAAAGTGCCGATCTCAGGTCGCTCTTTGCTCGTTACACGCAAACATCCAAGAGATCAGAAATGTGTAACGGGATTATCAATTGTATGTCTATACAATTCCAAAATACCTACGGTGATAAAGGACTGAAAAACTTTGTATCTCGAGTTGTTGATCAAATGGATGACTCACAAGTGGATGCTTATATTGATAACGCTTCGCGGTATGCGAAAGCTATTGTCGAAGCGATATCTCAGCTTTCTGCGAACCATTGTAGAGAGCAATTTGAAAAACAAATCGACTCCGGACTGATTACTTTGGAGTGTTGTTATCAATTCCCTTTGAGAATCTTGCAAACTAACCCGCTTACAATTTATGACCATTCCTTGTATGAGGCGGAGGATGCTAATCTTACGGAAATCGAGCGCAAAATGGCCGAAACCCTTGCTAATTGCGAAACTATTCGCTGGTGGCATCGTGTTGTGGAGAGAAAAGAGGGAGAGTTCTTTATCAATGGATTTATCAACCATTACCCCGATTTTCTTGCAATGACGCAAGGCGGGCTCATTTTAGCCATTGAGACCAAAGGGGAGCAACTTAAGAATGACGATAGCCGAGCTAAACTAGACCTTGGCACTCGTTGGGCTATGATGGCTGGCTCGAACTATCGCTACTTTATGGTTTTTGATCACGATGCAATTGATGCAAGTAGTTCTTATACGCTCGCAGAATTTAAGACGCAGATACTTGGGCTGATGAGATAGATTGATAATTTGCTCGAATCTGATTTCTTTACGGGCTTGTTTACATAGAGCTTTCAAGACAGTTGTTCGGTGCTTTAAATCATTTCAGTTTGGGTGTGCTCTTGGATGTGGGAAATGATTGTGCACGTGTTTGGTGGATGTGCTGTAAACCCTCGTGATGATTTGCTTTCTCGCTACAAGGGTTTACAGAATCTTCTCCGTAGTACTTCTATATACTTTGATGTTGTTAATTGGTCAAAGTCACCCCTTTTTAATGCTCACATATAAGTTAATATTTGTACTCCCTTTTGTTGACTAAGGAGTCGGCAAAAGCCCCTTTATAATAGAAGAGTACTTCCTGCTAAAAGCTTTTAACCTGCGACTGACGGTTTTGCGCGCATTGCCGTCTTCGTCGGTGGAACATAATAGATAAAGAAGTCCACGCCCCTCAAGCTCTTTATTGTTCGTCGCCTTTAATGCGTCAATGAATCTTGAAACTAACTTCTCTTTTTCTTCCTTATCAATAAGAGTTGCCGATCCAGCGAAAAGACACAACTTGGCTAAAATAGCGTCTTCTCGGTCAGGCATCTCTTCATGAAGGAGTTGTTCTATCTGAGGTTTCAAGAAGACACTACAATAGGATTCTGAGGCAATCGACAATAGCACTAGATCAGCGAAAATGGGAGGCATGTCCGGGTCTTCTTTGGATGCATACTCTAAAAAGGAATTCCTAATAGTTTGTTCATAGCTGCTTGATTGTAATAAGCCCTCAATTTTTACTGCTGTTCGCGAATGCCAACACGCTTGCAGAAGTCTTCCACTTCGCATTTTACAAACTAACGCGAATGGCTGATCGTCCTCATAATCAAATATTTGGTTAAGAAATGACAAAATCATGCTCTTCTTCAAGCCAAAAAAATAAAACGCAATATCAGTCCAGAAAGGGTTGAAATATAAATCTAACGCAGTGGATACATTTTCATGGTATTCATTTGGACTAATGTGCAGCTGATATGCTGCAAAGAACTCTAAAAAGGATCTGTGCCTAAAATGAAGAGACCCATCCTTTTCGTCAATGATAACCAGAGAGGATCGTTTAAGTTCATCGAGAAGGCTCTCCCAATTTTCCCAGGGCCAATCAAAATCCGAGAAGTATTTTTCTCCAAAATCATAAAATGCCTTCATTGATATCGAGTCGACATTTTGTTGAACAAAATACTCATATGCCAATTCTGCCAAAAATCTTTTTTTGAGTTCATATTCAAAATAAAACTTCGATTCCTTTTTCTTTGTCATGCTTTCCAAGTACAGTATCTGTATATCGCTCATAAAGTTCAGTCAAAGATGCTGGTACCTCCTGATGTTCTTCAATGATGTCGATAAGTAAGAATATAGCAAGCGGGGTTAACTCAAAGTTGTTACGCATCTGCGATATACCGGTTTTCAGCGATTGGGATAAAGCTTGATCAGAAATAACTCTCTCGCATAATGCCAAAGCTTGACCTGTATTCATGGGTCCGATCTCATAGCATGCCCAATTCACTGTCTCGAAATAATTTCCACGTCGTGACGATATAAGAACAGGGAGATTTTTAGTTAGAGAAAGTTCATTCAAAAGAGGAATTAATTTTGACCTGTCGGGTGGACTTAACTCGTCAAGGCCGTCTATGAAGACTGCATTAATTGACAAGGCTTCGGGTAAGTCACGATAGCGAGTCTCTGCAACTCCTAAACGCATCGATTGTTAGTTTTCTTAAAGTGGAAGATTTTCCGCATCCAGCTTCTCCCACCAAAGCTACCTGTTTTTCCTTTTCTAATACGCGCATAATGTCGGCTGTTTTAATTGCACTAGTCTTTGTAATTGGTTCGAGTCGGTTATTTACGCTAATACTGACTTAGTATTTCCAATATATGAATTTCATCAATGCCATTCGAGGTATAAGGGTGACATAGAGCCATCTCAATCTGACTCTTTATAGTGTCAATTGGGCCATTTGCCTTACCGGTAATATTTCCACATTTAACTATTACTGCGCGAGCGGTAGTACTGATTAAGTCTCTTCGAAGAAGAACTAAATCTTTTCCTAATTCATTAGGTCCATGAGTAATACTTCAAGATTCGAATCCATTGAAGAAAAAAGCACTTTAAGATGCTTGTGAAGAGTTGTTTCCGGTTGATCAGCAATGATGTTTTTTCGCTTATCGAAAGGCAACGATTGGGCTTCAGCAACGAGCCGAGATTGACTAATGGTATTTTTGCCTGGCGATTCCAAACCGTCCATTCATTCCTCTTAGCAATACTACAATTTATCTTACGGGATTGGTTCATGGTTGAGAGCTATTCCCATTCTACTAAAGAAAAGTGGTCTGTTTTTGCAATTCTGCTCTTGGTCTATCCGTGGTTACTTCCTGTTATCGATCGTATCCCGACGGCTCCTTCAAGAGAAAACTCATTTCAAACTCGACCGTTTCGTGCATTATCGTTGCATGAGTTTTTGACTTGAGTTTAGCGATAGACGATTATGTTGCGTGATCTGCCGAAACCTCTTATTTCTGATACGACGGCACTTCTCGTTTGGCCAGGGTTTACCCAAAGATGCATCGAGGAGGGTGTCTCGCTTGCCAGTGCCGACTGTCTAATTGTCATTCTTAAGGAAACTCAAAGGAGTGTTTCTGCTGTTCACGATGCCTTCTTCATTACTCCTGTGCAAACTCGCAATGCTTTTGGGGTTCGACTTGGATTGGACGTTACGGGCTGCCGAGCCTTTAATGGCCGGGATTGGGCGCGCAAGTTCGATAGCGTTTGCGCTCCATGCTACTCGCGCGACTGAAAGGCATTTGCTAAATGCGCGCTACCTGAGCTGTTTGCGGCTCGGTACCCTGAGGGCGATCGTCCGAAGGCTGCCGCGAAGGCGGCGGAGAACTTGCTCGGGTTGCGATATCCCACGGAGAGTGCAATGTCCGATATGCTTTTATCGGTTGCGCCAAGAAGCTGGGCGGCACGTTCCATGCGGCATTGGCGGCGGTATGCCATCGGCGTGATCCCGAACGTCTTCGTGAACTTTTCCTTGAAGGCGGATATGCCCATGCATGACGCCTCCGCCACATCTGCCACTGCGACGTTCTGCTCGAGATTCGATCCGAGAAGCCTCATGCCCCTTTCAAGAGAGTCGATAGTACTTCTTTGCAGATAGTCTTCTGTTCGCGGGGCAAGACGAGGGGTCGCGTTGACAAGAGAGATGAGTTCGAGCGCTTTGAGACGCAGCCGCATCAGCGGTTCCCGTTCGTCGATATCCCAAAACGATTCGAGAAGAGCCTTCATTGAGGGGTCGGGCGCATAGATCTTGCAGCCGCTCGACCCTGTGAGCCGCTGCGCAAGGGCATCGAAGTCGAGGGAGAGGAGGCGGGAGAGAACCTCCGCTCCCTCTGACTGGCTGATTCTGATGGTAAATCCTGTGTACAGCGGCGCGGGAAACCTCATGGAGCGCTTTCTCACCCGCTCGTCATGCACGGCAAGCTCACCGTCTCCGAGGCGGATGCCGTCGTCAAGTTGGAACCGACCGCGCAAGCACCAGTCAATCTGGAGCTCGAGCGGCTCGATGTCGTCCCATGACGCGGTGCCTTGGGGGATGCTGTTGAACGCCAGGGAAACGCCGTTGAAGAGCTCGAACGCATCAATGACGCCCGCCTCGCTGTTGTCCATGCGCAGATGGTATCGAATGGACGCCCCGTCCGCTCTGACGGCGCGCAGCTTGTCGGCGTTTCTCTTTGCGAGTATGTCGAACACTGTCATAGCTTCACTCCTTCTGCCGCGAAGAAGGAGTCTTGCGGATTGGCGGATCCTCTTCTCCTGTATGGTATTTCGACCAGAAGAAGGACGCTAGCCGGCTGATGCCGCTTTCTTCGAGCGGGTAAGTCTCCGTGATTCTCCCCCTGTCCATTACGGCGACGTGCGTGCAGCACGATAGCGCGAACTCCGGATCGTGCGTGATGACGACCTGCGTGATGCCCCGTTCACGCACGCGGCGGATGCCTTCGGCGACCTGTCGCATGTGGAAGAGGTCGAGACCGCTCGTCGGCTCGTCGTAGACGACGAGCGCCCGGTTGGTGGCAAGCGCTTGGGCGATTGCGACGCGCTGGCGTTGCCCGCCCGAAAGCGACAGTGGGTGATCTTCGGCGAACGGATCGAGGTCGAGGTCGCGCAGGATGTCGAGGCCGCGTTGTTGCCGGTCGGGTCCTTCCATGCCGAGCGTCACCTCGTCGAGCACGCTTTCCGAGAAGAGCTGGTGGCTCGCATCCTGCATGACCATGAAGCACGTGCGCCTGCGAGCGCGCTTTCCCAGACGAGTTCCGTCCAAAGTTACGGTTCCGTCGCATCGGTTGAGGCCGCATACGGCTTCGGCGAACGTCGACTTTCCAGCGCCGCATGCGCCGACAAGCGCCGTGATGCTTCCGGCGGGAAGCTCGAGGCTGGCGATCTCGAGGGTTTTCTCGAGGACTCCGTTTTTCCGGAAGCGTGCTGTCAGGTTCTCGAAGCGCACCACGTTTTTTCCGAGCGTTGCCTTTTGCGCATTGGACATCGCTGGGGTGCCACAGCAACCGCTGTTTCGGAAGATGTCGTCGATGCTTCGTGCGCGCAGACCGAGCTGTATGCGCTCGGCGTCGTCGAGCCGCGCGAACTCCTCAGCCGTCCATCGGTGCGCGAGGCGGCCGTTTTCGAGGTAAAGCACGTGATCCACAATTCCTTCGAGGTAGTGGAGCCGGTGCTCCGCCACGAGCACGGCGACCCCTTCGGTCTTCCAGCGCGCGATGGCCGATCGAAGCTGTACGATCGCCTCGAAGTCGAGGTTGGACGACGGTTCGTCCAGCACGATGAGCGCGGGAGACGTAGCCGCGGCGCTTGAACACGCCACGCGCTGCTTCTGACCGCCCGAGAGAGAAAAGAGGCTTTCGTCGATCAGGGGTGTTAGATTGAACTCCTTTGCCGCGGCGTCCACCCGCCGTTCGATGTCGGCAGGCTCGAATCCCAAGTTCTCGCACCCGAAGGCTATTTCTCCTCGGACACCCACGCTGTAGAACTGGGTTTTGGGATTCTGAAAGACGCTGCCGACGAATCGCGCGGTTTCCCAGAGCTGCGCGTGTGCGACATCGAGGCCGCACACGCGCACGGTGCCGGTTTCCGACCCTTCGTAGAAATGCGGGGCGAGGCCGTTCGCGAGCCGCGTGACGGTGGTCTTGCCGCAGCCGGAGCGTCCGCACAGCAGAGCCACCTCGCCCTTCCCGAGCGACAGGGAAATTCCCTCGACGCCCGATCCGGAGCGCCCTCCTGCATAGGAGAACGAAACGTCGTCCATGAAAAGAACGGGAGCCTCGGTCTTCGTTTCTTTTTTCATGCGATCGCCCCCGGGAAAGCAAGGCCCAAAGCGAGGATTGCCGTTGCGGCAAGCGACGCGGCGATAACCGCCGCATCGACCGGCGTGAACCCGATGCTAGCGATGTTCGTCCTCGGCCAGGGCGCGCCGAGACCCCTGGCCAGCGCGGCCGCGGATAAGTCTTCGCCGATGGAGACGGCGCAGCTCATGAGCGGAACCAGACAGTTCTCCGCATAGGCGAACCCGCGGGAGGTCGGGGTGATGTTTCGCATCCGCATGGCGGAGTTGATCGCCCGCGCTTCTTGGCCGAGCGTGGGGAAGAACCTGAACAGCACCGACAGCGGGATGGTAATCCAGTCGGGCATGCGCATGCGCGCCATGGCCGCCATGAACTCGGATACCGTCGTCGTGGCGAACACGAAGTACGCGAGCGCGAGCGTGGGCACGAAGCGGGAGACCACCGTCGCCGTTGCCACGATGACCGTGCTCGCCATGCCTTCAAGCGCGGGCGCGGCGAACGCAGCGAGCGCGTAGGTCCCAAGATACGCCGCGAGCATGAGCCCCGCTGCGCGTGTGCGCCCCGATATCGCGAGCAAACCGAAGGGGAACAGCAGCATCGCCGTGCGCACGGCGAACATCGCGCCCCCGTTTCCTCCGAGCAGGAGCACCGTCGAGACTGCGAACAGCATCACCATCTTCGTGCGCGGGTCGAGCCGCACTGTCCGCTCTCCCGCATTTGACCGAAGCAGCTCCATCGTCCAAGACCCTCTCGTGACGTTTCTACGCGATGCCTGCGCGCTTGAAGTGCTTCTTTAGGACGGCGCGTCCTATGAAGCCGCCGATGATTCCTGCGACGAAGCATGCTACGAGCAGGATCGGATAGAGCTCCGGTTGCAGGTAGGTCATGAGTTCGTTCACGTAGGCGTCGCCGTATTGAGCGCGCACGGTGGGCAGGTACGTGTCGGCGGTGAGGAGGAAGGGGAGGAAGTTGCCGATGATCCAGCAACTGAATATGCCGTGAGACAGGATGGCGCGCGATGCCGACGCATAGCCGCCTGATTTCCAGACGAGGTCGGCGATAAGCCCGAAAACGAGACCCGTCGCGATGGAGAAGTATCCCATACCGGTGATGAACATGATGATGCCGATGAGCAGGCCGAGTATCGTGATCATTCCGAACTTGCGGGCGCGCGTGAGGAAAAGCATGTACGGGATGCCCGCGACGAGCGGAACGATTCCGCAAATCGCCGCCATGAGGATGGGGATGAACCCCAGGCACGCCACGGCAAACACGACGACGAAGTAGATCGCCGTGAAGATGCCTATGTTGATGAGATCTTTTCCTACGAGTCTCCCTCCCGTTTTCGACGTGGAAGCGGATGCGTTCCCAGTGATTTTCATGTGCGAATCCTTTCCCGTGCGGCTCTTCGGCCGCCGCATCTTCTATGAAGTTAGCCATATGCAACAACAATCCATTTTGGCGAATACGCACAGAGCTGCAACTCCGAATAGCCGCGCGTGCTCTAAAAGGCCGCACGTCCTGTAGGGCGGGAGGGTTCGATTCGCGGGCGTTCGGGACGGCGCCGCCACTGCGTGGGGGAACAGCCGAACGTTCGGCGAAATGCCTCGTCGAACGCCGAGGTGCGCGCGTATCCCACCGCGCGCGCTATGCGCGCCACGTCCGCCTCCCCGGAGCCGAGCAGGCTGCAGGCGGCTCCCATACGCTCCGCCCGAAGGCGCTCTGCCACGCCCATCCCTCGCACGTTCCTGAAAGCGTCGTAGAGACGCGAGCGGCTCACGAAAAGCTCGTCTGCGATCGCCTTTACGGTGAGCCCCTCGGAAAACCGCGCCGAGATGATCTCCTCTGCCCGCTCCACGATCGCGCGGTCCGTCCGCCCCGCTTCGTCTTCGACCCAAGTGCGGGAACGGGCCAAGAGGGCGGTTGCCGTTTCGAGCGCTTTCGCGTGAAAATACGGCGCCGCTCCGGGCCGCGACGCCCGTTCGGGGGTGAACGACCTGAGAATGGAGAGCATCTCGGCGGGAGGGCCCGCAGGATCAAGTGCGCGCATCGTGTCCTCCGTGTTTCCGAAATCGTCGGGGAATCTCTTTTTCAAACCCTCAAAGTAACCGGGCGTGTAGGTGAGGCTCGTCGACTCGTAAAGGGCTCCCGCCTGCATCAGGCAGCGCGTGGTTCCTCCCGCCTGGGAGAACGAGACGACGTTCTCGCGCTCCGCGACCGCTTGGGCGGGCGCATTCGGCAGCGAGCGAAGCGTCGCCGACGATCCCGAGAAGACGCAGAAGAAGTCCGTCGGGCGCTCCTCGAGGATGAGCGGTTTCTTCAGGCGAATCGAATGCATACTGACGAGGCACTCCTCGCCGAGCGCCGCCGTCCAGAGAAACCCTTCGCCGAGCGATTCCGGAAGCGTTGCGTACAGACCGCAGCGAACGGATTCCATCCTGAGGGACAGTTGCTCTATCTGCGGTTCCACGAACGTCCGCAAATGCTGCGGGATAGCTGCTCGTAGTGCGCTCATACTCGATCTCCTGCGGTTTCGCGATTGTCCGAATTCGTTTCGAGAACGTCTCCGTTTCCAGGACGTGAAAACGGAGAACCCATGCGTGATGATATGTTAACTGCAACTAACTATCAAGTGCGTCGAAGACGACGGTTTCATCGGGGAGGCGCACGGGATCAAGATCGGAGGTTTCGTATGGACAAAAAGGAGGAGCCATCCCGCAGACGCAGCGCCGTGTCGCGGCTGCTCGATTTCGCCGGGCCGCGCAAAGCACTCACCTACCTGGGTTGCACGCTTTCCGCGATCTCCATGGTCGTGGGGTTCGGGCCCTACGTGTGCATCTGGCTGGTGGCGCGCGACCTTATCGCCGTGGCTCCCAACTGGAGCACGGCTACGAGTATCGCGGTGTACGGATGGTGGGCGCTCGGGCTTTCCGTCGCGTCTATCCTGCTGTACTTCGCAGGACTCATGTGCACGCATCTGGCGGCGTTTCGCTGCGCGGCGAACATGCGCAAGAGGGCGACCGAGCATCTGATGCACACGAGCCTGGGGTATTTCGACACGCATGCGAGTGGTGCGCTGCGGCGCGTGGTTGATGGCTGCGCGGCGGAGACAGAGGGAATGCTTGCCCACAAGCTGCCCGATACCGCTGGTTCGGTGGCGATGATCGTGGGCATGCTGGTACTGTTTTTCGTGTTCGACTGGCGGCTGGGTCTTGCATGCCTGGTGCCGGTGATCCTTTCGCTCATTTGCATGTTCTACATGATGGGCGGGCGCGGTATGGAATTCATGACGAAGTACATGGAATCTCTCGTCAAGATGAACAAGACGGGCACCGAGTACGTACGCGGCATCCCCGTGGTGAAGGTGTTCCAGCAGACGGTGCACTCATTCAAGGCGTTCCATGATGCCATTGAGGAGTTCACCCGTCTTGCGCAGGACTATGCGGTGAGATGGTGTCGCACGCCGCAGTCATTATCGCTGACCATCATCAACGGTGTGGCGCTGTTCTTGGTGCCGGTGGCCATTCTTCTGGCGCCGGGTGAAGGCGATTTTGGCGCGTTTCTGGCCAACTTCGCGTTCTACGCCATCTTTTCGGCGGTCATCCCCACTGCCATGACGCGCGTGATGTTCATGTCGGATGCGCTGCAGTCGGCCACCGATGCGGTGAACCGCGTGGAAGAGGTGCTGGCGGCTCCGATGATAAAGGCACCCGCCGCGCCGAAGGAGCCGGTCGATAACTCCATCGTGTTCGACGACGTTAGCTTCACTTACGAAGGAGTCAACGAGCGCGCGCTGTCCCATGTGAGCTTCAGCGTGCCGGCGGGGTCGACCGTGGCGCTGGTGGGGCCGTCCGGCGGAGGCAAAACCACGGCGACCAGCCTGGTGCCTCGTTTTTGGGACGTATGCGCGGGGCGCGTGCTGGTGGGCGGCGTGGATGTGCGGAGCATGGACCCGCACAGACTGATGGAGCACGTTGCGTTCGTGTTCCAGGCAAACCACCTGTTCAAGCAGAGCGTGCTTGAGAACGTGCGCGCGGCGCGGCCCGATGCTACGCGCGAAGAGGTCGCCCGCGCGCTTTCCGCCGCCCAATGCGACGACATTATAGAGAAGCTGCCTGACGGCGTAGATACCGTATACGGCGCGGCGGGCGCTCATTTCTCCGGCGGCGAGGTGCAGCGGCTCATGCTGGCGCGAGCCATTATGAAAGATGCGCCCATTGTGGTGCTGGACGAGGCCACGGCCTTCGCCGATCCGGAAAACGAGGCCAAGATACAAAAGGCTTTCTCCGAGCTGGCGAGTGGGCGCAGTGGCGAGAAGCGCACCGTGTTGATGGTGGCGCACCGACTTTCCACCGTACGCAAGGCCGACAAGATCGTGGTGCTGGATGCCGGACGTGTGGCGGAACAGGGGACCCACGACGAGCTGCTGGCGGCGGGTGGCCTGTACGCACGTATGTGGGCGGACTACGAGCGCGCTGTCAGCTGGAAAATCACGTCCGAGGAGGTGGCGTAGATGTCTATCAAAGAGAAATACGGCCTCACCGACGAGGGCGTGCGCAATGTCAAGCTGGGTGCCGCGTGGACGGCGATATCGAACATCGCGGTGTTTGCGGGCGTGGGAATCCTATTCCTCGCGATGGGGGCGTTTGTCGACCATGTGATAGGAGGCGCGCCGCTGCCCGATCTTCTGCCGTATCTGGCGGGGCTTGTCGTGTTCATAGTGGTGCTGTTCGTCACCGAGTACTTCGCCTACTACTACCAGTACGGCGTCATCTACAACGAGAGCGGCCGGCAGCGCATCGGGCTGGCTGAGCGTCTACGGAAGCTCCCGCTGTCGTTTTTCGGGCGGCGCGATCTGGCCGACCTCACCGAGACCATCATGGGTGACGTGAAAACCATCGAGCATGCCTACAGCCATGTGCTGCCCGAGCTGTACGGCGCCTACATCATGCTGGGCGTGGCGGCGGCGGGGTTGCTGGTGTTCGACTGGCGACTGGCCATCGCGGCGCTGTGGAGCGCGCCGGTAGCGCTGGGGCTGCTGTTCGGCGCGCGGGGCATCCTGGCGCCGCTCGTGCGCGAGACGCGTATGAGGAACATTGTCGTGTCCGACGACATCCAGGAAGCACTTGAATGCGTGCGCGAAGTGCGCGCCACCAACCAGGAGGAACGCTATCTTGAACATATCCGCGCCGACGTGGACGCTGCCGAAAAGCAGACCATCAAAGGCGAGCTTATGATGGGCGTCTTTGTAAACGGCGCGCAGATCGTGCTGCGCCTGGGGCTTGCCACCACAATCTTGGCGGGCGCTGCGTTCGTGCTCGACGGCACCTGCAGCTTCATGACGCTGTTCTGCTTCTTGCTGGTGGTGTCTCGCATCTACGCGCCGTTCGACCAGTGTCTCATGCTCATCGCCGAGCTGTTCGCGGCCAAAACAGCGAGCGCTCGTATGAAGAGTTTCTTCGAGGAACCCCTGGCTCAAGGAGGCAACGATTACGCACCGCAGGGTCACGACGTCGTGTTCGACGACGTGTCGTTTTCCTATGACGGCGGCGATCGGGTTCTCTCGCACGTGCAATTCACGGCGCGCGAGGGCGAGGTCACTGCTCTCGTAGGACCTAGCGGAAGCGGCAAGTCGACGTGCGCGAAGCTCGTGTGCCGCTTCTGGGACGCAACGTCCGGCCGCGTGACCGTAGGCGGCGTAGACGTGGCGACGGTCGACCCCGAGGTACTGCTGGGGGACTTTTCCATGGTGTTCCAGGACGTCGTGCTGTTCGACGACACCGTAATGGGCAATATTCGCCTGGGCAGACGCGGCGCATCCGACGAGGAAGTGCTCGCCGCGGCGCGGGCTGCCAACTGCGATGAGTTCGTCTCCCGCATGCCACAGGGCTACGCCACGATGATCGGCGAGAACGGGGCGCGCCTTTCCGGCGGCGAGCGCCAGCGGATCTCAATTGCGCGGGCGTTGCTCAAGGGCGCGCCTATCGTATTGCTCGACGAGGCGACCGCGTCGCTTGACGTGGAGAACGAGACGGAGGTGCAGCAGGCACTCTCGAGGCTGCTCGCCGGTAAGACTGTCATCGTGATCGCCCATCGCATGCGCACGGTGGCGAACGCCGACAAGGTGGTGGTGCTCGACTCCGGACGTGTTGTCGAGCAGGGCACCCCGATCGGGCTTATGGAGCGGGACGGCCTGTTCGCCCGCATGGTCCGTCTTCAGCAGGAAAGCGCCCAATGGGCCCTATAGGGAATCGTCGTGGTTCTGACGAGGGTTCTGCCCGTCTCCGCATCCGTGATTCCTCCGAGGACTACCTCGAGGCTATCCTCATCATCCACGCCGAGCGCGGGCACTGCCGAAACGTCGACATCGCGGAGCATATGGGCGTCACCAAGCCGAGCGTGACCAAGGCGCTCGTCAACCTGGCGCAAAAGGGCCTTGTTGACGTCGTCGACCGCGACGCGAGGCTCACTTCCGAAGGGCGCCGCCTCGCCGAGGAGACGCTCGCCAAGCACCGTTTCTTCAAGCGGCTGCTCTGCGACGCCGGGGTGGATGCGGAAGTCGCGTCAGAGGAGGCGTGCCGCATGGAGCACTGCATATCCGACCCTTCCTTCCGTCGCCTTGCGGACCATCTTGCGGACCTGCGGGAGCAGGGCAAGAACGGGTGACCGGTCGGGCGTCCGCGAGCCCAGGCAAAACTTATTGAATTCGGCGGCGCACGCAGCCAGTACGGCTGGCGGCATGCGCCGCTTTCGCCCGCCCGGCGGCCCTCGTGCGGGCGACGACACGATACCGAGCGGCGACGATGGCAACGGGCATCGCGCCATCGCCGCCGGACCCCGCGACTCTGAGATGCAGCGTCTGCCGCTCCGAAAGGAGCAGACGCATGACAGCCGAATCAGCGGGATACCCGTTCGCTAAGGTCCCCGTGCCGATCCAGGACACCTACTCGGTGGCGGAGATTGCGATACTACTGCGCGTGAGCAGGAACGCGGTCTACGAATGGAGCCTCCTCGAGGACGACCCCCTGCCGCTCAGGAGGATGATGGGAAGGAGAAGAGGGCGCTTCGCGTTCAGGGACGAGCTTTTCGAGTGGAGCAAGCGGCACGCGGAGTGAGCTTCGATGTCACAAATCTCCAATCGGAGCTGAAAGCGCTCTTCTCGTTTCGTGGTCGGGCTCTAACGTTGATTCCTGGACTGCGACAGCATGCAATCTTGTTCCTCCGAAACGTCTCCGTAGTTGCGCCTAGTTTAGTTTGGCTTAGCCTGCTTTTCCTCCGATTCTGACCGTTGCGGAATCGATCTCGATGAGAAGCCCTGAGTCGAGTTAGATTCACTCACGGTTGTTGAGCGCATACCGTCTGCATTGCCCTAGTGCAAGCACGCATCGAAAGCGAACCAAGCCCTCTGATACTGGTCTGCGCTATCTAACTTCGGAAGAACGGTAGCATCGGACGCGGTCTTGCCCGGGGTATGTCAGAAAGTGGTTAAAGTCTCCGTTGATGCCAAATGAGGGGAGCCGCCCGGGGCTGCGAACTCAAAGCTTGGTGTGGCCGCCATGGGCCTACCATTCTTTCTTGCTCCATCGAAATCCATCGGCGCCGAGATTGTGCTTAGCTCGTCAGTGCATTGTCTGTCCGAGAACCGAACGGGAGTCGAATCCGCCGCGAACATAGGACTTTCGGCTTTGCTCCTCGCTGTGGTGGATACTAACAGCTGACCTCATCACTGCTTTTATCGCTGCTGTCCATCTCTTCTGATTTCTGCTCTTCCAGAAGCTTGTTTATGCCATCCCTGATTCCCTCTAGCAAGGATACGAATTCGTCAAAGACCTTTTGCTTTACCTTGCCAGCATCCTGGACGTCAATTTCGTATTTGCTTCCAGGTTCGAAATCGAGAAGTTCGAACAGCGTCTTTGCGTTGGTCGAATTGTCCTTAATGACCACCTGCTTTCCCTCGCTATTGCTAAGAACGATTTCCTCCTGCTGGTTGCCTTCGACAGTGATTTTAATTTCGCGTGCCATACGCTTTCAACCTCCTTGCCAGAGCCTGCCGTCCGCCGTCCATGTTTTCCGCGATCCATTCAAGAGCTTCGCAGCCTTCGTCCTCAAGGCATCCAGACTTAAGCGAAAGCGAAAAGCGTCTTTTGTCGTCGCGCGAACCGGATGCGATGATCACGTTGTCTGCGTCTAGGTTGACGACGAGAAGAGGATTGTGGGTGACGAGTATAACTTGCGCCTTGTCCCTCAGTCCCTGGATTGCTGCAGATAGCTCTTTGGAAATCTTTAGGTTAGAGATGTTGTCTTCGGGCTGGTCGATGAGCAGCACATCCGCCTGGGTCACATTTTGATCGAGCAAGACTTCGTAATATATCAGCGCCTTTTCGCCGAAAGTGTTGCCGATAACTCGTTCTGAGGTGTTCTGGCGTTTAACCTCCTGCTCTGTTTTGCAAAGAGAATCCAGAAAAGACTCGAGGTTCTTTTTGACCGTTTCGTCGATCTTGTCGACCTGCCTAGTTCCCCTGACGGCGTTGCACAAGGATTCCTCTGCATCGATTGTTTCGATAGAGGCTTTGTCGAACCCGTCGTTGAACAGGGATTTGTAGAATTCCTCTTCGACCTCTTCGGCTGTTTTGGTCACGTATGGGGCGTAAGACCTGAAGACATATCCGCCAGCACGTTTATCCACGTAGCCGATACCCTGGTCGTAGTATTTCGACAGAGAAGGGAAGGAAGGGTACTCTTTTTTGATGTCCAGAGACGCCTGCGCTTGCTGAATGACTTTCGAGATGACCGCTTGCTTCAACGTGCTATAGCTTTCGGCTTGTCGATCGAGATTCGTAGAGGTCCTATTCGTGCTAGCCTTGTACTGTGTAATCGAGGTGAGGATGACGTTCTCGACGGAGCTGAACAGTCTTTCGGAGTCCAGTCTTTTCTCGACAGAAGACAAGGCATCATTTAATGAAGCCAGCGCCTCATTCAGACTCTTCAGTTCGTCAGGGGTGTATATGAGTTCGTTGTCTTCGATTTCGGTTTTTAGCTGCGTGATAATTGACCTCAATGCCGCAAAGCGATTTTCGAGTTGCGAGTAGTCTCTTGCCGCGAAGCCTTCGGTCGACACGGATACAAAGAACGTCTTGCGTAGGTATTCCTCCTTCACGGTCAAGGCGCTGCTCGCGGCTTCGCCAAGCGTTTGCTTTGCTCCTATGCGCCTGCGCACCCATTCCATTACTCGATTTGTGAACGTTGTAATTTGCGATCTGAAGTCTTGGCAGTTGACTTCAGAAAAAAGAGAGCGTCCATCAGGGTACAGGTCTTTATTGTTGTTGTAGTCGTTAAATAGCTCGCCTTGGAATACCGCCTTGCTCCTATTTGGCAGGGCGGGTATCTCGATTCGGTTATTCCTTTTTGCTGCTTTAACATGGCTCTCCGAATCGTTTCCTGAAATAAGTTTAAGAAGTGTTGATTTGCCTGATCCGTTTTCACCAATGATGACGTTCACCCCGGGGCTAAGTTGCGTATCAACGCCATTTACGCTTACTTTTTCCAAGAATGGATAAGAGACGCTGTCGATTCTTCCAAATCTGGTTTCGGGCGAAGTGATTGCGAGCAGCAAACCCCTAAACGAGGGAAGGGCCCTGATGGTGGTGAAGACCGGAGCGCCTTGTCTGACGTTCTTGGAGTCATGGTTGGGGTATACGGCCCATTCGTGACAGTCGATGCCGATAAGCAAGCCGATGGAGTTGCAGAACTCGCTCATGTCGACCAGATTGTTTTTTACAATGCCTTCCACATTAGGGCTCTGAATCTCAATTGCACTAATATAGCCAATTTCCAAATAGTCCAAAAAATCCGAGCAGGCATCGCTGAAAGAATTGGCGCCGCCCTTTTGCTTGGGGTCAAGGCTCTTCCTTTGATATGCAACCAAAATGACAGGAAGTTTAATTTCCTTAAGAATGGATTCAAAGTCATTTTTCGAATACTTGTGGTCTTTGTTCTCGGGAGCATGCCTGCTCATGACAAGTTCGATGGTCTCGTAGTCTTCTTTTGCCTTGCAGTCAAAATAGGCGAGGATGTGACACGGCTTTGCCGTATCAAGCAAAACATCAAATTCGATTCCGGCAATGATGCCTTTAACTGACGGGTATGATCCTAGCCGAATAAGCTTCTCGGCTTCTATATAAAGCTTTGAATCGAACGTATTGTGGTCGGTGAAGGAAATAAGATTGATCCCCTCCGTCTCTAATTTATTGAAGAGCACGGGCAGGTTTCCAATGGTCGACTGGTCAACCACCCCGACACTTTCTTTGTATTTGCTGGCAATCGAGTGGATATGCAAATCGATTTTTATGTTCTCATTCAGCATTGTGCAGCTCCAATCAAGCCAGGTCGAAGCGATGATCAGGCAAGTCTTTCGATGAAGCCTTTATTTTCTCTCAAAGCGATCTTGTCAATCATCGGTATATATCAAGCATAGCCGATTCATGGGAAACGAATCGGGCATCATGCCGATTATTCAACAGTTTGGATTAATAATTCTATCGTGGAGAGCTGACGACGTAAGACTCTATCCTTCTCATTACGGGACATAGATTGTGGTCTTAGCAGTGAATAAGCGCGAACCTCCTTGGCATCTTATGGGACAATCGACGCCGCTGCCTCTGATAGGAGGTTTGAGCTTGTTCCGCTTTGATAGCATACACGGTTCAAGATTCCTTGTCCTTACGTATCCCTCTCTCGAACCAAGGAATGCCCAGCATATCCTGCGCTGACGATGAGGCTGAGGCAATTGAACGTGCTTCTCGGGTGTGAGTTGGATTTCCATTTAGGCGGGATGCTCGCACGCCAAGGTACCCATGCCGATTCAGGACACGTACTCAGCGGCGGAGATGGCGATACTCCTGCGCGTAAGCAGGAGCGCGGTCTACGAATGGAGTCTCTTCAAGTGGAGTAAGCACCACGCGACTTGGTTAATCGTAGCTAAAGCAAAGGCTTTAGTGTATTTGGCTTTGCCGAGCAAAGGATGGCTTTCGTCCAGGTCGACTAGATGGTTTTAGAAATACTTCTATCCGCTAAGTCGAGGCTGCTCCATTAAGGTCCATCAGGTGTAAGAGTTGACACCATCTAACTTTGATGGCAAACTTTCCGCTGTGAAAGATATCTAAGTTATTTTTAAAGGGAGGTGGCTAGTGGGCAATGGCAACTACCAAGAGACGCACGAGCGCATCTTGAAAAGCGGTCTTGCGGCGTTTTTGGAAGAGGGATTCGAGAAGGCGAACCTGCGCAGGATTTGCAAAACAGCCGGTGTGACAACCGGGGCGTTCTACAAGCACTTCGAGGACAAAGAGGCGCTCTTCTCCGAACTGGTCGAGCCTCTGGCAAGCATGATTCGCGAAGCTTACGCCCAAGGTGAGCAGCGAGGCTTCGCCGGGTACGACGAAGGGGAGCCAGTGACTCCGGAGCAGGTGCGCGCCGCCCTCGAGACTAAAGCGGCAGGGACGCTCGCCACCACGGCGATGCTGTACTCCCATCGCGATATCTACGAGCTCCTTGTGTTCCGCTCTTACGGCACTCCGTACGAGCATTTTCTGGATTGGCTCGTCGACGAGGAAGATAGAACGACCCTCCGTGCTCTTGAGCTAATCCACGGCGCAGAAAAGGCTCGAACCGTTATCTCGAAAGAGTCTCTCCATATCGTCAACCACGCGTTCTACAGCGCCCTTTCCGAGAACATCGTCCATGCGAAGAGCCTTGAGGAACTTAACGCGACGACAAAGGTTATTTCAACGTTCTTCAATTCAGGCTGGGAGAAATATCGCATGCCCTGATGGCCCTTTCTTTTTTTGCCATCAAAGATAACTAAGTCATTTTCAATCGAACTCCTCTTCAGGATCGAAGAGGAGTTCGGGCTCAGGCCCGTCGGCGATGACAAGCTCGCCATCGCGCCCGGTGCAGAGAAGGCGCCGAAGCTCGCCGCCGCCATCAAGGCCTGGGAATCCCAGGTGGATGCGCTCGACCGCGGCGAGATAACCCCCGAGGAATACGAGTCCTGGAAGATGGGGATTGGTGGAAACCCGAGCCCTTCCGCATGAATGCGTCTCTGGTAAACACCAAACTTCTATGGACGTGATGGCTCCGGATGGATTTCGCTTGCCATTCGGGGCAATTGCCGTCTTTATACCCGATTCGAAACGAATGAACGCGAGGGGTCCGATTGACAATGCAACTGTCGTATCTCGTTCAAGGCGAGAAAACTAAGGAGAATATGATCGGGAAGGACCTGCCGAAAGGAACTGCCCTCGATTCGGTAGAGAAGTACGACGCCAAAGGGGGTTAGCTCTACTTCGTCACATTCTCTGCAGAGCCCGACACGCTTTCGAGTGCGAGGGCTTTGTCTCGTCTCAGAGATTCTCTGCCTGCCAAAAAGCACGTGCGAATTTTACGAGACGATGCCTCTTCTAGATTTGCGAAGGCTCTGTATCCCAAGTTGGCAGACTATGAGCGTGCTCTTCGGCGGGTGCTCACCCTCTCGATGTGCGCCGAACATGACAATTTCGAAGACAAGCTGGTAAAGAACCTAGAGGAGGCGACTCTCAGCGAGCTCGGTTTGAGGCTATTTTATAGCGACGCCTTCAAAGAAGAGGTTTCCAGGCTAGTGAACCAGAAGGGTCCCATCTCCAAATCCGATGTTTTGGAAAGGATAGAGGGGATTGAAGAGCGAACCGTCTGGACTGACCTGTTCGACGGCAGAGAGTTGAAAGGCGTGTGGGAGAATTTCAGGGCAATAAACAAGATAAGAAACAAAGTCATGCACCACAGGACGATCTTGGCCAAGGAGTATGACGAGGCGAAGGAGTTGCTGGCTGAATCGACTGACGAGCTCGAAGCCTACGCCAACCATATACACGAAGACCCCAGCTATCCGAAACGCCATTCCGCCAATGCCCTTAGCGCTGCGCGCCTCTTGGGGGGCAACTATGCGTCGGAGATTGCCGGTGCCCAGGTCTTCCTGGATAAAATCGCTCCTCTTCTATCTTCGCAGAGTTTTGCGGATTATTACGCTCTATCCGATTCGGCATCTGCCGCAGCTAAAGCCCTCTCGCAATCAGTCGCCACGATTGACCCGTCCAGGCTTTCCGCGGTCTCGAGCCTAGCCGAAACACTAAGCGAAAGCATCACGAAGATCCAAGGCCCAGCCCTACAGGCAGCGATTAGCCAATTGGCGCAGAATACCATTCCGTCCGGTTTGACGACGAGCCTGCCTGCTTCAGCTGCTTTAGCTCGCGAGCAATCCAATCCTCTCGAAGATGATGACGAGGAGAAAGGCCAAGGCGAATCGCATGATAGAGACTCTTCCGAAAGCGAAGAAAGCTCAGGAGAGGAACGAAAGGAAGGGTTTGATTAGCGCATAGATCTTGCGGCTGCGACCCTGCAGCGCATACGCTGTCTGCGCTATGGTTTTGCGAAACCGCTGAGGGCCGTTTCGGGTCGCAAGCCTCCTGCTGCTACTCGAGAGGAGTGGTTGCGAAACCAGCTCGTTTTCGTGAGTTTGCGAGAATGACGCTTCCAGGCTCTCCACCAGGGGCATCTGCCATTCTCGAGTTTCGTTTTTCCAGGTGAGTTTCGTTTGAGTTTCGCCGATTTTCGACGGCACCTGCAAGCGTCCCGCCATCATTGCCTTTCATCGGCTTGCAGGTTCTTCGGTTCGCGTCGGTTCTCTTCGGTTCCGTTCAAGTCGTTTCAGGCTTGTTTGACCCATGCCCGTTTGCCATGGGGTGGCATCCGATCATGCGTCTACCTGCGGAAACGGGAAGGCTCCTCGTTTTTCTCGAAGAGCCTTTTGAGTTTTTACCCGATTGCGAAACCATGTGGCTTGCAGGTGCGGCGGTTCCGAAACGTCCCCATCGGTTGCCATCGGAACCGTACGAAACCGTATGAAAAACAAGAACAAATGTTCTATTACTATTCCCACTCGGCAAATTCAGATATATGGGAGCGTATTTAGGGTGATTTTGCAGGCAAAACATTCGCAAATATGTTAATGTTTTGCCTGCTTATTTGAGGCAGTACGCTTTCTTAGTATCAAAATAGTATCACAAAAACCGAGAAATTGCAAGGGTTTCAGGCCATAAACGGCCACAATCAAAACTTCCCTCAATTTGATGTAAGTTTCTGTCGAAATGGGTCTCAAATCGAGACCCATTTCGACCACCGCCTGGGAGCGTAAACGCTCCCAGGCAATAGGGGATTGATTTCCGCCCCGGCGGAAATCAATCCCACCATGGGACGCAATTCGACCTAAAATCAAAGGAGGCGGGCAAGCACTTCTGGTGCTTGCCCGCCTTGATAACCGCAGAGCAAGGCCGGGCGGGGCGGTCAATGGCGGCGCACTTGTGCGCCGTTCATCTCGACCATTGACAGCCCCGACTGGATTTGCTATCCATCTAAAGAAGTGCGTTGTGTTCTATTCGATTTCTTAGATTATCAATTTTTTCTTTGATAGACTGGATTATCTCCAAAAATGCTTTGTCTGATTTTCCTGTCGGATCGTCAAGCCCCCAATCCTCCCGGTGCTTGCAGGGTAGATAGGGGCAGGCCACATTGCACCCCATTGTTATTACAATGTCTACGGGCGGAAGTTCGTTCAGCAATTTGCTATATTGCGTCTGCTCCATGTCAATGCCATAGAGTTGTTTTATCAGCCGAACTGCGTCCTGGTTGATCTGCGGCACAGTCTCCGTGCCAGCGGAGTAACTTTCAAATACATCGGAGGCCAGATACTTTCCGAGTGCCTCGGCGATTTGGCTCCGGCAGGAATTGTGGACGCAGATAAACGCCACCTTGGGTTTTTGACCCATACGTCATCCCCTGACCTTTTGAATGAGGGCTTTTACCTCATCTTTTTTCAAAACCTTACCATAGGACATGACCTTGCCATCTACCACAAGGGCAGGGGTGGTCATCACGCCATAGGCGGCGATCTGCGAGAAGTCCGTTACATGGTCTATGGTCGTGTCCATATTCAGTTCCGCAAGCGCCGCTTTGGTGGCATCTTCCAACGCATGACACTTCGCGCAGCCAGCCCCCAGCACTTTGATCCCAGCAGTTGTTTTTGCGGCCTCTGCCTGGGCCATCTTTTCGGGTGTGCAGCCGCTCCCACAGCAGCAACTTTTTTCCTCTTTCTTCTTGTTAAACAGTCCCATAGCGAATTACCTCCTTAGATTAAATCAAAATGAATTGAAACGCATTGAACAGGTAGCCAACAATGATAATGCCAATCGTACAAATGCCAATAAAGAGTGCCAGTAGTTTGGGTTTCACAGCCTTGCGGAGCATGATAAGGGACGGCAGGGACAAGGTAGTAACAGCCATCATAAAGGAAAGAACGGTACCCAGTTGTGCCCCCTTAGAAAGTAGTGCCTCTGCAACAGGAATGGTGCCGAAAATATCTGCGTACATGGGGATACCAACGATTGTAGCGAGAATCACACCAAAAGGATTGTTGCTGCCAAGTACGGTTTCAATCCAACTTTCCGGTATCCAGTTGTGGATTAGCGCACCGATCCCGACACCAACCAGAATATAGGGGAACACTTTCTTGAAGGTGCCCAGCATTTGTTCCTTTGCGTAGGTGAGCCTTTCCCGGATCGTCAGGTCAGGAGACCCAATGTCGACGCTGCCAGCCGAAAGCACAAAACTTTCAACGTACTTTTCCATATGCAGTTTCTCAATCATGGTGCCGCCGACAACTGCGATAACAAGCCCAAGGATCACATAGACGATCGCCACTTTTGCACCGAAAATGCTCATTAACAAGACAAGACTTCCTAAATCGACCATCGGTGATGAAATCAAAAAGGAGAACGTCACACCCAAGGGAAGTCCCGC
>DXGM01000026.1 GCA_019113915.1 Candidatus Gordonibacter avicola
TCGGCTTCAGCACCAAAGGCTGTTACCGTACCCGAAAACGCGAGGCTCGCGACCAGAACGACAGAGACAGCCGCGTTTGCGACGGTCTTGCCGTGTGTGCGATTGCTTGTCAGCCGCATGGTAATCGCTTCCTCACTTCGTTTCGGTTTACAACGTATCCGGCATACGTACATGCCGAGTTCCCCAGACTAGTGCCCGGGATGGATATATTCGACAGTATAGCTACAGTTTCCATTTTGCAAAGGGGGCAATTTTGGAAAACTCTTGGGAGACTTCTCGCTAACGCCGCACGGGATCCTTCGACTCCGGCGGCTTCGCCGCCTGCGCTCAGGATGACAACCAGGGGCAATGCTTCGCTGCAAACGTGCTGTTCACCCGCTTGTTTTGTTGCTCGCCATGCAACAAAAGTGTGACGCGCTTCGCGCTATCGAATACGCTAAAAATTGCTGCCTTCCCTATCTTTATGACGAGGGCAATTCCACACAACTTACCAGGTTGTGTTCTCCGCCTACGGCGGAGCGGATGCATCCCTAAAGGGACTAGGCGCTGCGCGCCGTCGCTGTTGCATCCCTACGCAGGTTATCCTTCTAGTCAGACCTCGCCTACAAACTAGTCAGCCCGCGTCGTAAGGTTAGGGATGTAGAGTACTCTTGGCGTAATAGATAGCGCGTAAGCGCGTCACTTTTTTACAGGGCGGTGCGCGGCGGTGCGCGGCGCGGCACATTTCTGAGCCAGTACCCGCGCCATTTTGCCCGGGTGACAAACCACTTCGTCCGTGGTAGACTGGGCAGCCCTTGTTGCTTTCGATCCAAGGAGCTCTGTTTTTGATGGCTGGACAGCTGTATTTCTAAGACGCGTGCCTCCGCAACGCGTAGTTTCCCTTTTCAGCTTCAATTCCAACCGGAGTAGGTAGCGCAACCGACGGTGCTACCGCATGCTGAAACCACCCAACCATCGTATACAAGGAGCTTTTCATGAACGAGTCCCCTGCGCCTTTGAGCGCTGCGGGCCAGCCGCTTCCGAAGCGCTGGCT
Organism: Candidatus Gordonibacter avicola; assembly: GCA_019113915.1. Classification (GTDB taxonomy): domain Bacteria; phylum Actinomycetota; class Coriobacteriia; order Coriobacteriales; family Eggerthellaceae; genus Gordonibacter; species Gordonibacter faecis. The sequence goes on from DXGM01000026.1 coordinate 1,034, forward strand.
TGCCATCATTGTTACCATCTGGGCTGGCCAGGCTGTTTCCATGGTTACCAGCTACGCCGCTGGTTACGCGGCCGTATGGTACGTTACCGAAACCACCGGCAGTGCGCTTGCGCTTGCCATTGCGGCCATCTGCGCGTATCTGCCGCAGGGCCTGCTCTCGCCCTTCGGCGGCGTAATTGCCGACAAGTACAACCGCAAAACGGTCATGATTGTGGCCGACCTCGGCATTGGCGTGGTGTCACTCGTGCTGGGCTTCATCATCCTCATGGGGCACGTGACGTTCGGCCTCATTTTGTTCATGGTGGTGGTGCGCAGCCTGGGGCAGGCGTTCCACGGACCAGCCATGATGGCCGCCATGCCGCTGCTTGTGCCCGAGAAGCACCTGCTGCGCATCAACACGCTTGACCAGCTGCTTATGAGCGTGGCCTCCGTTGGCGCGCCGGCGTTCGGCATCTTTCTGTACACTACGCTGGGCTTCCACTCCGTCATGTTCCTGGACTTCTTCGGTGCCGTGGCCGCGGTGGCGGGCCTTGCGCTGGCGAAGATTCCCACCGTGCACGACGCAACCACTGACGATCAGAACGTGTTTCAGAACATGCGCGACGGGTGGAAGGCACTGTCGTCCACGCGCGGGCTGGTTATTCTCATTGCGGGCATTACCGTGGGCATGATGGCGTTTGCCCCACTGGGCGCCGTGTTCCCGCTTATGACGTACGACCACTTTGGTGGCGATGGTTACATGGCCTCGCTTGTGGAGGCGGCGTTTGGCATCGGCATGATTGTGGGGTCGGTGCTACTCATGGCGTGGGGTGGCGGCAAGCGACTCGCCGGGCTCATTGCCGTGGCGGCGCTCATTGTGGGTGTAACCACGTCGACCTGCGGGTTCTTGACGCCGGACATGTTCCCCGCGTTCGCCGTACTGTGCGCGGTGATGGCCATGGCGTGCGCCTGGTTTAACGGACCGCTTATCACGCTGGTGCAGAAGAACGTGCCGGCGGAGAAAACCGGCCGCGCTCTGGGATTCACCACGGCTGCGCTTGGTTTGGCCTCACCCGTGGGCATTGCTTTTGGCGGCATGCTGGCCGAAGCCATCGGTATCGCACCGTTCTTCATGGTGGACGGCCTTGTGTGTATTGTGCTGGGCCTGCTGGTGTACCTGCCGAAGAGTGTGCGCGCCCTTGACCACAACGAGGATGCTGCCGCTGAGGCGGGGATGCCGGAAGTCGCCGACACCACCGTCTCGCGCGACTAGGCGTAACGCGACACTAGTGGAGGGGAGCGGGCAACCACTGCGGTCACCCGCTCCCCTCTTCGTGAGTTCTTACCCGCCGCTTTTTACGAGCGGCGACTGCTTCCGTAGGCGGCGTTTTTGCGGTTGCCGAATGCGCTGCCCTTGCGGGCATTCTTCTTCAGGCTTTTCAGCACGTCGTCTTCGCTTGAGCCCTCCACGCTTGCGCGCAGCTTAACCACCTGGTCGCGCAGGCGCGCCGCTTCTTCGAAGTCCATGTTTTGCGAGGCGGAGGCCATCTCGTCTTCCATTGACTGAATGATGCGCAGCACCTCTTCACGCGAGAGGGCGGCCAGCTCTTTGTTCACCTGCTCAGCCGTGGTATTGCCCACCTCGTCGGTTACGTATTCCATAATGTCATTGATGGCCTTGCGGATAGTTTGCGGCTCGATGCCGTGATCTTGGTTGAACTTCATTTGTATGGCACGGCGGCGCGTGGTTTCGTCGATGGCCAGGCGCATGGAGTCGGTAATTTTGTCCGCATACATGATGACCTGGCCCGACACGTTGCGGGCTGCGCGGCCGATGGTCTGGATGAGCGAGCGGTGGTTGCGCAGGAAGCCCTCTTTATCCGCATCCAAGATGGCCACCAGCGACACCTCGGGCAAGTCCAAGCCCTCGCGCAACAGGTTGATGCCCACCAGCACGTCAAACTTGCCCTGGCGCAACTCGCGCAGAATCTCAACGCGCTCAAGCGTGGCAATGTCTGAGTGCATATAGCGCGCCTTCACACCCTGGTCGAGTAAGTGGTCAGTCAGGTCTTCGGCCATCTTCTTCGTAAGCGTGGTTATGAGCACGCGCTCGTCGCGGGCGGCGCGTTCCTTCGCCTCGTCAATGATGTCGTCAATCTGCGAGGCCGAACTGCGCACGATAATCTCGGGGTCAAGCAGGCCGGTGGGGCGAATGATCTGCTCCACCTGTTGCTGGCTCACCTTCTGCTCGTAGTCGCCCGGCGTGGCCGACACGTACACGAACTGCGGGATACGCTCTTCGAATTCATCGAAGCGCAGCGGGCGGTTGTCTAGGCAGCTAGGCAGGCGGAACCCGTGCTCGGCCAGCGTGATTTTGCGCGAGCGGTCGCCCTCGTGCATGCCGCGAATTTGTGGCACCGTGACGTGGCTCTCGTCGATGATGCACAAGAAGTCTTTCGGGAAGTAGTCGATGAGCGTGTAGGGCGGCTCGCCCGGCTGGCGCCCGTCGATGTGGCGCGAGTAGTTCTCAATGCCGGAGCAGAAGCCCATCGTCTCCATCATTTCCAGGTCGTAGTTCGTGCGCATTTCCAGGCGCTGCGCTTCCAGGAGCTTGCCTTCCTCCTTGAACTGTTGCAGACGTTCGCGCAGTTCATCGCGGACGGTACCCAACGCGCGATCCATCTTCGGGCGCGTGGCCACGTAGTGCGACGCCGGCCAGATGGGCAGCGCCTCGAACTCGTTCAGCACCTCGCCGGTGACGTTGTCAATTTCGGTGATGGCCTCAATTTCGTCGCCCCAAAAGTCGATGCGCACGGGGTTGTCGGCGTAGGGCGGGAACACATCAAGCGAGTCGCCGCGCACGCGGAAGGTGCCGCGTACCAGATCGTAGTCGTTGCGGTCGTATTGAATGTCAATCAGTTCGTGGATGACGTCGTCGCGATCCATTTCCTTCTGCTTGTCCACGAACACAGCCATGCCGGCGTAGTCCATCGGGCTGCCGATGCCGTAGATGCAGCTGACCGACGCCACCACAATGCAGTCGCGCCGCGACAGCAGCGCAGAGGTGGCCGCGTGGCGCAGCTTCTCCACCTCTTCGTTGATGGAGGCATCCTTTTCGATGAATGTGTCGGATGAGGGCACGTAGGCTTCGGGCTGGTAGTAGTCGTAGTACGACACGAAGTACACCACGGCGTTGTTCGGGAAGAATTCCTTGAGTTCGCTTGCCAACTGGGCGGCCAGCGTCTTGTTCGGCGCCATGACCAGCGTAGGCTTTTGCACCGCCTCAATAGTTTTTGCCATGGTGAAGGTTTTGCCCGAGCCGGTAACGCCAAGCAGCGTCTGGTAGCGCAGGCCTTCCTCAATGCCGCGCGCCAACTTCTCGATGGCCTGCGGCTGGTCGCCCGCCGGCTCGTAGGGGGACACCGATTCAAAGGGCGTGGTGGCCAGCCGTACCTCGGGCAGCTTACCTTCCATCTCAATACCCTCAATGTTAGAAAGATGCGCCATGATGCTCCTTCCGAGACAAAGCGCCACGCCGCGCCCACAACCCGCGCGGCGATCAGAAGCTCATAAGGCACCCAGTGTAGCACAGCCGCTGCAATATGAACAGATGTTCGTGAAGAAACTGTTATTCGCCGTCGACAAAAAACAAGGGCGCCAACCAGCGGCGCCCTCCCTGTACCAGAATTGTCCGAATCCCTACAGATCCTTGCTGTACGTTCCCCACCAGGCTATGACCTGGTTGCGGAGTTCTTCGGGGGTGCCGTCGTTGTTGAAGACGACGTCGGCGGCTTCGATGCGGTCGGCATCGGTGATTTGGCGGGCGATGCGGCGGCGCACGTCCTGCTCGTCGAAGCCGGAGGCCACGGCGCGCTCAATACGCAGGTCGAGCGGAGCCAGCACGGCAATAACCACGTCGGCGTCATACGCGAGCGACGATGTACGGTTTTTGAACACGGAATACTCCACCACCACGGCCTTGTTGCCGGCGGCAGACAGTTCGGCCACCTGGTCTCGGTAGGCGTCCTCGATGCGCGGCACCGTGATGCGATTCAGCTTGCGCGTTTCGGCGGGGCTCACGAACGCCTTGTGCGCGAGCGCCTTGCGGTCCACTTCGCCTTCCGCATTCATGATGTCGGCGCCGAACGTTTCGACAAGCTCTTCCTTCACGGTGTCCCAGGTGAGCACGTCGTGGCCCACCTTGTCCAGGTCGATGAACGGCAGCCCGGCATCCACGAGGGCTTTGCGGGCCGTCGACTTGCCAGCACCCATGCCACCTATGATGAACAGCTTTTTCATACCGATGCTACCTCCTGAATCATGCCGCCTCCGAGCACGGTGGCCCCTTCGTAGAGCACGGCGTACTGGCCCGGCGCCGTCGTTGGCTGGGGTTCGCGCAGCGCAAGGCGCACCCCGCCCGCGGGTTCGGGTTCTATGATACACGCAACGGCACGGCTCCGGTAGCGCAGTTTCACGCTGGCGGCGCGCGGCGCGTCCAAACGCTCAAAGGCCTGCCAGTTCGCGTGCGCCAGGTGCACGGAGCGAATGCGCGCTTCGTCGGCGAACCCCACCACCAGCTCGTTGGTGGCCACGCGCTTTTCCACTACGTAATACGGCTCGGGCGCGGCCACGCCAATGCCTTTGCGCTGCCCCACCGTGTAGTTGGAAAGACCCTCGTGGCGGCCCACTTCGCGGCCCGCGCCATCAACGATGGGGCCCGGCTCGTCGCGCACGCCGCGCTCACGCAAGAAGGCGCGGTAGTCGGTGGTGAAGCAGAGGTCCTGGCTTTCGGGCTTTTCAGCCACGGGAAGCTCCCAGTCCGCAGCCCGGATGCGGACTTCAACCTTCGTCATGCCGCCAAGCGGCAGCAAAAGGCGCGCCAGCTGGTCTTGGGAGAGTAGCGCCAGCATGTAGCTTTGGTCTTTGCGCTCGTCGAGCGCCGTTTTCACCACGTAGCGGCCGGAATCGGTCAGCTGCGCTATGCGCGCGTAGTGGCCGGTGGCCACCTTCTGGCAGCCCAGTTCATCGGCCGCTTGCAGCAGTGCGGGAAGCTTGCAGGAGGCATTGCAGCCCACGCACGGGCTGGGCGTGAGGCCACACCCGCACGCCGCAGCAAAGGGCGCGGCCACCGCGTGCTCGAACGCTGCCGTACAGTCGCGCACCACGTGGGGCACCCCCAGACACGCACACACAGAGGCGGCATCGGCCGCGGCGGCATCGGCAGACGCGTCGTCCTGAAAGCGGCAGGTCACGCCCACCACTTCGTAGCCGGCCTGCATCAGCAGCGCAGCGCACACCGCGCTGTCCACGCCGCCACTCATGCCCACCGCAACGCGCTGCACGCCTTCACTCACGTCCGCCATACCCCTGCCTTTCTTCGCCCGCACACCCCGCCGCGCGCGGAGCCTTTCAACCCGCCCAGTATAAAGGAAGAGCGCATGAAAACACCGCGCGCCTCCCCCGCAGAACGACAACTGGCGGCTCAACCTTATATGTCAGCCCCCTGCTGTATGTTAACAATTCGTGGAGGGTCTTCGCAGACGGGGCCTGCGGCGCTATGATGCGCTTTTGGTAACGGGAGGAAAACGCCGTGCCCCCACGTTCCGCGCTTCGGCGCACACGATGCGATAACCAGGGAGGATAGGCTGCATGCCGGGCTCGAAATCGCGCTACATACCCGCGCTTGATGGTTTGCGCGCGCTGGCCGTGCTGGCCGTTATCGCCTATCACATGCATATGCCCTGGGCCCCGGGCGGCCTTCTGGGCGTCACGGTGTTCTTCGTGCTGTCGGGCTACCTTATTACCAGCCTACTGCTTATTGAGCACGACAACACGAGCACCATCGACCTGCCGCACTTTTGGCTACGCCGCGTCCGGCGGCTCGTGCCTGCCATCGTGTTCGTGGTGGTGTGCACAGCGGCGCTCTGCACGCTGTTCAACCACGAGCTGCTAACGAAGATGCGCCCCGACGTGCTACCATCGCTGCTCTTCTTCAACAACTGGTGGCAGATATTCCATGACGTGTCGTACTTCGAGGCGTTGGGCTCGCCCTCGCCGCTGGCGCACTTTTGGTCGCTCGCCATTGAGGAGCAGTTCTACCTCGTGTGGCCGGTCGCCCTGCTGGTTTCGCTGAAAGCCGGTGCGAAGAAAACCACGCTGCGCAACGCCACGCTGGTGTTGGCGGCGCTGTCGGCGCTTGAGATGGCGCTTCTGTTCGACCCCACCGCCGACCCCAGCCGCGTGTACTATGGCACCGACACGCGCGCGTTCTCCCTGCTCATTGGCGCATGGCTGGCCTTCGCGTGGCCGTCGCACCAGCTGGGCGCACAAGGCAGCGTGAAGCTGTCGAAGCGCGTGCGCACGGTGCTTGACGTGGTGGGCGTCGGCGCGCTGGTGGGCGTGGTACTAATGATGGCGTTTTCGAACGGGTTCTCGCCGTTTCTGTATGAAGGCGGGCTGGTGCTGTGTTCGGCGCTAACGGCCGTAGTCATTGCCGTAATGGTGCACCCGGCCAGCCTTCTAGGGCGCGCGGCGGGGGCGGCCCCGCTCGTGTGGATTGGTAAGCGCTCGTATGGCATTTACCTGTGGCATTATCCGCTGCTTTTGCTCATGGATCCGGGCGGCGTGGGCGAGGTGCCCTGGTGGCTGCGCCTGGTGCAGGTGGCCGTGGTGTTTGCGTGCGCGGCGTTTTCGTACCGCTTTGTGGAAGACCCCATTCGCCACGGAGCCATCGGGCGCTTCGTGAGTCGTGTGCGTGCGCACGAGGTGGCGCCGCAGCGTTGGCTTCAGAAGCATGCTGCGCAGGGAATTGGGTGTGTTGCACTGGTGCTGGTGGCCGCCGGAGGACTGGCGCTCGTACCGCCGACGTCGAGTGTGGAAGGCGCTGAACTGCTGAAACAGGAGGAACCGCACGATACGAACGCCGCCGCAGCCGACGCGAAGCAGGCACTGGCCGACAGCGTCATAAACGACCCACCCGCCGACCAACCCGCGAACACGCCGCCCGAAAAACCACGGCTCGATGTGCTGATGATTGGCGACTCCGTGTCGGTGCGCGCCATACCGGTATTTGACGAGGTGTTCCCCTTCGGCGCCATTGACGCTGCCATCAACCGGCAAATCTACGTGGGGCGCGAGGTGTACGACGCGTACAAGGACCAGGATATTGTGGGTGGGCTGGTAGTGTTCGCGCTGGGAACCAACGGTCTGGCCACCGACGAGGAATTGGATGCGCTGGTGGCTGACGTGGGGCCGGACAAGCAGATATGGTTCATCAACACGCGCAGTCCGCGCGATTGGGTGCAAGCGACCAACGAGGCCTTAGCCCGCGCCGCCGAGCGCTACGAGAATGTGCACCTCATCGACTGGTTCGCGGCAAGCGAGGGTCGCGACGAGCTGTTCGACGGCGACGGCACCCACCTTACCGACGAGGGCGCGCGGTTCTACATCGACCTCGTACGCGAAGCCCTGGGCGACCGCCTCCCCCAACATGCCGAGGGCGACCGGAATGCCCTGGATGCTGCGCAGGAGGAACCCGTGGGCGACGCACAGGAAAAACCTGTGGAATCGGATGCGGAGCCGGAAGATCCCACTGCGGAACCCGAGCCTACGGGAGAAGAAACCGCGTAGGTACCTGCGTTTTTGCGCTTCGCGCGAACGGGCGGTTCGTGAACCGCCCCTACGTGGCATCCCGAAATTATTCAGCACGTCCCGCGCAAAAAAGGAGCCGACCCTTGGGCCGGCTCCTTTTGGTAACTCGTTTTTCAGGAAGGTTATTCCGCGGGGGTTTCCTCGGCGGGGGCCTCTTCGGCAGCAGCCTCGGCAGCCGGGGCTTCTTCCTTCTTTTCGGCCTTCTTCTTGGCCGGCTTCTCTTCCACCTGGATGGACTCGTCAACTTCAATCTCGAAGCCCAGTTCCTCGGCAGCAGCCTTCATGGACAGGGAGATACGGCGACGCTCGGGGTTGATCTCCATGACCTTCACCTTCACCTCGTCGCCAGCCTTCACGACCTGCGCAGGGGTGTCGATATGGCGCTGCGACATCTCGGAGATGTGCACCAGGCCCTCAATGGACTGGCCCAGCTCGATGAACGCACCAAACGGCACGATCTTCGTCACCTTGCCGTCGACGATGGTGCCCACCGGGTAGCTCTCGACGAGCTTGATCCACGGATCCTCCGTCGTCTGCTTGAGGCCGAGCGAGATACGCTCACGCTGCAGATCGACGTCGAGCACCTCGACCTCCACCTCGTCGCCCACTTTGACGACCTCGGAGGGATGGTTGACATGGTTCCAAGACAGCTCGGAGATGTGCACCAGGCCGTCGATGCCGCCCAGGTCGACGAATGCACCGAAGTCGACGATGGAGGAAACAGTGCCCTTGAGACGCATGCCCTTCGACAGCTTCGCGAGGATTTCGGCACGCTCGTTCTTGCGGCCTTCCTCAAGCAGCACGCGGCGGGACAGCACGACGTTGTTGCGGTTGCGATCCATCTCGATGACGCGCGCTTCGATCTCGGTGTTGAGGTACATGTCGAGATCCTTGACGCGACGGAGATCGACCAAAGACGCCGGCAGGAAGCCGCGCAGGCCGATGTCGAGGATGAGGCCGCCCTTGACGACTTCGATAACCTCGCCGGTAACCACTTCGCCAGCCTTGAACTTCTCTTCGACGCGAATCCAGGCACGCTCGTACTCGGCGCGCTTCTTGGAAAGAATCAGACGGCCGTCCTTGTCTTCCTTCTGCAGAACCAAAGCTTCAATCTTCTCGCCCAGTTCAACGATGTCAGACGGATCAGCGTCCTTGCGGATGGACAGCTCGCGGGAGGGAATGACGCCCTCGCTCTTGAAGCCGATGTCCACGAGCACTTCGTCGTGCTCGATTTTAACAACGGTGCCGTCGACGAGATCGCCCTCGTCAAATTCGGTCAGCGTGCCGTCAATCATCTCGTTCATCTGCTCGTCGGAGATGTCGCTGAAGTCGATGACGGACGTGTTCTTGATGTCGGTCAAAACGGACCCCTTTCAAACTTACATCGGGGACCCTTCGTCATGATTACTTGTTCACACCATGTTCGCTTTGCAAAAGCTTGCTCGCTCAGCTGTGCAACAAAACATGTCTCGGGGGCCTACATTACGTCTGCTTACCGGCGTTATCCCGATAAGCTGCATTAGTATAGCACAAGCCGCCCCCGGCTCCTTCCTCATTTTCAGGAAGCGCACGATATTAAAAATTACAAAATGAAACGCAACAGGGACCCACCCTGTTGCGCACGATATTATGCGCACGATATTTCCGAGCCGCTTTCCGAACTTTCCGGGCCGAACGCAAGGCGCTCGAACGCGTCGGGGGGCAGCGGTTTCGCAAACAGAAAGCCCTGCAGCAAGTCACACCCCGCCTCTTCCAGGAAGCGGCGCTGCTCGTCGGTTTCCACGCCTTCGGCCACCGTTTTCATGTTGAGGCGTCGCGCCAGGCCAATGACCACCGACACGATGTCGGCACCGCGCCCGCCGTCTTCGTCCACCCCCGCGTCGTCGAAGAACACGCGATCAAGTTTCAACGTGTCCACCTCCAGGTTTTTGAGCACGTTCAGCGACGAATAGCCGCTGCCAAAATCGTCCAGTGAACAGGTGTAACCCACCCGATGGATGGCGTCGATAACGTGGGTGAGCAGCTGCGGGTTGTCAAACACTAGCGTTTCGGTGAGTTCGAATTCGATGAGCGAGGCCGGCACGCCGCAGCGGTGGCGCACCTCCTCGAAGCGGTTGAGGAAGTGCGGGTCGCGCAGGTGCACGCGCGAGAGGTTCACCGACACCGGCACGGGGCGGCGGCGCGCGACAAGCCAGTCGTGCAGAAGAAGACATACCTGCTCAAACACGTACAAGTCAAGCTCCACAATGAAACCGTTGCGCTCGAACAGCGGGATGAAGTCGTTGGGCGGCACCAGCCCGCGCTCGGGGTCGCGCCAACGCACGAGCGCCTCGGCGCCGGCTATCACGCCGCGGCGCAGGTCAAGCTTGGGCTGGAGATACACGATGAACTCGCCAGCTTCGAGGGCCGCACGCATGCGACCTTCCACATCCTTTTCGTGGGCGAGGCGCACGCGGTCTTCGTTATTGTAGAAGCGGCATGAACTCAGCCGGCCCGTGCGCACGCCGGACGACGCCTTGCTGAGGGCCACGTTGGCGCGGTCTTGTATCTGCATCATGGGTAGCGCAGGATCGTCCACCACGTAGATGCCCGCCGTGAGCGTGAGCAGGTAGGCCTGCGCATTTCCCAAGGTGAGTCCCGCATTTGCGGCGGCGGCCACCTCTTCCACGCGCGCGGCCACACGCTCGGCTTGGTCCGCTTTCACCAGCAGGTTGAAAAGGTCGGCCGAAATGCGGGCCGCCAACTCACCTTCGCTCAGGTGTGCGTCAATACTTTCATGCACGGCGCGCAGCACGGCATCGCCCGCGTCCAGGCCGAACTGGTCGTTCACTACCTTGAACTTGTCCACGTCAAGCGCCACAAGTGCATAGGTGCCCGGCGGCGCGGCCTTCACGGCAGCACCTGCGTCGGCCTCAAAGCTGGTGCGGTTACGTCCACCGGTCACTGAGTCAACGTAGGCCAGCGTACGCAGACGCTCGGCAGCCTCTTCGGCGCGGCGGCGCTGCCGCTCGGTTTCAGTGGTGTCCAGGTACAACACCAGATACACGGGGTCACCCTCAATCCAGTCCACACAGTCCGCGTACACGCGGAAGGACGCCTTCTCGTTGGCGCGACTGATGGCCTCCACGTCGAAGGACACCGACTCGCCTCTAAGGATGCGCGAGAAGAACTGTTTCACCACGTCGGCGTTGAAATCGAGGTTTTTCTGAAACAGCTTGGCCGTCAATGGGTCGTCCACCGCACCAAAGAAGTCGACAAAGCGTTCATTGCCGTACAAAAGCTTAAGCCCCTGCGGACTTACGCGATAGCGCGCGACAAACCCGGGGAGGTTGTCGTAGGTGGCAGCCTGCTCGCGCTCGAGACGCGCCACGTCACCCAAGCTGACGGAGGCAGTTACGTGGTCGGGCGTCTCGTCTCCAACCACTTGTAGCAAACGCCCCGACAGCGCCTTTTCCAGATGGTAGCGACGCTTGCGCGCATACATTTCGGCATCGGCAGCCGCCAGTAAGGCGGAGACGTCGGACGGGCGCGCCGACCACTGAGCACCGATAGCCACGCGGTCTCCACCAGGCCCTTCGCCCTCTGTCGTACAGGGAAAGGCGCGCTCAAGTGCGGACGTCATGCGGGAGAAACTTGCTTCGTCCACGTTACGCACGAGCGCCACAAACTCATCACCGCCGATGCGGTAAAGGTCGGCACCCGGCAGCGCATCGGCCAAGGTTGCGGCGCAGGCAACGAGCACTTCGTCGCCGCACGCATGGCCGTACACATCGTTCGTCTCCTTGAGGTCATTCACATCCACAAAAGCAATACCAAGCGAGCCTTCCTTTGCCTTCTTGAGGTGCTCAAGATCCACCAAATAGCGGTTGCGGTTGTAGAGGCCGGTCAACTCGTCGTGGTAGCTCATGAGCGTGAGGCGACGCTCCGTTTCTATGCGCCTCTCCGTCATCATGAAGAAGTACGCGAGCGTTTTTAGCGGTGAAGACACATTACGCACGAGCGACCGCGCGGGGTTGTCGATACCAAGAAACCCTACCACTTTGCCATCTCGTTCAAGGGGAGCCGCCGCCACGCTATCGATGCTTTGGGCAGTGAGCGCTTCGCGGTCGGCCGATCCTAACGGTAGTGCAGCAACGTTTTCAATGATGAGGCATTCGCCGTTTTCAAGGAACGGCGCCCATCGCTCAACAATGGAGCGAGTCACACCCTGAAGGCTCTCTTTATAAGGTATTACCCCGGAAGCGCACCACTCGTGCGTGTTCGACATCAGATCGCCGTGGAAGCGCATGAGGTAGGTGCGATCGGCCTGGAAATACGCCCCGAGCGTGCTCAGCATGATGTCGGCTGCACTGTCGATATCGCACACACGATACAGCTCGTGGGCGCACCGCAGCACCATGCTTTCGGCTTCGAGTGCATTGCGCAACTCCGCTTCCCCGTTGTTGGTAAGCTGCGCGGGTGCGCTGGCGTGGAAGGACTGAGGGAGCGTGCAGTTGTCGTTTTCGTCATGCTGAGCGGGGGTGTTTCCCACAGATTCGAACACGGTGCGCGCCATCCCTCCTTTTGATTGTTTCAACGTGATCCCGTGCGGGTGGAGCGTCAAAAAACACCACCCCCCATACTATAACGTAAGGAGGGTGGTTGAAAACAGGGCTATCAAGTCGTTACCTTTACGAACGCGCAACCACGGCGCGTCGAGCGGCCCGGGCTAGCCGCGTTGGGCGGCAGCGCGGCAGTCGGCGCACACTCCGTCGAAGATGATTTCGTGGCCTTCAATGGTAAAGCCATACGAGTCGACCACCTGGGCTAACAGGTTTTCCTGATAGGGCATGTCAATGTCGAACACGCCGCCGCACACGCGACACTTCCCGTGGTAATGCGGCTCGTTAAAGAAGTCGTAGCGGTCGGCGCCGTTCGGCACCTCCACGCGCAGCACTTCCCCGCGGTTCGCCAACACGCCCAAGTTGCGATACACCGTGGCGCGCGAGATGTTCGGATGCTTCGCCCGCACGACGTCGTACACGTCGGCTGACGTGGGGTGATTATGCAGCGAACGCACCGCCTCCAGCACAAGGGCTCGCTGTATGGTGTTGCGCGTGGGCGGGGCCGCCGCACTGGTCCGCTTTCCGGTGGCTGTGCTCATAGACGCTCCTCTGATGGTCGCTTAACTGTAGTGTAAGTCAAATAGGATTATATCTCATTAGCGACCAGATGCAAGTCGCGGGTGCGGCGTGGCGCACCTCTGCGCACCGAACGGCGGCGAAATCATCCCCGGGGAGCGATGGGTGGGCGGCGGGTTGCGGTAAAGTAGAGGGGTATAAGGAAGGAGATACACATGACGATTGAGTTTGTTCCCGTGACGAGTTCTGAGGACAAGGCAGCGCTGGCCGCGCTGGCTGACGAGATTTGGCACGAGTACTGGCCGGCACTCATTGGCGAGGCGCAGACCGACTACATGGTGGAGCAGTTCCAAAGCCTTGAGGCCATCGAGCGCGACATGCGCGAGCACGCCTACGAATACTGGTTTTTGCGCGTACCGGAAGACGGGCGCATCGCGGGCTACACGGGCGGCCACGTGGAACCAGAGACGAACCGGTTCTTCATTTCGAAGATTTATCTGCGTGCCGAGGAACGCGGGCACGGGTTCGCCTCGCAGACCATTCGCTTCTACGAGGACCTGTGCCGCGAGCGCGGGCTTTCCGCGATGTATCTCACGGTGAACAAGTACAACGACCTGGGCGTACGCGCGTACAAGGGCAAGGGGTTCGAGACCATCGACTCCGTGGAAACCGACATCGGCCAGGGCTTCATCATGGACGACTTCATCATGGAGAAGCGCATCGAGGCGTAAGGCGTTTGCGGCGCGCTTGTGGCGTGCAGCGCGTGCGGCGGGCCGCGTGACTTCAAACGATGGGTGAACCGCGCCGCGCGGCCCTCTTCGCGCCCTGCTCCGGGAGTATGATTTCCGCAGCGCGAGAATACTCGGACAAAGGGAGAAGGCCATGGGTAAATTCGTTATCAAGAAGACCGGCGCGGGCTATCACTTCGTACTGAAGGCGGGAAATGGCGAGATCATCGCCACGTCTGAGACGTATAAGTCGAAGGAGTCGTGCAAAAACGGCATCGAAAGCGTGAAGAAGAACGCCCCCGACGCCGACGTGGTGGAAGAGGACTAGCGCACCTGCGCTACTGGGTTGGCGTAGGTGAGTTATTGGGAAGGCCCTGGCACGTCCGCACACGGCGGGTGCCAGGGCCTTTCTGTGTCGCGGCGTGGCCTGGTTTTTTGTTCTGCCGTCAGACCACCGAAACCTAAAAGAATGTGAGGAAGAGGTGCGTGAACGCGAACGCGAGCAAACCGCAGCCGGGGAACGTGAGTATCCAGGTGAATACCATGCGTCCGGCGAGGCCCCACTTCACGTTGCGGAGGCTTTTCTCGGCGCCCACGCCCATGATGGCCGTGGTTTTGGTGTGCGTCGTGGACACCGGCAGGCCCGTGAACGTTGCCAGGCCGATGCAGAAGCAGGCGGACAGGCACGCAGAAAAGCCCTGGTACTGCTCCATTTTCACCATGTTCATGCCCACGGACTTGATGATTTTCTTGCCGCCCACGGCCGTGCCAAGCGCCATGACGGCCGACACCAGCAGCACGAGCCAGAACGGGAACGTCACGTCGCCGCCCGACTGCCCGGTCATGGCCAGCATGATGCCAAGCATGCACAGCGACAAAAACTTCTGGCCGTCTTGCGCACCATGAAGTATTGCCACGCCCGCACCTGAGATGATTTGGGCCCACTTGAAGAATTCGTTGGCCTTGCGGCGGTTTGCATTTGCGCACGTTCGCTTGATGAGGCGCGTGAATAACCACCCGGTGCCAAACCCGAGCACCGTGGAAATGGCCAGGCCATAGACCACTTTCATCCACTCGGCACCGTTCACACCAGCAAGACCGCCCTGCAGCGCAATGGCCGCGCCGGTGATGCCCGCGATGAGCGAATGGCTTTGTGACGTGGGAATGCCGAAGTACCAGGCCACCACGCCCCACACGATGATGGCCACCATAGCAGCGGCCAGAGCGACAAGCGCCGCGTGGTTATCGCCGCCGAAGTCCACCATTTTGAAGATGGTGGCGGCCACGGCCGACGAGATCATGGTGATGCCCGCCAACCCAACGAAGTTGCAGACGGCAGCCATTGCAATGGCTGGACCGGGACGCATAGCCTTCGTACCGACAACCGTAGCGATAGCGTTCGGCGCGTCGGTTGCCCCGTTTACCACCGTAGCACCCAGCGTCAGCACCACAATAAGCGCAAGCACCGGGTCGCCCGCAAGCGCGGCGACAAACGAACCCAGATCGAAGCCCACTACCATCCCCTTTCGTTTTCCGTTAAAGAGCACTCAGAATTATAGTAGTGATTCATTGTTAAATAGGAGCAACGGGAAGATCAAGTTTAGGTAAAGTTGCGGCGCACATCACTTGTCCTGGGCGTTCAGGCGCTTCGTAATGGAGGCGGCGATGCCTTCGGCGTCGAGGCCCAAGTCGTGAAGCAAAAGATCCGCCTTACCTTGGGGAACGAACGTGTCGGGAATGCCCAGCACGAGCGTGGGCACGTCGCTGCCTTGACGCGACAACTCAGCCAGCACACCTTCGCCTGCACCACCCGCGCAAATGCCACCTTCCACCGTCACCACGAGGCGCGTTTGCGCGGCGCGCGCAATTTCGTCTGCGTCAAGCGGCTTGGCCCAGCGCATGTCCACGACGCGCGCTTCAATGCCGCGTGCGGCCAGCAACTCTGCCGCACCGCGGGCACGCGAGACCATGCGACCGAATGCCAGAATGGCTACGTCACTGCCCTCACGCATCACGCGTGCGCGGCCCACTTCCAGCACCTCGGGTTCATCGGGCAGCGGCACACCTTCGGCCGATCCGCGCGGATAGCGGATGGCGAACGGGCCGCCCAGCGCCAGCGCCGTATGCAGCGCGTGCACGAGTTCGGCCTCGTCAGACGGGGCAAGCACGCGCATATGGGGGACCATGCGCGTATAGGCAAGGTCGAACATGCCGTGGTGCGTCGGCCCGTCTTCGCCCACAATGCCCGCGCGATCGATGGCAAACACCACGTCCAGGTTCGGCAGCGCGTTGTTGATGATGAGCTGATCGAGCGCACGCTGCAGGAACGTGGAATAGATGGCCACCACAGGCTTCATGCCGCCCACCGCCAAGCCCGACGCCAGGCCCACGGCGTGCTCTTCGGCAATGCCCGAGTCGATGAAGCGCGTGGGGAATGCTTCAGCGAATGCGGACAGGCCGGTGCCATCCTTCATGGCGGCCGTGATGGCCACAATGCGGTCGTCGCGGCGAGCTTCCTCAATAAGTGCCTTTCCGAACACACTGGTGTAGGAGGGTGCTGAGGCGGGCTTTTTCTTCAACTCGCCCGTTTCAATGTTGAAGGGGCCAATGCCATGGAACTTCTCGGGTTCGCGCACGGCGGGCGCGTAACCTGCACCTTTGCGCGTTACCACGTGCATGAGCACGGGCGCGTCGGTGGCCAGCACGGTGGCCAGCGTCTCCCTGAGCGCGCCGATGTCGTGGCCGTCGATGGGCGCGGTACACAGGATGCCCAACTGCTCGAAGATCATCGCGCGCGGCAGCACGAACTGCTTCATAGACTCTTTCACGTTGCGCCCGAAGTTCGCGAGTGCCGTGCCAAGGGCGCCGCTGCTTTCGAGCACTTCCTGCACCGAGTCGCGCGTTTGGCGATACTGCGAAGAGGCACGCATGTAGCCGAGGTGCTTCATAAGGGCGCCCACGTTGCGCGAGATGGACATCTCGTTGTCGTTCAGGATGATGACAAGGGGCGTCTGAGCTTGGCCGATGTGGTTCAAGGCTTCGAAGGCCATGCCGCCGGACAGCGCAGCGTCACCAATGAGCGCGACCACCTTTTCGTCGGTGCCGGACAAATCGCGCGCCTTCGCCAGCCCGAGCGCCACCGACAGCGAGTCGGACGCGTGGCCGGACGGATGAACATCGCAGGGGCTTTCGCCGGGCTTCGGGAAGCCGGAGAGGCCCCCGTAGGTGCGCAGCGTTTTGAACTGATCGAGCCGCCCGGTGACCAGCTTGTGCGCATAGGCTTGGTGCCCCACGTCGAAAACGAACTTGTCCTTCGGGCAGTTAATGAGGCTGTGAACAGCCAGGATGATTTCCACGGCACCGAGCGACGAACCCACGTGGCCGCCCGTTTCGGACGTGACGGTGATAATTTCCTCGCGCACCTCGCGCGCGAGGATAGCCAACTCCTCGTTTGATAGCACCTTGAGGTCGGCGGGCGACGACACCATGTCCAGAATGCGATGCTCCATAACCAAGCTCCCGTCCCGGCGTTATGCCGGCATCGGCGCGGCCGCGGTGTCGGCCTCGGGTTCGTTCTCAGCTGGGGATTCGGCGTTGTGCGTGGAGGCGGTGTCGGAGGCGGCTTCGGCGGCGGGGGCGTTCGCGCCCTCGGCGCCTTCCGCGCCCTCGGCGGTCAGGGACGCTTCGGCCTCGGCGGCGTCGCGTTCCTCGATGTCCGCTTCCAACAGTTCGCTTGCGCGCAGGCCCAGACCCACGGCTTCCTCATAGAGGGAGAGCGCGTCGTCGAGGGGCAGATCGTCGGAACCAACCGCCTCAACAATTTCGTCGAGGCGGTTTTTCACCTGATCAAACGTCTCGTAGGATTGCTGCGCCACCTCACGCCTCCTTCGACGCCTCAGCAGATGCAGCGGCCGCGATTTCTTCTGCGGCCGGCGCGTCCGGAGCAGCTTCCACCGGCTTTGCCACCTCCGCTACTGAGGGTTCGGCAACCGGTGTCGCTGCAGGTTCCGCTGCTTCCGGTTCCACAGCTTCAGCAACCGGTGCCGCTGCGGGCGACAGCGCACCCGCCTTTTCCTCTTCGAGAATTTTCGCAATGCGGCCCAAGATGCCGTTGACGAAGCGGGGCGACTCATCTTCCCCACCGTAGTCTTTTGCCAGCTCAACAGCCTCGTTTATGGTGACGGACGTAGGCACGTCGTCCACGTACATCATCTCGTAGGCAGCCAGGCGCAAGATGGAGCGGTCCACGATGGGCATGCGCATGAGCGACCAGTTCTCGGACGTGGCTGCCAGGTGCCGGTCGATGGCAGTGCGGTGCGCCTCCACCCCGCGCACGAGCGCGGCAGCGTACTCGGGCAGCGGCCCGTCCTCGGCAAGGAAGCGGCCTTCTTCGGCAATCTTAGTAGCGCCCTCGTCGGTAATCTCGCTTGTGTAGAGCAGCGCGAGCGCCGAGCGGCGGGCGCGGGTTCGTTCGTGTCGTTTAGCCATGGATGCTCAGCGGCCCCTAATTGGCGAACTGGATGCCGTCGATGTACACATCCACGCTGCCCACCTGGGCACCCACCTGGCTGGCCACGGCGTCGGCCACGGCCTGGCGCACGTTGGCGGCCAGATCGGGCAATACATGACCGTAGTACACATCAATGCGCACCGACACATTCAGCTTGTCATCTTCGCCCACAGCCACGTCAATGCCCTGCGTGGACGGCTTCGCGGCAAACACGGAGCGCAGGCCGCCAGCGGCGGCGGGGCCGACGGATGCGACGCCCTCCACCTCGTTGGCGGCGATGGATACGATAGTCTCAACGACGCCCGGCGCAAGCGCCATGCCGTCAAGGTTCAGCTCTGTCATAACACGTCTCCCATCTGGGTTTCGATGAAATCAGTCGTCGCGTCGCCGGCGCAAAACACGGCGTTGTCCAGCACGCGGCGATGAAACGAAATGGTGGTTTCGATGCCCTCAATAACGAATTCGTCGAGGGCGCGGCGGCCGCGCGCCAAGGTCTCTTCGCGATCCTGCCCATACACAATAAGCTTCGCCACAAGCGAGTCGTAATAGGGCGAAATGCGCGAGCCAGTGCGCACGTAGCTTTCCACGCGCACGCCGGGGCCCGCCGGGGGCTCGAATTTCGTGATGGTGCCGGGGCACGGGCGGAAGCCGTGCGCAGGGTCTTCGGCGTTGATACGGAACTCCATCGCGTGGCCAAACGGCGTGAACGGCGCGCGCTCGGCGCAGCTCATGGGCTCGCCGGCGGCAATGCGCAGCTGCTCTTTGATGATGTCGGTGCCCGTGATTTGCTCGGTCACTGGGTGTTCCACCTGCACGCGCGTGTTCATTTCCATGAAGTAGAAATGCCCGCGCTCGTCCAGCAAAAACTCAATGGTGCCGGCGTTTTTGTAGTCCACGGCGCGCACGGCCTTGATGGCCGCCACACCCATGGCACGACGTAGTTCCTCGTCAAGCGCCGGCGAGGGCGCCTCTTCAATAAGTTTTTGGTGGCGGCGCTGCACGGAGCAGTCACGCTCGCAGAGCGCAATGCTATTGCCGAAGTCGTCGGCCAGCACCTGCACCTCCACGTGACGGGGGCGCAGCACCAACTTCTCCAGGTACACGCCGTCGTTGCCGAACGCGGCACCGGCCTCGGTACGCGCGGCCTGGTACTGGGACTCCAGGTCGGCCGGATCGTGCACCTCGCGCATACCCTTGCCGCCGCCGCCAGCCGTGGCCTTGATCAGCACCGGATAGCCCACGGTGTCGGCAAATGCCTTCGCTTCGGCGGCCGTTTCGATGCAGCCGTCGGAGCCAGGAACGGTGGGCACGCCGCACGCTTTCATGGTTTCGCGGGCCATGCTCTTGTCGCCCATGCGCTCGATGCAATCGGCCGAGGGGCCAATGAATACCAGGTCGTTTTCCACGCAGGCGCGCGCGAAATCAGCGTTTTCGGCCAAGAAGCCGTAGCCGGGGCGGATGGCCTCCGCCCCGGTGGTTTTCGCCGCCGCGATGATATTCGCCATAATAAGGTAGCTCTTGTTCGCCTGAGCAGGGCCGATGCACACGGCTTCGTCGGCATATTTCACCGGGTAGGTTTCGGCGTCCTCGGTGGAGTACACGGCGACCGTTTTCACACCCAACTCGCGGCAGGCGCGCATGATGCGCAGCGCCACCTCGCCGCGGTTCGCTACCAAAATCTTGCTAAACATTACGCCGTCTCCGGGGCCGGGGCGGGCGCGCCGTGGGGCTCAATATAGAAGAGCGGCGTGCCGAACTCAACGGGCGAAGCGTCCTCGAGGCACACTTCGCGCACCGTGCCCATTTCCTCAGCCGTGATCTCGTTCATGAGCTTCATGGCCTCCACGATGCAGAGCGTCTGGTTGGCGGCAACTTCGTCGCCCACCTGCACAAACGGTGGCTCGCCGGGCGCGGGGGCCGCGTAGAACGTACCCACCATGGGGGCGGTCACGCAGTACCAGTTGGACGGACGATCCACGCCGTCATCAGCCGCGGCAGCCGCCGCGCTTTCAGGCGTGGGAGCAGGGGCAACGGCCGCCACCGGAGCCGCAGCCGCAGCCGCCACCATGGCATCGGAGGACAGCGTGCCAGGCATGCGCACGGCAATGCGGGTGCCCTCTTCCTCAACTACGATTTCGCCGACGCCGCTTTCTTCGGCAACGCGAACCAGCTCGCGAATCTGATTGATATCCACGTAATCGTCCTCCTTGGTGCTGCTCGACTCCTGCTCCATGAGGAAGTCGACTTTTTCGGATGTGCGGTGCTTGCTCAAGAACGTGCGCGCCTCGTTGGGGAAGAGCGCATACATGAGCACGTCCTCTTCGCTCTTCGCGAGGTCGCCAATTTCGTCTTCCACCTGGGAGTACGTGGTTGTTACCAGCGAGCCGGGTGCCACGTCGGGCGGCAGCATCTCGGAGTTGCCCACCACCTTCGCCACGATGTCCTTGTCCATGCGGCCCGGAGCCTTGCCGTAGTAACCGCAGATGTAGTCCTTCATTTCCTTGGACACAACGCTCCAGCGCTTGCCAGTAAGCACGTTGAACACGGCCTGGGTGCCCACAATTTGGGACAGGGGCGTGACGAGTGGCGGGTAACCCACCTCGGCGCGCACCTTGGGGATTTCCCTCATGACCTCGGGCAGGCGGTCGCCAGCGTTTTGGATTTCCAACTGCGAAACGAGGTTCGACATCATGCCGCCGGGCACCTGGTGCGAGTACACCTGCATGTGCGTGAGCGAAG
Organism: Candidatus Gordonibacter avicola; assembly: GCA_019113915.1. GTDB lineage: Bacteria > Actinomycetota > Coriobacteriia > Coriobacteriales > Eggerthellaceae > Gordonibacter > Gordonibacter faecis. The sequence continues at coordinate 21,760 of DXGM01000026.1, forward strand.
ACACGCCGCGCTTGTAGTGACCACGCTTGCGCACACCCTCCCAGTATTCGGCAATTTCGAACAGCAAGTCCAGATCAAGACCCGTGTCGTAACGGCTTTCCTGGAGGGCAGCCACAATCATTTCCACCGCGGGGTGCGAGTTGCCGAACGCGAGCGGCGCATGAGCCGTGTCCGCGATGGCCGCGCCCGCCTCGGCCGCCTTAATAATGTTAGCGGGAGCCATGCCGCCGACGTAGTGGCAGTGGATGTGCAGCGGCAGGCCAATTTCCGCGTTGAACGCCTTCACCATGCGCTCGGTGCGGTAGGGGGTGAGCATGCCGGCCATGTCCTTGATGGCAATGGAGTCCGCGCCCAGGTCCTTGAGCTTCTGGCCGTAATCCAGGTAGCTGTCGAGCGTGTGAACAGGCGACATGGTGTAGGAAATGGCGCCTTCGAAGTGGCCGCCGCATTCCTTGATGGCTTCGGCGTTGTCCACGACGTTGCGGATGTCATTCAGGGCATCGAACACGCGGAACACGTGCACGCCATTGCGCTTGGCAGCCTTGATGAAACGGTTGCAGATCTCGCGCGAATAGTGCTTGTATCCTACCAAGTTCTGGCCGCGCGACAGCATAGCAAGCGGCGTGTTCGGCGTGTTAGCCTTGATGGACCGCAGGCGCTCCCACGGGTTCTCGTCGAGGAAGCGCAGGCACGTGTCGAACGTTGCGCCACCCCACGCCTCAATGGCCCAGTACCCGACCCGGTCCATTTTCGGCAAGATTGGCAGCATATCGCCAATCTGCATGCGCGTCGCCCACAGGCTCTGCTGGCCGTCGCGGATCGTGGTATCCATGATTTGGAGTCTCGGCATGAACTCACACCCCCTTCAGTTTGCAGTTAGTCAAAGATCGAATAACCGATTATAGAGGAAGGAAAAGCCCCAAGGAACGAAGCCCGCGAAATTCACCGGCAAGCAACAGAATACACGGGGCAGGAGGCGCGAGGGAGGGGTGGCAGGTGGAGTGGCGGCGGGGTGGATGGCGGAGAATCCGCCCTACCCTACCCCGCCGGTGCCGGCGTTGCTCTTACTTTCCAAACAGGTCGCTATGCGAACCAGATCTGGTGAGCGTCAACACCAATTTGAATTGTGACATGAAAATGATGTCAAAGCTTATCTTTTCAACTCCGCCAGAGCATCTTCGACATCTGAGTTAGCGTTTAACATCTGGATCACTGGCCAGACTCTCAGCCTCAATCATTGCAAGAATGGTTTCTTTATCGGATTCGTTAAGACGCACATTGAGCGGAAGCCCTCCCACACGCACAGACTGTTTCAGGAACGCGTTGATAGTATTCGCGAGATTGATTCCAAGTTCTCCAATCACTGCAAGGGAAACCAACAACCAACATTCCCAAAAGGTGATCACTATTTTACCGCCATTGGCGGTAAAATAGTGGCGGTAAAAGAAAGGGGCGTATATGGGCTACGAACCGCCTTTTAAGAGAACGGCAAGAATTGACTCTCTCGCCATGGAAGTGGCGGAGATGGTGGGCGCCCTCCCGGCATCAGGCCTGGTAAGTAACCTTCATCTCCATCGCGAACTGAGGATAAGAACCATACGCTCATCACTCATGATTGAGGGCAACACGCTAAGCGAGAATACGGTAACTGCCATTATCAACGGCAAGAAGGTGCTGGGAGATGCAGATGACATTCGCGAAGTAGAGAATGCGAAGCGCGCCTATGACCTCATGAATGAGCTTGACCCCTTCAGCCTTGATGACCTTTTACGTGCGCACCGAGTGATGATGGATGGCCTTGTGAAAGAGGCTGGCTCGTTTCGTTCGAAGAACGCGGGCGTGTTTGATGGAGATCGGCTTATTCATGCGGGCACGCCAGCAAACTACGTACCCGAGGTCATGAAAGACCTGTTCGGTTGGATGAACAAGACCGACCTTCATCCGCTGCTCATGTCTTGTGTCTTCCATTATGAATTCGAGTTCGTCCATCCGTTTTTGGACGGAAACGGAAGAACTGGAAGGCTTTGGCATACGCTGCTTTTAGCGCACTGGCGTCCGGCTTTGGCATGGCTACCCGTTGAGAGCGTGATCCTTGAGAGACAGCAGGGATACTATGCAGCACTCGCTAAGAGTAACGAAGAGGGAACGTGCGAGACGTTTGTCGAATTCATGCTTGAGGTAATCCGCGATGCGCTTGCGCCTTACGCAGGTCGAGCCAGTGAGGCAGACCTTCGTGAAGAGAAGGTGCTTGATCTTCTGAGGAACAACCCTCACATGACCGTGGCCGGCATAGCCGAGGCAACCGGCATCCCCCAACGCACCATCGAACGAACCATAGCAAACCTTAGAAAGTCAGGCCGCCTCGTTCGCGAGGGAAGCACCCGCGCTGGAGTTTGGAAGGTTGAGGGGTACTAAACTTGAGCTCGAATGACGCTTTGCTGTGATGTACACGAACCTACGATAAAGTGAAGCCTATAATAACGCACAAACGCCGCCCAGGTAGGCGGCGTTTTTTGTAGCGCTGGTCGTTCGCAGCGTCGAGCAGTTCCGGCGGCCGTAGGCCGCCGGAACGTTACACGCGCTTGATGAAGCGGCCGTCGCGGGTGTCGATTTGGAGGACGTCGCCGATTTCGACGAACGTCGGCACCTGCAGCTCCACGCCGGTCTCCAGCGTTGCGGGCTTCGTGGTGTTGGTGGCGGTATCACCCTTGAAGCCAGGCTCGGTGTGCGTCACTTCAAGTTCCACGAACATCTGCGGCTCAATGCTGATCAAGTCATCGGCGGCATACAGCAGCGAAGCCTCGTCGTTCTCCTTGAGCCACTTGGACGCCTCGCCCACGGTGTCGGCAGGGATGGCCAGCTGCTCAAACGTGTCGTTGTCCATGAAGTAGAAGTCGGCACCGTCGTTGTAGAGGTACTGCATCTTCTTCGTCTCCAGGCGCACGGAGTCGAACTTTGTGCCGGAGTTGAAGGTGTAGTCCACCACGCGGCCGGAGCGGATGTCGCGCAGCTTCGTGCGGACGAAGGCGCCACCCTTGCCGGGCTTGACGTGCTGAAACTCCACGATGGTGCACAGCTTGCCGTTGTACTCGATACAAATGCCGTTCTTGAAATCGGCGGTAGAAATTGCCATAGGTCGGTATTCCTTTCGTTTGCGGGGGCCTTCCGCGCGCCGCCCGCCCTGCGTTCAAACTGCTATATTATAACCATGTCGTGCGTTGATTGCGTGAAAACCGAGAAACCTTCAGGGGTGATCACGCCGAAATCTTCCAGGCGCATGCCGAACTCGCCGGGCAGGTAGATGCCGGGCTCTACCGTGACCACGTTGCCGGGAACGAGGGGATTTGGGTTGCGCGGGGAGAGGTTGGGCTCCTCGTGGATGTCGATGCCGACGCCGTGGCCTAGGCTGTGGCCCATCTTGCCCTCGAAGCCATGGTCAGCGAGAACGCGCTCAGCCAGTTCGTGAGCCTCCTTGCCGGTGATGCCGGGGTGAAGTAGCGCCTCTACCTGCTCGTTTGCGGCGCGAATAGCCTCGTAGGCTGCGCGCATGCACTGGTCGGGTTCGCCGAGGAACACCGTGCGCGTCATGTCGGAGCAGTAGCCGCACGCCCGCGCGCCGAAGTCGAGCACCACACACTGGCCCGCCTCAAGCACCGTGTCGCCGGGAATGGCATGCGGACTCGCACCGTTCGCACCCGTGGCCACGATGGAGGGGAACGCCAGGCCCTCGGCGCCGTGGCGGCGCATGAAATCTTCCAGCTCTATCTGAACCTCGCGCTCGGTAAGGCCGGGGCGCATGAAGCCAATGATGTGGGTGAACGCGGCATCCGTGATGGCTTGCGCCGCACGCAGGCGGTCAATCTCGCAGGGCTCCTTCACGCCGCGGAAATTCAGGACGAAGCGGCTGGTCTCGCGCATTTCGGGACGCACGGGAGCCTCGGCGAACGCGGCCTCAAGGGCACGGTATTCGGCAAGGGCGATGGAATCCTCGATGCCGAGAGGGCCAGCGGAAACGACAGGAGCGCCCGCCTCGCGTTCGCCACCTTCCACACCTTCCCCGCTCGCCTCGCGCTGCACCTGCTCAGCCACAAACGCGGCGTGGGTCGCGCGGGAGTCGTCCACCACCACAGCGCCCTCGCGCGCGGCGGCCGCCCGCGCGGCCGCGCTGTAGCGCGAGTCGGTGTGTAATACGGCGGCCTCGGGCGTAACCACAAGTGCGTGGGCGTCCTCGTCGTCGAACACGCCGTCGAAGGCCGTCAGCCACGCGATGTTCGACGTATCCCGCACGAAAAACGTGCGAATGCCCTTGTCAGCACACGCCTCGCGCAGGCGCGCGAGCCGGGGCGCGGCATCAGCGGGCGAGCAGCACATCAATGGCCTCCTTGTAGCCTTCCTTCCCCTTGCCCTTGATTTGGGCGACGCACACAGGCGCAATCACCGACACGCGGCGGAATTCCTCGCGCGCACTGATGTCGGAGAGGTGCACCTCCACCGTGGGCACGTCGATGGACGACACCGCGTCGCGCAGCGCGTAGGAATAATGCGTATGGGCGCCGGGGTTGTACACGATGCCGTCGTACACACCGCGCGCGGCGTGCAGCCGGTCGATGAGTTCGCCCTCGTGATTCGACTGGAAGCAGTCCACCTCCGCGCCGCGCTCGGCGGCGTACGCGCACACCTCGCGCTCGATATCAGCAAGGGTCACCGTGCCGTACACATCGGGCTCGCGCACCCCCAGCAGGTTGAGGTTCGGCCCGTTCATCAGGAGAAACTTCTTCATGTACCTATCCTTTCGAGCGCTCCCAGGCACCCAGGTGTTCAAGCAGCGTGGCGTCATCCACATCCACCAACTCCCACGCGCCCACGTCGCGCGGCAACACGAAACGAACCTGCCCGTGGCGGGCCTTCTTGTCGCGCTTCATGGCATCGAGCATCGCCTCCGGCTCGGCCGACCACGCAAGCGCCGGCAGCCCCAGCGCATCAAGCAGTGCATCCTGCGATTCCACCAGTTCAAGCGGCGTATCTACCAGCGCCACGCCCAAGCGCGCGGCGAAGCGCATACCCTCGGCCACCGCGGCGCCATGCGAGAACGTGCCGTAACCGGCCAGCGTTTCCACCGCGTGCCCCAGCGTGTGACCGTAGTTCAGGCACTCGCGCACGCCGCGGCTCTCGGTTTTGTCGGCGGCCACCACGTCGGCCTTGAACACCACCGAGCGCGCGATGGCCTCAGCGGCCACTGCTTCGTCGCGCGCAGCCAGCGCGTCCGCCGCATCCACCAGCCAAAAGAAGAACTCGTCGGAATCGATGACAGCCGACTTCGCCACCTCGGCACAGCCGCACGTCCACTCGCGTTCCGGTAGCGTGACCAGCGTCGACGTGTCGGCGCACACGTAGGCCGGCTGCTTGAACGTGCCCACGAGGTTCTTCCCCGCCGCCAGGTTCACGCCGGTCTTGCCGCCCACCGACGAGTCCACCATGGAAAGCAGCGTGGTGGGCACCTGCACCAGCGACACCCCGCGCATATACGTGGACGCGATGAATCCGGCCAGGTCACCCACTACGCCACCGCCAAGCGCTACCACCACGCAGTCGCGCTCAAGCGACAGCTGCGCCATGGCTTCCCAGATCTCACCCGCCACGGCGAGCGACTTCGTTTCCTCACCGGCCGGCACCACGATGTCGCTCACGCGGAATCCCTCGGCTGCTAGCGACGCTTTCGCCTGGTCACGATAGAGCGGCGCCACATTCGCATCGGTTATCACCAGCACACGCTCCATGCTGGCTAGCGCCTCAACCGCGCGCATGCGCTGCCCAAGGCCATCCAGCGCACCCGCACCAATGCGCACGTCGTAGGGAGTTTCACCCGGAATGTTCACGATTACTTTCGTTGCCACAGAATGCCTTCCCTCTCCAGCACGCCGCGCACCTCGCGCGCGATAACGCCCACGCTTTTGCCGGCCGTGTCGATGACGGCGTCGGCCACCTCGTCGTACAGCGGCAGCCGCCCCTCAATGGTAGCGCGCGCCGTGTTCAGGTCGTTGAACAGCGGACGCGTGGATTTGTCGCTGATGCGCGATGCGGCTTCGTCGGCCGTCACCTTCAGGTAGATGACGAAGCCGCCGTCACGCAGAAGCGCGCGATTTTCCGGACGCAGCACCACCCCACCGCCGCACGACACGAGCAGCGGCTCCTTCTGCGTCAGTTCGCGCAGCACGTCGGTTTCTATGGCGCGGAAGCCCTCTTCGCCCAGTTCAGCGAAGATTTCCTTCACGCGGCGACCCTCGCGCCGCTCCAGATAGGTGTCCATGTCTACCGAGGCCACGCCGCAGATGCGCGCCAGCTTGCGCGCCACCGACGTCTTGCCCGCACCCATGAAACCCACGAAGAACACCGGACGCGCCAACTCGGACACTACGAGAGGGCGCGCAGAGGCGGAAGGGGGAAGGGTCACGGGCGCGGGACGCGCGGAGGCGTGGAGGGTGCCAGGTGCGCCGCTCGCGCCGGCCGGCGCATCGCCGACCGCACTCACCTGTTCGGAGCCGTCTTCCAACATCACCGCGACATCGTCCTCAAACGCTGCTGGTAACTCTTGACCGCCGCCTTGATGTCGGTCATGTTGTCGCGGCCAAACTTCTCCAAATAGGCCTCGGCCAGCACAAACGCCACCTCGGCCTCGGCCACCACGGCGCAGGCGGGCACGGCGCACACGTCGCTGCGCTCCTTAGACGCCTGCTCCACCTCCAGCGTGTCCAGGTTCACCGTGGAAAGCGGCGTCATGAGCGTGGGGATGGGCTTCATGGCTGCCGTCACAATGAGCGGCATGCCCGTGGTCATGCCGCCTTCTAGGCCGCCGGCGTTGTTGCCGTCGCGCGTGAAGCCCGTCTGGCGGTCGAGCACGATGGGGTCGTGCACCTGCGAGCCCGGGCGACGCGCCGCCTCAAAGCCCAGGCCGAATTCCACGCCCTTGATGGCCGGAATGGAGAATAGCGCCGCGCCAATGCGCGAGGTCAGGCGCTCTCCCGCCGTGGCGTAGCCACCCACACCGGGCAGCAGGCCCGTAGCCACCACGCGGAAGGTGCCGCCGAGGCTTTCCCCCGCCTCACGGGCGCGGTCGATTTCGGCCTTCATGGCCTCGGTAGCCGCCTCATCGGGACAGCGCACGTCGGACAGCTCGATGTCGAGCGGCTTGTAGTCGGGAGCGGCCAGCAATGGGTCGTCTTCCTCCAGCGCAGCCGCACCGATGGAGGCCACGTAGGAGAACACCTCCACGCCCAGCTCGGCCAAAAACTCGCGTGCGATGCCCGCCGCCGCCACACGCGCCGCCGTTTCGCGGGCGCTTGCGCGCTCCAGGATGTTGCGGCAGTCGTCGGTGTTCGTTTTGAGAGCACCCACCAGATCCGCATGCCCCGGGCGCGGCGACACCTCGCGCACCAGGTCATTCGGCACATCGCCGAAGGCGGCCATTCTGTCGGTCCAGTTTTCCCAATCGCGGTTCACCACCGTGAGCGCGACCGGCGAGCCGATGGTCCGCCCAAAGCGCACGCCAGCCGTCACCGCCACGCGGTCGCGCTCGATGCCCTGGCGCCCGCCGCGGCCGTAGCCCGACTGACGACGCGACAGGTCGCTGTTAATTTGCTCTTCCGAAATTTTGATGCCCGCCGGCACGCCTTCCACAATGGCCGTCAGCGCTGGCCCATGGCTCTCGCCCGCTGTTAGGTAGCGCATAGTCGCTCCGCTTTCCCGCATACGTGTACTGGTGAAATCGACGCTATTGTACCGCAGCGCGAACACGCCAGCACACACGGCGTCGGCAGGAGAACCATATCGCCACGAAGTGGAGAATAAGGGGGGGGGGGGGG